>JASGIX010000031.1:0-23411 GCA_049840955.1 Polyangiaceae bacterium
CGAAACAGCGCGATTTCGCCTACGGATTGAAACATGACGAGCCTCGGCGCGAAGGCTAGACCCTCGAACGCTCCTTCGTCAATGGTGGTAGCGCGAACCGCCGTGCGTCTGGTTTGCGTTAGGATTTTCCACGAATGTCGAGCGAACGCGCACGACTTCGTCGTTTAGCGACCAGGTTGCTACGTTGTCACCGATTTTGCGTGCCCGTTCGTGGTTCGTAGTTCCGGGGATTGAGTGAACCGATTCGCGTGTTCGTGTGACGAAGGAGCCGAGTCCATTTCATTGGCGCGCGACCTTGGCGTGCGTTGAAGTACCGTCTGCCACGCCGCTCCGACAATCATCCGATCGGACGTGCGCGTTCGACTCTTCGAGGACCAGGAGTACCGGCGTGCAATCGGGCTGTGAGGCTCGTCTCGTGAGTTGGGTCGGACGACGCAGCGGAATAGGGTGTCTTTTTTTCTTTGGCACGTCGTGCTGAAACGAGGCGCGGGTAGACCAGCCGCGACGTATCGCGGAACATGGATGTCCCCGCTCGATACTCAGCAGGGCACTCGACTCAGGGGCGCTTGGGCCTTCCGCGTTTCATCTCGCTCGATGGCAGTCGAACACGAAGCTGTCGCCTCCGCCTGGGGCTTCGAAGGCGCGAGGTGTTGCGTTGGACGAGCGGAACGGCGCGAGCGATCCCCGGAGAATCGGAGCCATGCGCTCTTATTTCGCCTGCCGAAATCGAGTCTCGAGCGACGAATCGGGTGGACCGATGAAATGGTCGTGGCCTCGTTCGATTCTCTCGGAGATGGAAAAGGGTGCTGCGACAAAACTGGAGCCGACATGACCTCGAGAGTGACGTTCTACTGGATTGCATCCCTTGGCTTTGGCCTCTCTGCCTGTTCTGGTAGCGATTCCGGAGTCGACACATCGTCGAACGTTGGTGGCACGTCAGCAACTTCGAGCGGAGGCGCTCAGCAGAACCTAGGTGGGACGAGACTCCTTGGGCGGCAAGTCTTCCATTGGTGGAGGCGGCACGAGCTCGAGTCGAAATCGAGTGCAGGCGGGACGACCGGCGTCACCGGTGGCGCGAGCGGTTCGGTCGGCGGCGCAAGTCAGCCCTCAGGTGGAGGTGGCTCTTCCGCTGTGGGCGGCGCGAGCGCTTCGACTGGCGGCAGCAAAGCCAGCGGAGGTAGCAAGGCGACCGGTGGGAGTTCGTCAGCCGGAGGAACGAAAGCCTCGGGCGGAACTTCGAGTGTGGGAGGACGAAAACCGCAGGCGGAACCTCGAGCGTCGGTGGGACGAAAGCGGCGGGAGGAACCACAACGAGTGGTGGCGGAACGTCGAGCGTTGGCGGTTCCGCTGGTGCAACGAGTGGTGTCTGCACGCCGCCGAAGTCGGGGAGCAGCAAGTCCAATCCACTCTTCACCGACCAATACACCGCCGACCCTGGTGTCATGGTCGACAATTGTACGTTCTATATTGCCTGTGGCCACGACGAGGGATTGACGGGCTTCGTCATGCGTGAGTGGTTCGTCCTCAAGAGCACTGACATGGTCAACTGGACGAAGAAGGTTGCCATGTCTCTTGGTACCTTCTCGTGGGCAGATGCGAATGCCTGGGCTGGGCAGATGATTCGAGCCAAGAACGGCAAATACTACTGGTACGTGCCCGTGAATCAGCGAGGCTCCGGGATGGCCATTGGCGTTGCGGTCGCCGATAGTCCCGAAGGACCTTGGAAGGACGCGTTGGGCAAGCCGTTGGTCGACGACGCGAGTGAAATGCAGAACTGGAACTATTCGGATCCCGGCCAGACTCCCTACACCATCGATCCGACGGTGTTCATCGACGACGATGGCCAGGCTTACCTCCAGTACGGCGGATTTTGGCGAATGGTCACGGCGAAACTCAACAGCGACATGGTATCCGTCAACGGCAAGATGGTCGAGAGTACGCCGTCGGGCTACTTCGAAGCGCCGTATCTCATCAAGCGCAACGGCGTTTACTACGGAAATCTACGCATCTGGATCCGCCAATCCGACGACCATCGATTACGCAACGTCGAGTAGTCCAATGGGGCCTTGGACTCGGAAGGGGACCATCCTGCCCAAGATGACTGGGGTCAGCGGTCAGGATACCACCAACGAACCATGCCGGCGTCGGAGAGTTTGCAGGTCAATGGTACATCGTCTACCACGTCAGCAATGGTCCGAACGGCGGCGGAACCTACAAGCGTGAAGTCGCCGTCGACAAGATGTCGTTCAACGCCGACGGGTCGATCAAGCCAGTGACGCCTAGCTCGGCGCTGACTTTCTGACCCTCCGCTGCAGAGAACACCGCTCGTACGGAATCGCGTTCGACCGCGTTGCTTTCGCTTCGAACCTCAGTTCTTTGGCTTAGGCCATGGGATTTTGGGGTTCCTGCGGGCAGCTCGACCACTCGACTCGAGCCGTGTTCGACAGTCCGCGCACAGATCGTACTCGCGATCAGTGGTAAATACGCTGCCTCTGGCGTCCTCCATCAGGCACCCGACGTTGGGGCAGTGTTCGAGTCCGAGCGTGTGCCCGATCTCATGCACGGCGACCTTACCGAAACGTTGGAGGGCTTGTTCATGAGTGCGCGTGCCTTTCGCGCAGCGGAAACTCGAAAGGACGCAGGCGCGGCCGTCGATCGTGGCGAGCCCGAGGATCCCAAAGTCGTGGATCGAACCTTTGGTCGTCGAGATGTCGGTCGCCGTGATTCCAACGATTCGAGCCATCGACTTGGGCGCCAGCTCGTCGAGGTATTCGAGCAGTTTTTCCGCTCGGTGACGCTTCCGCGGGGCATAGTAGGCGGACTTCGGCATGGCGAAGCGTTGCCCGTCGATGAGCTCGAAGTCGTAGAAGGCAAGCAGGCAAGCCTTGACGAATGCAACATCGGCGTCGCTGATGGCATTGCCCAGTGGAACTAGGAGAACCTTGGGCGGCTCCGTTGCTCGTTCGCTAGCACCAGCCGTGGATGCGGCAAAATCAACGGTCGGCAACACGAAAAGTGAGGAGAGTGCGATGAAGCTGCGTCGAGTGATCATTGCGAGGGCCTTCCACAGGGTTGTGCGAGGTTCGACGTCGCTGGGTGCCTTGGGCTTTGGGGCGCGCGATGAGGTTTCCTACCGAATTCTGATGCAGAAGTCGAATTCTGCCGAGAACGGCGCAGGTCTTCGGTCTCCCATGTTCTTCAGGTGGAGTCCGAGCCGTAGCCGGGACTCGAATCCGGACGCGTCACGGCGTCGATCGGACGGGACTCGATCCGGACGCGTCACGGCGTCGATCGGACGGGACTCGATCCGGACGCGTCACGGCGTCGATCGGACGGGACTCGATCCGGATGCGTTACGGCGTCGATCGGACGGGACTCGATCCGGATGCGTTACGGCGTCGCGCCGATGGGCCGAGGCGGCCGAGATGGGCGATCACGACGCACGCGACGCGCGGACGACGCACGCGACGCGCGGACGACGCACGCGACGCACGCGACGCACGGACGACGCACGCGACGCGCGGACGACGCACGCGACGCACGGACGACAGGGCAACCCACTGGGTTCCGTCCGTGCGCGAAACAGCGATACTCAGCGATCTGCGGCGATCACTGGGCCATCATCTCGCAGGCGCGCGATTGCTGGGCGACAGGTTGGGCTTCGTGCGAAACACGGGGGTTCGTCCAGGCTCGACCCGACGTGGATGGGGATCTCGAACTTGAACGAGGTTCCTTGACCTGGCGTCGAGTCTATAGTCAGGCGGCCATCGATTTGGTCGACAGCAGCTTTGACCGCTCCGAGGCCAACGCCACGTCCGGAGAGCGCCGTGACGGCCCTCGCCGTCGAGAAGCCCTCGGAGAAAAGTGCTTCGATGAGATTGGCGCGGCAACCATGGGGGAGTCCCAAAGCGATTGCTTTCTTCTCGACTGCGACCCAATCGATCCCCTTGCCGTCATCAGCGACGGTCAGTGTCAGCATTCCGCTGTTGATCTCCGAGCTGAGCAGGATTCTGCCCGTCTCGGATTTGCCGACCCGCAGCCGCTCCTCGGGTGACTCGATTCCATGGTCGACCGAATTGCGGAACAAATGGATGAAGCAACTCAGCAGACTCGAGAAGAAGCCGACGCTGATGCGAACTCGGTGAGTTTCGGTGTCGACCGCGACTTGCTTCGAGGCTCGGTGCGCTAGGCGTTCGATGGATTTCCGACATGGTGTCGAAGATCCGCTTGGTGGGCGTGAGTCGAAACGAGCGAGCCATTTCGAGCATCGATTGCGGCACGTTGGCTTGCTGCAGTCGTTCGATGAACCCCTGAAATTCTTCCTCGGATAGCTCGATTCTTGCGTCGGCGATGTCAGGAACCAGTCTCCGCACCATTCTTTCGACGCCGTTCCATGCCGCAGAGAGCTCGACGAGCGAATCGGGTGCGTCGTAGCGCTCCGGATCGCTGTTCAGGAGATTTTCGAGTTCATGACACAGCTCTGCAACCGACGAGAAGCCGAGGACGGCGCTGTTGCCCTTCAGCGTGTGAAGCAGGCGTTTGGTCGTTGGGCGATCGGGTCTCCGTCGGAGTGCGTCGATCAGGCCCGAGCACTCGACCAATGACCGACAGAGTGCCTCCCGATCGTGCACGGCTGCAGTGATGACGGCCTGTTCCTCTCGCGCTTGTCGTTCGGCTCGTGTTCGTTCGATGACCTCCGTGACGTCTCGGACCACGAAGAGCACGGATTCGAGAGTGCCAGAGCACTCGATTGGTCGTGGCGACAATTCGAAAATGCGACCTTCGCGAGCAATGCGCTTCGGGATTTTGATCCAGTACGACCACAGGAGGCAGAAAGCCGTCTCGGAGCGCTTCGAACCCGAGCGCCATGAGCTCGCCGTGCCCAGCTTTTTTGCCACAAAGGTACTCCCAGACCAGTTTCCCTTTGGGCGAGCCGAACCACTGGAAAGCGAGAGACGATGCGGCTTCGTCGCACTTTCCGTCGAGGTCGACCAACACGAGAGCATCTCCGGCATGTTCCAGAACGATGTGCGCTTGATGCTCTGCATGCTTTAGTGCAGCGTCGAGGCGCTCTCGATCTGCCGTTGCTCGCTCCAAATCGATCGCGAGCTTCTGTGCACCACGCTGGTCCGTTCGCACCTGTTCGAGACATGCGAGCCATGGTCCCAAGCATTGCTTCAGGGTGCCGAGCTCATCGAGCGTGACCGTGCGATGCCAAACGGACTCGGCCAATTGCGAACAGGCGGCGACTTCTCCGAGCGTCACCACGACCCCAGACAACTTGGACGCGAGTGCCCCGAAGCTCTCCGTGAACTCCGTTGCGCTGGCCGCGACCCAAACGAATACGCCCGCGCGCAGATCGCGGGACTGAACCTTTTCTTTTCGAGCGACTCCCGGAATTTCCGGGGCAATCGTGCTGAACCACTCACCCATTGGGCTCTCCGAGCAGCGTCACGACGCAGGTGACGTTGTGGAATGGACTAGTGACGTCGGTGGGACGAATCGGACCGAACTCACCCAGCGACGGAAATGCGATCATGGGCAACTGTGCTCCAAGCGCTGAGCAGATTCGATCTGCTCTTTGGTGAATTCGTCTCCCAGCAGCCACTTGCGTCCTGCACAGCTCACGACTAGGGCTGCCTTGGGCTGTTTCGTGGACTTGAGCCGTTCGACGGCGGTGTCGACGCCGGACAGGGCACCGGGGCGGTCGCCGATGGCAAGGCGCGCTGAGCTGTGCATCGGCACCGCCCCGAACGCTTTGATGGCTCCCGTCGCAGCGTCCCATCCCGCGATCGATCGGGTCACGCTGACGCCATTCTGCTCGACGATCAACGCCAATATGCCCAGGTCGACGTCCTGCGGTTGGCGACCGAGCTGCTTTGAAACCCAATCGAGCGCGCCTGTTCCACCAATCGAATTGACCGTTGTCGATTCGGAAGCGTCGACCACTGCTGGTGAGCCAACGGTGCGCCAGCCGCTGGCGGACGCGATCGAAGCGCTGATTCCACCGAACATTCCGAGCAATCCAATCGCGTCCTCGCTCGCGGTTCCGTTGCAAAGCACGTAACCACGTTTCAGTTTTCGGTCATCACCACTGATACCTCCGCTAAAGGGGACTCGGAGGTGCTCGTTGAGCGCGGCGGCAGCGAGTGCGCCATCGGTTCCTATCGCGGTAGACACGAAAGCGTATTGGAGTTGAGTCGGGTTCGCTGCACGCAGCCGCTCTGCTGCGCGCGCAACGACACCCGCCGTATCGAGCTTTAGGCCAGTCTCGACCACGGCCGAGAAGCGAGCCTGTCCATCGGTTGAGATTGCGATCGCGGCAACGCCCAAGTCGGATGCCGTTCTTGTCTCCACGAAGCCATCGCCCGTGGTACCGAATACGAGGGTGTCTTGCCCGATTTCATCCACGATCCCGGCGAACTGCTCGGCGAAGTCATAGTGAATGCTCGTGAAAACGACGACCACTTCTGGTGTGATCGACGCGAGTCGTTCGCCGAGCTCCCGCCCAGCCTCGTAAGAATCTGGATTCGTCGACGTGGCTGATGCTGTCTTCATCTTCTTGGTGCTCCGGCAAAGGTGACCGATGGCCGTCTTGCGGTCCGGTGTCCCCAACGGTCCGGCCCAAGCGGCGCTTTAGCGCTCAAGATCACGACGACATCTGCGCTGTTGACTCGCGTCGAAGTACCGTGCGGTCATTGTGGCCGCCTGCCACGGTCTCGAACACGAGTTCGATGTGCTGCGCGGGCTTGCTGCGCGAGTTTTCCCGGTTCGGGACAGGTTTCCGAGGGAACGCGCCGCAGGGGAAGGCTGGGACGCTTCATCGGGAACATGCGACGGCCCACTTGTCTCGAGGTCGAGTACCGTCACTGCAACCACATCGTCGCAGGTATGGCGCATCGGCTCGTGATTGCCGCCGATACGTCGAGCGTCGGACAAGGAACCGATTTGGCTCGCGACGGAGACGAGCTCGTCGCCCCACCGCGCCGAGTGTCGACGCGGTGGGCTCCTGCGAGCGACGGAGACGAGTCCGTCGTCTCGCGACGCGAGTTCAGTACTTACCTGGACCTGCCTTGGATGGAACGGTCGTATTCAGGGCGCTTGCTGACTCGAGCGTGTACGAATAGGGCGGCGTAAAGACGCTGCCGCTGCTGTCTAGATGTGTTGCCGACGTGGTGCCTGCGTACACGTTACCCGTGGCCTTGAGAGCACCTCCTTCAACCCAATGGGGGTAGTTGCTGTTGTAGAAGTAGTCGTTCTCGACCAAGACCTGCGAACTCGAATTCGAGGCCGTACAGAAGTACGAAACGCTTTCGTAATCGTTGTCGTCCAGATACACGGTCGCGCTATCCGTCATCTTCGGGTTGCGACCGCCGACGTGATCGAAGTAGTTGTCGTGGAAGGTCGCTTGGGAGCCAGACACCAAGCTTACGAAATTGTGCTGACCACCGCAAACGTATGCGTTGCTGCCACCGATGTGGTTGTTCGAAACCGTGACGGCACTCGAGCCGTAGCGAATGTCGAAATGACCGTCGCTGAACATCGAGAATTTACAGTGACCTACCCAAACGTGACGAGCTGTGTTTATGGTCAGTCCGTCGCCTGCTTCGATGAGATTCGGGTTGATTTCCGTGAATGACGAGTTCTGGACGATGATGTTCGATTTTGCTCGAAATGTTCAGTGATACGCCCTTGAACGTCCCACCACGACCTGCGCCTCGCAACGTCTTGTTCGAGTTTACGTTGATCGTAAGATCGGTCTTCTGCTTGGTTACCGCGGTGCCAGCGGGCACGTCGAGCGTGCCGTCACCGTTGAAGTCAGCCAGGGTGGTGCAAGTCTGATCACCGACTGGGATCCGCCAGAAGACTTGGTTCGACGCATTGCTGCACTTCAAGTGGCATGCGGCAATGTTCACTGGGCTGATTCGACAGTCGAGGGTGGCTCCGGAGGGGATCTCGAGCACGCCTGCCGTGCCGGCGCATCGAGGGACACCGAGCACGGAGGCACTCGACGGCGCTTGCGCACGCAGGCCGAATGCGCGCCGCTCCACGGCTCACGAAGGTCGACCTGAGCCTTCCTTTTCGAGAGAGGTCCGGCCTTCGAGGGGCGTCCTCGTGTGTTGGGCCACTCACAAACACGTGACAATCGCTTCGCTTTCACTGCATCGCCGTGTCAATTTTAGGAATTTTTCAAAGGTGGCGGAGCGTCGGGTTTGCGGTCTCCGAAGCTGTCGCGCCACTTGGTGCAGTGAGCGGGGTGCTGACGGACTTGTCGCGTCATTGCTATTGAGCTACCGAGTGAAGTCGAGGACCGTCTCTGTCCATCGGAGTATCGACCATGCCGAAATCTCTCCATTCGTTTTTGCCATTGGCCGTGGCATTGACGGTATTCATTGCACCTCACGCGAAGGCCAACTGCGCAATGCCCGTTGGTTACATGGTGGACGTCGCCGGCAGCACGGTGACTGTCGTGCCGAACGACTTCGACGAGAGAACCTGCCCCGACAAATCTGGCATGTTGCGGGAGAACGTGGACACCGGAGAAGTGGTCAAGCTTTCGGACTTCTGCTCGAGCGCTGCGGAGGACGGGTCGAGATCCTCTGGATACATCGACGAATGCGTCCCTCGCGGGAGTTATCGCTACGGTTTTGCCGAACCCTACGAATGCAACGCCGCTTCTTGCGGAACCTACTACTTCGGGAAAGCCGAAGTAACCGCTGAACTCGACGAGGGATGTGTACGTTCCGAGGGCAACGCCGAACCAACTTCGGTTCCGAAGGCGCCCTGGGGTTCAGACAACGTCATTTGCAGCTACGGAGGAGACTCGGACAAATCGGGTTGTTCCATCTCCATGCCATCGGGTTCGAGCGCTGTCTTCGCCATCAACTTGGCTGCACTGCTCTTGGGCCTCGTCCTATGTCGTCGGCGAGACGGAGGCGCGAGCTCGTAACCAGCAGCCCGTCCGCGCTTCGGACTACGCACATTGCTGGCGCAACCGATACGACCCTCGGGATCCGACCATCGGACCCGAGGCGCGGCGAAAGGAATGCGCGTTCGCTGGCTTCTCTTCACCCTCAGCTAGTCCGAAGTTGAGGAAATTGAGGCTCGTTCGTCCGTTCTTGGAGACTGGCCCGTTGGTTGGAGTGCAAATATGCACCTATTTCCCACGGCAATTTGCTAGTGTTCGCGCGGCATGAAACCAACCATTAAGCCCAACTCACCCACGTTCTCCTCTGGTCCATGCGCAAAGCATCCGGGCTACTCTCTTGCCAAGTTGCCGACCGATATCCTCGGTCGCTCCCATCGCTCTGGGCTCGGCAAGGCTCGGCTTGCCAAGGCCATCTCGGAAACCAAGGCCATCCTGGGGATCCCCGAGGACTATCGCGTGGGGATCGTGCCGGCATCCGACACGGGGGCGTTCGAGCTTGCCATGTGGAATCTCCTTGGCGCGCGTCCGGTGGATGCGTTCGTCTGGGAGTCCTTTGGTAGTGGCTGGGTCACGGACATCCAAAAGCAGCTGAAGCTTGCGAACGTGCGTGTGTTCGAAGGCGCCTACGGCAAGCTTGCCGATCTCTCGCAGGTCAATGGCGAGAACGACATCGTATTCTGTTGGAACGGAACCACAGGTGGCGTCAAAGTCCCCAATGGTGACTGGATCCCGGCGGATCGAAAGGGTCTGACACTTTGCGATGCCACGAGTGCCGTCTTCGCGATGGACATGCCGTGGGACAAGCTCGATGTCGTGACGTTTTCTTGGCAAAAGGTGCTGGGCGGCGAAGCGGCTCACGGCATGTTGGTGCTGTCGCCTCGCGCTGTCGAGCGTTTGGCGTCTTACAAGCCCGCGTGGCCGCTGCCCAAGATCTTCCGCATCGCCAAGGCAGGGGCAATCCAGGAGGACATCTTCCAGGGTTCTACGATCAACACGCCGTCGATGATTGCCAACGAGGACTATCTCGATGCTCTCGCCTGGGCCAAGTCGATCGGTGGGCTTTCGGAGCTCATTCGCCGGAGCGAACAGAACCTCGCGGTGTTCGAGGCCTTCGTGGCATCTCATCCGTGGATTCACTTCCTCGCGGACGATCCGAAGGTTCGCTCCAATACCTCCGTGTGCTTCCGTCTCGATCTGACGCCCGATCAGGTAAAGAAGATGGTCAAGCTCCTCGAGGCCGAACAGGTTGCTTTGGATTGCGGCGCCTACAAGGACGCGCCTCCCGGACTTCGCTTCTGGTGTGGCGCCACTGTCGAGAAGTCCGACATCGAGAAGCTTCTTCCTTGGCTCGAGTGGGCCTACGAAGAAGTGAAGAAGGCGTAAGTCCGTCTTCGTTCGTCGAGCGCTTTGCAATCTGCCGTGACGCTCCGAAGTGGCATCAGCCATCTCGGAGCGTCGGTGGCGCACCCGAGGGGAAACGCGTGCGAGTGTGATTGCCAAAGCGATCACTGTGTCCGCGTATCTGCGTCGCGGGCGCCAACGTGGCTGCCGTGTCCGCGTGGCTGCCGTGTCCGCGTGGCTGCCGTGTCCGCGTGGCTGCCGTGTCCGCGCGGCTGCGCAAGTCCCCTGCGTTACGTGCGTCCCCGCGTGACAGGCGACTCTGTCCGCATTGCGTGCTGAATTGCGCCGCACTGCTTGGCTGCGGCCACGGTTGGATGGTCGTCGTGAGCCTTACGTGACACTGCACGGTTTTGGGGGCGTTCGTTGGGTGCTTCGCTCGAGCACTTCCCATCGGGGGGCCAGCGCTCCTTCGGATCTTGCCAGTTCAGGTAGGCTGTTCGCGGTGACCCTCGTCGCGGTGACCTGTTCGCGGTGACCCTCGTCGCGGTGACCTGTTCGCGGTGACCCTCGTCGCGGTGACCTGTTCGCGGTGACCCTCGTCGCGGTGACCCTCGTCGCGGTGACCCTCGTCGCGGTGACCCTCGTCGCGGTGACCCTCGTCGCGGTGACCTGTTCGCGGTGACCCTCGTCGCGGTTCCGGCCGATCGCTGGACCGCAGATCACTCGGCGGCACGTGTGGTGGCTCGCTGATCGTTTACTTTGCGCTGCGGTGGGGTGCCCCGCATGCGCTCTTTCGTACCTCCGTGGGTCGGAGAGCTGGGTAGGTGTGTTCTTTGCGTCGACTCTCGTCGGAACACGAGAGAACCCAATGCACGTACCGGTCGCTTCTGGCGCGCGCAATTGAGCGAAGGTGAGCGGACCGATGTGGCTCTAATGAAACACTTCGGCAAGGGGGGAGCCTCACCCGAAGTTGGGTCGAAAGAGGACCTGATCGGAGCAAGCACCTTAGCGCGCGGGCGGGGGCTTGCGTTCTCGAGTTTTGCCGTGCGGGGGTGTCGGGGCGCCTCATTGCGTTCGACACTTCGCAAATCCGGACGGCGTCGAAACGCCCGCGCAAGGGGATCGAGAAAATGCGAAATGTAGCAATTACGTTGAGCTTGTTGATGGCAGGCACTGCTTTGGCATGCGCGGGGGGCGATGCTGGGGCAGAGGGTGGTATCGGCTCGAGCGAATCGGCTTTGAGCTTCGATCCTGCCCAGTTTTGCCTGGAAAGTGGGATGAACGCAATCATTGGAACGAATGCGGACGACGTACTGACCGGCACTCCTGGCAGTGATTGCATCGTCGGTCTCGATGGCAATGACGTGATTGACACGGGTGGTGGTCAAGACCTCGTTTTCGCTGGAGCCGGCGATGATCGAATCACTGGCGGAGGTCGATATTCGGAGCTCTACGGAGATGCAGGTCAAGATACGATCACGGCCGTCGAAGGCGCTCGGTTGCTCGGTGGTGACGGCGATGACCGGATTATCGGGAGCCAAGAAAACGACTTCATCGCCGGAGGCGCCGGCCAAGATCTCGTGATGGCGCAAGGTGGCAACGATACGATCTTGGGGCAAGAGGGTGACGATAGACTCTTTGGCGGCCCGGGTAGCGACTCGATCTACGGCGGCGAGGGGCAGGACTACGTTTCTGGGGACGCTGGGGACGACAACCTCAACGGCGAAGTCGGCGACGACACGGTTCTCGGTGGGGAAGGCAATGACAAGGTCCTCGAGTGCGTCGGTCACAATCGGATCGATGCTGGCGTTGGTACCGATAGCTGCACATCCAACGGCACGATGAGCACTACCGTCGATTGCGAGACAGTCACCACCTGTCCGTAATTCCGAGCCTGGACGCGGATGCGAGGAGCCTCACGTGCTTTTCTTGGGGCTCCTCGCAATGACGTTGCATCCCGTGGCGCGCGTGCGTCCGAACCGCCAAGCGGTGAACCGAAGCGTTACGTACCGCGCATCCACTCTGGCGTCAGGGGCACTCTCCCGAGCAACGCAGACTCGACCTGCGCCAAGGCCTCTGCGCGATCACGCGGGAGCCGTGCACGGATCGGTAGGTAATTCGATGCGTGGTTCGCATAGAAGATGCCGTGCATTTCCGTGTCGGCGAGAAGCGTGCGAAGCTCGAGTAGCATTTCTTGCGCAGAGGGTACCTCGAATACCTTCGCCTTCACGTCCTCGTAAAGCGGGGTGCCCGGGATCACCATCAGACTCAAAGCCCCGACATAGGCCGGATTCATCTCCGTCAGTATTCGCGCCGTTTCTCGCGCATGGTCGCGCGTTCGCTCTCGACCCCCCAGACCGAGAAGTACCGTGACGAAGAGCTTGATATTGGCTGCATGGGCACGCTCGGCTTGAGCGACATGAAATCGGGCGCCTCCGTGCTTTTCCATGCGGCGCAGAGTCTCGTCGTCTCCGCTTTCCAGGCCCATGTGGAAGAGTTTCAGGTTCAGGGCTCGGAGTTCGGCAAGGTCCTGGTCGGACTTTCGTGCGATGCTTTTCGCATTGGCATAAGTGCTGACGCGAATGACGTTCGGTAGGTCCTCTCGAATCGCCTTCAGCACTGCGACCAACTGGGCTTGCGGCATGGCCAGGGCATCACCGTCGCATAAAAAGACCCTTCCGACGTTGGGATACTCGAGACGAGCCGTCGCGATGTCTTGGCGGAGTCGATCGAGCGGTTTGATTCGGAACTGCTTGTGGCGATACATGCCGCAAAATCTGCATCCATTGTGCGAGCAACCTATGGTTGCTTGGAGCAAGATGGCGTCGGCTTCGCTTGGCGGTCGGAAGACGGGCGCTTCGTACTGCATACGGTTCGAACGTTCGATCGTAGCCCTTCGAGTGTCGACCGCCAAGTTCGAGTTCGAGTCGCTCGTCCCAATGCGAGCACTCTCGCTACAAACATGGACCGCCTAGATTGGTCAAGGCGCTGGTTCCTTCAGCTCGCCTCCAACGGTCGAAGCGAGAAATCGAGCGGCAGCATCAAGCGGTTGAATCCCGTACCGCTCACACCAATCTTATCGTCGTGCCGTGCGGCATCGTCGTTCTGAGCCCCAAGTGCTGCTCGTAGGCTTCCGGTGCCCGCTCGACGGTCGCTCGGCTCGCGATTGGTTTCGGCGCTGTCGCGACGGCATTCAGGTCGATCGGCGTTCTTGGTAGAGCAGTCTCAATGTGCTTGACACAACGTTGCCGGGCAGCAACACCTCACCGCCAGAACACGCAGGTAAGCCTTGGTCGACTCACGCAGCATCGGCGCACATCACGTCAATTTGACTCCCCGTCGACTTCGATGTGCAGCAGTCATCGCGGCGCTGCTCCATTGCAGCTGCGTGACGTCGACGCCGCAGACCCACCGGTTCTACGTTGGCGCGCAAAGGCCACCCACCACGGTCGCTCGCCTGTCCGGTTACGTGCGATACATCGACGGGGTTGACGTATCCAAGTTGTCCGGGCAATTCGAGCTCCTGCCTGGATGCCACGTCGTACATACCCCTCCGCATTGGAGTCGAGGTGACTCTACGGGAGCTGTCGTCGCAAATACCGGGGTGATTCCGTTTGCGATACCAATGCGCCCTCATCATAGCTACGTGATTGTCGTCGATGGGGCTACCCCTACGGGACCCATGAGTCGATTCGTCATTCGAGCTGAAGAGCGCGACTCTCGCGGGATGCTGACGTCGACATTCGGACCAACGCGAGACGAAAGCGAACTCTATCGCTGCGAACAACTGGCTAATGCGTACAGCGACACTCGAGAAGCCCAGCAGTAAGCAATTCGAGTAGGTTTCTGTGCGTTGGCGCGTCGGGGCGACTTGAACACTGCCTATTGCCGGATCTGGCTCAACGTGCAAGGCGGCTATCGTCCAAGAACCCCAGTCGACGTAACTCTTGCTCGGCGTCGACCAATTTGCCTCCGAGTGCTCGCTCGATCCGATCCAACTCCGGACGATCCTTTCGAACGAACAACGTTGGAGCGTTGAAGTTTTTAGCTCCCAAGTACTGGGCGGGGTATTGCACCAATGCGTACTTGCCGCGCTCCTTGGCGAACTCCCGCGACGCGAAGAACTCTACAGCCACCCCGACGTATTCGAACGCATAAAACGTAGGCCTTTGCGCCACGAGGTAGTCTGGTGCAGAGCGGCCCAGCCCGAACGGCAAAGGCTTTCCATTCTTGGCGATGTGGCGGTCACATAGCCCAAACATATCGATACTGGGCGCTTCCCAATAGTAGGGTAAGATTCCCGCGGTTGCAGATACGACGCGGTTGTCCTCGCGTCGTATGGATGCAAGCCGCTGACCGACCTCACGGATGCGTGGTAGATCTTTGATGGCGCCATCGTCGATCGGCAATTCGCTCCTTCCGCTCACGATGACTCCCAAGACAGCCGTCGAAATTAGAATGGAAGGAAAGTGCTGATGTCCGCGCTGCTCGGTGTGGAACAGGAATGCGCGTAGCCCGAGAACGGTGCCCACGGCGAGAGGGACGATGCACGGCGTCAGAAGGCGATAGTGAAGCATCCAGTCGCCTCCGTTCCAAGTCGTAACGGCTGCGTATGAAATCGTTAGAGCTATAGCGAAAAGAATCGGAATGCGAACTCGAGAAAGAGCAATGGCGCCTAGCAAGAGGACCATTGCGACGGCGTTTTCGATGACGAACCCTTTGAGTTGGCTCGTTCCGGCGCCGTGCAGGATGACGTCACGCAAGACGGTAAAAAAACTACCGCTCGACCAAGGTATGTGACCACTCTTGGCGATCACGGTATTGGGGAGCCAGGTGCCAAAATATGCGAGCCTAAATAGGACCCAGGGTACCCAAATGACACCGAAAGCGAGGAGCTCTCGTCGAGGAGTAGCGCGAGCCGCCGATTGCCTTATCCGTGCAAGCCATCCAAACCCAAACATGAGCAGGAAAAACGCAAAGCCTTCGGGTCGTAGAAGCGCTGCAACGCCCATGACTCGCGCCCACCCTACGGTTCCTTCACCTCGCTTCAAGGCGATGAGCTGCAGGTGCCAAGCGCATGCGAGCGTGCAGGCGTACGCCAGTGTTTCGAGCCCCGTTTGACTATGGAATGCCAAGATGGGTGATGTCGCAACGAGGATTGCAGCACCGAGACCGAGCCAACGTGCTCCCGAGCCATCCAACCACGTCGAAACGGTCGCGTACGCAATGACGACACAGCCCGCGAATGCAGCAGTGGAAAGCCAACTTGCCACGACGTAGGGGTCAACTTCGAGGGCGATTGGGAATGCTAGCAACAAGCCAAATAAGGGCGAGGAAGTTCCTTCCACGCGTTGGCCCGGCGTACACGTAAATCCGTTTCCATGTACCAAGTTCGCCGCGTGTCGAAACGTGATGAAAGAATCATCGATGACTACGTTGCGATAACGACATGCGTGGAACACTGCTCCGACAACGACCGCAGCAAGTCCCAGGTTTGCTACCCAGTCAATGGGTCGTCGCCTGCCGAGCTTTGCCCAGCTGAGACCGTCGAGCCGAAACGAGATCATGGAGTGATCGGCACAACGTAGTAGGACGAAATGGAGCTTCCCGAAACCGTGCTGTTGCTGCTGAGCGGCACGTTGACGTTCGGCACGGACTCACATCCGCTGATGCTTAGGCGAACCTGTTTGAGCTGCTCGTAGCCTGTCGATTGGCTTTTCGAAACATAGCCAAGAATAGTAGAACTTCCCGAACAACTGGTACCGATCGTGACGTAACTCAAAGGACTAGCCGCACAGTTTTGCACGGCAACGGTGCCACTTGGTTGCGTCCCCGTGAAGACCATGAACTTGGAGATCTCTGTCCAGTCGCTGCCGGGGCTTCCCGTCAAACTGGCCGTATACGCCATGCCCGACCACCCGTTACACGAGCAGGAACCCGAGCGCGATGCTCTGTAGATGTGCAATACCTTGAGGCCGCAACTCGGTCCGTCTCCAGCGATGCCGTTGCAGTTGGCATCCGGTGTCGGTGTTCCGCCTGCCGAAAGAGGTCCGCACGCTTCGAGATTCGTTGGCTCCTGCCGACCGGCACATTGCCACGTGCAAGTCGAACCATCTTCACCGTAAGTTCGGCTCGGAGTTCCAGCTCGGCACGTTCCTATTCCATCTTGAGGAAGGGTGCACGCAGGCGGAGTCTCACTGTTGCAACCGCCACAATCTGGCTCCGATGCGTCTGCGTCACCGTCGCAGTCGTTGTCAGCATCCGAGCGACAGTCGCGCAGCCCAGCCGCTGGCGCAATGCAGTCGCCCCATGCGGACATGGACCTGTTCGCGGAAAAGATACACGTCCTGGTTCCTGTCGAGCAGGCTCCCGGCTTTCCGGTGGGGCATGTCTGCGTCGGGACCGAACACTCGCAAAAGAGTTTTTCTTGGGCGTCAGGGCCATAGAGGCAGTCATTGTCCAGATTCGAGGAGCAATCGCGAACTCCGCAGGCGATTGGGATGGTACTCGACGTTCCTCCCATGCCGCCGTAGGTCATATCGTTCGCGCCCGCCGTCCCATTGCCGCCGACGGTGCCCGCAGTGCCGGAAGCGCCGGAAGTTTCTGCTGTGCCCGCTGTGCCAGCATCGGGGGCTCCCGCATTCCCACCTTCCCGCAGCTTCTCGTAGTCCGCGAAACAAGAGGTGAAAAGTGTCGCGATAAGGAGACCGGACATCATTCTCGCGCGTTTCATTTCAGAATCTCCAGCGAAGCGTCATCTGGCCGGGACCAAGCGTGGCGTCGATCGCTGCCTTCGAGGTCGGCTCCTGAGGAGAGCGCAAGGCGAAGTGGACACCGACTCCAGCAAGTGCACCCACACCCGTCACCACGAAACCTGCCGTAGAAATCAGAGCCAATCGGTCGTGTCTATCGACGCGAGACCAAGTAGGACCTTCGGGGCACTTGCGCTGCGGGCAGTCGTGATCGAGGTCACTTTGCATCGACCATGCCCATATTCCGGCCGTCGCACTCGCTATGCCCACCAAACCTGAGCCTATCCAGATCCAATTCTCCGTACTCTGATACCACTTCGGTGAAGCCGTCGTCGTTGGTGAAGCGCGGGTGACGTCAGGTGCAGGCGGAAGCATCACTGGTTCAGGCGCTTTTGCGTGACTGGACAAGCTCAATTCGAGCGTCGGGGTGTTCGATGGATCGAGCATGATCGTTACGGGATCGTAGTCCTCGAGCTGCGCCGCGACTGCAAAGCTGCCAGTCGGTAGTTCCAGGGTCAGTTCGCCGCGGTCGGATGTGATCGGGCATCCGGGAGCATTGGGGATTATCGGGAGATCCGCGTTTTCACGAAGGTAGATGCGTGCCTCCGTCGGATACACCTGCACGTGCACTCGGTGCAACGTGCCACCCTCGAGCTCGGCAATTTGTCGTCGCGTCTCGAGAACCAGACACCAATCGACCGTTGCGGCAGCATCGGAGATGTATTGCTTCAACGCCATCGTCGCTTCGGTCGCGTGTTTTCCCAGAAGGTATGCATTGGCGATTGCCAATTGCGTATGTGGGTTCGGACAGAGCTGATTTGCTTCAGAGAAGCTCTTGACCGCAAGTTCCACGTTGAGAACGCCGAGAGCTCGTTCTCCTCGCTCATAAGCATCTCGAGCCTGTTTCGCTTCGGGACACTCCGCCTTCGACGATGTCGACACGCCGACGATCAGGAGAGAAGCGATGATTCCGAAGTACCGACTGCGCATGATTGTTCTCCGGGTATCTGGACGCGTCATAATCGTCCGTGACCCGAGGCTGACCGTCGAAGTGAACGCTGTGACTCGGCATTTGTCAACGTAGGATTCGGTTTGGCTCCAGTCGTTCATTGGCGCAATGCGACGTCTCATCGAAGAACAGAAGTCACGTTTTGGGCGTTGCTCTAGAGCTTATCCACTGACGTGCAGTCATGCGCAATCATCTCGTCATGTCGCCATTCTTGCGTCGCGAACGGCTGACAAGGTCCATGAGACCGATACCCGCACGTCACAGTCAGTACGGATTTTTCGGGATTCGAATCTTCACGGCTGATCGCGTGCTCTCGCTCTTTACACGTTTGCCGTTCGAGGATGTTGGTGTTCGACTCGGTTGCGCGGACGAGTTCGCAGAATTGCCTGTAGTAGAGGTTTGCTTCGTCGTGTCGTGCTGACGAGCGGTCACCTCGTGTGCGTCGCTTCCAGGCGCAATGTTTTGCGAACTCTCAGTGGCAGCCGATGCGATTGGGGTAACCGTTGGTACGTTAGCAGTAGCGAGCGAGGGCTTCGCATCTGGCGATTCTGGCGGGGAGGGAAGGAGAGCTGTCGAAGACATTTCGGCAGTGGCGGTACGATGACTCGTCTCTTTCACCATCGCAGCCGAAAGTTCGAGCTCGACTGTGGACGCCGTCGCGGGATGTGCGCGCCAACGCGCTAAAATGAAACCGCCCGCTGCAACCAATCCGAGCGCGGCGACCGTCACCATGCTCGCCAATCTTCTGTTCGTGCTTTTGGTGGTATGTCGCAGTCCGTCGATATCGATATGCGTTGCCGGCGCCGTAGGCCCCGTCGTTGCCCTGCACTCTATCGCCTGCGGTACATAAATAGTATCGACGGCGTTTGCCGCCGCGCTCGCGAACGCAGCGCCGGCCGTGGCAGGCGTTTGTGCCGGTGAAGCTGGCGCGGTCGCGTGAGGTATGGCGTTGTGTTCCAGTGCCCCGATTGCCGATTCGAACTCGGCAATCGTCTGGAATCGAAGCTCGCGAGCGCGATTCATGCCACGAAGCAAAAGTTCGGACAATCCTTTTGGCAAGCCGAGCTTCGCTTCGTCGAGAGGTGAGGGATCGCGCGTAATGATATCGGCAATGATAGCGTTGTAGTGTTCGCCGTCGCGAGGTCTCGTGCCGGAGACGAGCTCATAAAGGATTGCCGCGAGAGAGTAGATGTCCGTCCGGAAGTCGACATCGACCTCTCCACGCGCTTGCTCGTAGGACATATAGTACGGCGTTCCCAGGACGACCCCAGTTTGGGTCTTATGCGTCATTGGGCCGGATGCACTGCGGATTTTGGCGATACCGAAGTCCAACACCTTCACCTGATCCGTTCCCATGATGGTTTGGATCACGAAAAGATTCTCCGGCTTCAAATCACGATGAATGACGCCGTGTTCATGAGCATGTGCAATTCCTGCGCACGCCTGACGGATCAGCGCGATTGCACGGCTCGGATCGAGCGGGCGTCCCGTACGTGCAAGAGCTTGGTCGAGCAGACCGCGCAAGGATTGTCCACGTAACGCTTCCATCACCAGATAGGGGTGACCGTCCGAGGTGAACCCAAAGTTCGTAGCCGACACGACGTTGGGGTGATCGAGCCGACCGATGGCGCGGGCTTCCTGCTCGAATCTTGCCCGTAAATCGGGATTATTTGCATTTTCCGCGAGCAGGAACTTGATAGCGAACCGCTTACCCAACACGACGTGTTCGGCAAGCCAGACGGACCCCATTCCCCCTTCACCGAGCTGGTGGATGAGTCGATAGTCGCCAATTACGGATTGCTCCATCGCTTCATTCATGTCGACGTCCCGAGTTTGACGGCAGCAAGCGTGCGCAGGTTACCACGGGGTGAACGATCCGTCGGATCCGGATTCACCGAAGACACATGATGAATGGCAACGACCTCGTCGAAGCTGCGCTGCTGCGCGGATGAAGGTAGATACAGACCGAACGAGCGGACGAGTTCGGCGGATCAAGCGACCCAACGCTCGTTCATGCCGGCTTCTTGAGTACCGTCAGGATGGGTTTCGCGCGGACGAGCAATGACGCGAAAAGCGACTCCTGTCGCGGATCGGCGAAGGTCAGCGCGAAGTCCTCGGCGCTTAGGGCTCGTTGCAAGCGGGACGCGAAATTCTGGCGTAGTGTGTCGACGTAGTATTCGATGTCGTAGTCTCTTGGATCGGAGTCACTCGGTGTCGTCGTGTCGCCCATCGTTGCGTCACGGGGGGCGCGAAATACGGCACTCTGATCCTTGGGTTCTCTTTGCCCGTCGAAATCGTCAGTAGCGTCTGGTAGCAGCGCTGGGCGACCACCGATCGAGCGATAGACGCGAACGCGTTCGCCTTGTTGCCAATCGGTCCTTCCACTTCGGAGCAGGGCTTCGTACACGAGTTCGCGTCGGTTACCTCGGACCGAGAAGTACTGTTCTGGTGTTTTGGTCAACCGCGTGGTCATGGTCAAATACGCAGTCGGAACTGCGCGTCTTCGTAAAGCGATGCAGCAGTCGACGTACACTCGCCTAACCCCTCGAATATCGCCGCGGAGCAGGAATTCCGTGGCTTGGGATAGAAACGCTTCACCGAAAGGTTCTGCTCGACTCGAGCGAAAAGCGACACCCCGCAGAATCACCGGGCCAGCGTAGGGCAAGAGTGCATAGTTTTTTGGCTCGTGAGACAGCATAGCGGCATATCGTCCTTCGAACTCGAGCTGCACTCGCTCGGGCAGCGTGGCCGCGACTTCAGCGACGACGCGGCGTTCGTCACCTTCCGAAAAATGTTGCGGAACCGAGAAGTACACTCCATCCGTATCGGCTTCGAGGAGGGTCATATCCCGTCGAGCAAGCTCTCTACATATAGTTGCGAGTACCTCTCGCCCGTGACGCGTGACTTCGTTTGCGGCGTGTACGTCAGCGAATCGAGTCAGCCCTACGGCGCCGAGGTACCCGTAAGCCGAGTTGATGACGATCTTCATCGCCGCCGAGAGTGCCTCCTGCGCAAAACGTTCGGCCGTGCCTTTACGGAGCTCCTTTGCCAGCCGTTTTGCACGAAGACGTTGCTCGACGAGGCGATCGACGAGCGCCAACATGACCCCCAGTCGGTCGCGTCGAGGTCCAATGCGAAATTGTCGCATGAGCGATGGATAGAGGCTTGCGACATCCGCCTTCACGATGCGCTCCGCAACTCCGGTTGCGAACAAGTGGAGGGCCGCCCCATTGTGAATCGTGCCATCTCCTTGCTGATGTGTGGGGAGGGCGGTGTTCGCTCGTAGGTACGCTCGCACGATGAGCGGATCGAGCACACCCGTCGCGGGACCGGCGTCGGCGAGACGTTCGTAGCGACGGGGAGCCATACGCGCCAGGGCAAATCCCGCACCTCCCAGGACGTCGGCTACGGCAGCAGCTTCGATGACGTCCTGACTTGCGTAGAGTCGGACTCGTTGGGGCTCCCGCGTGTAAACCTCGTACACTTTCGCCCCCGGAAGGTACTCTCGGTCGTCGCTGGAAAGTCCGAGTTTGCGCGCCACCGCTTTGAGACCGTGATCGGGTAGGTCGCGAGTGACGAAGTTCCTGTCGTCTCACCGCATCGAGCGTGTCGATGAATTCGCGACCTGGAGTGGTGTAGCGCATGCGGCGAGGTCGAATCGTTGCGGCCCTGTCGACTCCACCGTCATTCCAATCCAATCTAACACCGCGGCCCGTCGCAGCGGCACGTAGGCGTAACCCTGGCGGCCCATAGCGGCCGAGCATGAGCGGCACGCGCAGCCGTCGAGCTCGCTCGACCAAGAATGGTAGATCGAAGCCGTGGAGGTTGTGGTTCTCGATGACGTCTGGATCGAGCGCCTGAACGAGTCGGACAAAGTCGCGAATCAGGGCGGTCTCGCCGTGGTCGTCGAGACTTCTCGTTTCGAGCAGCTGAACGTTTCCCTCCGGGGAGCGAACCGCGACGAGGAAGATGCGGTCTCGGACTGAATCGAGCCCAGTCGTTTCCAAATCGAATTGGAGTCGTCGAATGGAAGTCCACTCCAGATCACGGAAGTAGGTACGTCCAGTATCGACGAGGTACTGCTCTTCCGGTGGGAGGCACAGCACTTCGGTGTTGGGAAGGTCACTGATGTGCCGGAGGTGGCGTCCGACGCGGTGCCTTGCTCCGTGCATCACGGCGTTCACGAGGGTGCGGAGATCTGCCGCTCTAACGCGGAAGCGCAAGCCACCATCACCGGAAAGCTCCTCGTAAGACAACGTATGTGGCGCGAGTGTACCGCCATCGTCACGGCACAATCGGGCCCCTAGATGCCCAAGATCTTGGAGACTCGCAAGCAGCGCCCATGGTCGAAACCGATCTGCGTCGTGGAGCAATCGTTCACTCCCGACTCTTCGCCAAATGTGAGCATGACCGTCAGGTTCGGCGAATACCGAAACGATACCCGGGGTTGGATCCCATCCCCATAACCACTCGTCTTCGACGTTCGTCACGGATACGGCGTGGAGTGCGGCGTCGAATGACCGACGGGGGGAGATCCGAAACGCGACGTGAAATTTGCCAGGAGGCGCGCCAACTCATGTTCCGGCTGCTCCGACTCCCCGTAACGTATCAGGGTAGCGCCGTGACGTGCCCCATGCGCCAATACGTCATTCCCATCTCGGCTCATGAAGACCGAAAGGGGTTCATGACGCGGCGAACAAGCGTAGTAGATCATCGCGCTTTGGCCTTTGGGGTAAGCAAAGATGGATGGTGCCCTCAACTGTATCACTCCCGGAGTTTCTGGAACGAATTCGAGCGCATCTGCAAGAGGATACCAGGGACCAAAATGCACGGAGGTGACCGTATCACGCTGCTGCGCGGCGACCATCGAGATCCACCGCGGATAGGCCGCATTCTGGTGCGGGGCGTCCTCCCAACACAGGTGAGACGAAGCGATGGGGCAAAGTATTGCGGAGGATCTTCGTGCTCAGGCGTGATGATCGGAGCAGGGGCACCGAGAGGCAATCGGATTCGGCCACGTGGACCCCTGCCGCCCAACCGTGGCGTGCGCTCAAGATGCGACTGGTTCTCCAGAACGCGCAGCCCACTCCCGCCGCGCGTCGTGTCGGTCGACGTTGCTCAACCATCGCCGGGTCCGCTTGCTCGAACAAATGTTTGGCATGAAGCATGCGGTGGTTGATCGCGCGACAGCGCGGGATGTCTGCTCGTAAGTACATTGGCTTGACTCCCTGAACGACCCTGAATTGGGTGAAGCAGAACGAGTCCACTCGGTCGGTTCGAGAATGTTCGGATGACGTTGGTGTGGAAGTTGTCGAGCGTTGACGCAATCCTGAACGTTCCTTGATGTCTTTTCCCGAATTGCACTGAAGAATGGCAAAAT
>JASGIX010000032.1:0-20496 GCA_049840955.1 Polyangiaceae bacterium
TACGTATGTGCGTCTAACTTCGACTGCCTGCCGGGTTTCACCTGCGACTCGCCGAGGATATCGCCAAGAATAGATTACTGCACCCGATCTGCCTGTTCCAAGGGCTGATCCTCGACGGGCGCAACCGCTGTCCACGCTGATGTACGTCAAGAAGCGCCTCTCGGACGAAGAGCTGAGCTTCTTCAAAACCCACGGATTCGTGAAGCTCAATGTGGGGCTAGAGGATTCGGCGAAAGATAGTATCAAGTTCTCCGATCTCAATTATCGATTGTCCGCTACGTCCTACTTCGCAGATGCCTCGAAACGATGGCGGCCCTTGAGTGCACCTATCGTTTACGGCGCCATGTATTCCGCGTGTAAAGGGCCGACCGACGACGGAGCGGATCCGTGTTGCAATGACGCATCTTGTCGTAGCAGCATCAACGAGGTCCCTCCCGTCTTGGTTCGCCTCGGCAGTGCGAAGGTGCCCATTGGGTTCGAGAACTGCGGAGAATTGCCCGTTTGGGAGCTGAGCAATATCCCGCTCGACTTCACGCTTGCGGGCGGAACCAAGCAAGAAGTTCGGGCGTGCATGAAGAACGTCCAAACCAGTCCCATTGGGGAGGTGTTGTCTCCCGTCGATGCGAATCAGCTGAACAACCCAGCGGAGCTCATGAAGCCGGTGAGAAACGACCTTTGCGCCAACGCCCCCGCCAATCTGAATCTGGCCGCAGGCAAACTCTGGGGCGCACCGTTGTTCGGTGACTGGTCTCTCGGCTACAATACAAGCACGGCCATGTTGGTTCGGCGTCACCAAGCCGATGAGTTGGATGGAAAGTGCGATTCGACAGTACCTGGAAAATCCTGCGATGGCCTGAGCGACATTGGCATTGACCCAGATTGGGCGAAGGAGATCGCCACTTACACCGGACTCGAGCTCACCATCATTGTGGGAGCGGAGCCGTTGCCAGCTCGGGAAACCCTGAAGTACCAGCAGACAACATACCGATCCTCCGCCTGGCGGGATGTCGAGCCGTCCTGGGCAGATTACGAGGAAGCGAATCAAGAACCCGGTCAATAGGGCCAGTTTGCGAATGGCGGCGGTTGGGGGGCGGCGCGCGTTCCGCCCCCGATCGCCGGGCATGGCCCGCATAGGCTCGACCGCACAGCGACGAATCGCAGTTACGGATGAGCAGGGGCGTTCTCTCCTACAATTGATGTAGCGTTGCAGCTATCTTCACCACCCCCTGGGTTGAGGAGGGTGTTCCGATGAGAATGGGTAATCGACGGCATGCGCTGGCAACGTTAACGCTCCTTTGTGCGCTCTTCGCACCGAGTTGCGGCGGGAAGGGCGACAACGGAGCCAGCACCGGTGGCGCCGGAGGAGATGCTGGCGGGAGTGCTGGAGGTGACGGTGGTTCGGGAGGACAGACGGGAGCATCGACGCCGCCGAGTAAGCCGGTGAAGGTAGACACGTTGGCTTCAGGCAACAATCACATCTGCGTCTTGATTGACGGTGGAGTAAGATGTTGGGGAGCCAATTATGCGGGACAGCTCGGAGACAACAGCAATACAGATCGTGCTCACCCGGTCCACGTCGACGGCACGCAAGAAGCGTTGAGACTGATTAGTGGAGGCAATGCCAACTGCATGTTTGCTGACGATAAGTGGACTTGCTGGGGGACCGGCATGTTCGGCTTGGCGGATCCACCGTCACTCGTTCCAATGCCAGTGGACGCATCGATGGACAATGTTTGGACGATCGCATTCGGCGCCCAGCATGTCTGCGCCATCTTCGATGGAGCGGCGAAGTGTTGGGGAGGCAACCAATTCGGCCAGCTTGGGGATGGTACCACGAACGACAGCGACGTCCCCGTCCAGGTGAAGGGCTTAAACGAGGGGGTCTCCGCGATTGCAACAGGTTCATCACATAGTTGCGCAATTGCAGACGGTGCGGTCTGGTGTTGGGGAGACAATGATGAGGCCCAGCTAGGAACCGGCGACGGAGAGCGCCAACCGGCGCCAGTGCAGGTAGATGGTCTATCCGCTGGAGCAACCATAATAAAGTCCTTCGGTGCCCACACCTGTACCGTGGTGAACGGCGGAGTCATCTGCTGGGGCAACAAGACGTCCTTTGTTCCAGGACCTGACGACGCTACAGCGAGCTTTGAGCCCTACGCAGTGGAAGACCTGAACACAGGCGTCACATCCCTTTCAGTGGGGCAATCGGCCAGCTGCGCTGTCGCGGAAGGAGCCGTCAAATGCTGGGGTGACAATGCCTATGGTCAATTAGGCAATGGCAGCAAGGTTTCTAGTGCCGTACCGGTTCAAGTGGAGGGACTCCCATTCGGAGCCCAGCGAGTGTCGCTCGGGGCCGCGCACGCCTGCGCATCTTTCGTCGACAGCGTCTGGTGTTGGGGGCAAAATAAGTATGGTCAGTTGGGCGGGAACGTCCTGGGAGAGCAGAGCCTCGTACCGGTGCAAGTGCTCTTCGAGTAGGGCTCGGCGGTAGTTCGCATTCGCGTTGGAGGGAGTGTCCAACGCGAACTTGCGCCCTGGGCCGACGTCCCGAGCGCCGCGGCGTCAGTTGGACTTATGAACCCTCCCAAGGCTCCGACTCCTCCGCCCAAGAGAGAGAATATCTCGATGGCTCACGGCGTCAGAAGGTACACGTACGTGCGCCGGCGCGCTCGAGACACCAGAACGGCCGGTACTGACATCCGTCGTGGTACGTCGCGCACCATCCGATCCGTTCCAGTTCCTCGGCAACGAACGCGATAGTGGTTCCGACCTTGGTGACTTCAAGGCGCGTCCGTACCGTTCCGATCTCATGTCGAGTGCGGCAGCCAGGTACTTCTCACCGACCTTGCGTGGCCGCTGCGGCGATGTGGCTTCCGACCTGTCGGTGTTTCGAACCAAGAAGGCCAACCGACGTCATCACCTTAGTCTGGAGCGCTCCGACCGGCATCGACTTTCAGGTTTCTCGGTGCCCAACCAAGAAAAGGCTACCGGTAGCCTCAGGTTAACTTTGGAGATCGAATCGAGGCTACCGGTAGGCGAAAATCGGCTTTCAAAATCCGAGAGCGACCTACCGCTGGCCAACATTCGAGTATTTAGCTCGATGTGTGTTCCACCGGTAGGGGAACTGCGGTATCAAACACTCGCTCACGAGGCTACCGGTAGCCATCTTAGGACGCGTGACCTTCAACGGAGGCTAGCGGTAGGGGGTACAGGACCTACGAACTTCGACGGAGGCTAGCGGTAGGGGGTACAAGGCCCATGAACTTAATCCGAGGCTACCGGTAGCCCTTTTGGCTGAGAGTGGAAGAAAACCCGTTGAACACGGTGAAAGAGCTGCAGAACGAAGGGAGAAGAGTATAAGCAATCGAAATCTATGAATTTGGCGAGACTTCGACCGAAATTAAAAGATGAGACTGAGGAGCTTAAGAGTGCACCTGTCATGAAGCCATGAGGTCGACCTCGATGCAACTATTTAATGAATGGTGATCGGAGGTGGCATACGAGGTCACGAGACGTTGTGAGCTCATCGGTTGATGCGCTCGGGTCATCAAGTCTCGCCGGAGGCACGAGCAGGGGCGCCATGGGACACCGAAGACGGGGGCAGTTGCGAGTGAGCGAACCAAAACGCCTCTCACACCGGAGTGACCTTGTCGCAGCGAACGGACTTCGACGAGGACGGAGCGTCTGAAGCCGAGCCGTCCTCGTTCGGATCACTCTCCTCGTGCGAGGTGAGTCGCTGCTATTTCCCTTTCCGCTTCGCGCCCTCTGTCACCGCTTCATCGCTGTCGAGCGTCTGCGCGCTTTCCAGAAAGCTCGCCACCGTATCGAGCCTTCCTGCGAGCTCCGAGAGTTGGTTTGCGAGCAATGTTGTTTGTACGGCGTTCGAGCGGATCCCCGTTGCGGTCTGACGAATCATCTCGACGCCGTCGCTCGTCGAGAGCTGGAAGTCCTTTACGATGGAACCGACGTCCGTGAGTTGCCGCCCGCGATCGTACAATGCACCCATGACGCGCATGACGTCTCCGCGGGGCATCGAGTCTTCGATGTGGATATAGCGGATGGTCACGGTCGCACCTCGATGTGGCGAGCTTGATTGCTGAGCTGCTTGTGATCGGGTGCGCGGTACTTTTGCCGATAATTCGGCAAAAGGGCTTCATTGGACGAGTAGCCGAAGTGGACGTTACCACGCCGCATTAACCCAATGATTGGGGACGGCGAGATGAGACGAGAGACAAAACGGTACGAACTTACCGATGATTCTGGTACGTTTCTTGTGGCCATAGGAACCTCAATTTCCGTGGTCCGGGGTCCGGCTGGTGATAACAGTGCGGACTCCGTTTATTTACGTTGGGTTGGCTGAGTTAGACCGAATACCTCCTTTAACGATCGTCGAGCTGGGTGAGATTCGCGCATGGACGAGTCTCCTCGAACCTCGACGTGCCCTATCCCTAGGACGTCGCGATTGTATCGCGAAGGGGAGGGAAGGGCAAACGGGAAGAGGAGGTTTGTTGGGGCCTCGGTTGCGGTTGTTTGAAGAACGTGTGCAGCCGTTTGATCTTCGCCCGTGTGCTGGCCTGATCGAGTCCCGCGGCGGAGACTGCATGATCTACGCTGCAATCGAGGATCTGCACCGAGTTGATGCGGATTCGTTGCTCGTCGTTATGACGTGCCCTCTCGTGAACGTGACTTGGCGATCAGCGAACCGCGAGTTGCAAAGTGGCCGCGACGACACGCGCTCATGCTTTGGTGGCGGAAAGGTCTTGAGACTCTTGAACTGTCCGTCGTTTCTCAAGGATGTGACGCGAAAGCGCGCAGTCTTCGATCTGAATATGGTTCGTTAGCTACTTGTGCAGAAACATTTTCAGCTTGGCGCGGCTGAGGGATCCCTGGCACACACATCTCGCCGAGTCGGGCGAGGAGATCTCGATGCTCAGTTCGGTGTGAGTCCGAGGGAAAGCCGTATGCTGCCATGAGCAGCTCTTCGCTTGCGAAGTGATAGCGGGCGTCGCTCTGCAATTCTCCAGTGGTCGATTGGGATTGGGTCGGCGTTGCGCGTGACATGTCGTGCACCTCCCGACAAAAGGACGAATGAAATGGTCTGATGACGTTTTCTTCTCCAGGTTTTCGAGAGGCGACCGTTCCCCTTCGTGACGAGCCGAGTGAAACGTGGAACCTGCGTTCAGTTGGGTCACCGCTGGACTCCCCTGGGTTAGCGAATACCCCCCGTGACTGGTTGGCTGAGGTGAACTGCTTCCCTGACAAGTCCAATTGTTCCGCTGGTTTGCTAACGCTCCTGTGAAGAACAGCCCGGGTCCGTGCCTACCCGCTGCTCATGTCAGGATCGTGACAGGTTGCGAGGCCAGTGCAGGTTTGTCCGCGTCAAACTCACGCGACAAGATCCTGGCACTCCCCTTGCTCTGTGCTTCGCCGCTGCTCGCGTTGGGAAGACGCCCATAGCGTAAGCCGATTTCACTGACTCACGACTGGGGAGCCTGGCATGGCATTGGAGAGCATTGCGCCCAACTACGATCGGACCTCTTTTCTCGACGCGAAGGACGACGAGCGAGGCAGCGGAGTAACGGAAGTCTATTCGAAGCTGAACGGCTCGCTTTCGCATCGTCCATCGGCTTTCCCGCCTCGGTCGATGGAAGGTGTCATTGGGGGCGCCGAAGGGCTCGTCGAAATCTATCGCGTCATCGATCGTGTTGCCGATACGAACTGCACGGTGCTCGTCACTGGAGAAAGCGGCACCGGCAAAGAACTCGTCGCGCGAGCGGTACACCAAGCGTCGAGCCGCGCACGCGCCCCCTTCGTAGCCGTGAATTGCGGTGCCATCCCGGAAAACCTGCTCGAAAGTGAGTTGTTCGGGCACGCAAAAGGAGCGTTCACCGGGGCCTATGCGTCAAAGACGGGGCGCATCGGACAAGCGCAAGGAGGCACCCTGTTCCTCGACGAGATCGGAGAACTTCCGCTCTCGCTCCAGGTCAAACTCCTTCGAGTCCTCCAGTCCCGTGAGTATTCGCCGGTAGGCGACGGCCGAGTCGTGACAGCAGACATCCGCGTCGTTGCCGCGACGAACATGGATCTCGAACAAGCCGTCAGAGACGGCACGTTCCGCGAAGACCTCTACTACCGGCTCAACGTCATCCACGTGATGGTCCCGCCACTCCGTGAGCGCAAGAGTGACGTCCCCGGGCTCGTGCAGCATTTCCTCGAGCGCGCCAGGGAGCGCACCGGCCGCTCCTCCGTCACTTCGGTGTCTCCCGGTGCGATGGCGTTGCTCGAGCAATACGGCTGGCCCGGCAACGTCCGTGAGCTCGAGAACACGATCGAACGCGCCGTGCTGCTCTGCCGCACGGACACGATTCAACCGCGTGATCTGCCGGCAAAAGTCTGTGGTTTACCGACGGAAGACCGAAAGAGCACAGGAAAACTCCCCGATACGGGTATCGATCTGCGCAACGCGGTCGAGTCTTTCGAAAACAACCTGATTCGACAAGCACTCGAGCGCACTCGCTGGAACAAGAATCAAGCGGCGCGCATGCTGGGCCTCAATCGCACGACCCTGGTGGAGATGCTCAAGCGCAAGCGGATCGACGCGGCTTGAGGTCAGGGCCATACACGATCCGCGTGAAGGCGCTTGGGGCACGCGCGACGCCAATCCTCGGGTGACACGACGTCCGGCGAGAGCTCGACGTGTGCTGAACGGGACAAGCACGGGCTACCCTGTGGCGCCTCTCCTGAAATGTCGAGCCCTTCGAGCAAGGTCCATCTTCTTGCCGAGCTAACCTTTCGTGATCGTCAACATGAACGAAAGCGCCGCGAGTCCCTGGACGAGAATGGCATTGTTGCCGCGGCCTCCTATTCGTGCGTAGCGGTACGCTCTCGATGTGGGAGCGCAAGCAGCGCTTCGATGTCCTACCGGTCCAAGCGCGGATACTGTGGCCTCATCGACGCCACCGCGGCGCCGCTCCGTACGGACAATCGCTGTCCTTCTACTGGATGCACTTCTGGAAGGTCTCCGCTCTCGACAGGGCCTCGTCGTGCCGCAACACACGACTGTTGCGCGCACGGATTGTGTGACCGAGCTCTTTCATCGCCACTTGGACGACCAAGAAAATGGGGCACTAGGAGAGCTGAACGCGTCATTGATCGCGATGCTACTGCTGTGCGAGGTGGCGCGAGCGCCTGCGGTTGCGAATGGGCAGAGCAAGGTGCTGATCGGCCGTGTGGAGTCTTACGTTTCGAGTCACCTGTCCGAGTCACTATCCACGAGCTCCATCGCGAAGGCACTCGGGGCGAACCCCGACTACTTGAATCGCGTCTTTCGACGCGAGCAGCGGATGACGCTCACGGAGTACATTCATCGCCGCCGACTGCGAGATGCCAAGCAATTGCTGCGCGAGCGCACGGACACGATAGCGGATGTCGCAGCCACGTGCGGGTTTGCCGATCTGAGCCACTTTCGCCGACTCTTTCAACGCCACACCGGTATGATCCCGTCGCGATTTCGCGAGCTGAACGCGCGAGCGCACGTCAACGTGAGATAGCTTCGGGAACTTCGACGAGCCACGCGTGCAGCTTCCCAAGAAAGCGAAGGGGTCCCCGAGCGATCTCGGCCAGGCATCGTGATATAGGGGGGGAATTGGCCGGACTCGGGGACCCTCACTGTCGCATCCCCACAAACGCACTTACCGCGGCGCGTTTAATACGATGAAGCATCCAGAGTTCATCGCCGAAACGCGCGTCGCGTAGCAATATGTCACAACGCGTGACCGAAGCTCGTCACTGCAGCGAGAGTCGCTCGCGGAAGTGCACCTCGATGATTGGGCGAAGTGCAGTGCGCCGTTCGCTATCTCCAAGAGGTGAAGAGCCGAGCCATGCCCTAGAGAGCAAATAGCGTAAGGGCGATGGCGTCGGCCATCTTCTGATACCCCGCAGGGTTCAGATGTAGGTGGTCTCCAGAATCGTAGGTCGAAAGCAATCGTTCGGGACTCTGGGGATCTCTCACGGCGGCGTCGAGATCGAGGACTGCGTCGAAGTTGCCCGGCGTCCGGATCCAATCGTTGACGGTCTTGCGCGCCGTCTCGTGAGCGGTGCTGTAGTAGCTATTGCCGCTGAACGGGAGGATAGGGACACCGTATACGCGAATGTTCGCGGCGTGAGCCTTCGTCACGAATTGCTCGTAGGCGTTGATCAGGTTTGTCGCCACCGCCGTGCTGCTACTGCCGCCAATGTCGTTTACGCCCTCGAGCACGATCAGCCAGCTTACGCCGTTCTGCTTCAGTACGTCGTTGTCGAACCGAGTTAGCGCAGTCGGACCTAAGCCACCGCTCAGGATGGTGTTCCCTCCGATCCCTTGGTTCAGAACGGCGATCTTCTTGGTCGTTGCATTCGCCTGAAGGCGACGCGCCAGTGCGTCCGGCCACCGATCGTTGCCGTTCGTCGTCGAGCCGCGACCGTCGGTGATCGAGTCTCCGAGAATGACGATGGCGTGAGTCGCTGCGTCAGCAAGGACGTCAATCCCAGAGATGACGTACCAGTGATCCGTCGATTTGGGTGACGTCAGTGCCGCTGCCGCAACGCCATCCCCCGATTGGATGTAAGATGTCGCTCGCGAGCCAGGATGGCCCGTAACGTCGTTCGATGTCGAGCCGAACAGGATCGAGATTGCAACGTTGGACAGGGGTTCGAGCGCGAAGTCGAAGGGATCGGAGTAAACGGCGGCCTTCGCCGCAATCGTCACCGATGCCTTGCCGTCGAACGTGAGGGACTGACTGGTGCCGGTCGAGATGTTGTGCCCACCGGCAGACTTGGCGACGGCGGCTTTGGTCAGGGTGATCGGCGAACTTCCGTACTCGTTGGAGAATCGCACGCGGAGACGGCTGCCACCAATGGAGGTGTGCACGACCTGTCTGAGGGTGTTCTGTGCAAGTCCTGGAGCGGGAGGCTTGTTGGCTTCCTCCGTGAGTTGTTGCGCCGTAACCCAGGAACCGACCCACTTATCGCCAGGTGCACCAGCTACAGGACTCGTCGAGGTGCGACCCGCCGTTGACGAACCGCCCGTCGACACGTTTCCGGCGGTTCCCCCCGATGACCGCCCGCCCGTGGCGCTTCCACCGGAACTCGTGCCGCCACGCCCGACGTCAGTCGAACCCGTGCCGCCACGTCCGACGTCAGTCGAACCCGTGCCGCCACGACCGACGTTGGTCGTCGTCGCCGTTACCGCGGATGACAGACCACCTGCTCCACCATTCCTAGTGCCGCCGAAGGATGGCGTGCTCTGGCCACCGCCAGCCGGGAGGCTCGCGTTACCTCCAACGCCAGTGTCGAACGGAGCGACCCCACCTTGACCTGTGACTTCGTTTCCGGAAGCGCCAGAACCGGCGCAAGAAGCGAGCGCGAGCAAGGAGAGTACGATTGCGATTGTCTTCATGAGATCAAGGGGCGAATTCGATTCACTGCGGGAGCAGACTTCCGATGATGGCGTACCATCGATCACCAATGAAGTCGTAGCCGCTCTTGTTCGGGTGGACCTGATCGGAGCTCAACTGGTTCGACGCAAACCCCGTGTTCATGTCGGCAAGCAACACGTGTTTGCCCTTTGCAGCACGGCCTTCCACGACTGCTGGGATCGCGTCATTGTAGGTCTTGATTGTCGCGTTCCACGCGGCAGTCGCAAGCGGAGGGATCTTGGCGACCACGACCAATGCGTCAGGCGCTACCGTCGTAATCTTGTCGATGAGCGAGCCCAAGCGATCGGGCATCGTCGCCTGCCCAGAGGTCGCGTAGACGTCGTTGGTGCCGATCATGAGGAGCACGATGTGCGGGATCGTGTCGAAGGCAGGGCTCGGTACCAAATTCGAGACTTGCGCGATCGTCCAGCCACTATGCCCTTCGTTTTGCTTCGGGAACGCCACTGCCGATACCTGCGTTGGACCATTGGATAGGGAGCCCGTGAAGGTGATTTTCTTTCGCTCTGCAACTGCCTTGGTGAACAGCTGAACGCGATAAGCACCGTCGTATTGAAGTCCCCAGGTGATGAAATCACCCAAGGGCAGGATTCGACATGGATCGCCGTTCTTGGGACAGGGTTGATAGGTTCCGGAGCTCGACCCCCCTCGACCGGTGCTCGTGCCTCCGGCTGCCGTTCCACCGCTACCGCCGGATTTGCCGCCAGCTCCCCCGCTGGTTTTGCCACCAACTCCGCCACTGGTGCTCCCACCGACGGATTTGCCTCCGATCCCCGAGCTGGTTCTCGGCGTGGTGCCTCCAACGGCGGCAGTTCCGCCGTTGGGACGCGTGCCACCCAAGCCAGCTGTCGTGCCTCCTTGCTGCGCGCTTGCGCCACCAAAGCTCGACCGGCCGCCAACGAAAGTAAAAGACGTACTCGTGTCGCGCCCGCCGACACCACCCAATCCGAGCACGTTCGTGCTTCCACCAGCATTCGCGGTGTTCGTCCCGCCAAGAGCCGACGCGGCGTTCCCCCCGGTGCCACCGAAACCCGAATTGGCTGCGGGCTCGCTCGAATCATTGCAACCACAGAAAAAAACTGCGGCAATCACCACGGTTCGAGGTCCGATGATCCGTCGCATCGACTGTCTCCTGCTGCTCGCGAAAAGGTGGTTCTCGCCCCTCGAGTCCTGCGCGGCTGCGCTCGGAACCATGGCGCAGATCGACCGCGCGATACGGTTGGCCAACGTCTGGAGGGGCTTCAGATACGAGTCGAATGCCCAGGGACGCGGATCTTGATCACGCCACGCGAGGAGCGCCCGAGTGTTCTGCGAGGGAACACGTCGATGCAACGTGACGTAGGCTCCCGCGCGGCGGACGCGACGCGGGACCGCCACTCATGCCGGAGCTCGTCCGCCATGGGACGGACTCTCGTGTTCTTACTGGGGCACTTCCTTCGAATTGCACGAGCCCTCGCCGCGGTAATGTCCAATGGTGCGCGCCAGGGTCCTCACGTATTGTCCGAGCGTGTCGACGTTGCCGAGGGCGCCCGTGCCGTAGGTGCCTTTTTCGATAGGGATCGTGTAGAGGGGCACATCGTCCATCTCGGTCAAAGTGACTTCGCCATCGTCATTTTTGTCCGCATCCGCGTAGGCTTGAAATCGGGGTCCCCCTTCTTCCGACTGCAGATCGTCATAAAAGAGATGATCGCCGTGGACGGTGAGTTCCACTTCTTGCACTCCTCCGTTCGTGACGAGCACCCCCTCGACCTCTTTACCGTCCTGCATGCCGTGGCATCCCTGAAAGAGCGTCGCTGGGGAGAAGCTCCAGCGAAACGTCTTTTGCGCGCCCGTCGGTGACGTGGCCGTACCTTCGACGTGAACCGAAGCTTGGTTCGATTGCAGTAGCGTCACGTCATCGACCGTTGCGAGATCGCCCGGTTTGGCATCCTCGGTGATGGGGCCGATTTGATAGCTCAAGTTGGGCCATGGTCTGGCTGCGAGCTCGTACGTCGTGAGGGTCTTGGGGTGCCCCTTCGCTCGTTGCGTCATGTCGAAAACGAGCGGGTGCTCGACTTTGGCCACCACGTCACCGTCGTCATCGGCGATGGTGACGTGATTGTAGACGACGAGAAATTTCGAATATTTCACACTCCAGGCGTCGAGGAATGCGCTGCTTGGCAGGCCCTCCTCGATGTACTCTTCTCCCCACGTAGTAATCGTCACCGTGCCACTGCCATCACCCGATTCGTTGCATCCCGGGATTGAAGCCAGTGCCCCAACCGTCAAAAGACGTAAAATAGTTCGCATCATGAAAGGTGGCCTATTTGTGTCTTGTGTGGACATGACCTCACCTCACTTCGTATAAGCGAACTCGTAGGCGGTGCCCTTTTTTATGCCACGGACGAACCCTTGCCAGGCCAAGGTTCCTGCAATGTCGACGACGCCGTCGTCATTCGGTAGAGGAGCGTTCGCTGCGCCTCGGACGACATAGTCGAAGTCCACCTGATTGAACCATACGCTCGGGACCATCGTGAGCGTCACCGTTCCGTCGTCGTTCATTTCTACGCCAACCTCACCAGGCTTCGAGCCAAAAGCACAACCGGCTACCTCGGCCTTCTTGTCGCCGTCGAGAACCTCGTTTGCGTTGGCCTTGGCAACGAATTGGATGGTCGCACCGTCCTTGGTGGCCGTTCCCTGGGTTAGAATCACCTGACCATCGAGCGCCGGCGCAAGATCGCCATGGGGTGGGGTCTGCCAGGTAAACGTTGCGGAGTTGGTGCTACCACTCACGCCCTCCCCGTCGGCCAAGTCGATGGCGCCGCCGAGGAGATCGACAGTCTGTGGCTGAGTCATCTGTCCCATGGCTGCGCCTTCGATGTAGTGCCCGGGATGAGCGTGAGCGGTTCCGACGAAGAGATCGAGAATTTGTGTCATCCGGTGAGGTGCCGTGCTGCTTGGCGGAGAGCGCTGCGACAACACCGGATCTCCCGAGTAATAGTACAGCGCTCCAACCGAAACGAATGCCTTCGAGATAGTGATGTTCCAACCGAGCGAATTCTGGAACGGCTTCGCCAGATCGTCCTTGATCGCCAATCGCGTTTGGAGGGAGAGCCTTTTGCCCGTGGTTCCACTGCCTTCGCTGCTCGGCGACATGCAGCCGATTGCAAGGTGATTGGCCAATATCGCGACAACGAAAGTCAAATTACGATGCATACGTCACTTCTCATGTCTTGGTGTCGGGTCCGGTCGCGTCAATCGATGAGTCGCGTCAATCGACGAGTCACGTCAATCGACGAGTAGTGTCAATGTGCCCAAAAGCGCTCGTGGCGCGCCCGCCGTGACGTAACGTTCGGGCACCAAACGTGCGATTGTTCCAGGACTAAAGTTCGCACTGTACGTGAACTCGCTATCGTACCAATGCGCGTCGAGCAGATTGAAAACGTCGAGACCAATGGCGACGTTCTCGGCGCGCAGCTCCGCCGTCGCGTCTACCAGAAACACGTTGTGCCCCAATTGACCGTAGGGCTGCGGGCGATTGAACATGCCCGTCAATGCCGTTCCCAATCGGGCGTTCAAGCGATGCGTCCAAAGCCTTCCGAGACTGGGCGTGATCGCGACGTCCTGCCGAACGATGAACTCAGGAACGTAGGGGAGCTTGTCTCCCGCGCCATAACGAGAATCCGAGGTTGTAAATTTCGCCTGCGTGTACGTCGCATTTCCGCTCGATACGAACCATTCCGTGGGCTTGATGGTGAACTCGAAGGCGATCCCGAGCCGTTGCGTGGAGGGGACACTCTCATTTCTGGTCGTTGCGGGATCGAAGACCAGATCGTCTTTCAGAGAGGTGCGAAACGCCGCAAGCGAGGCATTGATGCTCGAAGTAACGTAGCGCACGCCCGTCTCCATCGATTGCACCCTGGTAAATGGCGCACGTTCGCCATCGCCCAAGCTTCTTGCTTGCGGTGAACGAAAACCTTCACCGTAAGAGAGAATGCCGTGTAGTCCCGGCGCGAGTACGCCGTCGAGCGTGAGCCGCGGTCCGAAGTGAGTTCCCATGGCCGTTCTCACCTGTCCACCGGGACTGACGGGCCTCAGCTGACGCGCGAGGGCATTTGCGATCGGCACCGGGACGTGTTTCCGAGGCGGGCGTGTCGTCTTGGACCTGGTAGGCCAGACCGTCCACCCGTAAACCCGAGCGGATCTTTACGCGCGGGAACGGTGAGACTGCGAGATCGACCCAACCGGCGGCATCCATGGCTCGGATCTTTGCGTCCACGATGGTGCCAATGACTCGACTGTTCCCGGCGGCTACGTCGAGTTGAGATTGACTCACCCAATCATTGCGAACAGATATACCCGCTTCAACCGCGTCTCGCGAGGAGAGCCATCGAACATCCTTGTGGAATCGCGCCGTCATGCCCAGCGTCGTCGCTTCGTTCAGCAGCTGAGTCGTATCACCGTTGCTTTCGTCGAGGAGGTAGCCGGTATAGTTCTGCTTGAGTTTTAGGCTTCGTAGGACGACGTATGGCGCGAGGGCCCAGTGGGAATCTCCGGAATTCCCGGTGTACTCGCCGACGAACTGGTATCGCGAGGAATATCCACCCTGTTCGATGCCATAGGTCTCGAAACGATCGAGCTTTCGCGTTTCTATGTCCGCGAGGCGCACGACCCCAGGTGAGTCGAACCTGCCAGCGTAACCAGTGGCGAGTAGCCGAAACCGATCTCTCCCCAATCGATACTCGTGCTGCGCGATTGCGGAGGTTCGACTTGCGGCTCTACCGGGACCGAAACCGTCCGTGGATTGGGCTTCGAACGCAGCGAACGAACCCGGTGAAGCATCGCGTGGGTGATAAGCCAAGAAGACGCGCCGTTCGCCAAAGGAACCGAGGGTGCCCTTCGCCGTTACACCTGGTTCACGATAGCCGAGGTCATAGCGGATCGTACCGGCCACGGCAAAGTCCCCTTGAAAGGGACTGTAGTTGCCCGGAAACACCGCGATTCGAGAGACGACCTCAGGCATGACGAAATGCAAGTCGGCATAACCTTGACCATGGATATTGGAGACCTCGTTGACGGGAGCTCCGCCGACCCAGAACTCGAGATCTTGCCCGTGGATCGCGTCGAACCCTCTGTAAAATACCTGATACGCTTTGCCCTGGCCGCTATGCTGAGTGATGAAAACACCGGGGACGATTTGAAGCAAGTCGCCTCCGGTTCGATGCGGTGCGGCTTGGATCACGTCCTGTGATCGAGACGTCTCGGAGGCACTTCGCGGTGGCGCGGACTTCTCTCCGACGACCTCGACATCGATGGGTTCCGAACGTGGGCCAGCGACGGAATGGCTCACGTTCGAACGCCCCGACGCGCTGGGTTCGGGAAGCGCTCGCGTGGGTTCGGTTTGGTGTGTCTCCTCGGCGTGAGAAGCGTCAGATGATTCGGACCCTTCGACTGGCGGAACCGAGCTCGATCGCGACGGATCACCGAGGAAGCGCAGGATGGCACGAACCTTCGCCGGCACCGCGGTGCCACGGTAAAGGGCAGGCTCGAAAGTCCAACGCTTTGCGGCATCGATCGCCAGCCTGTCGAATTCCGAATCGATGGACGCTTCGAGCTGGACGTCTTCGACCCTTCCGTCCGCCGCAATGGTCAATACGACGGGAACAACGACGTCGTGCGCTCGACTGCTTCCCTTGGGCCAGACCGGCGTGACTCGTTCAATCGGTTTTGGTGGAACGACTTCTTGTGCGAGCGCCATTCCATGGCCAAAGAACGAGACCAACACTCCGACGCTTGCCAGAACGTTCGACAATCTGGCTGGACGTGTTGAGTTCTTCAGCATCGAAGGGTACGACCAGTAGCACGTATGTGTAAATCGTGCTACTGGTCGGGTCTCGAGGTGCCTCTTTGCGTGGTTAGGGGCGACGCTTCGCGTCGGATACCAGACGGCAACTTCACCACTGACGTTCTCCGGGTCCGTAGACTCGCTGATGTCGCGACGACCTCGGATTGAGTGGACCTCGACTCGCTGACTTCGAGCGGCACGTGAAGGTGGGTGGCTTTGGACGTCGCGGAAAAACTCGACGGTCTACTTGCAGCGGTAGGCTCGATAGGGTACACGTCTGCCGTCCGAGGTGGCCCTACTTTGGGGCCCGAACAGGGAAGCCGGTGCAATTCCGGCGCGGTCCCGCCGCTGTAACTGGGGACGATCTTCGCAACACCACTGCACTCCAATCCGAAACCTTCGAATCGCGAGATCCGGGGTACGAGAGAGGGTGTGGGAAGGTGCGAAGAGAGGAAGAGCCAGGAGCCAGAAGACCTGCCTTGGGCATTGTTTCGTCGAACCTGCGAGGACAGGGGCCGATGGCAGAGTCGGGCAGTTTTCCGCACGTTTCTCGCCCTCGGTCGTGCGTGAAAACATGCGAAAATTCGTGGATATCCCCCTTGCGAGCGGGTCTATGCGACGCGGTCGTCGTCGTGGCGGCTCTCATCCGTTCGCTCGCGTCGATGAGGTTTCGAGCAATTCCTCGTGCTCACGGCGAAGCGAGCGTTCGTGGTCCTCTCGGTGGCTACGACGTTTACGTCCGGCTTTGGTCCTCTCGGTGGCGTCAACGATTGCGAGCCATGCCGAAGCACATCACGAAGCCGTACTCGGCCCGCAATCGGCTACGGCAATCGACGGTTCTGCTTTCGTTGCCGTTCAGTTGTTTACCAAGCGCAGTGATTCTTCTGCCGCGCCGCAAGAGACGTCGCTACTGGTAAGCGGTGGTATCAAGCCCGTCGTCGGCTTACCCCTGTCATTGAGCATCACCTTACCCATGTCGATGTCCAGTGGGGAACGCACTCGCGTCGGGTTGGAGAACGTCATTCTCTCCGGTCGATGGCGATTCGAGCTCGAGTCGCTGCAGCGGACTTTCGGCAAGGAGGACAACTTCATCCTTCTGATCTCTGGACTCGAACTCCCAACGGGCAGTATGGATCAGGCCTTTGGCAGAGCCCCAATGAATTTCTTGTGGGGCCTCATGTCGAGCGTCGAATGGAGCACTTGGAGCGCGATGGGCTTCGCGTTGACGCGTATCGAGGGCGAGAACGGCGAGGGGATTCGCAAAGGGCACGAACTGCTATCGGGGGCTGGCTTGGCTTTGACGCCACTCGAGACGGAGCGCCTCATGATAAGTGGTCAGTTTGGCGTCTCGTACGAGGTGGGACTCGCGACCCACTCGCCAGACGAGACGACATCGGGAGACTATCAACGCATCATGGTGACGCCGGCTACGGTCATCGGGATTGGCCGACGCGTTCAGCTTCTCGGGTACGGTGCGATTCCAGCGTCCCAGCACGTCTCACGCGCGGAAGATCGGAACCTTTGGCGTGCCGGTCTCGGTGTTGCCTATTTCCTCGATTGATCCTCTGAAAGGCACGAGCCATGCACATCATGGAAGGATATTTACCCGTCGCCCATTCTGTCATGTGGACAGTGGCTACACTTCCTCCCTGCGCCGTCGGGATGCGCGCGCTTTCGCGGCGCATGCGCGAACACCCCGAGTCGAGACTGCTCCTCGGTGCATGCGGTGGCTTCGTCTTCGTACTTTCGGCGTTGAAGCTGCCGTCCGTCACCGGTAGCTGCTCGCATCCTACGGGGCTCGGATTGGGCTCGCTGCTGCTCGGGCCCTCTGTCATGAGTATCGTTGGCGTGGTGGTACTCGTGTTTCAGGCGCTCCTGTTGGCTCATGGTGGTCTTACGACCCTCGGTGCAAATGCATTTTCCATGGCGATTGTCGGAAGCTATGGTGCTTGGGCGATCCATCGGTTGACGACTGCACTCCGACTGCCCCGCAACTTCAGTGTATTTCTCGCGGCGGCACTCGCCAACGTCGCTACCTACGTCGTCACGGCACTGCAGCTCGCTTGGGCATTCCCTGATGGTTCAAGGGGATTCGGAGCAGCTGCAGTGAAGTTTCTCGGCATCTTCGCAATCACACAGATCCCGATTGCCGTCACCGAGGGGTTGCTCACCGTTCTGGTGATGAATCTCCTCGGAACCCAGGCGATCGCTCCACTTCGTAGTCACGACGCACCGCCCAGCGAGCCGCTCCAATGAAGACGCTCCATCTGAGTCTTCTCATCACCATCGCGGCCATCGTCGCCCTACCTCTGCTCCCATGGTGGCAGAGGGGCCGGAGTGACGAGCTTTTCGCAGGTTCGGATGGGCAAGCCACGAAGGAGGTGGAGCGCCTTGCTCCACACTATCGGCCCTGGGCATCGCCGCTTTGGTCGCCGCCGAGCAAAGAGGTGGAGTGTCTCTTGTTCTGCCTGCAGTCAGCAATTGGAGCTGGACTGCTCTGTTACTGTCTCGGCTACTACCGGGGACGCCGTGCGGCGTTCGAACAAGATGCTTCGAAGAATTGACGCCTTCGCCAACCGGAGTCGCTGGCGCGGCCACGCATCTTCGATTGGTCTACTCTGTGCGGGGCTGATGGCGTGCGATTTGTCGCTTTGCCCCTGGCCTTGGGCGTTGGTCGTGGCTGCAACGACGACCGGTTTGGCTGCATTCGGTGTGAGGATGTCGCCTTGGGCGTTCTGGCTCACCCTCCGTTTGCCCATGGGTTTCATTGCAATGAGCGCCGTGACGCTGTGCTTCTCGCTTTCGCACGAGGATCGGTGGCGGATTCGTATACGACGCGGCGGGAGCAAATGTGGCCTTTTCGTCGGCACTTCGTGCCCTCGGGGCGCTATCGGTCACGGCGCTACTGGCTTTGACCGTGCCAGTCGCCGAACTGCTCGATGTGCTCCGCCGCCTCCGCGTGCCTGAAGCATCGCTGGACTTATTACACGTGACCTATCGCTCACTATTCGTGCTCGATGATGCTTCGAACCGGATTTTGCGTGCTCAACGCAATCGCGCTGGGTACGGGCGAAAATCTGGAGCCCTGTCCACTGTGGCGCTCGCTCTTTCGGCTTTGTTTCGGCACACTCTTCATCGATCGGAGCGGTGGGAGCGGGGCCTCGCTGCTCGCTGCTACGACGGACGACTGACGGTGCTCACGGCCAAAACCAAGACTCGGTGGCGACATCGATTCTTGGCGTTGCTCCTGCCTACCGTCATCGCCTTGGCTGCGTGGCTTTTTCGCTCGAAAGGGATCGTCATTGGCTGAGTCGATATTGGTCATGGAGCGAGTACGGTTCGACTATCCAGCGCCGTCGGTGCGGCGCTCGGCTCGACAGTGTGCTTTGCTCGACGTCGACTTGAGCGTTCCGTCGGCTTCGAGGTTGGGCATCGTCGGAACGAATGGCGCGGGCAAGTCGACGTTACTCCAATTGATGAATGGAACCTTACGGCCCAAATCGGGCCAGATCCATTTTGCAGGCGCAGCCTTCGACTATTCTCGGAAGGGGCTCTTCGCCATTCGTCAGCGGGTAGCATTGGTGTTCCAGGATCCCGACGACCAAATCTTCGCGGCAACGGTGCGACAAGACGTCTCCTTCGGCCCGTGCAATCTTGGCCTCGATGAAACAGAGATCAACGTACGCGTCGATGAGGCCATACGTGCCATGGGCCTCGGGGAATTCGACGAGCTTGCTCCTCACCTGCTCAGTCATGGTGAGAAGAAGCGCGTTGCCATCGCGGGCGCCCTCGCCATGCGACCCAGCCTACTCGTGCTGGATGAGCCCACGGCAGGTCTCAATCCCCTCGGGATTCCATGCCTTGGAGCTCAGGTTGGCCGAGCTTCACGCCAAAGGCATTGCCATCGTCATTGCGTCCCACGACTTGCCGTTCTTGCGCCGCTGGGCAAAATCCGTCGCTGTGCTGCACGAGGGACGTCTGATTGCCGTCGGCGACACTCGTCCCTTGCTGGACGACCTGCACTTCCTATCATCCGTGGGGCTATACGTCGCGTGAGCGCGTAATTAGCGGTTCGTTTTCGTGACGCGTACGCACTCGGTCACTTTCGCGCGACGCGTACGCACTCGGTCACTTTCGCGCGACGCGTACGCACTCGGTCACTTTCGCGCGGCCTTCTCTCGAGTGTTCTCTCGAGCTTCCGTCGGGATGGCAAATCGCGCTTTGCTTCGGCGCGGTAGGTGAGGGCCTCGGTGCCAAGCCTTCGGCCTGGAAACGAATGTCGAGGAAGGAGCGGGCGAAGGGCGCTCTCGAACTCGATCACGGATTGGAATCGCTGTGTTGGGCTCAGTGCAATTGCCTTCATCAAGCAGTCGTCCAGCAGTCGAGGTATTCCTTCGGCGAGTACGGAAGGAGGCAGATTGCGTCCACTGCTTGGACCATCGAAGGGCCCCCGTCCTGCCAACGCTTCGAAGAGCGTCAACCCGAGAGAGTAGATATCCGAGCGCTCGTCTAGCGGGAGTCCTTGGGCGGCTTCGGGGCTCACTGAAACGCGGTGTTCCTATCTCGCGCCCGTGCGTGTCTTTTGAAGGGGCGGAGCGGGCGTGTTCGGCGTGGCTTGCGCAATGACGCATGCGAGCCCGAAGTCGAGCACTTTTACGACGCGACCATAGCCGGGGAGCTCGTGGAGGAGACAAATTCTCCGGTTTGATGTCCCGATGAATAATCCCCAAGCGATGCGCGGCCCCTAGCGCCGATAGTGCCTCGCAGCCAATTTCGACCACCTCTGCGACGGGCAAGGTGCGGCGAAGTTGAAGCTCCTAATGAGATTACGACCGTGGAGGAGTTCCATGACGTAACAGGCATGTCCTCGTGGCTGATCCAGAAATCGACGACCTGAACGACGCCTCGGTGATCGATTCGTCCGGTGGCTTGTGCCTCGAGACGTAGACGGTCCATGAGCGCCGGGCTTGTGCCGAATCTCGGATGGAGCACCTTCAGTGCGAAGTCGCGTTTGAGCGTGCGTTGGCGCACGATCCACACTTGTCCCATGGCACCACTACCCAGGAAGCGAACGGGACGATAGCGCGTCTCGGCGCAAATGCCTTCGATGACGGACGCTGACTGTTCGATGTCGGGAGTGGGCATCACCGCGCCGGATCAGGTGCTGTTCGGATTCTATCGTGTTTCCCTATTAACCTT
>JASGIX010000033.1:0-164882 GCA_049840955.1 Polyangiaceae bacterium
GCAGCAGCTCGACCTCAGCGAGCCCGATCCCGACGCGGGTCCGGCGGATCCGTCGCGAACTCGCCGTAGGTCCGTTCGACGACTTCGATTTGTACGATCCCGCAGCAGAAAAAGTGGATGCCCAAGCCGCCACGGTTCGAGCACGCGACGCGGAACGAGCGGCACTTGCCTCGGACGAACGACTAAAAAATAGCGAAGGCGCGACATTCAGTCGAGCCGCGGGAGAAAGCGCACTCGTGCTGTCGTCCGGATTCGTCGGAACGAAACGCGGGACGCAGGTGAGCCTGGTCGTCACCCCCGTGGTCGAAGACGACGGCGGCAAGCGGCGGCGCGGTTATTATTATTCGCTCGCTCGTCACCTGGATGACCTCGAGACAGCGGAATATGTTGGCCAAGAGGCAGCGCGACGTACGATTGCCCAACTGGGAGCGCGATCGGTCAAGACCTGCGAGACGCCCATCGTCTTCTCACCAGATGCGGCGGAAGCATCATTTCCGCCTTCGTCGGATGCGCCCTCGGGGGCTCAATCTGGCGCAAAGCTAGCTACTTGTGCGGCCGAGAGGGATCGGTCGTCGCCAGTGAACGAGTGACGCTTCGTCGATGATCCGTTTCTCCGCCGCGGATTTGGATCGCGGGCTTGGGACGGCGAGGGTCTTCCGTGCCGACGAAACACGCCTGGTCGAGCGTGAGAACCTACGTTGGGCCATTGCTTCGATTGTCTCAGCGCCAGAAAACTCAATAGAAACTCGACAGCGAGCGCAGCACGAAATGGGGGAGCACTGTCTCCAACCACCACCAACCTGCTCATGCAGCCTGGTGAGATGACAGAAGAGGCGCTCATCGCGTCCACGGATCGTGGTCTGTACGTCACGGACATGATGGGCTTCGGGTTCAATCCGGTGACGGGTGACTTTTCTCGCGGCGCGTCGGGATTCTGGATCGGAGGAAAGAAGATTCATCCCGTTTCAGAAGTCACCATTTCATCGAATCTCGACAAAATGCTGAAGGGTATCGACGAAGTTGCGGAAGCACCGCGCCCACGCGGGTCCATGGTGGTGCCCGCGTTCCGCGTGGGTTGCATGACACTTGCGGGAAGCTGAATCGACGCGCCATCGCGACTGCGCGGAAGGGTGCCCTATCGACGCGCCATCGGGACTTCGGCGGCACAATGAGTCGCGCTCACTCCAGGTGGTTGTATGCGCCAGGGGACGCACCAGGCGCCGCGTGGGAGAGAAATCCCTTTGCATCATCGTCGAGCGTACTTGGCGACTCACGGGCGATACTCACCCCTGCGCGGGAAGCAGCCACGGCAGGGAAGCTTGACCGAATCCCGCCGCTCTCGTCGATGAGCCGAAGTGCTTCGCCGGCATTCGAAAGCCCGCTCTTCGCCAGGTAAGGGAGACGGATGATCGTGCTCCCTTCGGACGGTGACACATCGCCTGACTGCCCACCGAGGAAGCCCTCGTTCGCCAAGACGACAAAAGCCCCGGGCTCCAACACCAAAGCCGGGAGTTCCACTTGTCCGCCGCTATCGGCAAGCTTCCAACCGTAGAGCTCGGCCGTCGCGCTGCCCGCGTTGAACAGCTCCACCCATTCTTCGGTCGGCTCGGCTCCATACGGATTGGCAAGAACCTCGTTGATGATGACACGTGACTGTCCCTTCGGAACGTCCACATCGAATCGAAGCCTGCTGAACGCGACCGCCCAAGTCGAATATGGTCGCATCGAGTCGCACGGATTCTCAATCACTCGGCAGCGGTACCGCAATCTTTGCTCCTGCGTCGAGAACCTCAATCCGCTTGCCCAAAGGGCTCGAAAGCAACCACAGGGTTGGCGCTTGAGGCCCATGTAAAGTGATTTGGCCGTAGACCGAAGAAACGCACGCGGGACCAAACTGGCGCTCCGACGCCGCACAAGAGAGTGCCTCCAGCACAGGCGCAGCCATGCCGCCCTCGAGCCTCGTCGGCTCGAGAGCGATGCCGCTCACGTTCAAAGGCGGTAAAGCAGGCACGTCGCGCGAACGCGCTGGAACGAGCCGAACGCAATGTTCCGCTTCGCTTCCCGTATCATCCAAGCCACGCTGGATCCGCGCCGTGACGCCCGGCGGAAATAGCTCGACCTCCTGATCGTCGATCGATATGGGATCCCCACAATAGAGGACCTGTTGCGCCGAAATCCAGCTTCCCCGGCGGCCAGAGTCGAGCCAGGTACGGACGAGACGTTCTGGGCATGACGACGATTTTGCCGATGATCCCAGTGCGGGATATCACCGAATAGGTCTGGCCGAGGGCGAGAACCCCGGTCGGTCGGAGCTGCAGCTCCCCAACATCTTCGTGGAGAAGCACGGGGACGGTGCGGTCCGCGAGTGCGTCGGTCGTCTCGCCATCTTCGTATTTGCCGACGGAGATTGCGGAAGGTGTTCCCTCGATCAACGTCACGTCCGCAAAAGACCGCTCAGAAGGGGCAGCTGCGGTGTCGATATGGATGGCGAGAACGGCCTCCGCTTCGGTCAATTCGGAGGCGGGCTCGAGATGAAGGCGTGTCGGAGGATCGTCACCGCCCGAACCAGCAACGGGGATCGTCGACGACGGATCCCCGCAACCCGATCCAAAGGAGAGAAGTACGCAGAAAAACCAGTGATGCCAAATCTTCATATCTTGGCATCGGGCAAACCGTTTCAGAGTTGCGTGCTATCTTCTCGGCATCGTGAACGCCGAAGAAATCAAACGACTCCGTGCTGAACTAAAATGCACCGCTCGCGAACTGGCCCAAACGCTCGGGCTGGAGCCCAGTGAAGTTCAGGCGTGGGAAAGTGGCGAACGATTTCCGACGAAACGCCTGGTTGCGCAAATGGACGCCCTACGGGCCAAAGGGCCAACGAGCATCCAGCGAAAGACCGCCAAGCGATCGACGAACTCTGTCTCCCCTGTGGCGCGTCTCGCCGACCCCATATTTTGGGAAGTCGTAAGCAAGCTCGCCGTCCACCAAGAACTCTTTGCCGAAGTTGTGGAGCTTGCCAAACGATTCGACAATCCCTCCGAATGAGTCGACGTCGATAGGCGAGGGCTACCTTGATTTGGTAGCCCTCGGTTTGACGACGCGCGGACGTCGCTAACGGTCGCCGTTCTCGCCGTTCTCACTGGCGTCGTCGTCGTCCTCGTCGTCCTCGTCGTCCTCGTCGTCCTCGTCCTCGTCGTCCTCGTCGTCCTCGTCGTCGTCGTCGTCCTCGTCGTCCTCGTCGTCCTCGTCGTCGTCGTCGTCGTCGTCGTCCTCGTCCTCGTCCTCGTCGTCGTCCTCGTCGTCGTCGTCGTCGTCGTCGTCGTCGTCGTCGTCGTCGTCGTCGTCGTCGTCGTCGTCGTCGTCGTCGTCGTCGTCGTCCTCGTCGTCGTCGTCGTCCTCGTCGTCCTCGTCGTCCTCGTCGTCCTCGTCGTCCTCGTCGTCCTCGTCCTCGTCGTCCTCGTCCTCGTCCTCGTCCTCGTCGTCGTCCTCCGCGTCCTCGGCGTTTGGATCCGACTCTTCGACAACGGGGTTACTGTCGGTCGACACTGAGTTTTCCTCCGCCCCATCTTGCGGCTCTTCGGAGGGATTCGAGCTCACTGCAATCCGACGGCTCGGACGCCTCCCCCGACGTCGCAGGTGCATCCTCGCGTTCGACGTTGGCGTCGGACTGTTCCGCCTCAGCTCGTTGTGGCGACGGAGCCGCTTCAGCTTCGTTCAGGAGCCCCAAATCGCTCAGGTTGAGCGGCGCCTCTTCGCCCATCTCTTGTTCGAACTTGCGACGAGAATCCTCATTGAGCTCCGTAAACTCTTTGAGTGTTGGCAGCTCTTCGAGCGACTTCAGGCCGAAGAGCTCGAGGAATGCGGGTGTCGTTCCATACAGCATCGGACGTCCGGGTTCGTCCTTCTTGCCAATCACTCGGATCAAATCGCGCTCCAAAAGCCCCTTCAATACCGGACCACAATCAACGCCGCGGATCTCGTCTGCCTCTGGACGAGTAATCGGTTGACGATATGCAACAATCGACAGGGTTTCGAGCTGTGCGCGGGAGAGTTTCACCGGCTTTTGTTCGAGAAATGCGCGCACGTAATCGGCCACCTTGGGGTGCGTGCGAAAGCAGTAACCGTCAGCGACCGCGTCGATGCGAAACCCTCGTTGCTCGTAGTCGGCCCTGAGGGACTCGAGAATTTCTTCGGCACGTCGCCGGTCGAGCTGGATAGCTTTGGCGATGTCTTTGATGGTCAAGGGCTTGTCCGCCACGTACAAGATCGACTCGAGCGCGGCCTTGAGAAACGTCTCGGTGTCGTTCGCGGACGCATCCTCGCCCAGCAGATCGCCATTGACCGCTTCACCAACGTCCGGTCCCCCCCCCCTCGATCAGCTCAGACTCGGCAGATTCAGAACCAGAAAGTGCCGCCTCGAGGTCATCGACGCCAGCAGTCAGGTCGCCTTCATCGGTCAGAAATGGTCCGGACTTCGGCGCGGCTTCGCCTTCTTGTTCCCCTGCATCTGCCGAGGACTCGTCGCGTCCTTCCGTTCGCGTATCGATTGAATCATCGTCTCCTCGAGGCGAGACAGCAGACTCTCCTTCTGCTTCGGCGCTCACATCGGTCTCGGCGTCGAGGTCCGCTTCATGGTCATCGTCGAGCGACTCGTCGTCTCCCGCGTCGTTCGTCGTGACCTTCGTTTCGTCTACGCCCCGAGCGGACTCCGACGAATCGGCTTCTTCTGCAGCTTCGGCTAAAACTTCGTCCGCAGACTCCGTGACCACGCCGGGCAGACCACTCTCTTCATCCAGATCGCCCAGCACATCGAGCGGAAGTGCATCCTCTTCTTTGGCTGCTGGAGGCGTTTCGGATTTGCCTTCTGAGGACCCGGCGTCTTTTCCGCGCCGCCGAACGGGAGTCGCTGGGACGGGCTTGGCCGTCGTGCGTCCACGGCGGACAGGAGTCGAGCGTCCCTTCGGTGCAGGTTGTGGCCTCTTCTTCCTCGTTGTCATAAAGCCTTGGGCTCCGAACCGTTCGGTTCGTCATCAGAAGTGTGGGAAGTCGAGCGCTCCGACGGTTCTGTGCAACTATTTGCGCTTTCGTCGTCTCGAACTCCCCATGCGTCGACCGTTTCATTTTGGGCTTGTACCGTCGTGGTCGACGACTCGGGAACTGCGAATCCGTCGCAGTTCGAGTCATGGGACGGAGTGTCTTCCGCGTCACCTAATTCAGGCACGGGTTCGGTGCCTGAATCCACAGACTCATCCATGTGGATCGGTTCCGCGACGACACTCGAAGGCACGACAGAACCGCCCATCTCGTCGCTATTCACGATCTCCTCGGCGATTTCCTCTCGCGCCTCATGGCCTGGCTCCCATTCATCCGCCGACTGCGTTTCGCTCGTTGTTTCCGAGGAAGTTGCCGTCACCTCCTCCGACACCGCGTTGGCCGCCTCGCCTACCACAGGCATCGGTTCTGGGAGCGACGGCTCGACCTCGCGAGACGGCTCGACCTCGCGAGACGGCTCGACCTCGCGAGACGGCTCGACCTCGCGAGACGGCTCGACCTCGCGAGACGGCTCGACCTCGCCAAGCTCCATCTCTAGGGCGACTGACGATGTGCATATGAGTTCGGTTTCGGTGCTCTGCGATTGCCCCGATGAATCGACAACGACACGCGTATCTTCGGGCGCGAACTCCACGTACGCGTCGTTCAGCTCCGAAGCGTTGCTCGTCTCGGTCTCGTTCAACGCTTCGCTCGGTTCGGCTTCACTCGTTACCGAGTCGCTCGGTTCGGCTTCACTCGTTACCGAGTCGCTCGGTTCGGCTTCACTCGTCACCGAGTCGCTCGGTTCGGCTTCACTCGTTACCGAGTCGCTCGGTTCGGCTTCACTCGTTACCGAGTCGCTCGGTTCGGCTTCACTCGTTACCGAGTCGCTCGGTTCGGCTTCACTCGTTACCGAGTCGCTCGGTTCGGCTTCACTCGTTACCGAGTCGCTCGGTTCGGCCGAATCGAACAGCTCGACAGCCGCCGGCTCTAGATTGTACCCTTGCTCTGCGTCGCTCGATTCCGCGAGGTCGCTCGATTCCGCGAGGTCGCTCGATTCCGCGAGGTCGCTCGATTCCGCGAGGTCGCTCGATTCCGCGAGGTCGCTCGATTCCGCGAGGTCGCTCGATTCCGGCACGGAATCGCCGTCGAGCGCGTCAAGAGTGACCACGGGAACAGGCTCAGGCCCGTCCCACGTTGACGCGAGCTCAGATTCGGCGAACGTCGATGCATCCGAATGCTCCTCCCGATGCGAGACGGAAATCTCGGCGTCGACGAATCCAGCAGCAAACGACTCGCCCTCCAACACATTCAATTCTGCGTCGAGTGCCTCGCCAGCCGCGTCCTCTCCGAGAGTACCGTCAGCGACATCTGCGCTCGAGCTCGCCAACTCGCCGTCAGCGACATCTGCGCTCGAGCTCGCCAACTCGCCGTCAGCGACCTCTGCGCTCGAGCTCGCCAACTCGCCGTCAGCGACCTCTGCGCTCGAGTTCGCCAACTCGCCGTCAGCGACATCTGCGCTCGAGCTCGCCAACTCGCCGTCAGCGACATCTGCGCTCGAGCTCGACGCTTCGACTTCGGACGTCGCCACGTCGGACGTGCCAACGGGCTGAGAGTCACGAAGACGCGCCTCCTCTGCCAATCGCTTTTCTTCGGCTTCTTCCGCCGCGGCCTCGGCCAAAATGGCGGCAACGTCGAATTCCTCTTCCTCCTCCGGTTCCTCCTCGTCCAGGAGATCGGGGCGCGGAGGCGATCGCGGGGGCTCTGGTTCTGCGGACACCGGGGCCTTGGGCGGCTCAGCGGGATTCGATAGCTCCTCGCGCGCGGCTTGCTTCCCACCCTCCTCGCCGATCATCTCGACGTAGATGGTTTCGAGCGATGCCTGCTGGAACAATTGGATCATCCGCAAACGAGTCAATTCGAGCAAGGCCAAAAAGGTGACGATGAGATCCGGGCGTGAAACCTGGCCCTCGAACAATTCTTCGAAAGTGACTCGCCCTTTGCCCTTCAGAAAATCGACGAGATGATTGATGCGATCGCTGAGGGAGAATCGCTCGAACTCGACCTCGTGATCGATGACGACCTTGGTGCGAGAAAGAACCCGTTGGAACGCCTCGAGCAGCTTGAATGAGCCAACGGGAGCCAACGGCGCCGTAAGCGGATTGGCAGCAGGTTGCGGACCGCGGACGAAAATATCTCTCCCGAGCACCGAACGCGCGGCGAGCTCCTCGCTTGCCTTCTTGTACTTCTGATATTCGAGGAGACGCTTGATGAGCTCCGCTCGAGGATCGAGTTCTTCCTCTTCCTCTTCCTCCGAATCGGCAGGTGCAGCGGGCAGCAGCGAACGGGACTTGATGTGCGCCAACGTCGCGGCCATCACCAAATATTCGCTGGCAATGTCGATGTTGAGCGCCTTCATCAACTCCATGTACTCGAGGTACTTCTTGGTGACGAACGCAATGGGGATGTTCAGAATGTCGAGCTCGTGCTCCTGAATGAGATGGAGCAAGAGATTGAGGGGGCCCTCGAACCCAGGCAAAGTGATGCGTACGCCCCCATCAGCTGGAAGCTCGGTGTCGGCTGCTTGGGTATCCGCCGGCGCGACAGCCTTCTTCGTGGCTGCCGGCTTTTTGGCCGTTCGCGATTCCTTCATGCCCCCTCTTGCCTCACCATCCCGAGAGCCCCGAAAAGGACGCTGCGCCAATCTCAATCATCGCGCGTTTGACGAACCATCGCTCCGTTTCTGTCGCGAGAGCGCCGGACGCGACGTGGCACGTCACGGGGTGCCGGAGGAAGGACGAGGTGCAAATGGTTCGTTTGGGTCGAGCCACGGGCGCCGGAGACTAGTACGTGAATCCGCGCCTCGGTACCGCATTCTGGTGGGCGTCGGGCCGCTCCGCTCTCCGCGGCCAAACCCTTGGGTGTTCAACACCGATTCGGCCAGCCAGTTCGGTGATATCGACGGAAGCTGAGAGTCGGAAGTTGTTTTTCCCCGTCGCGAGGGAGCAGGTTACGCTGCGCCTTCGGAACCACCATGGCAGAAGGCGCTCCTCCGATAGGTGACGATCCACATCTCGGACTCGAGATCGAAGGCGCCCTGCGACTGGATCGTGCCATCGGAGTCGGCACGACCGGGAAAGTCTACCGTGCGGTACAGCTGGGATTCGAGCGCTTCGTGGCCGTCAAAATCCTCCATCGGTTCTTGATGCAAGCAGCGGAAGTGCGACAGCGATTTCACCGCGAAGCTCGCCTCCTCGCCAGACTCGTGCATCCCCACATCGTGCGTGTCCTCGGTAGCGGAGAGCTGCCGCAACAGGACTCGAACGTGGGCGGAGAGGCTTACCTGGTTTACGAGTACCTCGAAGGATGGACCCTACGCGAGCGCCTCCTCGGCAACCAACGCTTCAGCCCGCCCGAGGCCGTAAATATCCTTCGGACCGCTTCGGATGCCATCGCCGTGGCGCATGACAAATCGATCGTGCATCGGGATCTCAAGCCGGAGAATTTGATGTCGGTTGCCCGTGGCAACGACGAGCCCCGCCTCGTCGTGCTCGACTTCGGATTGGCTCGCGCACTCGACAGCGACGCCGATCCACTCACTCGCGAAGGGGCGATTCTCGGCACGCCCCAGTACATGTCGCCCGAAGCGGCGCGAGGCGAGGCGACGACACCGGCAAGCGACGTCTATGCGCTTGCCTGCATTCTGCACGAGCTGCTCACGGGCGTCCCTCCATTCCACGGCGGTTCGCCCATTTCCGTCCTGGCACGCCAGGCAAGCGAAGAGCCACCGCGACTTCCCCAAGCGCTCGGTGTGCCGGAAGCACTTTCCGAGTCGTTGCGACGAAATCTCGCCAAAGATCCCGCACTACGTTGCCGCAATGCCGGAGCATTCTCGGCCGAGCTCGCCGCGATCGCCGCATTCCTTACGCCGTCCCCCGAGAACCAACCGCAGATGTGCTTCGGTGAGAAAGGTGCCCCCGCGTCGTGACCCGCAGAGCAAGTTCTCGCCTGGGCACGAGCCCGTATCGCCCGCGACGGCGAATCACCGCTCTCGCGATGTTAGGCTCGATGCTGATTCTCGGCCTGACAATCACTCGCTTGTCGTCGGCAGCACCTCCTAACGTGCATGATGACGAGCTCGAGCACTTGAGTGGTATGGCTGAACTCGGAATCGGCATGTTGACCCTGCCGACAGCGCAGGTTTGTACCAATCGACTGTCGGAGAAATGCAAAGAGGGAGATTCGAGCCTCATGCTCGAGGGCTGGCAACTCATTCGCACGTCACGAAGATTTGCAGCCGGTGCTGGGATCACGCTCGGGCTCTTCCCGACCACTGACGTTCCCCCGAACGACTCCCCCGACGTCCAACGTGACCACAAACGCGGCTACTTTACGGCCGAAGGGATTTTGCGTTGGTACCCGTACACCAGTCCGACTTGGCAAGCCTGGCTCGGAGCCACCGGCGGTCTGGTCGTCGTCTCGGACACCTACTCTTCGACGGAGGCACAACCCGACCGTGCGCTCGTCGGACCCCGCGGAGTGACCACGAGAACCGAAGGGTTCACCCTTGGCTGCGCTCTCGGCATTGCTCGCCCTTTGGTCGGCTCTTGGACAATCGGCGCGAACCTTCGCTACGGCTTCTGGAACCTCCCAGCCGAAGCGGCACGCAATCCCTTCGGGGACGAAGCTTCCCTCACAGGGCGGACCTCGATGTTCCTGCTCGGCATCACCATCGGTTATCGAATCAATGTGTACTAGTCTCCGAACGCACCTCTTCGGCGTGTCCAGTGTGAGGCGCGCAGTGGCCGCGTTCCGCGGACTCAATCGGGGTGGGTCACCACGCCGAGAGACGCAGAGCCACTCCCGGAGCCAAGGTCCAGCCGCGACGTGATGCAGCCGAAACGGCCGAACGGGCACAGAAGTCGCCGAGAACCTCAATTGCGTCTCGAATAGTCGCGCTCCGACGTTGACGAAGGGGAAAAAGCCCAGTAACCGTGGGCCTCCGAACGAGGATTCCCATGCAGACCGGCCAGATAGACGTCGGATATACGACGGAGACCTTCGAACACGAGATCGACTGGAAGCAGGCGGTCACTTACGCGCTCGGCATCGGCGCAACCCGTAACGAGCTGGACTACCTCTACGAGGCCAAAGGACCCAAGGTCTACCCAACGTTTGGCGTCATCCCCGCATACGCACCTGCCGTTGCTGTCGTGGGTCGCGCGGGCGGCTCATTCGAGAACTTGGTGCACGGCTCGCAATCGATCGTGGTGCATCGGCCCATCCCGGCGACGGGCGTGCTTCGCACCACTGCGCGGCTCGAGGGTTTGTACAATCTCAAACGAATGGCACAGCTGGTCGTCTCGACCCGAACCGAGATGGACGGCATTCATCTCTTCGACACCACTTGGATGCTGATACTTTTCGACCGAGGGGGCTTCGGCGGCCCTCGTCCACCCAAGACGGAGAAAGTCGAACCCGAAGACGGCCAGGCTCCCGACTTCGTCTCTTCGCAACGGACTTCTCCCGAGCAAGCGATCCTGTATCGACTTTCGGGGGACACCAATCCCCTTCACATCGACGCTCAATTTGCCAAGAACCTTGGGTTCGAACAGGGGCCAATCTTGCACGGACTGTGCACGTTCGGCCTCACGGGACGCGCTGTTGTCAATGGGCTTCTCGATGGCAACGCTGACCGTCTCGTCGAGCTCCATGCCCAGTTCAAGAAGCCAGTATGGCCTAGTGAAACGCTGAAGACCGTGGGCTGTCGCGTCGGAGGTAATCGCGTCGCCCTCGAGGTCTCCGTCGAGGAACGGAACGAAGTCGTCTTGGGAAATGCTTGGGCAAAGATCGCCTGAGTCACTCTGTCGCATGAGGTGAGCACGATGAGCCAAACCGCATCCAAGCCCAATCCCGCGTCTCGAAACTCAATCCCGCCAGACTCGGACCCTCAGGAGGGGAGCGCAGAAACCCCGATGTATGCGGTTTGGATTGCCTTGGCGGCAATCGTGCTCGCGGGTCTATACGGCCTCCGACTCGGGCTCGACGCCAAAAAGGCGAAGGTCAACGAACCACCGACGTCATCGCTTCGACTCGACCTGAGTCCAATCCAGTCCGCGCATTCGGCAGGGATTCTTACATGAGCCGCTCACTCGCCGTCACTCGCCGTCAACGCCTGTACTCGTGCCGCCCAATCGTCGCACTCGCGTGCAGCATTGCTGTGGTTGGATGCGTCGTTACTCCGTTAGGGAGTCCTGGCGATCCGCCACGTACGGCGATCGTGGTCAGAGAATCGTCGAACGCGGGCACTGCAGCGAATCTCCCGAGCGAAATCGGCGCAAGTCATCTCTTGGTTCAGTACGTTGGGGCCCAGAGTGCTCCGGCATCGGTGAAGCGCTCCAAGGCCGAGGCACGGCATCGAGCCGAAGAGGCCCTTGCGCGAGCGCGCAATGGCGAAGACTTCGGCACGTTGGTCAGCGAGTATTCCGACGAACCCGGTGCCGCCGAACGCAAAGGTGCGCTCGGAAAATTCCCGCACCACGCTATGGTCAAGCCCTTTGCGGATGCGGCATTTCGCCTAAAAATCGGCGAGATCTCCGACGTGGTGGAATCGCAGTTCGGGTTCCACGTGATCTTGAGAACGGAGTAGTTGGTTATCCGAGAGCGTCGTGTTGGGCCGGGCCGATACGCCCACGCTCCGCTCTCGGGTCCCGAGTTGCGCCTTCCAAGGAAGGACTCGCCTACGTCGTTTTCTCAGCTAGCGCACCGGGACCGAGGAGCTGTCGGGCAATCAGCATCCGCATGATCTCGCTCGTCCCCTCTCCGATTTCGCAAAGTCTGGCATCCCGCAGGAAGCGCTCGATCGGAAACTCACGGGTATACCCGTAACCGCCATGGATCTGCATGGCATCGTTGCAAATGCGGGTCGCCATTTCGCTGGCGAACAACTTCGCCATGGCCACCTCCGTACTGAACGATTCGCCTCGATCCGCAAGCCAGGCAGCACGGTGGACGAGCAACTCGGCGGCTTGTAAACTTACCTTACCATCGGCCAATTTCCACTGGACGGCCTGATGTTGCGCAATGGGGCGCCCGAAGGCTTCCCGCTCCTTCGAATAGTTGAGCGCCTGCTCGAAAGCGCCACGACCGAGCCCCAATGCCATGGCAGCAATGGCGAGGCGTCCGCGATCCAAAATGCGCATCGTGTCGTAGAATGCGGCGCCCACCCCGCCCAATCTCGCAGAATCGGGCACGCGACAGCTGCGAAAACAAAGCTCGGCAGTATCGCTCGCACGACAACCGTATTTTTCGAGCACGCGCGACACGACGAAACCTTCTGTGCCTCGCTCGACGATGAAGGCCGTCATCCCCGCTCGCGCGTTTGCGGCAGATTCGGTCTTCGCCAGCACGACACAAAATCCGCAGATGGATCCCTGCGTGATGAACGTCTTCGTGCCGTCGAGAATCCAATGGTCCCCGTCCCGCCTCGCCGTCGTACGAATCGCGGTGGTGTCCGAGCCTGCGCCAGGCTCCGTCATGGCCCACGCAGCCAGCCATTCCCCGGAGCAGGCCCGCGGAAGAAACTTCGCTTTCTGCTCGGCCGTGCCCACCGCCAATAGATGGGCCAGAGCCAGGCCGTTATGACTTGCGACAGTCAGCGCGATCGAACCGTCGCAGCGGGCAAGCTCCTCGATACAGATCGCGTACCCGAGGTGATCCAATCCCGCACCGCCGAACTCCTCGGGTACCCCAATTCCGAGCAATCCCATGCTCGCGAGCGCGGGAACGAGCTCCATGGGGAACCGCCCACGGAGCTCCCACTCGCGAGCGAAAGGACGGATCTCCCTGTCGCAGAATCGCTTCACCGCCTCACGAAGCAGACGGTGTGATTCCGATAGCTCGAATTCCAAGGTCAGTTCTCGCTGCTTGTCGGCGCGGACGCCGTGAGGCCCTGGACGAGAGCAACGAGCTTGCTCTGCTTTTCAGCGGAGGAGAGTTGAGATTTCGCACTACCTTCGCCAAGCACGTGCTCTTCGTCTCCGATCGCAACGACGCTCTTGCCCGAACGAGCGAAGAACCATTCGGTCTTCGAGCTGGAGTCGGCGACTCGTCGAGCAATCTGCCACGTCGGAACGTTGCCCTTCGACTCGCTCGCGCCTGCAGTCCGCTTCAACGTCTTGATGACGTCGGATGCCGCTTCTTCGTTCGCACGGTCCAAAACCAAAATCCGGTAACGCTTTTCGCCATCCTTGTAGAACCCAATGGCTCCTGGACCCACCCCGTCGATACCGAGAACGTCCTTGGGTTCGTAGAATAGTCCGTGCGGCAGACGATCCTTCTCTGGAAGAAGCCGCGCTGCCCTTGGAAGTTGCTTGTCTCCTGGCAGCTGCTCGCCGATGGCTTGTCCCAAAGGAGGCAGAATCTTGCGGCCACTGGCACGAATCGCATCGGGAGCTTCATTGTCGTTTGCGTAGGCAAGTTCGACCACGTACGTCCCGCGCCAAACATATGCCGTGCCACTACCCAGCACGGCAAGTCCACCGGCGTCCATTTTCTCGGTGTTCAGACTTGCCGGATCGGCATCACCGACGACCCTCTTCGTGAAAAATCCGAGTGCCCCCTGAGGGGTTTCGAATCGCGAAAGGTTTACGGTAACCGTGCCGGGCGATCCGTCACCATCGGCGTAACGAGCCGACACCACACGCTCGAGTCCGAAGCTCCGATAGACCTCGCACTCGCCGTCGAAGAGCTCCGTGCAGACTTGCTCGATCGTACCCTTCGCTTCCTTGCCATAGGTGCGAACTTCGTTGTTCGGATCGAGACAATAGCTGCCAACCTTGTTCACGAGAAACTTCGCCGCGGCCGAATCGGAGACCTTTGCGGGACCCTTACTACACAACCCGGCAACTGCGGACGCGACCGGCGGTGGAGCATCTCCCTTTTCCTGGGTGACTTCCCGTTTGCATCCTGCGAGCATTCCGATGAGCACGAGCAAACATGCCGCTGAGCGTTTCATGCGAAAGCCTCAATCCTTCCGATCCAGCCAGTGGGATCTTTACGGAGAGGCGACATAGAACGGCCGGCGACGACGTGCAAATCGATGACCCTTCCCAAGCAGCACTTACGAAGATCCCGCCCCGGGTTGCGCAAGCCATCCCGGTGCAGACCGCACCGACACGACGCAGGAGTGCCGGGGCCCCCGTTCGAAGCGACCATTCCGATAGCGCCAGAGCTATGACTTCTTTGCGGTCTGATGCTAATCCTTGCGCGACCTTGCAGCCGACCCAGGTCAGACTCGCGGAAATTCTTGAGCTACGCGCTGGAGAGACTTGGCCCGAGTCTTGCGCCCGACGTGTTGTGCCTCCGGGACCGCAACCGTCCACTACGCCGCGAAGTCGCCACCTCGCTGCCGGGTTCACCCTGGTCGAGCTCGTGGTGACCGTGGTCATCATCACCATCCTGTCAGCAATCGCTCTGCCTTCCCTCAGACGCGGCATGCGGGATAGGCGAACCCGTCAGGCCGCAGAAGAGATCGCTCGAGTCTATCGCGATGCACGGCTACGGGCCATCGGACGAGGTAGTGCAGTGATGGTTCGGTACAACTCTGGCTCGCGAAGCTTCGTGGTACGAGAAGCCCTCACGGGAAGCGCACCTGGCTCGTCGAGTACATGCGCTCGTCTGCCCGCAACCAGCTGCCAATTAGCCAATTTTGCAGCAAATGTGAACGTACTTCGTGGCAGTCAGCCCATCGAGACGGTCACGATTGACGAGTCGCCCGAAAGAACGGGCCTGAAGGTGCAGCTGGAGCTTCCCTCGTCGGGGGCGACGGCAATCGACGAATTCAGCGTCTGTTTTACTCCACTCGGCCGCACCTTTGCCTCGAATACCTGGCCACCAGTGTTTTCCACATTTCTCTCCCAAGTCCCCATCGTGCGGGTCTGGCGCACGGAAGTTGGCCAAACGGAACGCGTCGGCCTCGAACGAAGAGTGGTGCTCTTGCCCAATGGGCAGGCTCGCCTCCAGACCGCGGGAGGCGGCACATGATCGGGAGACGTATACCGTCACGAGGATTCACCGTCGTCGAGTTGATGATGTCTTTGGCGGTTCTTGCCGTGGGCGTAAGCGGCATCATCGCGATGCAAAAAGTAACAGCAACGACGAATCTTCACGCGAAGAGCATCGCGACCGCAACCCGAGTCGCGCAAGCCTGGCAAGCACAGCTCATGGTCGATGGTTCGTTGTGGCGAATTCCCCACGCGGAGAGCGGGGTTCAGACGACGGCGGCAGTGGCCCTGAGCAAAACGCTTTGGCTCAAAAAGCAGAACAGCAATCCAACCTGGTTTAGGCCGAACTACGATTCGACTCTGGCGTTCGGAGCCGCATTCGATGCGCTCGGCAATCCCATCACCGATGCGAACCTGGGCCAAGCACAATTCTGCGTGCATCTGCAAGTCGTTCCACTCACACGGCTGGAGAACGCAGCAGAGGCGCCGAACTCCGCCCTTCGCGTCACGACGCGAGTCTTGTGGCCACGGGCTCAAGGCACTCCGATTGCGAACCATTGCGGTCCCGATGTCGACCCGAACGTCGTCGGCAACGACACGACCAATTTCCACTCCATCTATCAAACCATTGCGATTCGGATACACCCATGAGTACCCCATCGCACCGTGCGCATACGAACACCAAGCGTCGAATGACGACTCACGCGACGCTCGCGCTGAGCATCAACGCCGAAGACGCGAAGCGACTGGAACACGCGAGTCCATCTATCTCTCGTAGGCACGAGCGCGCGTTTACGCTCGTCGAATTGATGGTCGCCATCACGGGCGGCTTGTTCGTGTCCATGGTGGTCTTCGCCCTCGCGCGGGAGGGTTCGAGGTTCTATCAACGCGAGAATCGGATCGCCGAGGCAACGTTGGCGGGAGTCGTTGGCTTCGATCGCCTAGAGCACGACATCGCCCGAGCCGGGTTTCTTTCCACACCAAACATCGCCGCCGATCCGCTTTACTGCGGCAACGCAGCGACGCTCAACGCTGCCCAACTCAAGTCACTGGCCAGCGTAAGAATCGAAGCCGATGCCACATCGGCCACCAACGCTGTCCTTAGCGCAGCGGGACGAACACCGCAGACGATCACGCTCGCTGGTGCCTACGAATCCGTCGATCGTTATCCTGCGTGGACGGTAACCACGTTTCCTACCGGATATGCGATTCGTCTGCAGACTGGAATTGGCGCACTGCTTCGTCTTGGCATCGCGTCTCTTCCGCTGGCTAATCAAAATGCACTATTGCAGCAGCTGTTTCCCGTCGGGAGAGCGCTTCGACTCCTCAACGTAGACACGGGAATGTTTCAAGTTTCCACCATTACCGGGGCGGCGATGGTCAATGGGGAAGCATACGTGTACATCACCGCCCAACCCGTCTTGAATCTCTCGGCTCGAGGGCGTTGCGGTCTCCGAGGAACGACCCTCGTCAACGTGATCAATATCGTGCGGTATTCCCTCCGACGCGTCAAAGGGAACACGGCTGATTTTGCCAACTACCAGCACCTCTTCGCAACGGGCGACCAGCCTTACGAGAACGATCGCTTGGAACTCGTGCGAGAAGAACTGGACACCAGTGGTAATCCAATCGCAAACACGCAAGAGCTCATCGCCGAGTATGCCGTCGATCTCCAATTCGCCGTAACGGCGGTCCAAAACCTCGCGACGGCACCGAGCCTCGTCACGCTCGGATTCGATCAACCCGTAGCCGTCCAGGCCCTCGCGGCAACGCCCGGAACGGGCGGGGGTCGCCCACAGAGCATCCGCTCGATCCGCGCTCGGCTGAGCGTGCGGTCCCGCGAGGTCGATCGACAGGAGAACATCCAAGCTTCAGCCTCCGTTGCACCTGGATTGTACAGGGTCCGTCTGGACGATTCGAAGATGAAATCGTCAGGCTTTGCTCGTGTACGTACCTTCCAATCCGACATCGTACTTCCTCCACAATTGGAGCTTCGATGGTAGACCGGTCACCTCGTCGTAACGCCTATCCAATCCGCTCGTCGTCGGAGCGCGGCACGGCCATTTTCGTAGTCGTCCTAGTGATTACGCTCCTCACCGGGATCGGCATCCTCTCTGCCCGAATCACGACTTCCGTCGACAGTGCCACGGGCTACGTACGCCAGTCCGCGCAAGCGCAGTCGCTCAGCATCTACGCAAGCCAACTCGCGGCGAACATGCTTACGAATCAGGCTGGCATCATCAAAGACGCAATGGAAGTGTCTGCCTCGACCAGTCAGGGCGGAGCTTGTCCATCCAACCGTGGTTCGAGCGGCGCATATTGTGCCTTCCGCAACAATGCCGAGTTGACGAATCTCGTCGCTACGACGACGGTCACCCTGCTCACACCACAACAAGAAAACACTCCCGGCAGCTTGGGACCGAAACACGGACTATCGACGGTTGCCGGTCTCGAAGGGCTCATGCAGCTCGAATTCATCGATGTCGCACGAGCAATCCCCAAACCGGGCGCATCCATGGGCAGTGCAACGGCCACGACGGAAATCCCTTACGAATTCGGCGCCAACGCTTGGGCGCAAATCCGTCCAGTCGTCAATGCGTTCAGCACCAACTGGTGTCAGTCCGACACGTCGGCAAACAACGCCAACGTACAAGCAACTCGTCTCTATATTTCCGTACCACGTCTGTGAAACCCGACGCGGAGATCCCATGTTCGACCCTCGCCGTACCCTCTCCAACATTGCCATTCCGGCATTACTCCTTGGTTGGTCGACGATTGCGTCGGCACAAGTCGACGTCAATCCTCCGCGACCGAACGTCTTGCTCCTGGTCGATAGCTCCGGTTCGATGGAGTACACGACCTCGGCTCTCACTTTTCCGAACTGCAACCCAACTGCGAGCACGACGGGCGCGAACAAGAGTCGCTGGATCAATCTGGTCGAAGCCCTCACCGGCAACATCAGTGACTATCGATGCGAAGCCGTCAAACGCAACACGACTCGATTTCGCACCGAATACCAGGTGAGCAATGGTGGCTCGAGCGGCCCCAATCCCCCGGATTATCTGTATCCCCTCCCCTACCATCGGCCGATGAGTGGAACCTGTGCACCGACGCCGGGCGCGGACGCGGACTCGATTCGATATTGCACCTACGACAGCGCGCGTCCTTGCACCGTTCAAAACTGCACGATCCCCGATGCAGCCGGCGGTCTCCTCGACGCCTTCAAGCAAGAGATTCGCTTCGGGCTCATGACGTTCGACACGTTGCCTAGCGCTAGCACCGGCATGGACGGAACCTGGACCTACAAGTGGGGCACTGACGTCAAGGGGGCGCCGAAGGATTGCGTCGCCGTGGAACCACAAGACGTCGGAGCACGCAATGCTCTCGCCCCGCTCTGGGAGGGACGACTCATCGCCTTCGGTCCACCTCAGTCCTCGGATGAGCTCGGCATGTTGAAGACACGCAACGAGACAATCCAAAAGGCACTCCTTGCGACGCGCCCATTCGGGGCGACCCCAATCGCCGGCATGCTCAAGGACGCTCGCGATTTCCTTTGGTACGATCCGGATCCGGACGGCAGTGGAACGGTTCCCCCGAGTAAGGACCCCTACGTCCTCGGCAAATGCCGACGCAGTTTCATCATCTTGCTCACCGATGGTGAGCCGAACATGGACCTTCGCCCGTTCTGCGAAAACTCCGTCGTCAACCCCGTGTGCGGCCCCGCCGTTGGCGATTGCTGTCCCTTTCAGAAACCAGAGGACATCGCTCGTAACCTCGCCGCCGGCAGTGGCGGCGTGGCGACCCCCGTCTTCGTTGTCGGTTTTGCAGTGTCGCAGACACTCAACGAGGGAACACCAGTCGAGTGCACGAACCTGACGTCCGACGACCTAACGTCGCCCACGGGTCTGTGCGCGAAGACCACCAGCTCGCAACTCAAAGTCTGCTGCACCTTGAGCAAGATCGCCTACAACGGAGGCACGGACCGAGCCTATTTCGCCGACACTGCCGAAGAGCTGCGCAGCGTCATTGCGGACATCCTGGACAAGGCTACCCAAGGTACGACGAGTCGCACGTATCCCGTTTTTGCGTCCGCGACGGGCACGACGACTTCGGGCACGGCATCATTTCGCTTCTTCACTTCGTTCCAGTCGAAGATCTCCGGAATGGGTCTCTGGAAAGGCGTCGTTGAACGACAGCGGTACGTTTGCGAATCCGGCCAGAGCGAAGCCAAGCCCGCACCGATCGACGACAGCAAGGGAGACGACTTCGTCTCCAACGTCAACAGCAGCACCTCGCCACCTCGTCGATTCATCACTTATGTAGGGAACGTAAGCAACAACACCATCTACTCCACGCGTACTATCCGCACTTACGCGGACACGGCCTCGAGTGACGGTCTTGGCAATTACACGGGACGTCAGATCGACGGAGATCGCTCGCGTTTTCCAACCGACGTCCCGGCACTTGCCCTTGCCCCTTCGCTGTCGGGTTGCATGTCCGAACCGTCATTGCCACAAACCGAGGACCAATGCCGCAACCGATATCTCAAATGGCTCGTTGGTGACAGCAACGGTTCGGCGGAGAATTATCACCGCTGTCCGGTGGCGGGAGCCGCGACCTGCAATCTCGTCGGTGACATTTACCACTCGACCCCGGCTCTCGTGAATCGCCCATCGGAAAACCTACGCGACGAGTCTTATCAGCGCTTTTCCCTCGCCGAGCAGCGGAAACGCCCGCTAGTGCTCTACACCTCCACCAACGACGGCTTCCTTCATGCATTCAAGGTGGCGTCGAACGATCCAGCGGATACTACCTCCACAGCCAAGATCGAGACACGAACGAACAACGAACTTTGGGCGTTCATTCCGCCAGCAGTCTTGCCTCGCATCGCGGACGAGTACCCGAACGTGAGGCAACCACTCCTCGATGGCGCGCCGATCGTTCGCGACGTTGCTGGTGCAAAGTCGACGGCATCTTCGAGCTTGGCTCTGGAGCGCAATCTCGATGAGATTGCTTCGGCCGACGCGATCTGGCGAACCATCCTCGTGCAGAGTTTCGGAGCGCAATATCCCGGTTACTTCGCGCTCGACGTAACCGACCCCGTGGCAGGACCTAGGTTCCTCTGGCAGCTCACGACGGACTCTTCGGGACAGCCACTGTTTGGAGATTCCGGCGCAACTCCGACCATCACGACGCTCTTCTTCGATCCCGACTCTGGCACTCGTCCGAGGGAAATCGCCGTGGCTCTCCTGCCAGGTGGAGATGGTGGGGCTGCACCGGACACCACCAAGACCTGTCCGCGTAGTGACGTGAACTTCGGTTCGGTCACTTACAATCCAAAACCGAGAACGGAGGTCCCCTGCTATACCACGGACGCGAGCGGCAATCGTGACGCCGCCAGACGAGGGCGCTCGCTCACGATCGTGCGGCTCGATAACGGCAAAATCATTCGCACCTTCCGACGTAGCAATGCCGATGCCCCGGCTAGCGTCGCCAATTTGGTCATCGCGTCCCCGCTCGATTCCCCCATCACCGGACAACCCTCGGCCTATCCCGGCTGGACTGGAGCGATCGCCGACCGCGCTTTCGTCGGAGATCGCGATGGCTCACTGTGGAGGCTCGATCTCTCGTCGACGGATCCGAATCAATGGACCATGAAACTCTTCTTCGATGCGTACCGAGGAAGAGCCGCCCATTCGGGACAACCCATTGCGACGGCACCAATCATTTCGACGAACGAGTCGGGTGAGGTCGTTTTGGCCTTTTCGACGGGTAGCCAGGATGATCTGGTCGGGACGGCAAATACGCAGACCTTTCTTTACTCCCTCGTCGAGAAGGCGAAGGACGTCGTCACGTCGGACGTGCTCACCGACATCAACTGGTATTACGCGCTGAACGCTGGCGAGCGGGTGACTGGCCCACTGACACTCTTCTCGAATGGCATCTACTTTTCGACTTACACGCCGCCAGCACAATCCGATGCTTGTAGCTCGGGTTCGAGTCGGGTCGGCGGCATGCACTACACCCTCGCTCAACCGTCCGGATACACCGTCGCCGGCGACGATAAGTCAGGCGGCGGCGTGGGAAGGCTACCCACCGGAGGGAACTCGGCGGCCTTGAACACGGTTCAATTCTACACCCAAAATGACGGCATCATCTCTGCAGGCTCCGTCATTTTTGGTGCGAGCATCGCGCAGGTGCCTAGCTGCTTCGAGACCACGACGACCACTGGCGATCCATTCTTCGGCAGTGGAGCAACCACGACGACCATGACCTCAGCCGCAACGTACCAGCTCGTGGTCCACACCGGCAAGCAAGGGACGGCCGCGGAGGGCAGCAAAACCAACACGGTCAGCGTCACCCTTCCAACGCCCGATACGAGCCCGCGCATCGATTCTTGGGCCCTCGTCATGGAGTAGCTCACATGCTCACGCGACGAAAGACTCCCGCAACGCCTTGGCAAGCGCTGGCCGTCCTCAGCCTCATTCTCGGTTGCCGACACGACGGAGGCGACACCCCAAGTCTCGCAACTTCTCCGTCCATTGCACCAACGGCACTAGCCGCCGTTCCGCTCGATCATCTTGCCCCTGGAGAACTTCGAGCCAGCTCGGAAATGGCGTTCGGCTTTCCCATTCCGACCGCCATGAAACTCGTTCGCGCATTCCCCGACGAGGCGCACTTGACGGGAGACGTCGAAGTACAAGGCCTCGTCAGGTACGTGCAAGAGCAGTCGGAGTCGGCGTCACCAGAACTGCACGGCAACACGCTCGTCTTCGCCCGAGTTCGGATGAAGCGCGGCGCACCAGAGAGGACGTATCGCTTCGAAATCACGCGAAGCGGGCGAACCACTTCCCTGCGGGTGAAAGACACGACCCCGACCTCGACAGCCGAACCTGAGAAATCGACGGACGAAGAGCGTTGGAGGAAAGCGGGTTACAAACCCAATGGAGAACCGCTCGACGTTGGCCAACTCAAATAGTCACGGCTCGGAATCTAGCTCTCGCGCGTCGCTTCGTCGTTGAGCCGCATGGCTTCCAGGAGCAGCAAGCTCGTCGGCATTTTGGCGCGCTCTTGAGTCGCGGCGCTGCCTGGCTGAAACGAGTACTTTCCGGCCGTCCACGTGACGAGTTCACGAAATACACCGAGCGCTGGCGTAGCCACGTCACGAAGGCTCGCATTGACGACCGCACCGTCGAATAGTTCGATTGACGCAACGACCAATCCAGGCCCCCTCACCGAAACGGTCCCCGTTCGCCGTTCCATCTCGAGCATCGAAAGAAGCGTCGGGATCGAGATTTGAGAGACATCACCTTGCAGCGCGACTGGAGCCGAATTCGTCGGGTCCAAGTACAGACTGTCGCGCTTCCCGCGGAGACGTCGCGCCATTTCCATCAACGCATCGACTTGGGCAATCACCTCTTCGTGGCGGAACGGCGCAGAAAGGAACACGTCTGCACCAAAGCTCAACCCTTCCGAACGAGCCGAGCTGTCTTCGCGCTGAGAGATCAAGATGATCGGCGTCGCAGCCAATCTACCGGACTCGGCTCGAATTCGCTTGGTGACCCAAAACCCGTCGATATCCGGGAGCACCACGTCCACGAGTAACAGATCGGGTTGTGTCACCAAAGCCCGGTCGAACCCTTCGCGAGCCGTACCCGCAACTTCCGTTTGGTACGACGCGTCCGACAAAAAGCGCCGGACGAGTGTGGTCACCCATTCGTCGGCCTCCACGATGAGAACGCGGCCTTGAGGCACGTCGTGAAGCTAGCACGCATTTTCTTTGGATTTGGCCACATTTGCGAGGCAGCGTCGTGACTGGGGTGCGGGCCGGCTTGCTACGCGGGCCGAATCGATGTTACGGCACGAGCCGTGACCGCTCCGTCCCCACGTCGCACTCCTCTCTTCGAGACCCAGCGCACACTAGGAGCGAGGTTCGTCCCCTTTGCCGGATGGGAGCTACCGGTTCAGTTCAAGGGCATCGTTGCAGAACACCACGCCGTGCGACGAGCTGCTGGCTTATTCGACGTGTCCCACATGGGGCGCTTGCAGATCACTGGGAAGGAAGCCCTCTCCGCTGTCGATCGACTCGTTACGAATTCCCTAGAACGAACGCCGGATCATCGTGCTGTCTACGGTTGTTGTTGCAACGATGGTGGCACGATTCTGGACGATCTCATCTGCTACCGCGAATCCCGTGATCGGATTTTCGTCATCTGCAATGCGTCGAATCGCGAGAAGATCCGCGAGCATTTTGCACGCGAGCTCCCCCAATCGCTCACACTCGAAGACGTCAGCGACGAGACGGGACTCTTGGCGCTCCAGGGTCCCAAGGCATTCGCCGTCCTCGACGGTCTTTCATCCGGAGCCATCGCAACGCTTCCGCGTATGGCCTTCCAGCGTGAGACGGTCGCTGGAATCGAAGTTACCTGCGCCCTGACCGGCTACACTGGGGAACTCGGAGTGGAATTGGTCTGCGTGCGCGCCTCCCTCGTCCCGCTCTACGAAGCGCTGCTCGAGGCGGGACGCGCTCATGGCTTGGAGCCGGCTGGCCTCGGCTGTCGAGACACGCTTCGATTGGAGTCTCGGCTCTCTCTTTATGGTCACGAAATCGACGAGACGACGAACCCGATCGAGGCCGGCCTTGGTTGGACCGTGAAGCTCGATAAGCCGAGCTTCATCGGCAAGTCTTCGCTCGAGGCCATTCGAGAACGCGGACCGGAGCGCACCATCGTCGGCCTCGAAGTGCTCGGAAAGGGCATCGCGCGGCAGGGATATCCCATTCAAGACACTGCCGGTCGTCCGATTGGATGTGTCACGTCCGGCGGCCCCTCGCCGACTCTCGGCAAGAACATCGCCCTCGGTTACGTCCCCCTGGAGTTCGCGACTGTTGGTTCTCGCCTCCACGTCGATTGCCGAGGAAAGTCCGTCGAATCGGTCGTCGTGCCAACACCATTTTACAAACGCGCGCCGCTGGGGTAAGTCGGCACACAAAGCAATCTTTGTTTCGACGCGACGTGGATTGAGCTACGCGCGTCGCCGCATACCGAGGGAGCATTCGATGAGCGCCGCAAAAGAGGTTCGAACCGATCGCCACTATACCAAAGACCACGAGTGGGCCAAGGTGACTGACGGCGAGATTCTCGTGGGCATCAGTGCGTTTGCAGTCGATCAGCTCGGCGACATCACGCTGGTCGACCTGACGGTGAAACCAGGGGACGAGCTATCGGCTCACCAAGTGTTCGGGACAATCGAAAGCGTAAAGACGCTGAGTGACCTATTTTGCCCAGTTGCAGGTCGCGTCACCCGGATCAACGAGGCGCTGACGAACAATCCGGAGTGGGTCAACGAGGATTGCTGGGAGAAGTCCTGGATGATCGCAATCGAGTCCAACGAGCCGCTCGCTCACGCGGACGGATTGCTCGCTCCCGACGCCTACGCCGGTCACCTCGACGCATCCGACCACTGAAATTGGGAGACTCGACATGGTAACGATGCTGGACCTGGATGCGCGCTTCGAAGCCCGACACTTGGGGTCGAGTGACGAGGAAATCGTTCACATGCTCGAGAGCATTGGCCTCGATTCACTCGACGAACTGTCGACGCGAGCCATACCCGAAGACATTCGAGTGAAGGAGCAGCTTGCGCTGCCCGAGCCACTATCGGAAGCGGAGGCACTCGACGCCTTACGTCGCATGATGGGCAAGAATCGCCCGAAGCGCTCGTTCATCGGATTGGGTTACGTTCCCGCGCTCACGCCACTCGTGATCCAGCGCAACGTGCTCGAGAATCCAGGTTGGTATACTCAATACACCCCGTACCAAGCCGAGATAGCCCAAGGTCGTCTGGAAGCTCTCCTCAACTTCCAAACGATGATCGGAAGCTTGACCGGGTTTCCTTTGGCGAACGCATCACTCCTCGACGAAGCCACGGCAGCGGCAGAGGCAATGGCGATGTGTCGCGCGTCGTCGCGGGCCCAAAACAATCGATTCGTCGTTTCAGCCCACTGCCATCCGCAAACGATCGACGTCGTGTCGACACGGGCTCGAGCGCTCGGCATCGAACTCGAGATCGCAGATCTCGAAGGCTACGATTTCGCAGGCAGGCGTCCCTTCGCACTGCTCGGACAGTATCCGCATAGCGATGGCGCCCTCGTCGACCCTCGCGCGTTCATCGCGCGTGCGAAAGCGGCGGGGACCAAGATTATCCTGGCGACCTGCCCACTCGCCCTGTGTTTGCTCATTCCTCCCGCAGAGCTCGGAGCCGATGTCGCCGTTGGCTCGACCCAACGTTTTGGACTCCCGCTCGGCTTCGGAGGTCCGCACGCGGCTTTTCTCGCCGCCAGCGACGACTACAAGCGAGTCATCCCAGGTCGCATCGTCGGAGTGTCGAAAGACGCCACAGGTCAGCGTGCCTATCGTCTCGCGCTGCAGACGCGCGAACAACACATTCGCCGCGAACGTGCAACCAGCAACATCTGCACCGCCCAGGTGCTGCCGGCAGTCGTCGCGAGCTTTTACGCGGTTTTTCATGGCCCGGACGGACTTCGACGCATTGCAACGCGCGTAGCTGGATTGGCTTCGCTGCTCGATGCAGGACTGCGTTCTTTGGGTCTTTTGCCCGTGACCACGACGTGTTTCGACACGCTTCGCGTCCCACTCGACGCCGACAGACGTCAGCGGGTCATCGCAGCCTGCGAATCCGAAGGGATCGCCTTGTGCGAACGATACGCCGACGCTCTTGGAGTTACCTTCGGCGAGCCCCATGGCGTTGCGGACGTGCAGAGTCTGCTCCGGATCTTTGCCAAGACCGGCTCGACGCCCACCGACGATGTCCCTCCACCGACCGATGTCGAACCGCTCATTCCGGAAGCACTGAGACGAACGACGCCTATCCTCGAGCACGAGGTGTTCCGTCGCTACCACAAAGAACACGAGCTGCTTCGGTACCTGCGTCGACTCGAGAGTCGGGATCTCTCCCTGACGACCTCGATGATCCCGCTTGGCTCTTGCACCATGAAGCTGAACGCAACAGCCGAAATGGTACCAATGACCTGGCCAGAGGTGTCGAATCTGCATCCTTTCGCCAATCCTTCGGACTCCGCAGGATACCGTGAGCTCTCGAGCGAGCTCGAGAGAGCTGGCTCGCCGAAATCACCGGCATGGCAGCAGTGTCGCTGCAGCCCAATAGCGGGGCCCAAGGCGAGTACGCGGGGATTGCTCACCATCAGGGACTGCTACGCGGAGCGCGGACAATCCGAGCGCAAGATTTGCTCTATTCCCGTCTCCGCTCACGGGACCAATCCGGCGAGCGCCGCACTTGCGGGGCTCGAGGTCGTGGTCGTTGCATGCGACGCTCAAGGCAATGTCGACGTCGACGATCTGGAGACGAAAGCGGCACGACATCGGGATCGACTCGCCGCACTCATGGTCACCTATCCGTCGACGCACGGAGTTTTTCGAGACCGAAATCCGACGCATTTGCAGATCGTGCACGAGGCAGGCGGACAGGTCTATCTCGACGGTGCCAATATGAACGCGCAGGTCGGACTTTGCCGTCCCGGCGACTACGGCGCGGACGTGTGTCACATCAACCTGCACAAGACGTTTTGCATCCCACATGGCGGAGGTGGCCCCGGCATGGGGCCCATCGCCGTTCGCGAGCACCTTCGAGAACATCTGCCCGGGCATCCCTACCTACCCCCTAGTGGCTGGGCGATCAGCAGCGACCTTGGTGCCGTATCGGCCGCGCCGTACGGCAGCGCAAGCGTGCTTCCCATCTCGTGGATGTATATCCGAATGATGGGGGCAACCGGACTTCGCAAAGCGACGCAACTGGCGCTCCTCAACGCGAACTACATGGCTTACCGCCTTTCGCGCGGGTACCCCATTCTCTACCGTGGTCCGGGCGGACTATGCGCGCACGAGTTCATCGTGGACGCCCGAGGGCTCAAAAAGACCGCCGGAGTCGAGGTCGACGACATTGCCAAACGGCTCATGGATTACGGTTATCACGCACCAACCATGAGCTTTCCCGTTCCTGGTACGTTGATGATCGAACCAACGGAGAGTGAGTCCCTCGCGGAACTCGACCGATTCTGCGACGCGATGCTCCTGAAATTCGCGAAGAAATTCGCGAGATTCGAGGACGGGCGTTCCGATCCGAAGGACAACCTGCTCAAGTTTGCGCCACACACCGCGATCGCAGTTACCTCAGATCAATGGTCACACGCTTACACTCGAGAACGAGCGGCGTTTCCAGACCGCCATACTCGCGAGCATAAGTTCTGGCCCAAGGTCGGGCGCATCGACAATGCCGCCGGCGACAGAAGCCTGATTTGCACGTGTCCGCCGCTGCAGCCGACAGACTGAGCGACACCACGGATCGAGAACCCCCGTTCGACGCCGACGAACGCCCATTCGCGTGACTGGTGCGTCGCGGGCGCCTCGATGGGCGTTCGCGGCGACGCCACAGCACGAACGCTAGTGCTGCTCCTCTTCGGGTGTCCGATAGGCGGGAAACCGATTCTTCCAATAACTCGATCCGCTTCGCCGGTAGACCGTCAATCGAGCGAGATCCAAAGCGAAGAATCCGCCGTAGGTGCGGATGCGGTCCTCCCCAATTGCGGACTGGAGTCCCAACTCGAACCCCCAAGGCAGACCCAGTGTTGCGGCGACGGTGGCACCGTAGGCCGTCTCGCCCCAAAAACGCGCCATCGGCCCCGCGTCGATAGCGAACCCCCACTGCCCGTTCACGAAACCGTAATCTGCAAAACGCAGCGACATGGACAGATCGGTACCTCTGTCGAAGAGTGTGTCGAGACGAAAGAAGCCGCCCAGCACGAACGCATGAGATGGGTCAGTACCCATTCCCGTCCCGAGACGAAGAGACGGTATCGTATCGCGATGCCATCCGAGGCCGCCCATCTTGTTCACACCGGAACCGAGTGAGAGCCAAGACGAAACGTCGGCCTTGGCCTCGCGAGAGGAGAACGAGAGAACCGTCACGAAAAGCGCCACGACGGAGACTCTGGGCAGACTAGCTGAAATGCGGGTCACGGCTTCGCCCTCTAGCACGCGAGCCATCCGTCGCGAAGAGCTCAACGCGCCGCGGATACTTTTATCCCGAAACTGCGGTAAATGGGCTCGATCCTGCCCGTCCAATCGATGTTTCGAACCCTTGGCCGCGTCCGCCCCTCTCGACGACGAAAAGCACACGCACCTTCAAATCGAGCCCTTGGCAGCAAAGGTCGAAAGCAAGACGTCTACGTCCCTCCGCCACCCGAGACCCCACGCGACGGGCGGCTCTTCGAGCCTGTTTCGTCCTTCATGCGGTCGCTCGTTTCCGTCCATTCACAAGAACCGTCGCATACCTCGTGCCAGGTCCACGCCAGCTTGACGAACACGCATCCCCCCCGCACGCGAACTGGCGACGGACCGTGCTAGAAACGTGCGAATCCATCACTCCGAGGCATGCGCCATGAGCTGCGTCTCTGCCTCACGATAGGCTTCGACGCCAAACCCGCGCATCACGACACGCGCGTCGCGATCGAGCAGCACGACGCTTGGAACGGATCGCATGTCACCGAACGGACCGCCACCATTGAACGTGTCGGGATCCGCCAGAACAACGTTGAGGTCACCACCGAGAGCTTCCCGATAGACCGCAACGAGTTCGGCGTTTTGAAGGGGTTCCAGCACGACAAACACGGCATTGAAACGTGGAATACGTCGATGTAGAAGCTCGATGAGCCGCCTTGCAGCGGCGAGAGAACGTTGTCGTACGTCGTCACGAAGAGCAGGAGGGTTTCCCTGCCGAGTAACTCAGCCGTCGGAAGCGCTCGACCGTCAGGACGTATATAGCTGAACGACACGGGCTGACCTGTTCCGATGATTGAACTCGACACCTCGGCTCCGGTCTCTACCGCGTTCGCGCGTGCTCCACTGCACGAAGTCACGCACGCGAGCACGATGCCCCCAATCCATCCGACGCGACCGCTGCGCTCAACTCCTCGAGATTTCACTGTTCTCCTGCTCCGTCCGATCCGGCTCAGCCCGATTCCGGAGAACCCATTCACGCATCTAGCCGCGACGATGTAGCAACGATCCATCCAGACCCAAGGCGTCGAACAAGTCGGCGAAACAGCTTAGTCCCTCGGGAAGCGGTCGCTTCGCCCGCACGTGTGCGACGACGGCGTGGGCCAATTCATCTACGAGGTGTTTCAACGGGACGACCTCGAGAGTAACCCCATCCAACACGGCGCCAGCACTGGGCGCAGCAGATCTGCCAACGATCGGGTCGTGTCGAACCCATTCGAAGCCGCTCCCAGGACGGTATGCACAGGCCAACACCTGTACGAAATCGAGATAGAGAGGCGTGGTCACGGTGGCAATCCGCACGCCATCCGCTCGACTGCCGAATAGGCCGCTGGCACCGAGCCGAGGTGTTACGGCGTCGTCAGCCGGACCCATTGCCCGCGAGATCCGAGCTCGACGTTCCGGATCGGATTCCACTGCAAGCAGCGGCGCAAACAACGCAACCCTGGGCACATCCAAGCGATCCGCATCGTGCTCCACCGCGGAAAGCCAACTCTCACGAGCAGGTCCTTCGAGCTGCTTGTATGCCAACGCTGCCGCCAGCGCTGCCTCCGCATCCGTCGCCAATGCACCCAGCCATGCACACCACGCGCTCATCACACGTCGATCGTTTTGCGCGCTCACGGAGTTGCCAGTTTGGACAGGCTCGGCACTTGACGCTCGAGAGTTATCCACATCGTGCGCGGCTGGGTTCAGCATCGGAGCGGTCAAAGCTAGAGCATCTTCGTGCTAGTCGCAACGACTCACCGCACTCGAGTGGGCACCGTGATCCACCTTCCTGCCTGGACGAATTCTTCGACGAGATCATCGACCAGACGGTCAAGCTCGGCCTCTCGACCACGAGGTGCGGCCAACACGATTTTTCCTCCGCCTTCGGAGAACAAGCAACAAAGCCCGTCGTACGCCGTCGCAATCGACTTCACGTACACGACATCGGGCTCCGCACAACAGAGCTCTCGCGCAATCATATCGCTATCGATTGGGGCGAATCCGTGCATATTGCGCAGTCATATCACACGCGCGACTGTCCGGGTGGTCGGCGGCGTTTCGATTCGCTATGGTTGAATACAAGCTCATGGTCAGCAAAGCGGCGTCACTTCCAATCGCGTTATCAGCCTCTGGCTCGAAGGTCCCGGTGTTCGAAACCCCAAAGGAGAGCGACAGCGGAGCAAACGCTTCCAGAATCGACGACGAATCCGAGGGAATCACCGACCCATTCCTCGATTCGCTGAAGCTCGACACCGACGCGGACGAGTCAGTCGAAAACGACGACACGCAAGTCGAAAACGTCGACTTCGACCCGCTTCTCGAGCCGCGCGATCTCAACGGAGAAGATGCTCAAGGCGAAACGTTCGACGTCCCGATAGACCTTGCTCGCGACGACGTAACTCACGCGGCAACCCCCGAGGACGACCAGGGGCCGGACGTCGACGAGCCGCTGACGATGAGCGACGTGGAACAGGAGTCCGTCACCGACGGCGCAGAGGAAGGCCCAATCGAAGCGCCCTTCTTACTCCCGACGGACACGACAGCCGCCATGCCCGCAGAAAGCGAAGTAGAGGAGTACACCGCAGATCCAATTGGGCTCTACGTCGATGACGTGGACCTTCCCTGGGCCAAGGATCGATGGGCGGAGCACGCTCTCGGTCAGACATTTAGTGCAAGAAGACACGTTGCACTCGTCGGCAGCACGTTGTGCGTCGCAGGCGATGCCACTCACCTGCACGATACACGTCGTTTCGAGCTGCTCGAGGAACTCTCGTTCGACGCAAAGACGGCGCGCGTTCTCGCGCTCGATCCCGAATCACGAAACTTGCTGCTCCTCACCACTGCCGGAAAACTCCTCATGTACGCGAGGTCGGCAACCGCTTCCGTTGTGGGAGTCCTCACGGAAGTGACGAGTGACATGGTAACGGATTTATGGCAATTGGCTCCAGGAGCGAGCCAGATTCTCGTTCGCAAAGAGAACGGTCAACTCCTGGAATTCTCCCTCACGGGACTTACGCCGTCTCCATTGCCAGCAGCAACGCCCGCAAGGCTCGTCGCAATGAGCGAACTCGGCGAACCGCGGGTTTCCCTTTGGCGAAGCCCGACTGGCCTCGAATTGATCTTGCAAGCAGGCGAACAACAGAGAAGCCTCCGGCTGACTTCGGCCATGGAACGGGCTGCGTCCGACGTACGACCGATACTCGTGGGGTTCAGCGATCTCGTTTTGTATGGTGCCCGTGACCACGGACTTTGGATATGTCGAGCAAGTCAGCTCGAATTCTTGCCAATTCCCGGCTGTCGAAGCCTAACGGCCATCACGGTTGGGCACCTGAGTGGCCGTCCTACTGCTTTCGTCGGTCTCTTCTCCGAACTCGAGGACCGCGCCGAGATCGCGTGCGTCGATCTCGTGACAGGTCGCGCCAGTCGGATCAGTGAGCTTTGCATTCATAGCGACCTCTCCGGGCCGGAAGACGACCCACCCGAGCTAGCTCGGATCGACTCGCTCGTATGGGATCAAAGCAATGGCCAGCTTTGGGCGGCGGGTGGGTTCGGTCTGGCCTGCTTCACGCAACCGAGCGGCTCGAGCATCAGCTGATCGATCCGCGCGATTTCTGTCGGAATATCTAGGGTCCTCACGAGGCGCCGTCGGGCTCGCGCGAGGACCGAGCTTTGCGTGCCGCGAGCACGGCGGCGACTTCACGATATAGCGATTGAACGTTCGGATCTCGTGGAGCGTATCGAAGTGCAACGGCAAGATGACGTTCCGCTGAGGCAACGTCTTTCGTAACGTCACGTTCGAAACGTGCCGCCTCGATCAGAGACTCGACTTCCGCATTCGATGGCGATAGCGCAAGCTCGATGCTTTCCCGCATGCGAGCGAAAGCAAGTGATGCTCCAATGACATCGCCCATCATGTAACGATACCGGCCCTCTTCGGCCCGTGCTCTGCCACATGCCGGATCCCCAGGAGACACCCTTCGGAGTCGAGCCACCGCCTGAGGTAAGTCGTGCAACAAGGACGCGATGAGCTTCGCCAGTTCGATGAGAACGAAGCCGGACGCAATTCCACCTGCATCTGCCGAAGCAATCGCACGTTCGAGCAGTGGAATTGCCCTGAGACCTTCTCCGGTTGCGCATAAGGAACGGGCCAGCCCAACCATCGCGTCGACGTCGTCAGGTCCGTAACGAAGCGCTCGTTGGAAGAGCTGCCCGGCTTCGATCTCGTAGCCACATCCGAGTAGGATGTTTGCTGCTCGTCGGCATGCATCGTGCCGCATGCGGCGTCCCACACTTCCAGCCTCGAGGTGTTGTGCGTCGGCCAATGCTCCCTGGAGATCGCCGAAGGCCGCGCGGGCTTCGAGCCGTTTCCAGCGCGCGCAGACGAGCGAGGGTGCCGCAGCGACGGCTGCGTCCAACGCAAGTCGACGCTCCACGCCGTTCGGTTCAATCTCCGCACGTGCGAGTTGCATCTGCGCCGCTAGCGGAGCGTAACGTTCGTCTTGCGCAGCCTGTGCGAGAAGCTCGGTTGCAGCTTCTCGCTCGCCTGTAGCCATCAGGAGTCGGGCACCAATGGCTCCAGCGGCAAGAATTGGCATGGCCTCACTCAGAAGCCCCATGGCAGCCTCAGTGCGCCCAGCCAAGAGATCGAGCTCGGCCAAAATCGCGAACGAGGTCACGTTGACGCGGGGCCGACTCGAGCGCGGTGAGATATGCGTGTCGCGCTTCATCGAGTTCTCCCCGAGCAAGCGAGTCGTCGCCATGGCGAGCCAATTCGGCAAGCTGCAGCCATCGGGTCGTATCCACTCCGAGAGCGGCGGGCCCCAGGGTGGCGTCCAGTGCAACGGAAGCAGAACGCTCGTTGATCTGCAGCGCACCGAAAACAACACCTTTGGCCGTAGGAGCGCGGGCCCCTACGAGAGGCAGCAGCAGGCGGCCCAAACGAGCGCCTGCATCGTCCAAGCAAAGGACGCGACCTCTCCGCTCGAACAGCTTACCCAGCATCGTGTCCGTGGCTCGCAGAGCCTCGGCCAACGCTGGAGCAGGCAATCCCCAACCGCGGGCGTTGGCAACTACCCATCGAGCTTGGCCGAGCAAAGGTGCCCAATGGAGCTCCCAGCATAGCGCGCTCGTCTCACGAGCAATCCCAACGCCAAGCCCGCCGTCGAACCACCACAGATCAATCGGACGGACAAGCGGCTCCCCTGCAGACCGCAAACGAGGCTCACACCACTTTCGCAGTCGCTCGAGATCGGACCGAAGCACGACACGCTCGAGCGAGCCGCGCCGATGGCGAAACGCGGGCACGCCTCCCGACAGGTCCAAGGGGAATTTTAGGCCGATAAAAGAGAGAGAAAGGCTCTCAGCCGAAATAGGCCCGAGATTCGTTGGCTCATAAAGCTCGAGGCCCAACTTGCCTCGAGTGACGCTGAGCCTGAGGGGAACTCGGGGTTCATCGGCTTTGCCCTCAGGGATCGGTTCACCCGAGGGCCCCGACCGACTGGACGACTCTGGAGCCACTGACATGCCTCGCTGATCGTAGCTTGGGTCACGCACAAACGGCCAAGAACCCACCGAAGTGGGCCCTTGGCCGGCGAAAACGCGCCTCTTTTGCAGCGGTGTGCCCGAGAATCCTCTCCGACTGGTCTCAACCTTGGCCCTTGGCCAGTCGAGCCTTCATCTTGGTGATGAGTTCACCAAAGCCCTTCTTCTTGATGATCTTCGTGAACTGGCTTCGATAGTTCTGCGTGAGGCTCGAGCCTTCGATCGTGATGTCCACCACGCGCCACGAACCATCGGTTTGCTTCATGGCGTAGTCGACGGCCACTGGCGCTTTCCGCGCATCCGTCTTGTGCTTCGCCACCGTTGCTACCACGGTGGTGCCATCCTTGACGGTTCTGCCCTTGAAATCCACTTGCCACCCCAGCGTCGAATCGATCGAACGACGATACGTCTGGCGAACGAGCCCCTCGAGCAGCTCGCGAAACTGCTTGCGCTCGTCATCCGATCGGTTTTTCCACTCCTCGCCCAAAGACCGCTGCGCGAGCTCGCCATAGTCGAAAACCGCGTCGATTGCATTGGATACGGTCTTTTCGCGAGCGCCAGACTTGGGCTGCTTCAGAATCGAGGAGAGCTGGTCCTGTTTGGTGCGAACGAAGTCTTCGGGATTCGGATCGGCACCGAGCGCCGTCACGGACACGGACAGCACCATCATCACGAGGACCGAGCGACAGAATCGGTAAAGTCGGCTCATTGGGATCTGGTTCATAGGAACGACAGCAGTTTTAGCAACGCCCGTGCCACTACCACCGGACAACGATGACGCATCCTCATGATCGCCAGGCTGCGGGAAAGAAGCCTGGCCGCAGAGCCGCCAGTCCTCGACGGGTCTCGGCGGGCACAACGCGAGCGAACAAGTGTAACCCGCAGATTCCAAGTGTTGCAGTTCGCTTCACTAGGTCGGTCGAGAGACGTACGTCTCGATGAACCAGGCATCATGGGCGCGTCGTGTTGCCCACCCATCGCCCTTCTCCTGTGAACCAGTCGCAGTCCCTTTAGCCCTTGGGGCAGCGCGCCGCAGATACTGCGTCACGAAGACTCACCATTCCGGCTCAGGACGGCTCCCCCAGCTCGATTCGACGTCCCAACCTTACCGTGAACTCGGCGCCCTTGCCCTTCTCGCTCGACGCCATGATGGCGTAACCATGTTCATCGGCGATTCGCTTCACGACGGCGAGCCCGATCCCCGTTCCATGAGAACGCGTGGTGAAGAATGGATCGAAGAGCCGACCCATGGCTTCGTCATCGATTCCTGGACCGCGATCGATGACCGAAAGAGCAATCTCTTGACCGTCGGATTCCGTCACCCTCACGTCCACCGCGTCGCCTGGTGAACTCGCTTGCACGGCATTGCGTACCAAGTTCCAAATCAGCTGACGCAGCTGCGCGGGATCGGCGGAAACGAGAGCTTGCTCCCTAAGCCCCGCGTAACGTACTTGCACGTCGGATACCGCGCGTCCGGATCCCGAGGCGAGCGCCACGACGTCATTTGCCGTCGCGACGACGTCGACGGGACTACGCTCGGGTTTGCGACCTCGTGTCAAGTCCATCATGTCAGAGACCAAGTCGTTCAGTCGCGCCGTCTCTCGTTGAATTATCACGCACAATTGACGGTCTTCTTCACTCAAATGACGATTGGTCGCGAGAAGTTGGATACAGCCCGAAATCGAACCGAGAGGATTGCGAATTTCGTGAGCCAAACCCGACGACAATCGGCCGAGCACGGCCAAACGCTCCGCACGCAGCGCTCGTTCCTCGGCTTCGACGAGCTTGCCACCAGTCAAGCGAAGACGTTCCGCTAGGTACGCCGCAAGCAGGGCGACGACCACGATTCCAAGTACGTTGACGCCGAAGTGATACTGAATGTCTTCGACGCGAGTCGTGAAAAACGCTGGATTTTGATCGCTTGGTCCGGATATCCAGCGTAATGCAACGGACGCCGCCAACGTACCGTAGAACGAGGCTGCGGCGACGGCCGCAATCCACGCACCACGTACGCCGGTAGTGATCGCACCAGCCAAACAGGTCAGGCCGTAGAATAGAGTCGCTGCGCTGCCCACTCCTCCCGTCAGATAGACGAATGCCGTCCACGTCAGCTGATCGAGAACGAGTTGCGCCGATGCGAAACTCTCGGAATAGCGACCCTTGCGCAGAAAGACCAGAATTACCCCGGTCGCAGCGAAAGAGACTGCTAGCGCGGCAAGCGCGAGTCGACTCGTCGTGGTGCCAACACCGAAGTTTGCGAGTGAAATGGGATAGCCCGTCAAGACCAAGAGACTCGACAGGACGATCAGTCGCAATAAGTTGAGCCAAAGCAACCGGCGGGGCAAAGAGGCGTCCGCCACGCCCGCAGGGATTCCGAGTTGCAACTTCGCCTCCCCGCTTCAGTCGGCCTTGATGTTGCCTGCCATGGAGAAAATCGGCAGATACATGGACATCAATACGACCCCCACCATTCCACCAACACCGACCATGAGAATCGGCTCGAGAGCACTCGTTAGCGCAGCAACGGCGACGTCTGTTTCTTCTTCGTAAAAGTCCGCAACTTTGTTGAGCATCTGATCGAGTGCACCCGTCTGTTCACCGACGGATATCATCTGGACAACCATATCGGGAAAGACCTTCACTTCCGCGAGAGGCTCACCCATGTTTTTGCCCTCGCTGATCTTCTGGCGAACGTAGAAGATGGCTCCTTCGATGACGAGGTTTCCGGAGGTGCGAGCGCAAATGTCCAGTGCGTCCAAGATGGGAACCCCCGACTGAAGTAGAGTTCCCAGTGTTCGAGTAAATCGGGCGACTGCGATCTTTCGAAGCACGGAGCCCATGATTGGCAAGCGTAGGAAAGTGCGATGAAATGCCAGTTTGCCCTTGGGCTGCCGGTAGACGTAAGCGATGCCGAAAACGACGAGACCAACCACCAACGCAATGAACGGCAGGAACGAAACGAAGCCATGAGACACGGCAACCATGATCTGCGTAAGCTTCGGCAGATTCTCCTTGCCGCCCCCGAAATCCTTGAACATCCCCTCGAAAGCCGGAATCACGAAGGTCAACATGACCACCAGCACGGCCGCAGCGATCACGATGACGACCGACGGATAAACCATGGCGCCTCGCACTTGCCGCATCAGTTTTTGCCGCTTCTCGATATAAACGCTCAATCGGTTCATAATGGTGTCGAGAATGCCTCCGAGCTCTCCCGCCTGAACCAAATTGACGAATAGTTCGTCGAATACCTTCGGATGTCTTCGCAACGCATCGCTGAAGCTGGCACCTTGTTCGACGCTTCCCTTGATATCCCGAAGTACCTCGGAGAAGTAACGGTTGCTTTGTTGGCTGCTCAGGATTTCCAGGCATTGGACCAACGGCAACCCCGCGTCGATCATCGTCGCGAAGAGTCGAGTGAAAGTGACCAGGTCCTTGGTGCCGACCCCGCCCCCGAGTTGAAACTTGAATGCCGCAGCTTTACGTTTCACGCTGACCACGACGAGTTGCTGCTGGCGAAGGCGCTGCTCGACGGCTTCGGTGCTGTCCGCCGACATGACGCCACGTCGGACTTCACCGGTTCGAGTACGGGCTTCCCATGCAAAATCAGCCATGTTCAACTACCTAGGTCCGCGCGGGTCCAAACGACGCCAAGGGAACCCACAGCATAGCGAGAAGTCGAAGCACAGGTCAAAACGACACGCATGAGAGCGCCATTGTCCATCCGGAGGCACTCAGGCCTCGACCACCTCGCCCGAGAAATCACCACAAGCGGCACCGCACCCGTGGCTGCCTGTGAAGCATGGTACCGAATGGCCGACCACTGGGCGGGTTGCTTTGGAGTAGCGCGTCGGGCAAACGAGGATCTCCTCTCTCCCAGTGAAGCGGAACCGGTCTTCGACCTGGCGTCACTCACGAAACCGGTAGTGGCGCTTGCCACGCATCACGCGATTGCTCGTGGTGCGTTGAATCGAACCCACCCATTGGGCGACATCCTCCCTGCGGCGCGTGGAACGCGGGCGGAAGACGTGCCGCTGGACGCGCTGCTCGCCCATCGTTCCGGCCTGAGTGCGCATCGAGAACTCTTCTCCGTTTGGAAGGCGCGCCGAAGCGCGTCGCGAGTTCGTTTACTCGAAGAAGCAAGCAATGCCGAACCAACGGATCAGCGCGGACGTGCGTATCCGCGAGCGCCCGTGTATAGCGATCTCGGGTACATTCTGCTCGGGGCAGCACTCGAAGCGCATTTCGACGTGCCGCTGGACGAGTGGATTGAGAAAGAACTCTCATCGCTCGGAATCGAAGGACTCTACTCGGCCAGGCAATGGCGAAGTAGGTCTGCCCACGTCCCGTTCGTGCCCACGGAAGTCGTCCCTTGGAGAGGTGGATTGGTCCGAGGTCAAGTGCACGACGAGAATGCATGGCTTCTTTCCGGCCATGGCCTTTCGGGACACGCGGGGTTGTTTGGAACCGCCCGCGCCGTGGCGCACTTCGGTGCCGTGGTGCTCGACGCCTTGGAGGGCCAATTCGGTCCAACCCTCAAGGCTGCCGTGACCGACGCCTCCGCTCCCCGGGAAGGAGGGACGTTGTGCGCCGGATTCGATCGTCGCGCCCAGATCGACTCCTCAGCCGGATCAGTCTGCAGCCTGAGTACCTTTGGGCATCTCGGATTCACTGGAACCAGCCTTTGGTGCGATCCGGAGACACGGGAGGTCGTGGTGCTGTTGACGAACCGGGTCTGTCCATCGAGGGAAAACGTCAAAATTCGTCCCATGCGACCGAAGCTCCACGACGCTCTGTTTACGTGGATTCGCCACCAGCGCGAGCAGGCCGCCCGTTCGTTCACCGCTTAGGTCCGCGGAGCAAAGTCGCACGGGACTACAAAGCCGCGTTGGCGAAGACGAAATTCAGTGCGAGGATGGTCGCCGCAGATATGTGGAAGCTGTCGATCGAGGACGATCAAGGGCAATCGACGATCGTCCAACTCGTCCGAAGCGAGTACTCCATCGGGCGAACCGAAGAGAACACTATCCGGCTGACCGAGCGCAATATTTCGCGCCATCACGCGCGATTGCTCAAGCACGGCGCCGCTTGGTTTCTGGATGATTTGGGCAGCTACAATGGATGCTTCGTCAACGGCACACGCGTCGTCGAACAACAGCCCATTCACCCCAATGACCTGGTTCAGCTCGGCGATTACCGTCTCGAATTGCACGCGGACGAAGCAGATGCTCAAGCGGCAGCACAGGCGACGCCCCCGCGTGCCGAAAACCTGTCTACGACCCTGAATCTCTCGGCTCAAGCCGATCGTCTCGTCATGGTCGTCGGCCCAACTCCCGGCAGGGAGTTCCTATTGGCCCACGCCCCCCAGAAGAATCGGTAGAGGTGAGGAATGCGACATCTGCGTGAACCACTCCTCCGTGAGTCGATGGCATGCAGACATCAATTTCATCGGTTCCGGACGTTATGAAGTCGTCGATCACCACAGCTCGAATGGCATTCGCATCAATGGCGTCGATCTCGGTCGCGGTCTACTCGACGGCAGAGACCTGCTCGAGCTCGGCGATGTAGTACTCAAGTTCATCCCTGCTGGACAGGTGTATCGCCCAACCCCCGATGAAAGCCGCCAACTCGCGGCACTCCTCGGTGTCGAAGTGGATGGCCCACCTCCTTCAGCAGTCGAACGCGCCGGCTTCATTTGGCGCTCCATGTCGAAGGCGACCCGCTGGGGAGCCGTCATGCTCGGAGTCGTCGTCGTCGTGCTGTTCGCATTCGTGCTGGCGAATCGTAATCGAGCGACGGACACGACCATAGCCAATGCGTCGGCCATCAAGACGCCACTCGATCCCGATCGCGAGGCCATCGTGCAGGCGACGAAGTTGCTCGAGGCCGGCGATTTGGAGCAGGCCCACCGAGCTTTGCAAAGTATCGCGCACTCGAGTCCGCTCACGGCTGATCCGGCGTTTCAGCTGGTCGAATCGAAATGGGGACAGAGCGTGATCGAACGGGCAGAACGCACGTCTTCCGACGAGGAGCGACGCAACCTGCTCGAGTCAGTCTCGAAAACACCGACGGTAAACTCGACCGTTCGAACGAAAGCAGCCGCGTTACTCGCCGCATTGCAAGACAGAGAACCCGCGATCGACGCAACGTCCTTGCCCTCGGGAAGCGCGCGAGAGGTGGCCGCCGCTGCGCCTGCAGCTGTACAGAATGCAGCAACCACACCAACCCCCGAGGTCACCGCGGATCCGATCGCCCCGGTAGAGCCCGAGCCATCGACTCAACAATCCAAGCGAGCGACCGCATCGAACGGTGGCAGCACCGTCTCCGGCCTCGAAACGCCCCAACGAGCGTCCAGCACGCCGCCGAAGTCCACCATTGCCGCTCCCGCTGCAGAGCCGAATCTCGCGGATCTCGCAACGAGCGGAAACCTCGATTCGGTACGTGCTGCACGCGACGCGCTGAAGCGCAAGGTCGCAGCAGGAACCGCTACCGAACGCGAGAAGCGACTACTTCGGGCGTCGTGCCGGCAGCTGAACGACGCGAGCTGCTCGCGCTAGCGGGTTTCATGGCCGTCAATCCGTCGAGCACGACCGCACCGAATGCGAGGGGAAACCGTCGCCAGCATGAGACGGAGACCGAACGTCTTCGCGTGCTCGACGTGTTTCGCTCACGCCCCGTGATGGCGGTTGCGACCGTATCCACGCTGGCGGCATTGCTCGAAATCACCCCCAAACTCGAACGCTTCCGGCTATTGCATCCCGTCCGCGCCGAGGAGCCGGAGAAAACGGCATCCCCGCTCGCAACGACGACCTTATCCGTTGGCGAGGCCACACTTTCGGAAGAGAGTCACGAGGCCGCGCAAGCTTCACTCGAACGAAGCTTGACTCGCCCCGCCGCTTCACCGATTGCGAAAAGCGACGAAACCGAAGGCAACTTCGCCGATCTCGCTGCGAAACCGCCTCCGATCCCAATCGAGGATCCTTCGGGTCGAGCACTCGAACCGTTCTTTCAGCGGCTCCGCGTAACCCAGAGCGGCTCGTCAAACGCGAAGACGAGAATCCTCCATTACGGCGATTCGGTTGTGGCAAGTGACTACGTGTCGAGCACCCTGCGCCGTCGATTCCAGGAGCGATACGGGGATGGCGGTCACGGCTTCACGCTGATCGCCAACGCTTGGCCGGCGTACTTCCACGAGGGAGTGAGCCGCTATGCAACAGGGGGCTGGTTGATCAGCCGCGTCGTCGGTCCCCTGGCGAGCGACGGTTGGCATGGTCTCGGGGGGGTCTCCTTCCGAGCACCGCCCAACTTGCTCACGCGGATTGGCACCGCAAAGAAGGGCGAAGTTGGTCGACGCGTGTCGCAATTCGAACTCGCCTACGTGGAGTCACCGGAAGGTGGCACGGCCGAAGTCCGAATCGATGGTAAGCCGGTCACGGTGCTCGACACCCGAAGTGAGGTCAAGCGTTTCCGCACGGCGAGTTTCGATATTCCGGATGGCGAACACGAGTTCGAACTACAAACGCTCAAAGGCACGTCGCGCTATTTCGGATTGGTGATGGAGCGGCACGCGCCAGGGGTGGTCCTCGACGCGTTGGGAATACAAGGCGCGCGGATTCGATTCCTCGACAAGCAGGATGACGAACACTTCAAAGAACAACTGAAGTGGCGTGACCCCGCGCTCGTGGTGTACCAGTTTGGGGCGAACGAGAGCGCGGATGGCTACGCCTATTCAATGGCCGACTATTACACGACGATGAGGGCGGTCATCGAGCAACAGCGCCGAGCGTTGCCGAACGCAAGCTGCCTCATCGTCGGCGCCATGGACCGTGCGAGCCGTACTGGAGACGAGATCAAGAGCCTGAGCATCATTCCGCTGATCGTTCGAGAGCAGCGCAGGGTCGCTCAGGATCTGGGCTGCGCGTTCTTCGATACTTTCACGGCAATGGGCGGCAATGGTTCCATGCCCCGATGGTTCAGGCGCGGCCTCGGACAGGCTGATCTGACTCACCCGACTGCTGTCGGTGCGGAAGTCTTGGGCAATTGGCTCTATCGCGCCGTCATGGCCGTCGCTCGAGAACAAGCATCTGCAGCCCCCAAAACAGCGCCATGAGCGGGCCTGCTCGGTGCGGACGGGCGTTTTGACAGACACCTCGCTCTCGTCGTCAGCCCTCGACCGGGCCGCGTGAAAGCAGCAACGACTCGGTGCAGCCACCTTCCACTCGGTAAGTGCTGCTCTGACACGAGAGCGCACCATCGAGCGACGCGTCGCACGTCGGCGCGGGACACCTGCCCACCATGTATGTGAGGGTTGCTCGTTCACTTGACGACGAGAAAGCGCCGCGCCATTTCCTCTCCCAGACGGGAGTAACCTTTGGCGGTCAGGTGGATTCCGTCGGACAAGGCAAGCGGAGGATCTCGGTCCCGCCACGCGCTGAAGCCACCCTCTGAAGCCATGAGGTCGTAGGGACTGAAGTAGACGCATCCAAGGCGTTCCGCCGTGGTGCGCTCCGCCTGATCTACGGCGACGACGCGCGATGCAGCGGCTTCGCCACCGCGACCGACGTCCGTCGGACCCACTACGATGCAGCCAACATCCGGTTGGGCGCCGCGCAATCGAATCGACGACTTGCTCGAGTCGCGTTGCATGGCGCGAGACGGGTTCCTCGTCGTAAACCTCGTTGGTACCGTAAGCAATGACGACGACGAGCGGTTGACGCTGTGCAACCAGCGCTTGAAATGAGTGGGGTTCCCAAGCGAGGACCGTACCGAAGCGCGCGCCGTTGATCCCCAACGTATCGATGACCAATCCGGGACGCTCGGTCTCGGCGACGATGCCGAAGACTTGTGGCGCACCGTGCAAGGCCCGGATCTCGACACTGCTCGCACCTTTGAAACTAAACCGCCCGACATTGAGACCGCCCACATTCGTCGTCGCGTCGGACACCCCAAACTCGCGTCGCTCCGCACCAAACGACAGGAGAAGTCGATCCGAAGGAGTTCGTGTTCGATAGTAAACGTCGTAAGAGACCTGCGCGTCCGCACTCCCATCGAAAGCGAGCTTCACGGACAAGTAGGCAGTCGCGTCCTTGAGCGTGACGCGAGTTCCACCCAATCCGAAGACGCCGTCATCTTCCGTGCTACGTCGCGCGGGTGGATGCGGCGAAAGCTCGAGGCTGCCGTCCTGCCACAAACGCGCCATCCCGTGACGGTAATTGGGAACGCCCAACGGCAGGTACCCCGGACCACCCAGAGGCACTTGTTCGGCGAGAACCCGGCGAACGGCCGATGGCCAGAAGTCGGCAGCCGCGTGGGAATCGCCGAACCACAGGATTCGAAGCGGAACGATGCGAAGCCCCGCGCGAAAGTCCCTAACCGCGTCGTTCCACCTCAGGAGTTCGCCATGCTCGTGCGGGCTCGCACTTGGGAGAGACTCCCCGACCAGAGACGTGTGCGCGTCTCCTGTGGGGCTCGACGCACTGGCCGCGGACATCGGTGCGGACCGCTTGGTGCCGGTCACCGACGAAGCAGTAGCATTGCTTTGCACCAGGTTCGCGCAAGTGACGATGGTAGTTAGCGCACCCAAGGCGAGCATTGGCTCTAGCCAGGTTTTGAGTCGCATCACCCAAGGCCGGAGGCCCATCCCTTCGTCCCGGTAGCGACGTGCGCCACCACCCGGTGCAAGCGGCGCTCGGCACTCTTGCCTGCCAGGACTCCGCGTCGATGTCGATACCAAGCGAGAACTCAAAGCGGCAAACCTCGAACGTGGGACTCGAGTGACTCAGAATGGGAAGTCGTCGTCGCGTCCACCGCCGTAGTCCGCGTCATCGTAACCACCCGACGGAGGAGCAGCTCCGCCGCCCGCGGAAGGCGCCGAACCGCCGCCCATTGGCCCGTCGAAGTCGTCGCGCCCGCCGCCGCCCCCGGAACCACGCGCCCCGCAGAGAATCACGTTTGAAGCCACGATTTCGGTGCGATATCGCTTGTTGCCGTCACGATCGTCGTAGCTCGACGTGCGCAGTCCGCCCTCGATGAACAGACGACTCCCCTTGTTGAGGATCCGCGACAAGGCTTCTGCACGCTTTCCCCAGACGACGACGCTGTGCCACTCCGTGCGCTCTTGGCGAGCGCGATTGCGATCAACGTAAGACTCCGTCGTGGCAAGCCGAAGCTTGAGCACGGCTTGTCCGCCTGACGTCGAGCGCAGCTCGGGATCGGCGCCCAAGTTTCCGAGTAACATCACCCGATTCAGTCCATCAGCCATCCTGCGTGCTCCTGTCGCGAAGTCAGTAACCTGCCCTGGCGCCTTGCGCCAGAACTATGAACGAAGCGCCTCTCGGGCGGTCCGGCGAGCAACAACGCCACGGGAGGAGCGCGTCGTCAAGCTGCTCGCTTTCAAAGGGCGTCGCTGTCGTCTCGAGCCTGGAATCGAGTCGGACTTCGTGCGGACACCGGTTCCAGAGGACACGTCACATCCTCAGGAGCGACGGCGATCCCTTCGTTATGGGATCCGGCTGACGGTCCACGAGATGCGACCGGAGACTCACCAGAAAGTGTCTCGTCGGCTTCCTCAAAGTCTGTGTCCGTCTCACGTCCGAGCCGCCGTGAACGATGGGCTAAACCTTGGAGCACTCGCAAAACGTCACATCGGACGTCGAGCAACGCCGCACGCAGACGCAAGGCCGTGTCCCGGGCGACTTCCCCGTGGTCGCGCTCGACCGACGCGCGAGGCTCAGGAGCAGCGCTTTCCAGCGAATCTGGCGCCTCTGGCGCAGGCGGGCTGGGGGGCTCCAGGTGGCCCCCCCCTTCCTTCAAGCGCTGCCTCGCACCGGCAATGGTGAATCGCTGTGCGTAAAGCAGCTCTTTGACACGCAGCAACTTGTCGACGTCGCGACGTGAGTAAACCCGCTGTCCAGAACGCGACTTTTGAGGCCTGATCGACGGAAACTCCGTCTCCCAGTAACGTAACACGTGGGGTTCGACACCGACGATTCCCGCAACTTCGCCAATGCGATAATAGAGCTTTACGGTCGATGCGCCGGTGTTTCGCGCCACGCGACTACTCCCTACTGCCCGCCGCGAGTTCTGTGCTTCGCGCCATGGCGTGATCCATCATGGGAACCGCTCCGACGTCCTCGTCGTCGTTCAAAGCAACCTTTAGCAGCTGGCTTGCCTTGAAGCTCAGCACTCGTCGCTCCGTGATGAGTATGGGATCGCCCGTTTGGGGATTTCGCCCCTGGCGCTGGCGTTTGTCACGCAATACGAAGTTTCCAAATCCAGAAATTTTGATCTTTTCGCCGCGGCCCAACGTTTCTTTCATGGTTTCGAAAACGAGGTCGACGAGATCCGCCGCCTCCTTCTTCGAAAACCCACCTAAACGATTGTAGACCGCATGCACGATGTCAGCTTTGGTCATCCGAGCCCCCTCGAGGGTGCGTATCCCCTCGATATCCGCTGGGTCCTCCCCATGCGCGGATCCTTTACGCATGGCCGTCATCCTACGCGTGCTCCGCAGAATGTCCATGGGGTACGGTTTACATCCATCGCATGCACCTCTGTAAATAGGAGACGCGGCCAACAGGCCGCGCCTAAGTTTTCCAGCTGATCGTCGCCCTGACCAATGTTCCACCGCGTTCCAGTGGAGAAAAACCAACTCGGAGTAAGCGGTCCGCGCGATGCGTCCGCCTGCCCAAGCCGCCACTGGAGTTCCGTCGCGCCCCTCGGTGGTCACGGCACGGCATTTCTCATGCCGAACCGCGACGAGCCGAAAGGGAACGCCCAGCAATCAGGCTTCGACGGAAGCAGCGTCTTTCGCAGGCACGAGGGAGTCCCGACGGGACTGGAATTGCTCGGCAAATACTCGGACCGCGACGTAAGCGTAACCCCACGCGAACAGCCCCGCGAAGGGCGTTGCGAACCAATGATTCGTTTGGATGGACACGACCACGCTTGCCAAACTCACGGCAGCCAACATGGTTTCGACCACGGGCCACTGGGCACGCTGATGATAACGCCCACGATTTTCACCGCGCTTCGGGGTTCGCACGAATTCTCCGGCCATGGCGCGCATTCCCTCGAACACCGCTTTACTGAGGTGCGGCGAGAGCCCTGCCCCAATTGCAATGAGCGCCGGCATCTTGGATACCGCACCCAAAATCCCACGACCTTGAGCACGCTCCGCAGCAGCATAGAACGTCACGAGTGAGCCCGTTGCACCGAGGCAAAGTGGCAAATCGACAATGAGCATCATCCGGAAGTCCGTGGCGGGCATGAGCCACAACGCTGGAAGCAACAGGATGCTCAGCAACATCATCAACGGATAGGCAAAGTGGGGCGTCATGTGGAACACCGCCTCGATCCGCTGACGGAGCTCGATGGGAGCATGGACGATAGTGGGAAGCAGCTTCCGCGCGGTCTGAACCGTGCCCTTGGCCCAACGGAATTGCTGAGCGCGAAGCGCGGACATGTCCTCGGGAAGTTCCGAAGGCGTGATGACGTCTGGACGATACACGAAACGCCATCCGGCGAGCTGCGCTCGATAGGAGAGATCCAGATCCTCCGTCAACGTGTCATGCTCCCAGCCACCGGCAGCCTGGATAGCGTCACGGCGCCAAATCCCACCGGTACCAGAGAAATTGAAGAAGCAACCCGCACCGAAGCGCGCTCGATTCTCGACGAGATGATGCCCATCGAGCATCAACGCCTGAACCCCCGTCAACATGCTGCTGTCACGGTTGAGATGACCCCAACGCGTCTGAACCATTCCAATCGTCGGATCCTCGAAGTGCCCGACGACCTCGCGTAAAAACTCCGGCTGCGGAATGAAGTCCGCATCGAAAACGGCCACGAGGGAGCCCTTTGCAGTAGCCAGTCCGTAGTCGAGGGCACCGGCCTTGTAACCGTGGCGATTGGGACGACGCACGTAAACCGCGTCGACACCACGCTCGCAAAGCTCCAAAACCTTACGCTGGGCAATGACGCGCGTCTCGTCGGTGGAGTCGTCGAGGATCTGAATCTCGAGCTTCTCCCTTGGATATTCGAGAGAACCTGCGGCTTCGAGTAGACGGCCGACCACCGTTGCCTCGTTGTACAGCGGAAGCTGAACGGTTACGATCGGGAGATCCTCCTCGGCAACGACGCGAGTCTTGAGCGTTCCGATGGTCTTGCGGTACCGCCAGAGCATCCACACCAGGTGGGCCCGGTGTAGGCCGTACGAACAGAGGGCCAAGAGAACGGCGAAGTACAGTGCCACGAACAGCATCGTCATAGGCTTCTAGTGATGCGAGTTAGCACCGCCCAAAAACCCAATTGTCATTCAAATGTAATTCATTGCAGCTAAGTGTAGGTGCTGTACTTCAAAAGTGTTTTCCAGCATCTGACCGTCTCGGGGTGCTGCTCCGGTCCGATGAATGACCATCGAAGACCGGAGTCCGAGCGGACCTCGGGCAGGCGTTCACCCCTACGACACCGAGGAATCAGACCGGGATATGGGGCCATTATACCTCACATCCACCACGAGAGACCGAACGACCGCACAGTAACCTCGCGACGCACCGAGGCGCGCGAGGAACGCTGAGGTCTTCCGACGTCACGGGCAGTCAGAGTGCAGCTGCTCAAAGGCCGAATCCGAACTGCCCACCAACGCCGAGACTGAACGTGCTGTGCACTGCCTGATCGCCACTTCGAATGTCCGCCTCGGGAGTGTCTGGCAAACCGCCACAGCCCGGAGAGAGGCTCGCCTTGTCGAAGACCCCCGCGGTCCAGCCGAGCCGACCTTCCAAGATGAACGCTCGTGACACTGGCATGAGAGCACCGCCTGCGAGTCTCAACCCCGACCCCAAGTACTCCTCCGTGAACTTGCAGGAGTTCCCTCCGTCCTTGAGCGTCGCCGAAGTCGTGTAGATCTGCCGCAGCACGAGTCCGAGTTCGCCGAATCCGCCCAAGGACCACGGCGCCGTCGGAGCGGTGTCGAAGCGCACGCCGATCCCGATTTGCGCGCTCACGGGCGAGGTCTCAAGGACGTAGGTCTTGTCCTTTTCTTCGACCATTCCGTAGCTTGCCCCGATCGACTTTTTGTACAGCGGTCCCGGCGAGTGCGCCTGTGCACCGATGAAGAGCAAGGGCGCAAGGCGATAACGACCAACGGGAATCGAGAGACCTCCGTAAATCTCCAGACCACCGGAAGGACCGAACCGTTGAGCGAGACGACGCTCGTCGGCACTTCCCGCACCGTCGGTCTTGTCGATTCTGCCTGCGGAAAGCGTCGTCTCCAAAAGACCACCGACGAGGAGTTTGAGCCTCGGGCGATTGCTCGTGCCGCCGCCACCGGACGCAGTGGCCCCCGATGCACCAGTCGCGTCTGCAGTACCGCTCGAAACAGCACCGTCCGACCCCTCTGGTTTGCCTCCCGCCATTGGTGAACTCGAAGTGTTCGCTCCCGGAGAGAGCTCGATTGTCACCGCTTCCTTTGCGCCCATTTCGAGCACGACTTGTTGCGTCTTGGCGAGATGATCCTTCGCTTCGACTTTCACCGTATGGGAACCAGGGTTCGTGGGGCGATTGACGCCGAGGATCGCCGATGAGACGGGTTCGTCGTCAATCATGATCCGAACGTCCTTCAACTCTGCTGGAACGACTTCGATCCGAAGCGCCGGTATTCTCGGTTCGAGGTCAGCCAGTTCTTTCTGTCCGTCGGAAACGGCATCACGAAAGGTCTGCGGGGCCTGTGCAGAAAGTTCAATCCGAATGAGACGGCGATAGACCTCCGCGGCCTCCACGACCTTGCCGAGCTTCGCATTGGCTCGCGCGATGTAGAGCAGATGCACCGGGGCATCGAACAGCGCCTCCGCCCTTTCCATTTTGTCTAGGGCATCGCGAAAACGGTCCTGCCGATACAGCTGAATGGCCTCGGTCGCGAGTTGACGCGCGGTGGCCTTGTCTGCAGCCGATTGGCCCATGCCCACCGCTGACCAGTGGAGAGACGAAAGCACCGCAGCAGCAGTCATCCAACCCAGAACGAAATTACGACTTCTCATGTGACCTTCGCGTCCCCCCATGGGCGCATCGAACCACACCGCTCAACGACGCCACAACTGGCAGAGCCAGGCAGGATGTACCATTTCCCCCATCACCGCCAAAAGAGATCTCGCGCGTCCCCACCCCATATTCACCCCTTGCGAAGCTCGTACGCCCCTTTAGTAACCCACGTCGATGGGCTTGTTTTCAGGGGGGCGCACGCGATTGTTGCCAGATGGGGTCGCCCCCTTTGCCGGCGCCGCCCCCTTATGCTGGGTGCCCGCAGTGCTCGGTCGAGAATTACCTCGCTCGACGTCTGGTGGCGCGCCCCCTTGAGATGACGTCGCAGCGAGGACTCCGGCGCTTCCCCCCACAGCCTCGGAAGACGGAGTGCTCGGGGCGCTCGCGGTGACGGTCGTGAGGCTGCTCGCCACGGGCGCCTGCGCGATCGCGGCGCTGGGTTCGTGAGTGATGTTCGATTGCTCTACGTCACCACGACGCACCAACCCCCAAATCAGAAGCGCCAGACCGAGCACCACCGCACCGGCCAAGGTCGCCAAACGAGCGGCAGATGGCTTCCGAACCGCGGTCGTCGCAGTTCGGGCAAAGACATCACCAGTCGTGTCGGGGGTGCCAGGGGCAGTCACACCGGGAGCGATTTCCGACTGGGGTAGTCCCACCAGAAGCCCTCAAGGCGAGCGCGGGTTCGGAACCGTCCAGGATCCCCGACGCCAGTGAGGTGCATGCTCCGCCACAAACGGCAAGCAACTGATCTGCGAGTTCCTGCGCCGAGGCAAACCTGTCCGATGGCTCTCGCTGCATGGCACGGGCAAACCAACTGTCGAATCCCGCTGGGCAGTCCGGACACTCCTGCGACGGCACGGGAATGGGCGCGGTGCAAATCTTGACCAATAAGTCACCCACCGAGACGCCTTCGAAGGGAAGTCTTCCGACGATGCAGCGAAACGCGATGACGCCGAGGGACCAGAGATCCGTGCGGTGATCCACCGTTCGAAGGCCTCGCGCCTGTTCGGGACTCATGAAATAGGGCGTTCCGAGCAACGATCCCGTTCTCGTCGACGAGGAAACGCCGAGTTGATTGCTGGTGAATTTCGCAATCCCAAAGTCGACCACCTTTGCGACGTTGGCTTGATCCTCGTCGTCCCACACGAGAAAGACGTTCTCCGGCTTGAGATCGCGATGAACGATACCGGCCGCATGTGCACGTGAGAGGGCACGACAGACTTGAGCGATAATCTTTGCCGTCTCGAGGGGATGGATCCGATTCTCACGCTCCAAACGGGCGTCGAGTGGTTCACCCTGGAGGAACTCCATCACGATGAATGGACGCCCATCCTGAGTCGTGCCGTGATCGTAGACCTGAACGGCGTACTTGCTGTTGAGACGCGCAGCCGCTCGGGCCTCGTTCTCGAACCGATGGAGCGCCTCAGGGCTTTCCGCCACGGTGCCGTCGATGAACTTCACGGCGACGCGCGTTCCGAGGGTGATATGCACCCCTTCCCACACGGTGCCCATGCCCCCCCGCCCGATGAGTCGCGTCAGACGGTACTTTCCTGCGACAATCTCACCTGAATCGGGTTGCATGTTCGTTTCACCTGGCAATAGAAGCGCGAGTGTAGCCCAAATCGGTGAGACCAGGCCAGCCTCGGTTGTCCTGTAAGGCCTTCGGCCCATTGACCGCTCCATTCTCTTCGATTCGATGCCCCGCGAGCGAACATCGCACGTCAACGCCGAGTTCCGAGCTGGGCGTGCGGAAGGCCTCCCCAATTGGTAGAGGCATCGTCGAATGCCCACGACGCTCTTCGCACCCGGCTCCGATGACGTAATGGTGATCGTCGATCTGAGCGCCCATCTCTTTCGCGCGTATCACGCCATTCGCCCCCTGAGTAGCCCGACGGGAGAACCCACGCATGCCGTGTACGGGGTCGTGGCGATGCTCGAGCGACTCGTCAAAGACGTTCGTCCGAAGCGCCTCGCCATTGCGCTCGATTCGGGACGAGCGACATTTCGCGCTCAAATCTACCCGGAATACAAAGCCAATCGACCGACGCCCCCAGATGATCTCATCGTACAGCTAAGACGCGCGAGCGAGGTCGTTCGAGCTTTCACTCCTCATGTCTGGCAGAAGGAGGGTTACGAAGCCGACGACCTCATTGCAACGGCTGTATCCCGCGCACGAAGCCAAGGTCTCAAGTCGCTGGTGATCGGTGCTGACAAAGACTTGATGCAGCTTTGCTGCGAAGACGTTCGGCTCTGGGACACCATGCGTGACAAGGTCATCGGTCCCCCCGAAGTCGCGGAGAAGTTCGGCGTCGCTGTCGAACAACTCGGGGATCTACTCGCGTTGATGGGAGACAGCTCCGACAACATTCCGGGCGTCCCTGGGATTGGGCCCAAAACCGCCGCTGAGTTGCTGGTTCAGTTCGGTTCGCTCGACAGCATCTATGCGAACGTCGGCAGCGTCGCAAAAAAGCGAATACGCGAGCTGCTTATCCAACACGAAGCGCTAGCCCGACTCAGTCGAAGACTCGTCGAACTACATTGCGACTGCGATTCGGATATCGATCCCGCGCGGACACTCTGGACCGGTCGAGACGCGCCTCGACTGTATTCCCTGTACACGGAGCTTGGATTTACACGCTTCGCGGCGGGATTGGGTATCGCCAAGGTAGCGAGTGAACCCGCTACTACCGCACCGGACGCCGGGATCGGTGGCTCGGACCCAATACGGACGCCGGATGAGTCGAGCGTATCACTCGTTACCGCGTCTTCCGTGAGCGCGCAATTCGCGAACACGGCAGAACGCGTCGAGCAACTCGAAGAGCTCCTTCATCGGCTGACAGCCGCGAGCACAGCCGAACCATGGAGCTTCTCGATTCTGCGTGCAGATGACACAAAGACGCATTCACCCGCCGTCGCTCTCGCATTGGGGTTTCCCGACGCAACTACAATCGTAGTACCGATCTCGTCACTCGAAGTCAGTCGCGTTGGCGTTCCGCTACAACAACTGGGACCGATTCTTGCGACGCAGTTTGCGCGTCCAGAAGTGAAGCTGCAAACGCACGGCGCTCGGTCCCAATGGTTGGCGTTGTTGGGGCTGTCGGTTAGAACTGCGAACCTGAGCTTCGATACCGAGCTTGCAAGCTACCTCCTGGATCCGGAGTCTGCACACGACATCGAATCGCTCGCTCAGCGTCATTTGGCGGAGAAGAGCGGTGGTGTTCACACGAACGCACCTCGCAGACGCACGGCGAAGTCCGTTGGCGCAGAGGAGCTGCACGCGCTCGAAGTGCGAGCAGGTCGAGAGACGGCACTCGTACGTCGACTCGCGCCAGAGTTGATGCGTCGCATCCGAGACGAGGGGCTTGACGCACTGTTTTTCGACGTCGAGCTTCCCTTGGCGAAGGTTCTCGCGAATATGCAGCTCAGGGGCGTCCTCGTGGACACGAGCAGACTCTCCGAGATGTCCCAAGCCATGGATGCGGGAAATGGCTCGTCTCGAGGCAGAGGCCATCCGACTCGCTGGACATCCCTTCAACGTCAACGCACCACGTCAACTCGAGACGATTCTCTTCGACGAGCTCTCGCTCAAGCCCATTCGGCGCACGAAGACGAGTCGCTCGACGGATGCTGCAACTTTGGAAGCACTCGCGGACGAACATCCGCTTCCGCGACTCATTCTGGCTCATCGCCAGGTGGCCAAGCTCAAATCGACGTACGTCGATGCTCTGCCGAACTTGGTCGATCCGAAAACCGGTCGCGTTCATAGCTCCTGGGAGCAGACCATTGCCGCAACGGGACGACTCAGTTCGACCGACCCCAATCTGCAAAATATCCCCATCCGCACGAGCCTTGGACGGTCCATTCGAAAGGCGTTCGTCGCTCCCACTGGAACGAAGTTGGTCAGCGCCGACTATTCTCAGATCGAGCTTCGCGTCCTCGCTCACCTCGCGCAGGATCCCGAGTTGCTATCCGCGTACGCGAATGGGGAAGACGTGCATCTCCGCACGGCCGCGGCCGTGTTCGGAGTCGCCGAGGCGGAAGTGACCGACGAGATGCGCCGCCAGGCCAAAGCGGTGAATTTCGGGGTCATTTACGGCCAAGGCGAGAGCGGTCTGGCGTCCGCGCTAGGGATCCCGCGGCACCAAGCCGGCGAGTTCATCGCGGCGTATTATCGCAAGTACGTCGGCGTGCGCCGATTCATGAACGAAACGCTCGAGCACGCTCGACACGGCAAGGCCGTTCGCAGTCTGCTTGGCCGACGCCGACTCTTCAACGAGATCGACAATGCCAATCGTTCCGTTCGCCTCGCTGCCGAGCGAATGGCGATGAATATGCCGATTCAAGGCACTGCGGCAGATCTGCTCAAACTCGCAATGCTCAAACTGGACGAGCCCATTACGCCGGGCGCTCGCATGATCATGAGTGTCCACGATGAGCTGGTATTCGAGGTACCCGACGCGGAAGTGGACCTAGCCAAGGCGCGCATCAGCGAGGTGATGCAGCACGTCATGGACCTCTCCGTTCCGCTAGAAGTCGACGTGGGCTCGGCCACCAATTGGGCCGACGCGCATTGAGTCGCTACGACTGGTCGCGGCGCATCGAGTCGCTACGGCTGGTCGCGGCGCATCGAGTCGCTACGGGTGGTCGCGGCGCGCCGAGTCGCTACGACTGGTCGCGGCGCATCGAGTTGCCACGGCTGGTCGCGGCGCGCCGAGTCGCTACGACTGGTCGCGGCGCGCCGAGTCGCTACGACTGGTCGCGGCGCATCGAGTTGCCACGACTGGTCGCGGCGCATCGAGTTGCCACGACTGGTCGCGGCGCATCGAGTTGCCACGACTGGTCGCGGCGCATCGAGTTGCCACGACTGGTCGCGGCGCGCCGAGTGGACTCCGACAATGCCGAACTCATAGGCGGACATCGCCGAAATAGCTGAAAGAAGAGGTCCCTCACCCGCTCGTTCACCCGATGCGCCGGCCAATCAATCTTCCGGCTTGGAATGCACCGGTTCGGAATGCGGAGTGGGAAGCAAGCGCGTCTGCGTGAGCGACGCGAAAGGACGTAACCGAGCCATGCGGCGAGGCGTTCGCGTGCCGAAAGAAGCAATGACGTCGACGGTCGCCCTAACGGCTCTCCGATCTACAACCATTGGACTTGGTTGATGGCGGTCCTCCCGATGCTCCCCGCAAAATAGGTCATCTGCCGACTGAAACGGTCGCGGATGACGGAGCTATACCTCGAGTGCTAGCCTCCCCTGCAACGACCAGCCTCCCTCTCCCTGCCCTGCACTGTTGCATTCCGCGGGACATCACAACGACGATGCTCGGACCCAAACGACGCCAAACACGATACGCGGCGAGTGTGCGACAGAGCACTCGCTGTGGCGTCCTCCTGGCAACGTGTTGGCTCGCCTTTGCGCATCAGGGACGGGCTCAATCATTGGCATCGAGCGCGGCTGTGTCGAACGACGAGGTTGCTGCGCGACTCGAGCTGACGCTGCCCGAAGGCTGCGGCACGGAGGCCTGGTTCGTCGATCGTGTCCGAGTCCGCTCGGACAAGATCCGATTCCGTTCCGAGGAGTCGGCTCTCATCGTCGATGCGCGCATCTCTCCGGTTTCGAATGGTCGACTCAAAGCGACAATGGCGCTTCGTCGCCGCGACGGGACCGTTCTCACTCGTACGCTGCAGGCAGGGAATTGCGAACAAGCGATTGACGCCCTAGCCCTCGTGACCGCGGTCACGCTCGATCCAAGTGCAGTCGAACGAGACGCCAGCACAACCAACGAAAGCGTTGGTGGGTCGTCCACTTCGAACGCAGCCATAACGACCACCCCGACTAGCAATGCGACAGGCAGAACGCCGACCGCCGACAGCGCAAATGCTTCCTCCGCGGCGAAGAAACCCACGAATACGTCGGTGACCACTGCGGAAGACGAGGATCGAGCGGCCCGAGTCGGTCGAAGAAACACCGCCATCGCTACGAACAACCGGCTCGGAATGGTCACTGGACTTCTCCGTCCTCGGACACCGTGGAGCCACACCGGGCTGGATGCTCGGAGCGGAATTCGGCGTCGGAGTGACGATGCTGCGGGATTCGATGCTTTCACCCTCATTTCGAGTGAGCCTCGCGCAGGCGCAGCGAAACGATTTTCGAGCGGCGGGCGGAGTCGCGGACTTTTCTCTCTCGTTGGGGCTGTTCGAAGGTTGTCCACTACTCGCAAGATTGGAACCCCTCGAACTGCGAACCTGCGCCGTGTTCGAAGTGGGGCTGATGGCGTCGTCCGGCCGCCAAACCGTAGAACCCGAAACGCACCAGAGGCTTTGGCTGGCACCCGGCGGAGGGGCCGAATTAGCTCTCCGGCTGGCTCCTCACTGGGCCGCCATCCTTCATGGACGCTCGATATTTCCGCTGATTCGGGATACCTACCAATTTGCGCCAGAGGCATTCCACGATACGCCGGTGGCGGTATTGGGGGCCCAGGCTGGCCTTTCTTATCGATTTCGGTGATCGTGCCGGCCCGCCTGTGCATTACCCCTTGTGCCCATGGCGACCGCATCCGTCCTTGGCGTTGACGGCGCAACGATGAACCCAGCGCGTGACCGACTCGAGCGGATGTTCCTTGAGCACCATGAATTCATCTGGCGACTATTGCGCCGGCTGGGTCTCGACGGTGACGTTGCAGCGGACACGACCCAACAGGTCTTCTTGATTGCCGCCGAACGACTGGGCGACATCCGTCCCGAGAGTGAGCGCGCGTTTCTTTTTGGGACTGCGCTCAGGCTCTCTCGGAGCCTATTGCGACGGCAGAAACGTTGCCAACTCGAAGATGACATGGACCTCCGGCAATCCGAAGGGAGCCGACAAGAGGAGTTGACCGATCACAATCGAGCGGTCGCCTTGATGGATCAAATTCTCGCTAAAATGGACACGGATCTCGTCACGGTGTTCGTGCTCTTCGAACTCGAAGAGCTATCAACGGCCAAAATCTCGGAGCTGCTCCAAATCCCGCTTGGAACCGTAGCCTCCCGATTGCGGCGTGCGCGAGACGCATTTCGAACTCAAGCGCTGCGGGCGGAGCGCTCACTGCGCCAATCGAGGCAATCATGAAGGATCCAGAGCGGCTCCTCTTATCCGACAGTACGAACTTCGAACGTTTCGTGCTGCGGGCGGCTCGTTCCGAACAGCCGTCTCCGTCCCATCGCCGGCGAATGCGACGAGCGCTGTTCTTGGCCGAGTTCGCCTTTCTGACGTCTGGCGTGAAGGCTGCCGCAGCCGCTACGGCCAACCATTTCCGTCATCGTCGCCATCATCGCCGGTATGGTCGTTGGTTCGGTATCGACGACTCCGACGCCTAGCCGACAGGAGCGTCCACTAGAGCCAAGCCACGCTTTGCCAGTCTCGTCCCAAAGCTCGCCAACGGAAGATCCACGAGCGCAGCTGGTCGACCCAATCCCAGCCATTGCAGTCGAAGACCTGACATTGGAGGTCGATGACGAACAGTCTGCCATTGCGCCTCGCGGCACGATGCAGAAGCCGGTCGATCTCAGCGCGGAGATTCGCATGCTCGATCAGGCACGAACTGCCATTCGCGCAAACAATCCCTCACAGGGACTAGTGCTCCTCGGCCAATACGTGAAACGTTACCCAAAGGGGGCGTTCCGTCAGGAAGCCGCCGTCTTGCGCATCGAAGCGTTGGCCGTTGCCGGGAGCGGGGAACAGGCGGCAAGGGAGGCAGCGCGATTCATTGCCCACCATCCGCGAAGTCCCCACGTCGAGAAACTGAAACGTCTCGTGCGAGACTAGGCGCCCTCGCCAGGCGACTCCACAACGCGCGGTCCGAGTGGATGCTTGCCATCGGACCATTCGGAGGCTGTGCGCGAAGGGCGCCGTAGCATCGTCGTCGGTCGGGGAATCGCCTTATCTTGGGCCATTTCTCCGTGGACCAAGCGTCGCCGAAGGGAAATGACCTAGCCAATCGGCAACAATTCGGACAGACCTGGGCTGGTCGACGCACATCAGCGCGTCACCAATCCAGGCGTGACCTCCCCCACTTCTTCGTGTCAAGTCCTCGTCCTCGGTGCCGGTTTGACCGGTATGAGTGCCGCACTGCAACTCGAATCCTCGGGGGCGGACTACTTGCTTCTCGAACGCGAGGCCGTGGCCGGCGGACATGCCGTCACCGTCGAAGAACAGGGATATCGATTCGATCGCACGGGCCATCTACTCCATCTGAAGGATGACCGACGACGGAATCGAATCCTCCAGCTTCTCGACGAGCCGCCGCTCGAAATTCACCGGCAGAGCTTGGTGTATTCTGAGCGAGTTTTCACGCGATATCCGTACCAATCGAACACCTTTGGTCTTCCGCGCGATGTCGCCTACGAGTGTGTCCTTGGTTTTCTCCGTGCCAAGATGCACCCCGCCACGGCGAAACCACGGAACTTCGAGGAATTCTGCAGAATCCATTTCGGCGACCCAATTGCCGAGCGCTTCATGCTTCCGTACAACGGACGACTCTGGGGTGTTGCTCCGCGCGAAGTGACGACCGAATGGTGTGAACGATTCGTGCCTCAACCTGAGCTCGAAGACGTGCTCGCTGGCGCCTTCGGCGTCAAGACGCGTGAGCTCGGATACAACGTCGTGGGGTACTATCCACGACGCGGGATCGGCGAGCTTAGCGCCGCACTCGAACGTCGACTGCGTAGGATACACCGAAGCGTCATCCCGCGGCGGATCGACCCAGTGCGGCGGACCTGCAGTCTCGACGACGGTACGATCACATATGACCGCCTCATCAGCACCCTACCCTTACCTGCTTTGCTAAGCCTGATCGACGACCTCCCACAGACGGTCTTGGCAGCGACAAAGAATCTCCGTTGTAGTGCGCTCTACTATTTAGATGTTGCCCTCCACCGACAGCCACGCTTGCCATTTCACTGGATATACGTACCTGAAGAGCGATTTCCCTTTTATCGCGTCGGCAATTACGCGGCGTTTTCGGCTGACATGGCACCCGCGGGAGCGGCGAACCTCTACGTGGAACTCGTCGAACGCGAAATGCCGCAACTGGACCGTCTTTGGCCCCGCGTCCTCGCAGGGCTCGAAGAGATGGGAATCATCGAATCTCCAGATGACGTCGCGTTTCATCGTCTCCGCCATTTGAGTCACGCCTACGTCATCTACGACGATCGACGAAGCCCTTCACTCGACGTCATTCAACGCTACCTAACCTCGGTCGGAATCATCACCACTGGGCGTTATGGTGGGTGGAACTACTCGTCAATGGAAGACGCCTTGCGGTTCGGCGAAGAAGCCGTCGCGCTCGTCAGCAGTGCCCAGCCATGAATGCAACTGGTCCCAAAGTCTCGATCGTCGTCCCCATTCATAACGAAGAGGCCATTCTCCACGCGGCTGTGATCGATCTCCGCGAGCGATTGATGGACGTTCCATACGATTGGGAGTTACTCCTTGCAGAGAATGGTTCGACGGACGCAACGCTCGAGGTTGCGAAAGAACTGAGTCGCAAGCTCGGAAATCTTCGCATCCTGTCCGTCCCAGAGCCGAACTACGGACGAGCGTTACGCGAAGGGATTCTGGCTGCGACTGGCGAGATTGTCATCTGCGAGGAAATCGATCTTTGCGATACGGTCTTTCATGCCCGCGCGTTGGAATTGCTCGCCAACCCGGAAATCAACGTAGTCATTGGATCGAAGCTCCTCGCGGGTGCCAGCGACGAGCGCCCGCTCACGCGACATGCGGCAAGCCAGCTCTATTCGACGATGCTTCGGCTCCTGCTCGGTTTCAAGGGAACGGACACTCACGGACTCAAGGCGCTACGACGCAAATCGATTCTTCCCATCGTACGAGCCTGTGTGGTCGACCGAGACGTCTTCGCGAGTGAGCTGGTCATCCGCGCGGAACGCGCACATTTGAAATCGTCGAGATCCCCGTGCGCGTCATGGAGAAACGCCCACCATCCATCAATCTCGTTGCCAGAGTTCCGAAAGTCCTCGCGAACGTGGTGCGCTTGGCCGTTGCGCTTCGACAAAATCGCTGATTTGTCCAGTAACAGGCCAGGCCCACAGTTCGCCCCCCGATCACCAGACGATGCAACCGCTGCCCATCGACGCCCTGCTGCCCGCGATTATCGAGAGTCTTCGATCCTGCCCTCGGTTGGTCCTCGAAGCAGAAGCTGGAGCTGGGAAGACAACGCGCGTGCCTCCTAGCTTGCTCGACGCAGGTCTGTTCACGGGGCAGATTTGGGTTGCAGAACCACGCCGCATTGCCGCTCGCTTGGTTGCCCATCGCGTCGCAAGCGAAAGACGCGAGCCGCTCGGTGAAGCCGTAGGCTACACGGTTCGCTTCGAAGACAAAACGACTCGCGCAACGAGATTACGATATGTAACGAGCGGCATCTTGCTACGTCGACTCGAAAGCGATCCGCAACTCCGTGGTATCGACTGCGTGATCCTCGACGAATTTCACGAGCGCCACCTGGATACCGATCTGGCCTTAGCGCTCCTCTTGCGCCTTGCTGACGAGCGCCCCGAGTTGAGACTCGTGGTCATGAGCGCCACGTTGGACGGGGCCAAGGTAGCCGAGCACCTCGGAGGTTGCCCTCGACTGCACTGTCGGGGACGCACGTTTCCACTTACCGAGTCCTTCGAATCACCACAAGACGATCGTCCGCTCGAGAAACGTGTCGCAAGCGCGGTGCGCGCGCAGCTCCGCGAAGACCCAAAGGGTAGTATCCTCGTATTTTTGCCGGGCGCTGCGGAGATCCGCCGGTGTACCAATTCGCTAACCGGTATCTGCGAAACGGCGGGATACGATCTGCTTTCGCTCCACGGCGAGCTCCCCATCGCAGAGCAAGCGAAAGCCATCGAACCAGGATCTCGCCCCCGCGTCGTCTTGTCCACGAACGTCGCCGAATCCTCGGTGACCGTCGACGGGATCACGTCCGTCATCGATTCCGGTCTAGTTCGAAGTCTGCAAACTCCAACCGCATCGGGAATTTCGACACTTCGGCTGACGAAGATTTCGCGAGCGTCGGCGACACAGCGAGGCGGACGAGCAGGTCGAATCGCTCCGGGTCACGTCTTGCGGCTCTATAGCAAAGGGGACTTCGATGCGCGACCAGAGTTCGATACTCCGGAGATCTTGCGACTGGATTTCAGCGAGGCACTCCTCTTGCTTCACGGCTGTGGAGTCTCCGACGCAAGGCACGTGAGCCTGCTCGATTGTCCCGATCCGGCAAAGATCGCGGCCGCTCATCAGCTGTTGGTCTGGCTCGGCGCAGTGAACGAACACCATGATCTGACGGACCTCGGACGACGAATGTTGCCACTCGGCATTCACCCACGATTGGCGCGGCTTGCTCTCGCGTGTATGGAACGCGACCAATGCGCCCTCGGCGCGATCGCAGCTGCGCTACTTGCCGAAAGAGATATTCGACTCGACCGAATTGGTGCATCGCATGGAAGGTCCAACCGGCAGAGGGACGTCGTTGCAGGTTCTTCGGACCTGCTCGAACTCGTCGAGCTCTACGAGTGGGCCCAAGAACTCAATTTCGACCACCGATCCTTGGTCGAGCTCGGTCTCGATGTGCGAGCAACGAGAAGCGTCAACCAAGCAGCTTCGAGGCTGGAGCGTGCCCTCGAAACGACAGCAACGAAGACTCGTGCGTCTGGAGGTATGCTCAACACCAGGACGCCACAAGGACGGGAAGAGACGCTATCTGTCGCGGCACTGTTGGCTTACCCCGATCGGGTAGCGAAGCGACGCGTACCTCGTGAGCCAGGCTTCGTCTTGCGTGGTGGACACTCTGCGCGACTCTCGGAACGAAGCGTCGTCGTCGAAGCGAGCCTCATCGTTGCAATCGACGTAGAGGAACGGCAAAATCCTGGACGCCCGCCAGAAACCGTCATCCGAATGGCGTCGGAGTTGGACCCAGATCTACTGCTCGATGTCGCTGCCGATCAGCTCGAAAGCGAAGACGAACTCGTGTGGACCGAACCGCCCGGACGAGTCGAGGAACGCAGCCGCATCAAACTCGGTTCCTTGACCATCGACGAGAGCCGCCGGCCTGCACGTCCAGGTCCTGAAACGGCTCGCATCCTCCTTGCCAAAGCGAGGGAACGCGGAATCTTCCGCGCGCCAGAACTTTCGAGCCTTGGCTGTCGAATACGTCTGCTCTGCGAAGCGCAGAATCGTGCCCGAAATCATCGACGATTTCGAGACCGTACTCGAGCAAGCCGCTGCAGGACTCATCGCATGTGACAATTCCCTCACCACGCTCGAAGCCAAAGATTTGGCCAAAGGTGTAGCAGAGAGTCTGCCGCCTCCACTTCCGGAGTGTCTCAGAAAGGACGTCCCCGAATACGTGAGTCTGCCTGGGGGACGGAGGTGCTCCGTACATTACGAGCCGGGACAGACCCCATGGATCGAGTCGCGCCTCCAGGACTTTTTCGGCATGGCGGAGACCCCAAAGATCGCTCGTGGTCGCATCGAGCTTACGGTCCACTTACTTGCGCCGAAATCAACGCGCCGTACAGATCACCAACGACCTCCGAGGCTTTTGGACGACGCACTATCCGTCACTTCGGCGACAGCTGATGCGTCGTTACCCGAAACATGCTTGGCCTGAAGACGGCGCAACGGCGCAACCACCGGAACCGCGAGCGCCGCGAACGCGCACCTGACGCAGCGCCGCGAACGCGCACCTGACGCAGCGCCGCGAACGCGCACTTGACGCAGCGCCGCGAACGCGCACCTGACGCAGCGCCGCGAACGTCTTCGGGGCGCGCTCTCGCAACGCTCCTTGCTGCACGGCGAGGGAACCATATTCAGGGCGCGCTCTCGCAACGCCCGTTGCCGCCCTCCCAAGGTGGCGCGTTCAAGAGCCATCATGCCGGTCTCGGGACAAGCCTCGAGGACGCCAATTCGACCGTCGCACATCGGAGCCAAAATCCGGCGATACAATCTGTCGGCCAGAAGGTCGCCATGCCCGTCCTCCCTGGGGCTGAGCTAAACGGATGGGAAACGAATTTTCGGCGCCAAGGCGTAATCTTGTAACAACCAAGCGCAACCAGACTCCCGAAATCCCCTTTTCGACGGGAGTTCGCCCATCGACTGACCGCGTCGTTCACCAGAGATAGTCGGCGAAACGCTAACGCCGCTGGCTCCTCCCGACGTTGATCGTGCGATGCCTCCTGATCGTGCACCAGAACGCGACGAAGAAGGGGCGAGGTGCCCCCCCGACCAACCGCCGCTCACGCCTGACGTGAACGACGTTCATCGCGCTCACGTCCTGGCGATTCCGAACAAGCCCAAGATCCTGGAACTCTCATTGACGGCCGATTCGATTGCGTTCGCAGCAACGTCACCTTTGGGTCGCTCCGAGAAGCCTCCCGCCGATTCATCTCTTGCGTTGCTTGAACCGTCCGCACGAGGTCAGTTCGAGCAAATCTACGGCTCGATCAACGACCGACCGAGCGAACTCGGCCGTGGAGGCATCGGCCGAGTCCTCTTGGTGTTCGAATCGTTCACTTGGGCGTGACGTCGCACTGAAGGAGCTCCTTCCGGAGCTTCTCGACCAAGGGGAAGACCAGGATCTCGTACGACAGACGCTGACGATGAGATTCTTGCGAGAAGCGAGAATCACGGGACAACTCGAGCACCCGAACATTGTCCCGGTATACGAGCTCGGTCGAGAACCAGATGGCCGCCTTTACTACACGATGAGGGTCGTTCGTGGCCGCACGCTCTCGAGCGCGATCCGCGATGCCAAATCACTCAGTGAACGTTTGGCACTGGTCAATCACTTCGCTGGCCTCTGCCAAGCTACCGCGTACGCGCATAGTCGTGGGGTAGTGCATCGTGACATAAAGCCAGACAACGTGATAATCGGTGAGTTCGGCGAAACATTCGTCCTCGATTGGGGATTGGCTAAAATCGTCGAGGAGGCCTCACCAAACTCCCTGCGTTCCGCAGCGACTCTCAGTCATCCACCAGTTGCTTCCTCAGGGGCGATGCGTTCGCTCAAGGAAGGCACAGCCAGTTTTCGTACCCAACTCGGGGGCATCGTCGGCACCCCTCTCTACATGAGCCCAGAACGGCTGCTTCAGACCACGGACGCATGCCAGCCAACTGCGGACGTATGGTCTTTGGGAGTTGTTCTACACTTCATACTCACGGGCAAGTTGCCCTTTGCGGGAAGCACCCTGAGTGAACTCGTCGAGGCAATCCTCGCAGCGAGCCCGGAGGACGTCGTGACGACGTATCCGGATGTCCCTCGAGATCTCGCAGCAATAGCCAAAAGAGCCCTGGCACGCGAACCATCCGAGCGCTACCCAACAGCCAGAGAGCTCGTTAAAGACATTGCCGCATACCAAGCCGGCGAAAAAGTAGCGGCCTACGAGTATGGATCTTTCGAGCTTCTACGGCGGTTCGTGAGACGGAATCGTGCGGCCGTCGTGGTAGCAGCACTTTCCGCACTTTCCTTATCGGTGCTGCTCACGTCGAGTTATCTCCGAGTCTCCGCAGCGCGCGACAACGCAGTCGCTGCGCATCGTCGCGCAGTCGACGGAGAAGCACGAGCAAAAAGCAGCCTGTCCGACGTCCTCCTGCAGCGCGCCAGAACGAGCTACGAGCAGGGCGACTACGCCGCTAGCACTCTACTTGCAGCAGGTGCGCTCGAACTCGTAGAGCGACCAGATGCACGCGGATTGGTGATTGCCCAATCCAATACCGAGCGCCTACAGCCGAGCACCGTTCCGCAATCCGGGCAATGTAGCGAGACCCATTGGAACATCGCTTTGAAGCAACTCGCTTGCCGAGACGGCAGCACCATTAGGTTCATCGATCGTGACAAGAACCAGGCCACCGTGACTGTCCCAGCGCGCAATGCTTCGCTCGTTTCGCTGAACCGCAAAGGTTGGCTCCAAATGTCCGGCAATGGCGATGTGTTCCAACTCGATACTACCGGCGCCAGCCACGCCTGGAATGGTGGGCCCAAACCGGGTGGTATCCTCGTTGCATCCGAAACTGGTGAAATCTTGGTTCGCGGCGACGAAGCAGGAAAGGTCCAAGTGTTCGACACGGCGCGCGCAACGCTCGTTACCGAACACGACTTGGGGCTTCCGGTAACGGCAATTGCAGTAACGTCACGAGACGAGAGACTCGCCATTGGTACCTATCGTGGAGAAATCTATACCTGGGACTACCGGACTGCTCCGCGACCGGAACGATTGGGGCAAGCCCGAGCGACGGTGCATGCGCTCGCTTTCCCTCCCCGCGGCAATCTTTTGTTGAGCGGAGGAGCGGACCGCTCGGTGCTCATTTGGGACGTCGCCTCGAGACAGCTATCGTTGATGCCGTTGCGGGCGGAAAGTGCGATTTCGAGCCTCGCCTGGTCAGTGGACGGTGCGTGGTTTGCGGTGGGATCCACAACCACCGGGATCGATCTCTTCGATGGTGGAAGATTGGAAAGGACGCTGCGTGTCGCTCCGAAGGGCTCGGGAGTGGTGGAGCTCGGTTTTGCCTCCGAGCGAGAAGTCTTCGCCGTTGCCAAGGATGGCGCTCCACTCGTATATGCGTTGCGCGAGAGCCGACCAGCTCCGCGCTTCACGGCTCGAGGTAACGTTCTGAGCACGGCGTGGGTCGATGAAGGAAAGGTGGTCGTTCTCGGCGGCCTGGGTGACCAAGGGCTATGCCATCTTCATCTGGGCGACGGACTGTGTAACGATCGTCTCCCGCTACGTCTCGAACTAGTGAGAAAGCTGGCTATTTCTCGAACTCGAAATCTGATGGCCGTCGGCGGAACGGGTAGGCACGTCGAGTTGTGGCGTGTGACCGAGAAAGTGCCGTTAGGTTACGTTCAGGTCCCAACTGCCGAAATACGAGACCTAAAGTTCGTCGAATCCGACGGTACACTCCTCGTCGGCGGCACAAGCCCAGTTCTCGTGCGGATCGATCTCACCTCGATCCGGATCCGCGATACGCAGACCGTGCCAGCGCCCATACAAGCCATGGCACCGCTCTCGCGAGATCGCGTGCTATTGGCTCTGCGCAATGGAGACCTGGTCGAATGGTCCCTTTCATCGGCTAGAGCGCTCCGAACCGTGCGGATCGGGCCGGGTTGGGTGATGGGCGTCACAGCATCCGAAAGCAAGGGCACAGCGGTGGCCGTCGATGCCGATGGCTACGCGGTATTCGTTTCGCTCGCAGAAATGCACGAAGTCGGCCGACTCCGTGTCCACTCCGGAAGACCCACCGCCATTGCCCAAAGCGAATTGATGGGCCTTGTTGCCACGGGCGGCGAGGACCGAACAATCCAGCTATTTTCGTCGACCTGGCCAAGCAAGATCCTCGTCACACTCAACGAGCACCAAGGGACCGTTCGAAGTCTACTCTTCGACCCCAATTCCGTGCGACTCATCTCGAGTGGTGACGATGGGCTCGTCCGTCTTTGGGATCTCACCTATCTATCGGCGAGTGCGGCAGCGCTCAGGGCGAAGGTCGAGACGGAATTTGGGCTTTCGCTGCAGTCCGGACAGGTGGTTGCCGCCCGAAGTCTTGCCACCGTGCAACATCAAAACCTGGTCGCGCCGACGAGCCGATAAGAATCCTTCGAACCGGTTCCAGCGCGGCGCCGTCGCACGCACTCGTCGGCACTTGGATGACACGAACGACCAATTCCGAGTCGAGCTCGCTACGCAGCGCCCTCGGTACCAGAGGCATCGTGACCGAGGACGACGACAATGTTCTCGTCCGCAACGAATACGTCTACGCGTTTTTCAGTCGGCGTTTCCACTGGTCGAGTAGTCCCAACGCTTCCATCGGCGTGAGGCGTTCGATTTGAAGCTGCGATAGCTCGTCGGCGAGCCAGCGAGAATGGTCGACCTTCGCTGGACGTTCCTCGAAAAGACCCAATTGCTGACGCTGACGAACGACGAGTCCAGTCAATTTCGCCTCGTTGCTGCGCCCCGCTTCGAGTGCCTTTAGGATCGCACGAGCACGGGAGAGGACGCGTTCCGGCACACCTGCGAGCTTCGCCACCGCGACCCCGTAACTGCGGCTCACGCTACCCTCAACGAGACGATGGAGGAACACGAGCTCCCCTTCTACCTCTTGCGCGCTCACGCTGCGATTGCCGATCTGGTCGCTCGAAGCAGAAAGCTCCGTCAGCTCGTGGTAGTGAGTCGCAAATAGCGTACGACAGCCCACGACCTCGTTGAGGTACTCTCCCACGGACCACGCGATGGCGAGACCGTCGAAAGTACTCGTCCCTCGCCCAATCTCGTCCAAAATGACGAGCGACTTCTTGGTCGCAGAACGCAAGATCTTGCTGGTCTCGCGCATCTCGACCATGAAAGTGCTCTCTCCGCGCGCCAGGTTATCGCTGGCACCAACTCGCGACAAGATGCGATCCACGAGACCGACCGTGGCTCTTCGCGCCGGTACGAAGGAGCCCATTTGGGCGAGAATCGTCGCCAAAGCGACCTGTCGCAAAAACGTGCTCTTGCCCGCCATGTTCGGGCCGGTAATTAGCCACATTCGCTCTGCCGCGTAGTCGAGCGAGCAGCCGTTGGGGACGAATTTGCCCCTCGCGGCAAGACGTTCTACGACGGGATGCCGACCCTCTTCGAATTCGAGCAAGGAGCCCTCGTCGACGTTCGGTCGACAGTAGTCATTGCGATGCGCAACTTCGGCAAGAGAGGCAAATACGTCCCAACGAGCGATGCGCGCCGCCAGAGTCTTGAGTCGCTCACTACGTGCCCCGACGAGCGCGACGAGCTCACGAAGTAGATTGAGCTCTCGTTCGCGATGTCGTTCGTCCGCGTTCGAAATCTTGTCAGCGAGTTCGTCCAGTTCCGCAAAGCTGTAGCGCTCTCCCGTCGCAACCGTTTGCTTCCGACGAAACGTCTCGGGAACTCGACTTGCCTGAGCGCGAGACACCTCCGCGTACCAACCAAAGACGCGCGTGTATCTCAACTTCAACGAGGAAATGCCGAGTTCCTGCTTCAAGCGGGACTCGAGTGCCACGATGAGCTCCGTACCCGAACGACGTAACTCGTCGCATTCATCGAGTTCTGCGTCGTACCCCGCACGAAAGATTGCGCCATCTTTCGGTTGTGCGGGCGGTCGCTCAACGAGGGCACGGGACAGCTCCGTCTCGACATCTGGCAACGTATCGACGGGTTCGCCTGCGAGACCGAGGACGCCCCGAGCCTCATCGGTCTCTATTGAATCGAGCACGGCAACGACTTGGCGTGACGCGACCAGCCCGTCCCGAATCGCGCCAAGATCTCTAGCGTTGGCCTCCCCCAACGCGGCTCTCGTCGCCAATCGTTCGAGATCACCGACGCCATCCATCACACCACGTAGGTTCTGCCGCAATCGAGACTCGACGACGAACCATTCCACTGCATCGAGCCGCCTTCGAATTCGGGCTACGTCGCGAAGCGGCGACAATAGCCACCGACGCAGCAATCTCGCGCCAGCGGCAGTCACCGTTTCGTCGATTACGCTGAGCAGAGTCGTTTTCGAATCGCCACTGGTTGACGTCGTAAGCTCGAGATGATGCTGTGCCACCTCGTCGATGACGAGGCTGTCCCGCGGGTCCCATCGCATCACTCGAGATACGGGAAGCTGGCGTCCAGGGTAGCAGGCGCGAGCCAAACGGAGCGCGCGCGCGGCAGCGCGTCGTTCCGCAACCGAGAGCTCGTCCGCATCCGGACTCTCCGGCAGTCCCCACTGCATTTCGTCGATGGGTAGGTCCTCGTCGTCGCGGACAGTAGCCTTGGAATTCACGTTCCCGAGAACTTGGCGCGTCGGCCCAAGGTCTTCCCCGTTTGCGTTACCGATGAGGATCTTCTCTCGGCCGCGTGCGCGCGAGCTCAGCCAAGAGCTCGGTGAGATCCCCAAGCGTGGCAACGGAAAGCTCACCCGTTGAGATGTCGAACAGACCGAGACCAATCCCTTCGCCACCAACGTCGAGCGCCATCAACCAATTGTTCGACGCAGCGTCGAGGTGTTCACGCTCCGTCACCAATCCTGGCGAGATGACGCGAACGACTTCTCGCGGAACGATCCCTTTGCATTTCGAGGGATCGGCGAGTTGTTCGCAAATGGCCACGCTGTGCCCGAGCTCGAGCAACTTCGCAATGTGACCATGTGCGGCGTGGTGCGGCACCCCGCACATGGGGATCTCGTCGGGCGCGCCTTTATTGCGACTGGTCAGTACCAAATCGAGCGCACGAGCTGCAACAACCGCGTCTTCTCCGAACATTTCGTAGAAGTCGCCCAATCGGAAGAACACGATTCGATTCGGATGAGCCCGCTTGGCCTCCGCGTGTTGCCGCATGACCGGCGTTTCTTTGGCGCCCATGGTGGCTTCCTCAGGCGGGACGACTCATTGGTACGGGTTGCCGACGGTTGCGAAGTTGCCGAGACCGAGCACGGAGACTCCGCCCGAAACTCCATCCACCACAATCATCGCGTCCAGAGGCTCGGCATGAATCATGTCAACCGCTCCGACACTCCTTCCCGATACGGACGACACGAGGCTCGCACCTAGGCCGGTGAAACCGCCATTGACCGTCCAAGAGAACTTCATGTCGCGAACCGACGCCTGGAGACCGCGATAAATCGCGAAACGGCCTTTAAGGGAGTCGAACACGCAACCCGCGGGCAACAACTTGGACAGTTCGCTCGGCTCGATGGCCCCCTTGGCGCGGTTCACGGAGCAGACTTCGCCTGCGAGTGAGCGACTGGTTGGTCCGATGAAGCAATCCGGTCGGGCTTGGCCTTCTACGGATTCTACACACTCGGACGCTGTGCTCGAGATCTCGAAGACGCGGCTCTTCAGGCGCGAACGTCGTGGGCTGCAATCTTTCATACAGCGAAGACCTGGGCCAGGCACGATGTCGTTGAGCAACCGGTTACCGCGCACCACCCATTGTGCTGCGGCGCGCACCTCGTACGAGTGTACGGCAGGAAAGCAACAATGAAGCTGCTTGAGCCTCTGCGCTACCGCCTTCGACTCGGTGTCCTTGGGTGTGAGAACGAGCTTGTCGTGGTAAGCCTCACGAACGAGCAGTTCGCGCGCAGGTAGCGGATCATCCGCTGTCCCAAACCAGTCTTCACAAGATTTGCGGAGATCCTCCACGCCACAGTGATGAAGGACCGCCTTCTGATCGAAGTATGGCTCCGAGTCGGGAAAATCCGACATCATCACAACGAAATCCCCATGATTCGTCGCGAACGAGAGCGATTGCTCGTCTGGCACCCACATGTCCCGAGCGATGCCAAGATTGATCTCTCGATTCTTGAACCCCTTGGTCGCAGAATCGCGCGTCGGCATCGCGCAGCAGCAATTCATCATCCGCGAGAGCACGCCCCAACCCGTCGACGGGCTGCCCCGCCGGGATGGTCGCCAGATTCCCGTTGGCGCGCTTGCTCAAGACGATGCCCTCGTATGTCGCGGTAAATGCCTCCGTTGACCCGTAAACACGTGGCTCGCGCAGCGGCAAGAGCAGCGAGTTCTCTTGAGCGGTCTCGGGGGGACATATCGAGCAAATCCTGTCCGTTCGAACACGCTTCGTATTTCGTCGAGCCGATGAAGGAAAAAGGTCGCGTATCCTTGGGAGTGGCGTTGCAATCGACGTCGTTGTAGGGCACCGCAAGCATCTTCGGTGAGCGCTTGCCGGCGTCGGCGGTGGAAGTCGTGCTCTGCCCCTCGGTTCCCCCGGTCAACAACGGAAACCCAGACAAGTTTGGCCCGTTGGCGCCGAAGTCGGAATCATTTAGGAGATACTTGCCACTGCGTAACCGATGGGGCCGAACGACGTTGCAGCTCACTTCATCGGTGACGGTGAGGTTCGAACCTCGCTCGTAACTCTCACCACTCCAAGATGGATTCGTGAGCACACCCGAGCCAATCCGTCGCGTCGGCATTCGGGTTGTTCGTTGCAGGACGACGACAAGGGGCGTCCCAATCCTCGATATCGACCGCGGCAACCTCGCCCGAAGACATCGCCAGCACGCCGAATAGCCCACGTAGTTTCCGTGGCGCAGCGCCTTCAGTGTAGTCCGAGTTCGTGCGGTAGAGCGAACCGGGAGCGCGCGCCTTTGGGTTAGGATCACAAAGCACGCCGAGCGATGCCGTATCCGTGCCATCATCGACGGCTGGCACGTCGTGAGTCACGAGCGACATGGCCTTGATGGGTGACGGCAAGACGATGCGATCCGGCGGCTCGTCGGGCAATTCGACACTTCCCGTGCGTAGAAGCGGTGCCTTCGATGTCGAGTCCGGCGAAACATCGAAAACCATGGCAGTTCCTTCTTTTGCCACGGTCGCGTACAGGTATCGCTTCCCCGAAGGCAGAAGCTCACTTACTGCGAGGTGTTCCGCGTAAACTGCATCTCCGGGGGTTTCGTACGACGTTGGCCGAAGTGGTTCGCCCTCCGTCGCCGCACAGGGATCCGTCACATCTACGGAATGGATCAGCGGAACCCCGAGATCAGCGACGTAGAGTTTCGAACCCGCCAATGCCATCGCCGCGGGTTGAGAGAACCCGTTCGCCTGATCGTAGGTGATCGCGTTGTATCGAGGCGGGGGAGCCGAGCATCCCGGTGCTGGCATCAACTCCGCCGGCACGGATTGCGCCACCTCACCCGAAGGAAGCATGGTCGTCAAAGGAACGACTCGATCGGGGACGCATTCGTCGAACGAGCCGGCAGGAAGATTGAGAATGGTCTGTGCGTCGTAGATGGCGACGAGACCGCGATCGGGGAGCGTGACGACGAGCTTACGCCGCCCCTTGGGACCAATCTCTTCTTCGTGTTCGAGATCGGCTGGACAATCTTTCCTACGATCCTCCGGCTCCGTCTGGGCAGCGGCGATCCAATCCGCTGCAGATTCCGGAGCGCAGGTCTGCCGGTAGCCCTTACCGCCAGCTCCCTCGGTCGAATCCACCGTGATGAGCATCTCTCCTGGCGCACTAGGCAGGCGACACGAGGACCATAGCGCGATGTCACGAGTCGGTTCGCCGGCTTCAGGAGGAACGATGCAGCTCGTCGGTAACGCGTAGATGGCCCAAAGCCCCGGTTCACCAACGCCCACGAAGGTTGCTACGCCGCCAGGTGTCGAAGCGATTGCCGTCGGGCTGGCCCCAACTTGCAAAAACTCGGTCCCGGGAACCGACGGGTCTTCGTCGACGACTTCCTCGTCGGTGAGGTCGATTGCGGCAACTTCACCGCGCAAGGTCTGAGTGACGAGGGCAAACGTATGGCGCTCTTCGTCCGCACTCGATTTTGCGAACACTGCGTCTTCGGAATCCGGACACGCGCGCAAATCTCGGCCCACCGATGGCATCTTGCCGTGGACGTCTGTACTCAGCATTGCACGACATAGCAGGGACACCTTGCCACTACGTTCGAGAGCACGAAGCGCCGGAGGTTCGACAGTCTGCTGACAAGCGGCGAGAACGGAAACCGCGACACCGAAACCAGCGAAAGAAATAAGGTGAGCTCTCACTTCGAAGCCCTCGGCGCGATTGCAGGTCCAAGATTCAGCACGATATTGCCGTAATTGCGGATTTTTCTACGGTCCAACTCAACTACTCCGACGTACGAATCCGTAAAGTGTGCAACGTAAGCCAACGCTCGTCCCTTGGTGCCCTTTGCCTCGTCCGCTGCCTCATAGTCGAAGGCCATGGCGTGAGGGCCACGTCCCGTGGTGATGAACATCTCGATCGCGCGTCGGCGTGGGTCATAAACCGCGATTCGTCGCTGATCGAAGCAAACGACGAAAACGCGCGTTTCGATCTGCCCGTCTTGGCCGAGAACGTGACCGACGTAAACCCGGGACGGTCCCGCGGGCAGTGGAACACTGTCGTAGAACCGGGGGACGTCCCGATTCGGCGTCGCCCACGTGTCGCGCATCGTCTCGCCAACGAGCAAGCTCGAGGGACTTCGACTTGCCACGTAAACCCCAAGGGGCACCTCAGCGCATTCCTCCCAGCAAGTTCCCTTCAAGTCCTCCGAACCGAGATTTGCGCACTCCGCCTCGCAGGCCTTGCGCTCGGTGTCGTCGAAGGCAATGCCGCGCGAATCCACACCACTAGAGTTTGCGGCGATGCCAACCGTGCCCGCGAGTTGCAAGTATGGTCGAATCGGGCGCGAAGTCGTGTCGGAGTAGTATCGAAGGAGATCCACGCGCGCCGCGTTTCGGTATGCGACGAGGAATCCCGGTGGATACGGATCGGAGAACCTGACGTCGCTCCGGGAATCGATCCAAGCCTTGCGGGCATCGAGCACCGTCTTCGAACTCGGAGCTGCTGCAACGGCAAGCGCCTGCAGTGGGAGATCGGCCTGCACGAACTCAAGCTGAGGCCCTTTACGCCACAGCTCGTCGTGTGCCGCGTCTGGGGCGTCTAAATCGAAGTCTTGTCGGAAGAGCGACACCTTCCCGGTGGTCTGGTGCGTGACGACGATGGCATCGCCCAGGTCGCTCATGGCAAGACCGTAAGGCTCCGTCGGCATCGTCACTTCACGAGTATTCTCGTCTGCCTTGGTTCCGACACGATGCCCGTCGTCGCACTCCTGACTGCGGCCGGACTGGCCACATTCCATCTCACCCTTCTCGTTGAGATCAATCCAAGTCAGGCTCGATTCGCCGCGGATCGGAAGAAGAAGTCTTCCGCTTTCCATTCCAGTCGTTTCCCCAGAATCATCCCGAGTGGCGCGATAAGTAAGATGGATGTCGGTGGCGAAGGCTCCCGTGGCAACAGAATCGACCAAAATGTCGCTCTTCTGGTCGCCTTTGGACGAAAGCGCGACGTAGTTGCAACGACCAGGCACGGTTACGCGCTCCGCGAGCGATTGCTCACCCAGGGGTCCGCATGGTTTACCCGGATAGTCGTTGCGCGTGCAGAGATGATTGCCTTCTCCCTCGAGCTCACAGTATTCGCCATCGCGACAATCAGCGTCGTTCTCGCATTCGAGTAGAACACGCTCGCGAATTCGCTCGAGGTTCAGCGCTTGTACGGTGCCTGCGTTGAACTGGAGATTGAAGTCACTACTCGCAACGTAAAGTCGAGTCTTGGTCTCGTCGATCGCAAGTCCAACCGGGAAATAGATCCGGTCAAGTGGTGGTGAGATCCCTTCACCGCTCGAGTAACAAGCTACGAAAAGGAGCCCGAGTGCAGCAGTTCGGAAACGCATCGGCGGGCGCAGCCTAGTACAGAGGTGGGCTCTGGTCCCGTCTCCTCTTCGTTGCGATGTGTTTCCCCAAAGAGGAGCCGAAATCCTCGCAAAAACGGGGACTCAGAATGGCAGCGCTCCGTAGGCCGCACGTACGGTCGCCTCTGAGGTCTGCGGCAAAGCGTCGAATCTCGGCAATTGATTCCGGCGACGCCAGGCCGACGGGAGTCCTGCTCGGTAACTCCCATCGACTCAGGTGCTCCATTCATTTTGAATCAACGGACGCTGCCGCGCGTAGAGCCAGGCGCGATCAGCGAGTTCTGATCAATCGACGGCGAGGAGTTCCAAAATCACGACACCACGCTCCGTCCGATCACCAGGCGACGTTGGTTCCTGATCTGGCGATTGCGGTCGGTAAGCGTCCAAAGGAAGCTCCAAGCGGGGTTGCCGATCGCGACGACTTCGCTCCGCTTCTTCTCTTCTTCGGATTTGCTCGATAATGAAAGGGGGCAACACGGGCGCTCTCGCTTTCACGGCGCAGCTAGCCTATTTCTAATGTAGCTTTAGAGGGCCAGTGGTCAAGCGGATCCTTGGCCATTGGGCTGGAGGAATCAGTTGATTGAGACTTGAGGCCCAAACCCGTAAAGAACGATAAGTCCTATTTCGCGATGGGCAAGCCCGCAGCAGCATTCCAAGGAACGGCACTTGGCGAGAGAACGTAAGTCAGACTTTCCGCCACGGACCCAAGGTCGCAGCATGTGGTTTCTTTGCGCATTGCGTGTATCGCAAAATGCGAAAATGTCGCGCCGTGCAGCAAAAGTGTCACCACTTCTCATCGCCCTGCTGTCGGCGAAACTCTCCTTCGCTGCAGCGTTCGACTGCAGCGATGACAGCTGGCAGGGGACGAGTGGCCTCTACGCAATTGCGCGAGCCGTCGCAGGTGAGGGTCGAGTAAAACTCGTTGCCGAGCTCGAGTTTTCGAACCTCACACCATGGGATGCCATCCTCATCCTTCATCCGAGCACTCGACTCGACGAGACGTCACTCAGCGCATTCATACAAAGTGGCGGCCGCGTAGCCGTCCTTGACGACTTCGGGGATTCGGAGCCCTTCCTTGAACGGTTCGGTATCCGCCGGCTGCCCGCCCCGAATCAACCGCTCGACAGCCTCCGAGGCAATCGCCACCTCCCGCTGGCATTCCCTGTCGAAAATCATAGCGGGGTCCAAGGCTCACAACGGCACCCCGTAGCAAAGGACATCGATTCGGGTCGTTCTGAACCACCCTGCCGTGCTCCACAATCCAGGGCTCACCGCTGTGCTCGAGGTACGCACGACGGACGCACTGTTGCCCGTCGCAATCACGGGAGTCGTCGGTACGGAGCATCCAGGCCGCCTCTTCGTCATGAGCGATCCCTCGGCAGTCATCAACTTGATGCTGAGATATCCGGGCAACCGAAACTTCGCGCAGGGACTCGTGCGCTATCTCACCGAAGACGATAAGCGAACCGGAAAGGGACGCCTATACATTGTCTCGAATCGATTCGACCAATCGGGACACTTTGGGACGGGGCTCGGAGCAGTCGCGGACATGCGCCGCTTCGTCTCGCAGCTGCTCTACGAGCTGAAGGGCGGTCTCCCGCCAACCGCTTTGGTTTTGCTCGTCGCGGTGACGCTCCTCGGCGTTGTGCGATGGGTCTATCGTCATGCCTTTCGTCCCGGCACGGCTACACTGCCTCGATTTCTCCGCGCAATTCCTCTTGCTGCTCAGGCCGGGTGGCCCGGACGTGCTGCCGCGTTGATGGCGAAGGAGACTCATCCAGCACTGCCTGTCCTCGAGTTCCGCTCGGCATTTCGAGAGCGATTGACGCAACTCGCGGCTGCCGATCCCGGGATCAATAGTCAGGCGGTCGTCTCTCTGCTCGAACAACGAAAAGCTCTTCCGCCGGAACGTCTCGAAGCGCTGAAACGGTACGTTTCGGAGCTGGACTCGGTAGAACGAGCCGTCTCCAGCCACCGTGCTGTCCGCCTGCGGCCCGCAACGATGACTCGCCTGCTCGCGCAAGGTCTCGACATTCTCGAACACATCAGCCAAGTTGAGCGACAAAACCGTGAACCCCGCCCTTCAAGTGACCGAGCTTGAGCCCGCACGCGAACGTCTCCACGCCATCCGCAGCGAGGTGTCACGCGTCTTCCTCGGCGACACCCAGACTATCGATCTCTTGCTCGTCGCCATTTTGGCTCGCGGACACGTGCTTCTGGAAGGAGTCCCCGGTGTCGCCAAAACGACGCTGGTCAAGGCCTTCGCACAAACCTTGGGATGTGTCGTACGAAGAATCCAATTTACTCCCGATCTCTTGCCCGCCGACATCACTGGCACATACGTCTTGAATCCGCGCGACGGCGTCTTCGCGTTTCGAGGAGGTCCGGTGTTCGCGAACGTGGTCCTCGCAGACGAGATCAATCGAGCTCCGGCAAAGACGCAATCGGCACTGCTCGAAGCGATGCAAGAGCGCCAGGTCACAATCGAAGGAGATCGCTTCGAACTGCCTGATCCATTCTTTGTTCTGGCGACGCAGAACCCGATAGAACTCGAAGGGACGTATCCGCTTCCAGAGGCTCAGATTGATCGCTTCATGGTGCGAGTCTCGATCAAGTACCCACAATTGCGAGACGAGGTCTCGATGCTCAAGGCACACGGCGTCGTCGCGCCTCAACCTGCCCCAGTCATCGTGGCATCCGACATTCAGCATCTGCAGTCGATTGCTGCGCGGGTCTTCGTGGAGGATGATCTCTACGAATACACGGCAAGGCTCACCGCCTACACTCGCACCCATCCCAAGGTGTTGCTCGGCGCGTCACCACGAGCGAGTCTTTCGCTGCTGCGCGCCGCGAAATCTCGAGCCGTATTGGAAGGACGACCCTTCGTCGTGCCAGACGATTTGCGAGCCTTGGCAGAGCCGGTCCTCGCACACCGTCTCATCGTTGTGCCAGAACTCGAAGCGGATCATCATGCGCGCGCGCAGATCGTCGACGAAGCGATCGCGCGAGTGCCGTATCGCAAGGCCGTACGGCCTGCCTAGCATCGGGGTTGACGGAGCGATAGCTTCGCGCTGAGATGGGCCCACCATGAATCTCACGCGCGGCGTTTTGCTTCTCCTCGCTATCGGTGAAATCGCAGCCTGCAACAATGCGGCGCAACAACCCATCGTGGCGTCGGCTGCAGATCAAACCACCTATGCAGTGCGCTACCCTGACTCTCTCGCGTCGACTCGCGGACGGTTCGCGGAGCAAGAGAGTCGAGCAGCGAGAGTTTCGGGCGAAATCGGGACTTACCCGTCGAGCATCGAGACCAAGAATTGGAATCACGTTGCGCGCGCATACGCGCTCAGCGAATCGGCAGGAAAGAGTTCGGCCTACGCAGAACGTTACGAGCAGACCGACCAGATCAACGGCTTCTTCTCTGAAGAGAAGGACAAGCTCAATCAATCGATTGCTGGGAACGTCGCGTACAGCGCCAAGCAGAACAACTGCAAGGAGCCCGGAGAAGTCGCCGGCTCTGCCACCTTTGCCTTGAACAAAGCCGTGGACAAGCAATTGAAGGAGCGCCTGCGCGCCAACAACGAGGCACAAGCCTACATTGATGCCCACGCGGAAGCGATTGGACCGAAGGCCACCGAAAAGCTCCGCGATCAGGTGGATAACCTCACCGAGCTCTCTTATACGGTGCACGTCGGTGTCGAGCGGACGCGGCAGCAACTCAAGTCGCTCATCGACGAGTCAGCAACCGTCCGTCGCACGCTCGAAACGGCAGCGAAAGAAGCCGACGAGCAAGCTCAGGACAACAGCCAGCCCGAACCTGATCGAAAGGCTGCGCAAGCGCGAGCCGAAGCGGCCAAGGCCGCTGCTGCACGTGTCGAGAGTGAACAGCAGCAAGCCCAATTCGTGTTGGACCAGCTCGAGCAACGCATCGGTAAGTTGCGCACTGACTACAAGCAAGCTTTCGACGCGCTGATGGACGCCACCGAGCAGAAAGCGGCGGCCACCCCAGAAACAGCGACTCCTACGGCAAGCAAGTAGGTTCGCGCAGGGGCGATGAATTCACGATCGGTGCTCGGGAGCCAGCATCCCCGAGCACCGGCATCCCCGAGCACCGGCATCCCCGAGCACCGGCATCCCCGAGCACCGGCATCCCCGAGCACCGGCCTGCAACGTACACCTTTCATTGCCCTGCAGGAGTCGAACGAACCGGTCTGGCGCTTGCGCCGATGCGGCTCGCAACGAGGACGAACAACGATCTCGTCGTTGCCTTACCCGAGTGCGATACGTCACGACTTGCGCCGACTCGGCTTGCATCGACGACGAACACGCCTCTGCCCGTTCCCACGATTACCCAGCTAGGGCTTGCTCGGGCGCTGAAGGTTCCAAGGAACGGCGATCCCGCCGATAACAGCCAGGAGCCTGCCCTGACCACCGCTTGAAGGCCTTGCTGAATGCCGCCTCGGATTCGTATCCAACGGAGGCCGCGATCTCTGCCAAGGTGAGCTTGTTGTCCTTCAGCAGTTGAGCGGCTTTCAACATGCGCCAACGTGCGACGTAATGGAGCGGTGGCTCACCGACGAGTCGCGTAAACTGCGATGCAAATGCGGATCGCGACATGCCTACGGCATGCGCGAGTCCTGCCACTGTGAACGTTGCAGCGGGCCTTTCGTGAATCATACCGAGCGCGCCCCCGATCTGTGCGTCGGAAAGCGCCCTGAGCCAACCATGAGAAGCCGCCTGAGTCGTCGCAATGTGCGCTCGAACGAGCTGCACGAGAAGCAACTCCAGAACGCGATTGATGACACTCGCGGCACCTGGCTTCTGGCCATGAGCTTCGCGAACCAACAACTCAATCGTCGGTTGGAGCCACCGGACGCCTGACCACTGCGCGGAAGGCACGTGAATGATCTCCGGCAAGACTCCAAGGAGCGGGTTCTTCTCCGGATCGGCAAAGTTGCAGCGCCCGCGAAGCAAGCAGCCCGCGCCCTCACGGGGACATTCGGACAGTCTCGTCACAGGCACCTCGAAAGAGGCACCATCTTGCTGTCGGCTGTAGCCTTCCCAGCCCAGGATATGCGGATTACCGCGGGGGAGGCAGAACACGTCGCCTTCACCCAGCGCAATCTGCTCCTTGCCGACCTCGACAGAGAGGTGCCCTTGAAGCACGATGTAAATCGCAACGTTCCGAGACTGCTCCACCTCGGCTGCTGCATGGAAGGGGATCTCGAGTCGACTGATGCTTGCCGACTGCACGTGCACCGTATCGAATATCTCCGCCAGCACGTCGATTGCCGGGCCATCCTCAATACGATCAGGCATAATCTGATCGCTAACACAGCGTGACCGTCCAGTCACTGGAGAAGAAACGCAGAAATTGCGGTCTTTCTTTGGTGCCCTACCGGAACCTCGACGACACGGCGGTGCGCCGTGAACGAAGTGACCTCGACGTTCATGGCGAGTAAACGATCCCTCGTTTCGCGGTAGCGGCTTCGAGCAATTTGGCCCCGGTATTCACCTCCCAAAACGCTATGCGATTTCCTGTCGGCAGGTTCGGGTTGGTCCCTGAGTCGCCAATCCCACCCCTTGGGCACCGCAATGCCCCACCATCGCAGACGTTGGGCCCGGTGTTCGCACAGCCAATATGCGACAACAACGGTGTGGGACAAGTCCGGATGAGAGTTCCCTCGCCGCCTTTTCGGTCGACTGTGCCATGATGCACCGAAACGGTAATGCCCTCTGGGTCTCGATTGTTCATCGTTGCAGGAGCGCTCGGCGCGCTGATTGGCGGCATTCTCGCGTGGAATTCGACGGGAAAGCCACATTCGAAAAGCAACTCATCAACGCGAACCTCGCCACCCCTCCCCTCCTCGTCCTTTGATACTCGCGCCGCGAGTGTGCAGCTTTCATCACCAACGCCGGACGTTGCGGTCGCTCCTTCGACTCCCGTACTCGAACCGCCCCACGCCCAAGCCGACGATACGCCACGAGTTGACACGGATGCCGGGCTCGCTCCCGATCGTTCGCGATGTTTGGAATCGATGGCCTGGTCGATCCCCGCCGACTTGAAGACTGCAGAAAGCAATTGCACGGCCGGTGATGCTCTGTCGTGCCTCGGACTTGGCGAGCACTTTCTAGCATCGTCACAGCAGCCATCTTCGGCGCTCCGGAGTCAGACCTACTTCGAGAGAGCATTCTCGATTCTTGGTACTCAAGTGCCATCGTCGCGATCCGGACGCTTGCGTCGTCATTGCGAGAATGCACGAGCTCCAACGAGGCATTCGCAAGGATGCCGCCGCCCAGGGAGCGCTTCTTGCTCGCGCCGGAAACCTCTGCAAAAGCAAGCCTGGCCAAAGCTGTAGCGCCTGCACTCCTTGAGGCACCATTGCACGTCACCCCGACCTTTTCGACAACGATACTCGTCACGCTGGCGACCTTACTCCTCGGAGTGGCGGCGCTGGACCGCCACCCCGCGGCACTTGGATGGGGCGGCGCCATGCTCTTTGGTCTCGCCATCGGTCGCACGCTTGCACGAGCCACGTTGTCACGGGCTCGCGCAGCAGGCTTCGAGATGCTTTGGCGAAGAGTCGAGCGCGCAATCAGCTGCACGCGACAGATGGAAATCCGCGTGACCGCCGAGTTGCGGAATCGATCGAGCGAGCTGCTCGTGTTGGAGCGAATCACGCCCCTCGCTCCGTCTGAGCTTCAGGTCGTCGTTTCTCCGGATTCCGCCGTGATTCCTCCGCACTCGGCGCTCGGCGTGGAACTCGTGGTAACGCCGCAACGCGTTGGGTTGCACGGGATTCAAGGAATGACCGTCATCGTCCGTGATGACGGCTCGGCATTCGAAGCCCAATTGACCTTCGCCAACCCAATCGTCTTCGAAGTCCTGCCGCGACACCACCAGCTCGTGAAGCACCCACCACGAGGGGGACGAGGGCGATTCCGCGCTCCAGCAACCAAAACTCGCCCGATTTCCGGCGAGTCCCTAGAGCTACGTGAACTGAGGGAGTATCAACGGGCCGACCCGCTCCATAAGATCGCCTGGAAAGCGTCGGCCAGACGCGGAAAGCTACTCGTTCGCGACGACGAGCAGGAGCAGCACAACGTCGTCCACTTCGTCCTCGATGCATCCGTGGAGCTTTGGGCGGGACGGATTGGAGAATGTCCGCTCGACGTCCAAATCGACCGCGTTGCCTCGGCAATCCGAGCTGCCATTCGACGCGGCGATCGGGTGGGCCTCTCGATCGTTGGCTCGAGGACGCTCGCCACCGTGGCTCCCGCCTTGGGCCAAGTTCAGGAGCGAAAGCTCATCGCTGCCCTGACGCACGCAACTGGCACTCGGGATTACGATCGCGCCGGCGTCGACGAGCAAGACGCAGGCTCCATCGTCCTCGAGCATCTCCGCCCGATGGATCCTTCTGCCACGAAACGACTGCACACGGCAGATATGGATGCAATCAGCCGCCTCGCCCAACGCTATCTTCTTCGGGCGCCACTTCCCCAAGCGCCCGAACCCCTTGCCCATGGGGTGCGAGAGCGGCTTTTGCGACGTTATCTTGCCGCGTTCGGACTGCCGTCCATACCCCGAACGACTCCAGACCGCGACCTCACGGATCGAGAGCTCATCGAGACTCTCAAGCGACTCATTCAGGCCAAACCGGATCGTATCGTCGTGTTCTCTCCATGGCCGAGCTCGCGGCTCGTCGAAGCACTCAACGTCTTCGCTCGTCGGGTCCGCAAGGCCAGAATCGAGCTCGAGTGGAGTGCGATTGACCCTACCCTGGGCTTGCCAGCACCCAGCAACGTGGCAGGGCTGCTGGTCGAAACCGCCATAAAATGGCATGCAGTGAGCGCGCGTAACGTCGGTCTCGTTGCATTGCGCCGACTCGGAGTCCGCTACGCGAATTACAACTTCTTGCCAACCATCCCGCGAGCCCCAAGCGAATGAACTCAACACACCCGAAACAGCTCTTGCAGGCGAACCAGCTCGTCGCAAAACACCACTTCGGGCAGAACTTCCTATCGGATCGCGGGCTCTGTGACCGCATTGCCGAAGCAGCGGTTCCCGGAGGCACCGCGACGACAATCGAAATCGGGGCAGGTCTCGGTGCACTTACGGTGAGCCTGCTCGAACGCAGCACCCGTGTCGTCGCAATCGAACGAGATCGCGAGCTTCTACCTCTCCTGCGCGACGTCTTCCCCGACGCCATCGGCACCGGGCAGCTCGAGTTGCGGGAAGCAGATGCCAAGACATTTGACTACGAGGCGACCTATCGAGACGCGCCGAAGCCCGCAGTGCTCTGTGGCAACTTGCCGTATCAGCTTACCGGTCCACTACTCCGTCGCACGCTCGAATTGGCGTCGCTCATCACTCGAGCCACATTTCTCGTGCAGCTCGAGGTTGCGGACCGACTCGTTGCTGCACCAGCCAGCGAGGAATACGGTGCATTGACCGTGTTCTTGAAGGCCAAATACGCGATTCGTCGTGCATTCGTCGTTCGTCGGGGCGCCTTCTATCCTCAACCCAATGTCGATTCCGCTGTCGTCGTCCTCGAACCACTCGTGACACCGCTCACCGAAGAAACTCAGCTATTTCGTGAGTTGGTCAAATGTGCATTCGCACAACGTCGGAAGAAGCTGCGTAACGCGTGGAGCGGAGTGTCGCGAGCTCGAGCTGGCGCTCTCGACGAAGCTGCTGCAGAAGTCGGGATCGATCTCGACTTGAGAGGTGAAGTCCTTTCCGTAGAGCAATATGCTGCGATGGCCAAGCGACTCGAGGAGAAGTGTGCCGAAGGTATCTGAGTTCGACACCCCCGTCCCGAACGAGAACGCCGCATTGGGAACCCTCAGCAGCAACGGTGGCCTCCGCAGCCGTTCGGTCGTTGCGCTGTTTTGGTTCTGCTCGATCGTGACTACGAGCTGCTTCACACCGGAGTCACGATCCGAGATGACCGCACCGCGAGCGGAATTCGGCGTGTTCTTCGGCTCCCAAATCCAACAACGATCGGAGTTACTGCTTCAACTCGATGAGAGCAGGCAGAGGCAAGGCTTTCGACTCGAGTATCCGAGAGCCGTGTCGCGCCCCTTGGCGATCACGTGGGAAATCGACTACCCAATGCGCAGAACTGGTTCCCACGGACCGGGCAATGCACCTCGCGGGATTCGGACGGGAAGCGCAACGATGCCAGTAGGCTCGGATCGCTTCGAACAGACCGTTGCCCTCCTGCCGACGGATTCTCCCGGCACTTGGAACCTCAGAGTCAAAGCGGACGGCGTGGTGGTACTCGACCGCCCATTTCGCGTCGTCACGACGACGTTCGAACGAAGACGGCTCACTCGGCAACAATCGATAGTAATTCCCGATTCGCCGATGCCGAAAGCATGAACGACATGTGGCGCGCGTGCTCCGCGAGTGCGCGACACCAAACCAGTGGCTCTTTACCATGTGCATGCGTGCGAGCGACCGCGGTGCATTGGATGCCTTCGACGGGACGGCTGCGACGACGCCAGAGACCGAGTTCGATGAAGTCGACTCGGTTCTCTTCAGTCCAAAGACATTCCGCTCCTCGCAACCGCAAATCCCCAGCCCAAAGCGCGGGTCCGAAGGGCGGTTCCGCTCCCTCGTCCGCCGCAAACGTTTCGAAACACTAGAATCGAGAAAACCCACCGAAACACAAAAGATGGAGTTGTTTCGGGATTGTTGCTGCTTGAGCGCCATACTGTTTCGGCGTATTTTCAAGAAGTGTTTTGGAAACGATCTGGACCGACTGCGTTTACGGAGCGCCAAGGCTGCGGTATCCGGCCCGCATGTCCAAGATCGATGCCGGCAACACCGCTTGGTTGCTCATCTCGACCGCCCTCGTTCTCATCATGATGCCAGGTTTAGCCCTCTTCTATGGAGGGCTGGTGCGCACGAAGAACGTGATCTCGACGTTCATGCACACTCTCGTCGCGCTCGGCATCGTCACCTTGCAGTGGGTACTGTTCGGCTACTCACTCGCGTTTGGTCCGGACGTTTCCGGCGTCATCGGCTCCGGTGCCCACTTTTTCTTGGCGAACGTCGGACTCGACCCCCGTCCAGGAATGACGATTCCGCACCTTTTATTCATGGTGTATCAGTTGATGTTCGCGGCGATCACGCCAGCGCTCGTCTCTGGTGCGTTTGCGGAGCGAATCAGCTTCAAAGGGTACGTCTTGTTCGTGTTGCTTTGGAGCACGCTCGTCTACGATCCCGTAACCCACTGGTTGTGGGCTCCCGGCGGGTGGCTCGCGCAAATGGGCGCCCTGGATTTCGCAGGTGGCATTGTCGTCCACGTTACGTCGGGTCTGTCAGCCTTGGTCTTTGCCCTCGTGCTCGGTCGTCGCCTCGGCTATCCGAAGGAAAAGGCCGTTCCGCACAACCTCACCATGACCCTTCTCGGGGCTGGTCTGCTGTGGTTCGGGTGGTTCGGGTTCAATGGCGGTAGCGCATTGGCGGCCGACGGTGTTGCAGTGCTCGCGCTCGTCAACTCGCAGCTGGCGGCAGCTGCAGGCGCCGTCGTGTGGCTCCTCATCGACCTCAAGCGGTGGAAGCGCGGCGGCAGCCTGGGGTATGCATCTGGCTTCGTTGCAGCTCTCGCCACCATCACGCCCGCATCTGGCTTCGTCAGTCCACGTTCGGCCCTGCTCATCGGCGCCGCAGCGGGCGTCGTCTGCTACTTGGCGGTCATGGCCAAAGAGAAGCTACATTACGACGATTCGCTCGATGCATTCGGCGTTCACGGCATCGGCGGCATCACTGGGTCGCTTCTGCTCGGCGTGCTTGGCCAGAAGCTCTGGAATCCGGCTGGCGCTGACGGCTTGCTCGCAGGAAATGGTCGATTCCTTCTCGTGCAAGCCTTGGCAGTGGGCGTCACCATGCTCTACTCCGTCGGTGTCACGTACGGTCTTCTGAAGCTCCTCGACGTCACCGTGGGCCTGCGCGTTCGCGCCGATGTCGAACGCGAGGGTCTCGACCTGAATCTGCACGGTGAAGAGGGCTACGCCCTTGGCACGTCTTCGGGACATGGCCAGACCGACGCAGCAGAGGCCGACGTCGCTTACAGTCGCGCCGTTGTCGATTCGCTCTAGAGCGTATTCGCGGATTAGCCGAGGGACAATCGAAGCCCAACGACGTTAGGGCCTCGATTGTCCCTTTCCGAAGCAAGCTCGGACATCATCCGCTACGCCACGCGCACGCTGCGAGCGACACCCTTCAGGGGTAGCGCGCCAAAGTGAGGTCGAGAGCAACTTCACTCGCGACGCAGCTCCCGACGAACCGGCGCCGTCGCCAGACTCTACTCCGGTTGGCTGAAACTCTTGCGGACGGTCGTAACTCGTACACGACCGCCATGGCCTGCGTCAACGGCGCTTGGCCGACCCCGCTTCGGACCGTCACCTGCGCGAGCATCCCATCGCCACGCGCAATGCGCTGCAAGCGAACGGGGCTCGTCGCCAATCGAGTGGCAAAAGCGACGCGGGCAGCGCGAAGACTCGTCGCTGCCCGCATTCGTTCGGACTCGTGCGAAACCGCTCAGTTCACGCCTTCGTCCTGATCTGCGCCGGGATCCTTGAGCGTGAGATAATCCGGATGAGCCACGGTCTGGAATTCCGCGTACGTATGTACCGTCGGAGGGGGTGGATCACCGTACAGTTCGAGCCGCGCCGCCGCCCAACGAGAACGTCGGATCAATAGTCCGTGTTCCGGTCCGCCCAGCTCCCCGGAGAAGCCGTCCAACGCCTCATCGGCCTCGAGTAACTCGAGACGAACCGCCACCACGTCGATGTCGGACTTTCGACAGAATTTGTCCGTCAATAGGACGACGTTCTCGTGGTTGACCTGAGCAAAACCAGGACCTACGGCGACACGCACTTCCTCGTTCCCCACGCGGTAAGAAACGAGGCCGGTTCGAAGCGCGGCGAGTAGAGGTCGGTGTCCCGGGAGAACCCCGAAATCACCGTCAACGCTCGGAGCCGTGAGTTCGTCGACAGACTTTCTCAGAGCCACGCCCTCTTGTGTCACGACCTCGAGCAAAATGCGATTTAGTTCGGCCATGCACTGACCCTCGCTTAGGACTGCGACCTGAGTTGCTGCGCCTTCGCCTTGGCTTCCTCGATGTTGCCGACCATGAGGAACGCCTGCTCCGGCAGATCGTCGAGAGCCCCCGAAAGGATCTCTTTGAACCCGGCAACGGTCTCCTTCAGCGGAACGTACTTGCCCTGATAGCCGGTGAATTGCTCTGCGACGAAGAAGGGCTGCGACAAGAAGCGTTGAATCTTGCGCGCACGCGAAACAACGAGTTTGTCGTCCTCGCTGAGCTCGTCCATACCGAGAATGGCGATGATGTCTTGCAGGTCCTTATAGCGCTGCAACGTCAGCTGCACCTCGCGAGCGACTCGGTAGTGCTCCTCACCTACGATGTCTGGGGTGAGCATCGTGCTCGTGGAGTCGAGTGGATCTACCGCAGGGTAAATGCCCAACTCCGAGATGGCGCGCGATAGCACCGTGGTCGCATCCAAGTGCGCAAAGGTCGTCGCCGGAGCCGGGTCGGTCAAGTCGTCCGCTGGGACGTAAATGGCCTGCACACTCGTGATACTTCCCTTGGTCGTCGAGGTGATGCGCTCTTGGAGGGCACCCATCTCCGTCGAAAGCGTTGGTTGGTATCCGACGGCGCTCGGCATGCGACCGAGTAGCGCCGATACCTCGCTACCTGCCTGGGTGAAGCGAAAGATGTTGTCGATGAAGAGCAGCACGTCCTGGCCCTCCTCGTCGCGGAAGTACTCGGCAACCGTGAGGGCGCTCAGCGCAACGCGCGCGCGCGCGCCTGGCGGCTCGTTCATCTGCCCGTAGACGAGCGCCGTCTTCGAAATGACGGACTCCCCCGTCTGCAGCTTGGACTCGCTCATCTCGAGGTAAAGATCGTTGCCCTCACGAGTTCGTTCGCCGACTCCTGCGAAGCAGCTCACACCACCATGGGCTTTCGCAACATTGTTGATGAGCTCCATGATGAGCACCGTCTTACCGACGCCAGCGCCGCCGAAAAGGCCAATTTTGCCGCCCTTTCGGTACGGGGCGAGCATGTCAATCACCTTGATCCCCGTCTCGAACACCTCGACGCGCGTGCTCTGCTCGACGAAGGGAGGAGCTGCGCGGTGAATGGGCATCGAGTGCTTTGCTTGAACCGGACCACGCTCGTCCACGGGCTTGCCCACCACGTTCACGATGCGACCGAGCGTCTCCGGTCCGACGGGCATGCTGATTGGGCTTCCCGTGTCGCGCACTGGGGCGCCACGAACGAGACCATCCGTCGTGTCCATAGCGACGGCACGCACCACAGAGTCACCCAAATGCTGGGCGACTTCGAGAACGAGATTGTCTTTCTCGTTGGAGATCCCCGGATTGCTTACGAGGAGTGCGTTGAGGATCTTCGGCAGCCTGCCAGGCGGAAACTCCACGTCCACGACGGGACCGATGACCTGAATGATCTTGCCGGTGGTCATTCCACCAGCGACTGGGGGTCGCGAAGGGCTGTTTCCGAGTGGACTGGTCGTCTGAGTCATGGATGCCTCGAGAGCGAAACTTTTGAGTCGCGGTGTTTGCGACGGATAATGCCGCAGCCTGAAACTGAGCAGCACCGCGTGTACCACGGGGCCGTTCCGCTGCCAACGGCCTCGATTCGTTGAGAATTCCGATTCTGGTTGCCGCGGAAGATTTCCAAGCGGTCCAAGTCCCGAAGTGAAGGCCAATACCCGCAGTTCAACGCCCTCGTCAGGCGCAAGAGGGGCCGTCACCCCCTGCGGAGGAGCCCTCCCTCGCCCCATCTCTCCCCCTCGTGACTCGTCGCGAGCACGCCCGCGCAGGGAGCGCGAGGACTCCCTGCGCATGGCGAGTCCATGACTACGGGGTTGGATAGAGCGGTAGGAGCGCTTCCGAATAAAGACGATTGATACTTCGCTTACCCGCATCGGAAGGGTGAACGAGCGCTCCATTCGCGGTGGTGTAATCGTTGTACTGATCGATCGCAGGATCCCCAGTCGGGCACTGATGCTCGGCGAACCAAGTGTACAAGTCTGGACCGCACGGAAGCTTGAACTCGTCGGTGAGCGACTGGATGATCGCGTTGTAATCGGCAATCGCGGTCTTCGCCTGACCCGAGAAGGGTGCACGAACCAAGACGGGAGTCTTGCCTGCCTTCTTCACCACGTCGATGAAGGAACGCACGTTTGTCTCGAATCCGCTCGCCGTGGGGCTCTTGTTTCCCCAGGAATCGTTGGTGCCATAGGCGAACGTGACGAAATCCAGACCTTCGAATTTGCTCAGCCATTCGGTGGCGTGCGTCACCGCGTCCTTGGAGAACTCACCACCTATCCCCGCCCCAATCACTGCAGGGAAAAACGCAGACCGAGCGGTGTGATTTAGCTGATCGAAGTCTTTGTCGCCGCCACTTCGTTCGAACGACATCTTCGTGATGCTGTCACCCATGATGAGCCACGTGTCGCGAACTCCCGCCGTGGCGTTCGAGATGTCGTATACCGAGATCTCGTCGACTCGGACTGCCTTGAATAACCCCGTCCCCGTTGCCGGAGCCTTGGTGACCAAGAATCGCACCCACGACTTTCCGGTGAAGTCGATGACGTGACTTCGGCCGCGATACAGGTTGTTGGGTTCCGCCACCTCTCCGGAGACGGCGCTGATACTCGTCCAGCTACCGTCTTGGCCATCCGTCGAATCCGACGAGGTGAGAATGTCGTAGGCGGCCGGAGCCGAGGCTGGCTTGTTGAATTCGTTGTATCCCGTCTCGAGCCAGGTGAGCAGGAGCTTCGAGGGGCCACTACCTACGTTGATGGAGATCCAGCCCGGAGCCCACGCAGCGGCGTCCGTCGCGTTCGTGCTCCCCGGCGTCAGAAGTGCGCCATTGCCAGAGTGATACTTGCCGTCGACGGCGAGCTCCAACGTAGCCGTGCCGGCTGATCCCTTTACGGGCTTGCCCACCGAGACGTTCGGGCTTGGCTTGGCAATCTTTCCGATCCACTCCGCGGACATCTGGCAAGCGGCGGGACCCGGCACGTAAGTCGACGTACACGTGCTCCCACCGTTACTCGATGTTCCGCCTGACGCCGTAGTGCCACCGGCGCTCGTTCCCCCTGCGCTGCTTCCCGCAACCGATGCTCCGCCGGCGCCACCGCCGCTCGTCTCACCCGCGGAGCCACCAGAGTTCTCGCCACCAGCACCGCCTCTGCCGTCGCCGCCGTCCCCTGAACTCGAACAACCAACGTACGTGGTCACGACGGACAAACCCAAAAGTCCGACGCTAGCCACCCTCCAACGTCGTCGACTTCGCAGGTCTCGACCCTCCCGCGCTGACACAACTTCAATGACCTCGCCCGAAGACTGACAACGTTGCTGCATGATTCCCTCACGTGCGGATCATTGGACCCGCCGCGTCAATCTATCCGGGCGAATGGAAGGCCGCAAGAACGGTCGAATTCGAAGTGCTCATCGAAATGAAACGTGACGAAACGCCCAAACCAACCACCAGGCCGAGGTGGCTCACCGCCACCTCCGGGTGATGGCACCTTGGCGTTCCCTCAAAATCCGCTAAGCCTGCGAACGAGTTGATCGGCCAGGAGACAATCGAGCGAGTCCGCCAACAGGCGTCGATCGTCGCGGTCATTGGTGAGAGCGTCAAACTCCAACGGCGTGGACGGAGCCTCACTGGACTCTGTCCGTTTCACAAAGAGAAGACGCCGAGCTTTCACGTCAATCCGGAGCGCGGATTTTACCACTGCTTCGGTTGCGGAGTCTCCGGCGACGCCATCAAGTTCGTTCAGGAAACGCAAGGGCTGCCCTTCGTCGACGCCGTTCGCGATCTTGCGGAGCGATTCGGCATCGCCGTGGTCGAAGTCGGAACGGACACCGAACGCCGCCAACAAAACGAGCTGCGCCGCCGTCAACAGGAGTATTACGACGCAAACAACGCAGCCGCCGCATTCTTCGAACGCATGATGCGCGAGCACCCACTCCGTCACCATGCATTGATGGAACTTGCTCGACGTGGTTTGACCCTGGACGTCCCGACAGGTCCTGTCGCCGACACGCTCCAAGCCTTCCGAGTTGGGTACGCGCCGTACGCGTGGGACGAGCTTTCGAAACAGATTCGACAGATTGGCCTTAGCGCCGCTGCAGCCGAAGCCGTTGGGCTCATCGTGCCGCGCAAGAACCGACCGGGACATTACGACCGTTTTCGACATCGCCTGATGTTCGCGGTCATGGATCCCCAAGGACGCGTCATCGCATTCAGCGGACGAACACTGCCGATGCCTGACGCGGACGAGCTCCAAAAGCTCGGACTCGCAGGTCCTGCGGAGGCCGACAAAGAAGCCCCAGCGAAGTATTTGAACTCGCCCGAGTCGCCGATTTATCGCAAACGCGAGGCACTCTTCGGATGGTTTCAAGCGCGACACGCCATTCGCGACGCCGGGCAAGCCGTCGTCGTCGAGGGGAACTTCGACGTCGTGTCGCTCCACGCGCGAGGCGTGAACAACGTCGTAGCTCCGCTCGGGACCGCGTTCACGACCGAACAAGCGCAACTCGTTCGACGACTTGCTCCGGACGTTTGCTTGTTGTTCGACGGAGACAAGGCAGGACGCCGCGCTGTTCGCGCATCGCGTGATGCGATCCGCGAGTCCGGCTTGGGATGCAAAGTCGCATCACTTCCGGACGGCATCGACCCTGACGAACTGGTGAGAAAGTCAGGGAAAGCGGGCATCGACGGCACCGTGCGCGCAGCAAAGGGACTCCTCGAGCACCTCATCGACAGCATTCTCGATTCCGGATTCGCAGCAGACGACGCCCTGGCGCAGTCCGCCAAGATCAAGGAGGTCACGGATCTCCTGGCGAGCGAGACCGATCCATCGGTTCGAGCGCTCGCGTCCCGTTACGCAGACCAGATCGCGTCCCGCCTGGGCGTCGCCGACGCGCCCACGTTCGCTGCCCTGTCGCGGCGGGTGCGCGGCGCGCTCGCGACCGCAGGTGACATGCCCGGCGGCGCAGACTCCGCTCCTCAACCCCAATCTGCATCTCGGCCAAACGACCAGAATCTGCGAGTTGGCCTCGAGATCCTAGGGGCGTTGCTCGATCACCCGCAGCTACTGGACAGTCCCGAGCTTTCGGAGAGTGCAGGGTTCCTGGAAGGTGATATCGCTGCAGCGGTGGCTGCCGCGCGAAGTACGATGACCGGGCACCCGGTTCTGGCAATTGAACAATTCCTTGCGAAAATCCCTGGTTCGATCCATTCATTCGCGGCCAGTCGACTGGCCGCGCCGCTGTACGAGAAGATCGAGGATGCCAGAGCGGTGCTGCTTCAGAACGTCACGAAACTTTCTCGTCTCGAGCAGACGCGCAGGAAAAACGAGGCGATCTCGGCCCTTCAACGCGCAGCGGCCGCAGGGGACTTCGACACAGAGCTTGAGCTGCTCAAGCAGCAGCAAAATCTAGCGCAACAAAGACACGGCGTGGGAGAGAGGTAGCGGTGGGAGCGAAGAAGTCTGACAGCGGAACCAAGCGCGGGAATCTGTCCCCAGCGAAGAAGGCCAAAGATGCGAAAGGCAAGTCCAGTCGGGGAGACGAGAAGCCTTCGGAAGCGAAAGTAGGTCGCGCCAAAGCATCGCCTCCTTCGGAACCCCCGCTCGACGACGACGACGCGCGCTCGTCCTCACCGCCGCCGGACGATGACGATTTCGACGACGATATGGCGTCGTCGGTCCCTCCACCCGCGGGCAAGACCAACGGCAAGGTCAAAGAGCAGCTCATTCGACTCGGAAAGACGAAGGGCTTTCTCACCTACGACGACGTGCATGAGGCGCTTCCGGGAGAAGAGGTCGGCCCCGATCAGATGGAAGACATGCTCGCGGCACTCGACGACGAGCGTATCGAAGTCGTCGACGACGTGAGTGAACTCAAGAGCCGCAATCGAAACGTGGGCGACGGCGAGATTGGACTCGGACGTCGCGCCGAGGCGCAAGAGGCCCCCGAACGGCCCAGCACTCCCCCACCGAGCTTGACCCCGAAGGCCGATGACGAGCTCTACAAGAGCAACGATCCGGTTCGAATGTACCTCCGCAAAATGGGCAGCGTTGCGTTGCTCACGCGCGAGGGCGAAGTCGAGATCGCGAAGCGCATCGAACAAGGCGAAAACGAGGTCCTCGAGTCCATCCTCAACAGCCCCGTCGCCGTTCGGGAGATCCACGACATCGGAGAGAAGCTCCGTGCGCACAAGATCCGCGTCAAGGAGATCATTCGAGACGCCGAAGACGAAGAGCACGAGTTCGACGAAGAAGAGGCGGACCGTCGGATCATTCGCCTGATCGATCGCGTACGGCGCATCGACCGCAAGAACGCCGAAGTCATCGAGGAGCGACGACACGCGACCGACGCGCGCAAGCGACAGATCGACAAGGAACTCGCCGAAAATCGTCAGGAGATGGTCAAGACGCTCCAAGAAATGCGTCTGAACAAGAAGACCATCGACAAGATCGTCGGCAAGCTCAAGGCGCTCATCGAACGGATCTATCGAGCACAGGGCCGTCAGCTCTCGCTCGATAAGCCGATTCAGAGCTCCAAGAGCGAACTCCGTAAGATGCTCCGCGACGCGCGAGAGGAGCCACCGCTCGACTCGGAATTGTCGGATTGCTTGAGCTCCGAATACGAAGAGCCGAGCAGCAAAGTCGACAATGGCGAGCCGCTTACCCCCGTCAAGCGTAGGGACGAGGAGCTCAAGGTCGACGTGGATCAGCTCCTCGACGCGTACAATCGCATCGTCGAAGGCGAGCAAAAGGCCGAGCGCGCCAAAGCGGAGTTGGTCGAGGCGAACCTACGCCTCGTCGTGAGTATCGCGAAGAAGTATACGAACCGCGGCCTCCAGTTCCTCGACCTCATTCAGGAGGGGAACATCGGGTTGATGAAGGCCGTCGACAAGTTCGAGTACAAGCGCGGGTACAAGTTCAGCACCTACGCCACGTGGTGGATTCGCCAGGCGATCACTCGAGCCATCGCGGATCAGGCGCGCACCATTCGCATTCCGGTGCACATGATCGAGACGATCAATAAACTCATCCGGACGTCGCGTTACCTCGTCCAAGAGTTTGGTCGCGAACCGACCCCCGAGGAAATCGCGGAAAAGATGGAGCTCCCGCTCGACAAGGTCCGCAAGGTCCTCAAGATCGCGAAAGAGCCGATCAGCCTCGAGACCCCCATCGGCGAGGAAGAAGACAGCCATTTGGGCGACTTCATCGAGGACAAGTCGATCATCAGTCCCGCCGAAGCCGTCATCAACATGAACCTCTCGGAGCAGACTCGCCGCGTCCTCAAGACGTTGACGCCTCGCGAAGAGAAGGTCTTGCGGATGCGCTTCGGCATCGGAGAAAAGAGCGATCACACCCTCGAAGAGGTCGGACAAGACTTCGAGGTGACTCGCGAACGTATTCGACAAATCGAAGCCAAAGCACTGCGAAAGCTCCGGCATCCGAGCCGTTCGAAGCAGCTGAAGAGCTTCATGGACAGCTGATCGATCGACGCGTCGAAACGTTCGATTCGGGGTGCCACGGCAAGGATTGGCACCCCGACGTCATTTGGCCGTACGATGACCGGACCCATGTGCGCGTGCCTCAGCCAGAGAGATGGCGGACTCGCGTCGAGCAGATTGTCGCCACCGCACACGTCACTCAGCCTCGCTCGCGGAGAACCGTCAGGGAGGGATGGCGAGAGCGATCATAAGAGCGTTCGCTAGTCTTTGGTCCAGGGATGCCCGAGCTTGGCCAATGCCTGAATCGCCTCGGAGCGATACGCATTGTCCCTCGGCGCAAGCTCGAGGAACTTCACCCAATGTACGATCGCCGCAGGATGCGGCCCAATCGCACGAGCCAACAGGTGGTGAGCTTCCCATGCCCATTTGGGCAAGGACGTGAGCTTCTCGGCAAGCTCGATGGCCCGCTCGAGTTGCACCTTTGCCTCCGCGTCGCGGTGCGCGACTTGCAGCAACTTGCCATAGCGAAATGCCCACGCGGCGTTGTCCGGTTGAGCACTCGTGGCAAGCTTCAATTGCTCGAGCGCCTTTGCCTCGAGTCCGAGATCGAAGTAGGCGTCGGCCAGCGCAGCGTGAGCCTCGTAACGCCCTGGGCGCAACTCCAGCGCTCGCGTGAAGTCGGCGACGGCGTTTTTCACGGCGCTCTGTCGATACCGCAGGATCCCGCGCTGCCAGTACGCGTCACCGAGTCCTTGGTCGAGTTCGAGTGCCTTTCGCAATGACTGCTCGGCTTGCGATACGCGACCAATCTCGTTGGCAGCCCAACCGACATAGAGGTGGTACTCCGCACGGTGGGGATCGAGTTCGACGGCGCGCTCGAGTGTCCGCAGCGCGACCGCGAGATTGGAACCTTCGAGCAACTGCGCTCGGCCGAGGCAGTGATGAGTCTCCGCGGAGTTCTGCCGCTGTTCGAGTACTTTCTTCAAGAGCTCTTCGGCTTGCTCCGGGCGCCCCGCGGAGACCTTGCCGCATCCGACTCGCAACATGAGATCGGGATTGTTCGGTGCCTTTGCAAGTGCGGATTCAAAGGCGCGCAGTGCCTCTTCGGTTTGGCCCGAGGACTCGTACAACTGTCCGCGCTCGAGTGCCAAACCGGGGTAGTCCCTGTCGACGGCGGCAACCTCGTCGAAGCACTTCGCAGCTGCCTCGAAGTCACGATTTTTCCGATGCGCCACACCGAGACGGAACTTGAAACCGACGTCGTTCGGTTCGAGCTCGAGCGCTCGCTTGAACTGCTCCGTAGCTGCAGCGTAGCGCCCTTCGCTCAATGCGAGCTGCCCCATTGCTTCGTAAATCCTCGGGACCTTTGGCAGCTTTTCCTGGGCGCGGGCGAGGACACTCTGTGCCTCCTCGGGTCGACCTTGTTGACTCTTCAACAGAGCAAGCCCGACATAGGCATCGACAACCAACGGATCGATGCCACCTGTTTCGATTGCAGCTTCGTACGCCTTCTCGGCCTCATCGCGGTTTCCGCCGGCTTCGTTGGCACGAGCGTACCAGTAGTTCACGGCGTAATTCTTCGGATTGGCCTGCCGCAGTCGACCGAGATGTGCACCCGCGTCGCGGATCCGCTCGAGGGACAGCTCCGCCTTTGCTGCACCGACCGCAGCGTCCACGTTGTCCGGTTCTGCTTGTATCGCTGCTTCGAAACGGGCCAGAGACTCCGAATACCTACCGGCGCGAAACAACGTTTCTCCGAGCCCCCTCAGGGCAGCTCCAGATTTCGGAGACCTTTGGATGGCTTCCTGGTAGCTGGTCTCGGCAAGCGAAATGCGCGAATGCAAGAGATGAACGTCCCCGCTCAAGGTCTTCGCTTGCACGAAATCTGCCGTGCTCGCGGCAGATTCCAGTTTGAGGGCCTCGTTGACGAGACGTTCCGCTTCGTTACTTTCGTGCCGCGCCTCCAGAGCCATGCGCGCACGAAGCAACATCGCCCCGACGTGCGATGAATTGCGCGATTGCGCCAACTCTGCCGAAGCCTGCGCTTCGTTGAAGCGACCGAGCGCGAACTGCGTCCGGGCCAGGCCGTAGGCCGTTCGAGCGCTTGCCTCGAGTTTTTCGGCAGACTGCCACTCTGGCAGTGCATCCCCCGCACGCCGCTCGAGGAGCAGGATTTCCGCTTGAAGGACGCGGACACTTGCGTCGCGAGGCTCACGAGACAGCGCGCTCTGCAGGTGATTTCTCGCCAACGCGAGGTTTCCCTCGACGGCAGCGCGGGCGCTCTGTGCGAGGCGCCAGTACGCCAGCTCCGGTCGTTCGCCGAGTTCGGTCAAAGCGACTTTGGCTCGCGCAGCGGGTGCTGAGAGTCCGCCGTGACGCAGCTCCATCGCGAAAGCAAAATAGGCGCCGTAGGCAGCGAGCTCCTTTAACCGCTCCTGGTCGCGACGAGCCACGTCGAGCTTCTGGATCATTTCGGTGACGCCGCGAAAGTCGTCTCGAAGAAGCAACTCTCGCCCCTGGCCAGCCAAGCGCTGTACGAGCGCGAGGTGTTCCTTGCGGTGGATTTGGTCGACGACGAAATGACTTCCGAATATTCCGATGTCCGGAACCAGGCTGAGTGCACTCCCCAAGATGATTCCGAGTGAGCCGAGTGCGATTGCAACCCGACGCAACTTTCGTGTTTTCGCCGGCGGCGCAATGGAGCGCTCGGACCCTCCATCCCGCACGGCAACGGCCGCCGTCGCCGCGGAGACTGCCCTTGCAACTTCTGGGGCGCCATGCGGAAGCGAGCCAAACTCGAGGGCTTCGCCGGAAGCGAGACTGCTTCGCCCGACCTCCGCCGTGAGCGTCTCGACTGGTACCGTCTCATCGACTCCGTCCAGGGCTACCTCGCCGTAACTCGTACCTCCCGCTCCCGCTGGATACGACGATGCACGCGCACGGTAGCTCGACGGCGACGATGGTGAAACGCCGCGCGCCGGATTGCCGGACGTAGCAGGAGAAACAGGCAGTGTAAGCTCGGGCGCCTCACCGAGCCGCGCACGTGACGTGCTTGCACCACTGCCGAGTGCAGGAGGTATCGAATCGGCGGAGCCTTCCTCGAGCGCGCGACCGAAAGTAACCGTATTGGGCGACAGCAGCTCCATGCCCACAATCCCGCTCGATATGCGAGGATCCGCAGAGCTTCCGACGCCTTTGCTGCTCGTTGCTGGCGGAATTGAGCTCGCGAAGGAGCCACTCGACGTCGGCGTCCTCAAGGGAGGAATACTCCCACCGGTACCTCCCCATCCTAGATCCAGCTCCGGAATGTCCGATGGTGGGATTGACGTTGCCATGGGCGGAACGGACTCCACCTTTGGAGGGGCCATTGACCCGGTACCTTGCAGTGTCTTCGTCATTGCGCCGGTAGATCCCGGCAGAGATGGGAGCGCCATGCCTGAGCTCGTGATGGCAGGCAAACCCACGTCGAGAGCCGGAAGCTCCGCGCCACCGAAGACACCTGGTACGTCGGGCAAGTCGTCAACGGTCGCATTTGCACCGATACGTCGCCCGCCGCTGTCGCCTTTCTGCGCCTGAACTGGCGACGGCAAATCGAATTCGAAGTCGTCCGAAAGTGGTGCAATGCTCTTCGGCCGAGATGGAGCACGCTCTCCCGCTGCCGGCGAGGGCAAGTCGAGCTCGATTTCGCCGTAGGACCTCCGTTGAACAGGCGCGAGCGCGGGGAGTTCAGAGCGTTGCACCGAGGCAACGGAATTCTTGGCATTCGAGAGACTAGGAAGATCGAGTTCGAGATCCGAAAAGTCTTCCGAATGCCCGCCGGGCGGCTGCACCTCGACGGGCTTGCGAGCGCCCCTCGAAGCCATCGGCTTCGACCCGAGCGCGGCTGGCAAGTCGCTATCCATCGTGTGCGCGTCGTAAGGCGTCGCGATCGGGAGTCGCGGTTCGGTCGGCAGATTACGAGACGCGATATCTGCCCCAAGAGATTGGGGCGGCGTCATGCCGTGCACCTGGCCTGCGCCACGTCCGCGGCTCTCACCAAAAGCCACGCCTGAGTCGCCACGCCCACCGGCGTCCTGTGATTTCGGCTGGTGTGGCGTGGGTTGGAAAATGTTGCGGGACCGTTCGGGGGCGGTCTTGGCAACGGGCAAGGCGATGTCGATATCGCCGTCCCCAAATGGTTCACGCGCGCTCGGTGCTGCCGGCATGGCGGGAGCCTTCGTCGCACCTCGCGCGGTGATTTTCCCGTCGAACTGGCTCTTGATGGGCGCTGCCGCGGGCAGGAGTGAATCGCGCTCCTCGACGTCTGGCACGGAGGCTGCAGCCACTCGAGGCACGGGTGCCGCAGGAGGTACCTTGACTCGAGTTTCCTTGGTCGCAGGCAGTGCAATTTCGTCGTCGACGTTGTGCGAGCGACTCTCGTTCGACGCACTTTCCAAAGCCGAAGCGAACTCGGGGGCTCTCGGTGCAGCTCCGGCGGGGATGGGTGCCTTTGCGGCAGGCCCATTCGCTGCCGGCGCTTTACCCGCCACGGTCGACGGCGCTTGAGGTTTGCCTGCCAACGCCGATGGAGCGGGTGGCTTTGCTCCGACGCCCGTCGTTGCTGGCGCTTTGCCCGCCACGTTCGACGGCGCCTGAGGTTTGCCTGCCAACGCCGATGGAGCGGGTGGCTTCGCTCCGACGCCCGTCGCTACTGGCGCTTTGCCCGCCACGTTCGACGGCGCCTGAGGTTTGCCTGCCAACGCCGATGGAGCGGGTGGCTTTGCTCCGACGCCCGTCGCTGGTGGCGGCTTACCGTTCACATTCGAGGGTTCCGGCGCCTTTTTGGCGGCAGCAACTGGGCCAGGTTTGTCGACCTGTGCAGGTAAATCGACTTCGGCCGTCGCCTTCGCATCGGTGCTGGGCTTCTCGACGACGAACGCAGTGCTGCACTTGGGGCAACGCATGCGAAGTCCCGTGGCAGGAACACGCCGCTCATCGACCTGGTACGTTGCGCTGCAGCCCGGGCACTCGACCGTAAACATGCTGTTATCGAGTTTTATCAGGGAATGGGCCAAAGCGGATGATGCAATCGACGGACTCGCGCGCCGCTCGGTCACGGAACGCGCGTGGACGGCCCACCGTTTTCTTGGTGGAGACTGTGGCGAAACACCGGCACTCTTGCTGGCATGTGCTACGCGGACCTCACCATGGTGAAGGTTCGGCTCGTTGCCCTTTCCACTCTCGCCGCAGTCGGCGCGCTCGTCTTTTCGCTTTCGGTCTTGAAGAAGCGTGAATTCCGCGGTCCAGGGACGCCCCGAACCGTTTCTTCGGCGATGCCACGTTCCGCCTCGTCGGCGCTCGTCCCGACGGTTGCCAGCGCTGTCGCCCCCGAAACCCCAGCAGGAACGGCTCCATCGACGACACGCGACTTTTCCTTGTTGCCCGACGGCAAGCCCGTGCCCGAACTGCCAGCCACCGCCCCGAAAACTTGCGGTTTCGGGGCCATCTTGTTCACTCACGAGGGCGCACAATTCGCTCCCCGGAAAGCGCGAGCCAAGACCGAAGCGTACGAGCTTGCGAAAAACGCCCTGCCCCGAGCCGAGCAAAACTTCGCTGAAGCAGTCAAGCTAGGGGATCCGGGATCGCTCGCGGACGCAGGCTCCATTGGTCGAGGGATCCTCGAGCGTTCCGTCGAGTATCGCCTATTCACGCTCGAGAAGGGTCAAGTCAGCCCCGAACCCATCGAAACGCCCCGCGGGTATTGGGTGCTCAAGCGACTCAAGTAGGCCCCGCCGTTACCACGACGGCACAAACACAAATACCCACATTATCCCGCCCTACCCGACCTGATGCAGCGTGCCCTTTCGTGGCACGCGGCACGTCCCCGGTGCAGTCGAAAGACGTGACGACCTCCCACGTCACGCGATTCGATGGTTCACGAGGTTTCCTTTTCGAGGTCACTGCGCTTTCCTCGAATTGGCTCGCGCCGACGGCTCGCGCCGACATTCGCGAGCAAACCGCGCCGGGCTCGGAGAAGAACGCGGACGAGTTCGAGGCAAAGCCGGCTCGGGTTCAATGCCCACGCCAGCGCAATTCAGCTCGGCAGGCGGGCTCGAACTACCGACGGCCGAGGCACATTCCACGGCTGAAGAGCCCTTTTCCTCGCAGCAGCGACCGTGCCTGTGTGACTTCGAACCGGCTTCGAATTCCCCCAACGTAAGGCGCGTCGACCGGCTCGGTGCGCGACGCACCTCGTCACCGCACGCGCCACCCCCGAGCCGATGGGGCCGATTCGGCGTGGTTACGACCCGTTCCGCGAAACGGCAGTGCGTCCAGGCACTGCCGTGACGTCCCGACGATTTTGCGCGCAGCAACGGCATCGATCGTAATAGATTGCTCGGGCAAGCGAGCGCATGAGCTTGCGTCGAGTCGCGAGAATGTCGAGCCCGTCCCGCCCCCAGACGATGCCTACCGAATCGGAAAGGTCCCCCGAAGTCGCCCGCGCGCTTGCCTGGCTGCAAGCCGAACAAAATGCAGCAGAATCGCCGCTCCAGTCGGCGATTCTCCTTCACGAAGCAGCCGTCCTCGAGGAGCGCGTCGGCGAAGAGGAGTTGGCGCTACGGCATTATCGTGCCGCACTCTCCCTCGACCCACAATTTCGCGAGCCACTCGAGCGACTCATCGGTATAGCCGAACGACACGGACAGCTGGACGAACTGCTGAGCCTGTATCGACATTTGCTCGAAGGCAATGAAAGACCAGCCGATCGCTGTCGCGCACTCATCGAGTGTGCTGTGCTCGAACTCGAGCACAGCTCGGACTTCGAACATGCCAAGACTACGCTGAAAGAGGCATCTGCGCTCTGTCCTGCAGATGCCCGGCCTTGGTTGCTGCTCGATTTGCTCGGTCATCGAACGAGCGACGACCGGCTGCGCGAGGAAGCGCTAGCAGCAAGATTGCTCCTTTCACCGACGCCCGGACATCAGGCAACGTTGCTGTTCGACCTTGCGGAACTCCGTTTCCGAGCCGGGGACGTCGAAGCCGCCTTCGAACGTCTCGACGAAATCACGAAGCTGCGCACACCGCACACCTACCCTGCCCTGGTCATGGCCACCCGATTCGCCATTGCCAGCGGAGAGTCCGAGCGACTCGCTTCGATCCTGCGCCGGCGTATTGCGTTGGTGGAAGACGCCGTATCCGACGCGCAGCGTGACCAAGATCTCGGCGTCGATGGTGCTGAATGTCAGCCAGACGCCCGAGCGCACCTGCACCTTTCGTTGTCGCTTGCGCTGAATGCGCTCGGCGACGGCGAAGGAGCAACGGTCGAGCTCGAAAACGCGAGAATGCTCGTACCCGAAGATCGGTTACTGCTCGGCTTGGCGCTGGCCGACGCCGAGCGCAATCACGACTTTCCTCGACTGCATAGAGCCGGTCAGGCGCTCGCCACGAAGCTCGACGGACCGCTAGCCACGTTCATTTGGTTCAAGCTAGCCCAAGCGAGCTTGCCACAAGGAGATCGCAGCTCACGCGGCAGTTCGTCCAAAATGGACTCGAACAAGACCCGCGTGCCCTTGGGCTTCGGGCTTTGGACGTGCACCTTGCGCTGTTCCACGGCGACGGACAAGGGCTCGCCATTGCCTTGGAGTCGCTCACGGACTGTCTACCTGACAGCGTCAGCAAGGCACGTTGGCTCGTCGCAGCAGCAGCAATCTGGGCGCTCCGAGCGCGGCATCCGCTTGGTGCCCGCTCTGCGATGGCACAAGCGGCTCAACACGGCCTGCCCGCCGATCTCCGGATACGACTGAGTCGGTTGCTCGCAATTTGGGCGGGAGATTCCGCTCTATTACGAGGAGACGACCGCCGAGCAGCTGGTGCAGTCGACCGAACCGATTGAACGTTTGGACATCGCATTGGAGTTGCTGCGGGTTCGGATGTCCGACGGGCACCGTCGCTCAATTGCCGCAACGGTCGAACAGCTCCTCGAAACGGAAGACGCCTCCTTCGTTGGCCTCCTTGCACAAGTCACGCTGTCGAGATGGCTCGCCTCGAAACGTGTCGACGAAACCGACACGGCAGATTCGGATGTAAACCAGCCTACGAACGCATTCGATTGGAGAAAAGACGCCGACTGCTGGGATCGCCTTGCCACTACCTGCGAGGGGACGCCCTTGGCGAGCTCTCTCCGATGTCTCGCAACCGTCTCAACGTTGTGCGACGGCCAATACGAGGTCGCAACGAGCCGGCTCGAGCATCTCGCTCGAGTCGAACCGTCGAACCTGGTCTGGGCATTGGCGCGCGTCGCTCTCTGCCTGCGCGTGAACGATTCGACAGGCGCCCTTCGCACTTCAAAGCAGGTCGCGGAGGCGACGGCGGACGCGACCTTGCGGGCGAGTCTCGCGCTTCACGGTGCCCTCCTGAGTTCTCGCGCGGAAGACATTCCAGACACCCTCGAGTTGCTCGATTCTCGCCGGACTCACTCATCCCGAGAGCACCCAGACGTACAGCCGTTGGGTGCTAAGAACGCTGGCGTATCTCAGCCAAGACGTGCAACGTCGCGTGCTCGACGCGAGCGAGACCTTGGGTCACCCCATCCGCCGAGCACTCGAACGATTCGGACTCGAGCTCTTCCATTGTCCCTCCGCGGCCGATTCGATCCCACTTCCGTTGGTTCCACCGCAAGAGTTCGACTCCGCAAAAGAGACCGATGTCGCAACGGATCAATTCGGAGCATTTGCGCTGCTCGAGCTGCTCAAGTCGACCGACGGCTTCGAGCCAACGGAGAGCGCCGGTGCGGGCAACCTTCGCGAACCCCTCACGGCATTGACGGCTGCCCTGAGGTACGCCGAAACCTGGCAATGCACCGACGCGCCTCGGGGTGATCCGCGGCAGCTCGACGCGGTGCGAGCGTGGGCCGAGATTGATCCGTCGATGCTCGCGCAACTCGAGTGGTTGCTCGTTGCGCGGGAACGAGGAGACGCGGTTCGAGGAAGCAAAAGCGAGACTCGCGGTCGCGGCGCATCTCGGAACGAAGGAAGCCGAGTCCTTGCGCATTTCTGCACAACAGCGGGGCTTCCTCGCCGGAGAATCGCCATCGACCCTTCTGCCCTCCACTTCGCCTGCAGCAAGATTTGCCAATCTCGAGATTCTCGCTACCCGGTTGTGATCCGAGACGAAGAGCGACAGCCATCGAGGAAGCGGCGAATCTCCTTGGTCCGAGCTCGGCGCTGTTGATGCAGGCGAATCTCGGATTCAATTGGATTGCGTGTGGCGATTATGCCCGCGCGAGCAGTTGCTTCGAAGCGCTCGTCGAAGCCCGTCCGAGCTTCATCCCGGCATGGCTCGGTCTGCGAACGGTCGCCGATTCCACGCAGGATTCTGCCAAGGCTGCCGAAGCTTGCGCTGCACTCGGGGATTCGCTTTCGAACCCCCGGCTCGCCAGCGAGCAATGGGAACGAGCCGCCATGCTGTTGCTCGATGCCTTGGGCGACACCACACGGGGTCGATTCGCACTGAGCCGTGCAGTAGCCCTCGACATCACGCAAGGCCATGCTTTCTCGCGACTATTCCGCTTGGTTCGGGAAGCCGGCGACGCAGATGAGCTCCTTCGGCTGATCGAGGCTCGACTTCCCAAAACGGTGGACGACGAGGAACGGATATTCCTACTTTGGGAACGGGCAAGAGCGCTGCGCACGAGAGGCGATCGCGCTGGAGCGCTCCAGGCTCTCGACGGTGTGACTCGGTTGGCCCCCAATCACGTCGGTGCACTGGCGCTCGCAGGCGAGATCCACATCGCACTCGGCCAGTTCGATGACGCTGCGAGATTTCTCGCGCAGCTATCGAGCATGGCCGAGGCCCCGCTCAAACAACGCATCATGAGCGCGCTCGCCGCCGCCGATCTCTTCGACAAAAAGCTGGGCAGGTCGAACTTCGCGCGGGACATCCTCCTCGACCTCTACCGAACCCAACCGACCCCGCCAGCTCTGAAAGAGCGCCTTGCCCAGATCGCCGTCAAAATCGAGGCTTACCCCCTGGCCGTCGACGTGCTGGAAAGTCTCTTGGTCGATTTACCGGACCAGGATGCACGAATCGACACGGCTCGATTGGTCTTGGCCCTTTGTCGCGACAAACTGGACCAACCCGCTCGCGCCGAACGCGCAGTCGAGTTGATCCTCGAGCAGTTTCCCACCGACGCCGAGGCCATCGACTTGGTTCTTGACGTCGTGTTTTTCTGACGATTGCACGGAGTTTTGGCTCATGGAAGCGCGAGATTCGACTCCGCGACGATTCCTCGGTCGAGCGCCCCTCGAATCTTCGTTGCTCGAACGCCTCGCCAAAATCGCCCTCTACTTCGATGACGTCCGCACCCGGCAGTCGTGTCTCGGTGCGTTGATTGCAATCAACGCCGGAACCCCCGAATACGACGTCGAGCTTTCCACTCTCTCGGAGCGAATCGAGCCAGTTCCCAATATCGCCATCGACGAGATTGCGCTCGAGCTACTCGCAGATCCGCAGGACCTGGGACCGCTCGCAGAGCTCTTCGCTCACTTTTCGACCGTGTTCGTCGATGCACTCGGGCCGAGTCTCGCGGCGCTGGGCGTCAGCAAGAAGCAGCGCGTCGAGCCACGTCTCGGGCTGCCACTCCGCAACGAGATTGCAGCATGGGCCGGCGCATTCGGGATCCCCGATTTCGATCTCTTTCTCACCGAGCGAGTGGACGGCGACGTCATGGCCATCGCCACGGAACGCCCGAGCCTCGTTGCCTCCACGAGCCTGGTGGCCCCCCTCGATTTACGCGGACGACAGGCAATCGCACGAGAGCTCTTCGCGCTACGGCGAGGCACCACCCTGCTTCGACACAGGTCGCCTCATGAAATTGCAGCGTTGATCGTCGCATGCTGTCAAGTCGGCGAGACCCCGGTCGCGTCTCCACCTTATGCGATGAAGGACGAGTTTTGTCGCCTCCTCGCTTCGGCATTGCCACGTAAACTGCGCAAGTCTTTTGCCGAACACACTCGCGCGATCCAAGAAGCCAATCCGGATCTCGGGGAATGGGTTCGTGCGGCAACGCACAGTTTGGACCGCGTAGGTGTGCTCGCTTGCGGCGACGTATCTCAGGTACTGGCTCACGTCACCGGACAACGCGGCCGCCTGGGCGCCAGTCGAGAGCTACAAGAACGCACGGCACGACTCGTCGCATTTGCCGTTTCTACGAGCTATCTCGAACTCAAAGACACGTTTGGACTCACGGTGCGATAACACCCATGGCCGATCCACGAGACACCGACGCCAAACCGCCTTCTCGCCGACCGAGCCCCAAAGCGCCGAGAGGAGAGACGACCCTCCCCGTCACCGGACGGAGCGGCACCGTCGCCGAGATTGGACGCGAGTTGGGCGACCTCGATTTCGAACCAGAGGACTTGCTCGCCTCGCTCCGCCCGATGGAGCCCCCCGATGCGCTGACGCTGCAACCCAACGTGGAGCAGGCAGCCCCAGAACACTCTCCGGCGGCACCGTTCGGGCGTGATTCTTTCGAGCCCTCGCGATCGGAGGATCCGCCGCAAGCCGCGTCCGTTCCGCCTCCGCCTCCTGCTGCCGTAGAGCATCGAGCCGCGTCCGTTCCGCCTCCGCCTCCTGCTGCCGTAGAGCATCGAGCCGGGTCCGTTCCGCTTCCGCCTCCCGCGGCCGTTCCTCCCCCACCGCCGTCGTCGCGAGCGATCCCACCGTCAGGGGCGATGCCACCGCCACCGCTCCCGGTCGGCGTGACGCCACTCGTCGGTGCATTGCCGCCGTTGTCCAACCTGGGGCGACTCGCAGCCCCGCTGCCGCCGCGTCCGACCACGACGAAGCTCGTGGCACCATTGCCGCCCAAGCAAGCCGCGGCGCGGCCAATCGAAGCGGAACGTCGTGCGCACGCGCGATCGGCGTCGCATGCGCCGATTGTCCCCGGTGGTGCGCCTGGTTCGGATGTTTCGACCCCTGGCAGTGAGTCAGCACCACCCTCGACGAGACAACCGTCGGTTCCTCCGCCGCCTCCTTCGCAATCGCAGAATTGGCGGCATCGAGCCGACGAGGCGCCCCCCATATCACTCGCGAACCTAACGCCGAGCTCCGACTCCGAAGTGCCTCCCTCATCGGACGTGCGAGCCGAGGCAATTACGTTCCAGTCGATTCCGAGTCTCGCTCCGCCACACTCGCTTTCCCCACCTTCTCTCGGCCATGCCCTTGGCCGCACGCAGTCGGCGAAAGCGCTTGGCCGCGAAATCGACGGCGACGTGGATCCCGAGCTCCCATACGTCGTCACGAGTGAAGAGGCCGCGACCCTGGACGAGCTCATCGATTTGCCGCCCGAGCGGCTCGACCCGCTGAGCTTCGATCGAGAGCGCGCGGCTGCCGTCCACATCGCAGAGCGCGCCCTCACCCCGACGTTCGTCGAACTCGCGCAACTGCTCGAAGCGGAGGCACATGCCGATCGTCAAGCGCAAGAACGTGCGGAGCTTTCGATTGTCGCGAGTGAACTCTTCGCCATGCTCGGGGAAACCGAGCGTGCGCGCACCGTGCTTTCTCACGTTCCGCGCGTGGGCATCGCACTCCATGCCACACAACAACGTCAACTCGACTTCGACTCCGAGGATTTGACTGCCTACGGCAATCACGTCCGCGCCGAGCTTCGAACGGAAGTGCGCGGCGGCGGCTCCCATGAGGGGCGCCGCCATCTCATGGCCCTGCAGATGGACCTCGGCCCGAAGCTCGCTGTCGACGCCTCCGAGCGACGCAGGCACCTGGAACTGTCCTTGCGCGCATTTCCAACCAATCCGCGCTTCCAATTCCAACGTCTCGTCAGTCAGCTCGGAGATCCGAGTCAGCCGAGCGTGCGACTGCGGCAATCGATGAGCCAAGATGCCCTCGGACGCCCCGAAGTCATCCGCGATCTCGTCCATCTCCGCGCACATACCTCCCCTCGCGGACAAGCCACGCACCCCGTCTTTGCAATCCTCGACAGTCGTCGTGCCCTCCGTCAGGGCGACCCCGCCGCGGTCATCGAGGCCTTGACGACGCTCACCGGCACGGACACTGCACTGCAGCGTGCAGCAACTTGGTTGCTCGTTTCGCTGGCGTGCCATGCGCCGGAATTTCACTCAGTAGTGGAAGGCCTGCTCGAGAAAGTCGCTGAACCGGGTGCTCCCGACGCAGAGCTGACCTGGCTCGAGCATCGTCTGTCGAAACCCGAGGATCGCCCAGGAAATCTCGAGATCTTCTCACTTGGCGTCCTTGGCGCGCTACCCATTGAAGAGAAGCTGTCCCTTGCCGTCGCAGCAAGAGCGGATCGCGAGACGATCCAGCTCTTCGTCGAAACGATCGGAAGACAAGGAACCCACCCCGGCTTCCTTCCCTTCGTCGAAGCGACGAAACAGGCCCTGCTCGGAGACTATTCATCGACGACACTCGAGCCTCGCGCCTCAGCAGAGATGCTCCTCGGCATTGGTCTGGGAGGAAGCAGCAACGACCCGAAAGGTGCGCCATCGAGCAGGGATCCGCAAGGCGGGCTTTCGCTCGAAGCGCTGTTGGCGATCTCACGACTGGAGGGTCAGAAGACCGCCGAGCCTCTCCCCGTGGCACTTCGACTTTGGCAAGCAAGTCATGGCGTTGCTCTGACCTCCACGGCGGGAAGTCTCAAGAGTCTCTCGTCATACTGGTCCGCGCCGAACGTCGGGGTCGTTACCACGTTCGCGGCTCTGCTCATGATCCTCGACGGCAATCGCGGCGAAGCGATCGCCCTTCTACGCGATTTTCTCGACGAAGCGATGTCGACTGGATCGCCGGGGCACCTGCTCGAGGCCCCCTTGCGCACGCTGGAGGCGCTCGGCGCTGAATTTGCGACAGAAGAGTCCTACGACGTTCTCATCAATGAACTTCCGCTCGGGCCGCGCCGAACCGTGCTGACCATCGAGACGGCTCAACGCCGAACTCGCTCGAGTGCGCCATTGCGCGCTGCGGACGTGACGAGCGCCACCCCAGACGAACATCTCGTTTCGCTGCTCGACGAGGACCCAATCCTCTTGGGGTTGCTTGCGTTCGGCCTTCCCGACGACGAACGACTCTTCGCGCGCCTCTCCGAGGTAGCGCTCGCGTCCGATGAACGTGACGCAGCGGAGCTACTGCTCGCCTTCCGTGCGGAAGGGTTGGAACCGGCAGAGACGAGCCGAATCGACGTTCCTACTGCCATGCAGGATCTTACGGCGGTTCCCCGTCGCGGGGGCGCCAGTGACGAAGACGTCGAATGTTGGACGCGGGTAGGCAATCAATGGTCGAGCCGCATCGCAGCCGTCCACACCGACCTCCTCGCCATGTGTCGACAAGGTGATCTCGAACGCTTCGAAGCAGCCATGAGCCAAGCGAAGCATGCCGACGATCCCGAGGAGTTCGTCCACTACGTGGCGCGCGCAGCTGCGTTCGATCCCGAGCGAGAGCCAGGCATCGGAAGTGTCCGCGCCGCGGAACTGCTCCTTCAACGCATGCCAAAGCACGCGGCGGCATTGCGAACGCTTCTCGTCCGCGCTTCGACGGATGGCAAAAGCGCCGATTTGGCAGCTCTTTCGGAGCGACTGGCGCCGCTCCTCCCACGCCTCGAACGACATGCACATGCGTGGCTTGCCGTGTCTGCCCATCGTCAAGGCGTGCAAAGTGGAACTCGATCGGGCGACGACTCGGTGCCGCTCGTGGATCTGCTCGGACGCGACGCAGAACCGGAGGCGTGGTTCTTACGCCGTATGCTAACCCACGCGGAACTCACCCACGACGACGCGATGCTCTTCGAGTGTCTCGAGGCCCTCCAATCCCTCGCCTCGTCTCCGCTCGACGCGGCAACATTGGGCCTACGCGCTGCAGAAACGGCGCTTCGCCTGGAACGATGGGATGATGGCGAAGCGCTTCTCGAGGAGACCACTCAGCTCGCGCCGACACACCTCGTTGCATTGTCCACTCGAGCGGAGCTGCTCGACGCGCGAGGCCTGACGGCTGGCGCCGCAGAGGCTTACGAGGCACTCGGAGAAGCCTCGTGCATGCCGACACACAAGGTAGCCGCTTGGCTCCACGCTGCCGAACTCTACGAGACCCTTCATCGAGAAGCCAATCGGGCGGCCCCCGCCTCGGATGACACGCGAGAATTGCAGGATGACGACGCACTCGAACACGCTATCGGTTGTCTCGAACGCGCCGTTCGTCTCGACGGAACTCGGGCAGACGCATTTGCAAAGCTGCGGCAGTACTACGTAGAGCTCGAACGTTTCGAACCACTCGAGGCGCTGCTTACCGAGCAGCTTCTCCTCGTGGAGGCACCGAAACTCAGAGCCGAACTCGAGATCGAGCGGGCTCGGCTCCAATTGAAGCTCGGCCGCGCCGATGAAGCGCGACGCGGCCTCGAACGTGCGCTCGCATTGCAACCGGAAGACGAGCAAACACTGGCGTTACTCTCACATATTCTCGTTGTCAGTGGTGACGGCGAAGAGGCAGAGCAGCACCTCATTCGGCTTGCAGCATGCGCGCATGATGAGGGACTCGTTCTCGAGGCGTATCGACAACTGGCTACTCTTTACGAGACCACGCTCGAGCAGCCGGCGCGCGCAGAGATCGCCTATCGTGAGATTCTCCGGCGGAGCCCCGGAGATCCAGCTGGCGACCAGCTCGTTTCGATTCTATTGAACCTCGATCAACCCGCTGAAGCCGTCGCGGTGTTGCTCGAGCTCGTGGAGCACTCCAAGGACACGCCGCTCGAGAAGGGTCGCCATCTCGAACTCGCGCGAATATACGATGCGGTGCTGGGAGAGCGACGTCGCGCCGAAGAGGTCCTCGAACGGGCTCGTCGGAAGTGGACGAACGACGCTCAAGTGCTGCGTGCCCTCACTTCATTTCACGTGCGAGCGCAGGATCCCGCAGCTGTTGGCGCGCTCCTCGATCGCTCCCTCGCGGAGGCACGCCGAGCGCTGAGTTCCGGCAGGTTCGATACCAGCTTCTTCGAAGTGATCGCGACAGTAGGGGAGCTCCGTCAGACGCCCGATCTCGAAGCGGTCGCTGGCGCCACGCTGTTGGCGATCTCGGCGAACCCGACCACACTCCAAGGCTTGGGGGCGAAAGCGGCAGAGGATGATTATGCGGATCTCCTAGCGCCCGACGTGCTCAACCTGCCCCTTCGCGCTCTGCTCAAGCGAACGGGATCGATCCTGTCGGCGGTCACGAAAATCGATCTCAAGTCGATGCGAGCGTCCCCGCTCAAGGAGCAATCGCGCTCGCTTGCGTCTCATCTATCCGATCTTGCCCGTTACTTCGGGTTAGGTGAGCTCGAAACCTTCATTTCCCCTGCCCTCGGAGCGGTGTGCCAACCACTTGGGCAAAATCCGCCAGCACTCGTGGTTGGACCGAGCTTCGTGGAGCTCGAATCCGAAGGCCGTGCAGGACGCCTTGGCCATCCGCGCCTTACGGGTTCTATCCGCCAATGCGACGGCCCTCAGCAACACCTCCCCGGTCGATCTCTGGCCGCTCCTGGCTGCTTACCTGAGTGTTCACATCCCAGACTACGTACCGCCAGGTGTCGACGCCAAGCGCCTCGCCCAATTGCGGTCCCCCATGCTGAAGGCGCTGCCTTCGAGTCTCGACTCGGATCTGCCGATGCTTGCCGCCGACGTGGTTGCAACGATTGGTAATCGTGCCAGCCAGCTTGGGGTACTCGTGCAGCAATGGGGCGCGCGCACGGCACTGCTCGCCCTGGGCGATCCGTATTGCGTACTCATGGCCGTCGCAGCCGCAGCAGGGCAACAGAATCGCTTTTCGGGTACCGCAGATGACCGGCTCAAGTGGCTCATCCGCAATCCCGAAGCTCGCGATGTGGCGGTTTTCAGTGTGACCGAGGCCTATCTCGAAGCACGAGCGCGCGGCCGCTCCTGAGTGCGATCCCGCCGCCGGACGACATTGCGCCGCCGGACGACGTCGCGCCGCCGGACGACATTGCGCAGCCGGACAACATTGCGCAGCCGGACGGCATTGCACCGCCGGACGCCATTGCACCGCCGGACGCCATTGCGCAGCCGGACGGCTTCGAGCTTTACGTCGCTGCAACGGCTTGGGGCGCTCGGCCTCGTCGCGTCACCAGCTGCGAAAACTTGCGCCGAGATCCTCGGAGCGAAGCGCATAGCCGTCGACACCCGAGTTCTCGATGCGGCCATTTCCGATGGGCCGTAGATGGAGCAAAAGAGCGTTACCGAGGGGCACGAGCGTTGCGACGAAACCATTGTTCAGAGCGGGAACGGCGCCATCCTTCGCGTCGAAGACCAGCGTCGGAGGCGTAAATGAAGCCCCCGAGTCACGCGTCGTCGTGATCCGAAGCACACCGCCACTCGTCATCGCAACCACCGTGGCCCGGCCAATTCTTGCGATATCGAGCTTCGTCCCTGGAAAAGCCAGATCCGCGGGAAGACGGATCTCGGAGCAGTCGCCACGGGTGGCGTCGCATGACAGGATCCGTTCACCCCTCGCACGATTGCGGACGAGCGCCGTTACCCCACTTTCGTCACAGGAGAGAGCCGCGACGTTCTCACCGGGACGCAACACTTCGCGGCGCGATGGTTCGAGCTCTCCCGGTTCGATCGTGATTGCGGCACGACCTCCGCCGACGACCGGGAGGACGCCGTAACGCGGCCCCGTCGGTGCCGAAGCGCAGCGATTGACGTAACGCTCCACCGCAACCTGCCACGCGGAGGTTGCCACCCAGGAACGGCCCTGATCGCGAGTTCGCAACGCCCAGGGCTCGCGACCGTTCGAGAGCATCAGGATCTTGCCCCGCCCGACGTCGAGTGCGGATCGCACGACCGCGTCACTTACGCGCAGGCCTTGCACGCGCGCGGGAACGGGCAGATCACTAGGGTGGACCGCCTCTCGTGCACCTGGCGTTGGAACGAGAAGCTCACGGAGGGACTTGCGAACGAATGGGTAGCCCTCGTGCACCATGGGCTCCAATACCGGAAGAACCCGGTAGATCTCGTTCAGATTGTGACTTCCACCCCCGCCCCACTCGAGGTAGGCCGCGGCTTTCGCGCGATGCGCGTCCTGAACGGCGGTCCCGCCCTCGAAGGCACCGGCAAGCTCGGCACAGGGTGCAAATGGCGCCTCTTCGGGGCTCGCCGCAAGGAGCCGACGGCGCACGAGCGCCCGAAATCGCGAGGGATCCTCGGCGACAGCAAGGGCGCCCGTGGGGCCAGCCATGCACAACCCATAGTCGGCAACCTTGCTGACCAGTCGATTGACACGATACGCGGCGGAAGCACGCGGAGCCATGCCCCAAACGACCGCTACAGCCAACAAAACGCCCAAAGCCGTTCGCAGTCGGAACGGCAGGGGAGCAAGGGCACTGACACTTGCGCTGTTGGCGGTCATGGGCGTCTGATCGTCTTACCGAAAAGACGCCATCACAGCCAAACTTGCGACTATTCCGTGCCGGTGCGAAGACGCTTGCGACGACGCCTGGCGGCCTCACTCGCCTTCTTACGCTTCTTCACGCTCGGCTTCATGTAGTGGCGACGGCGCTTGAGTTCGCGGAGAATACCCTCCGCAGCCATCTTGCGCTTCAGATGTTTGATGGCCCTCTCGATGCCCTTGTCGCCGACTTGGACCTCGAGGGACTTGCACGGTACGGATTCGCTGGGATTGGCCAAGGGGCGGCTCATATCGCAAACCCGCAGACATTCTGCAACCCCTTTCTGCACGGGCCACAAGGCCGAATCATTAAGTGTTTCAGCATGCCTCCACATCTCTCGCGAATGTGGCTTATTTTCCCGGGCAATGGCACTTCCTCGATCGCTCACCCCCAGACGGATCAAGGCTCCACACGGTGCGACAATCTTCGAAATCGAGTGGGCCAGCGGCGATAGGTCGGTCCTTCCCCACGACGTGCTGCGTGGATACTGCCCATGCGCGACTTGCCAGGGTCATTCGGGCACCATCAAGTACATCGCCGGAGGCAACCTCGAACTTCGAAGCATCGAGCGAGTCGGAAACTACGCATTGAGCCTAGGTTGGGGCGACGGGCATGATTCTGGGATCTACACCTTCGAGTATCTCCGAAAGCTTGGCGAGCGGCTCGAGACGGAAGGACACGACGCGCTCACTCGCGAATCCGAGGAAAGCGCCCCGGAAGTGCGCTGATGCGCATTGCCGTGCTCTCGTCATCCTTTCCGTCCCACGAGGGCGATCCTTCCGGGCACTTCGTTCGCTCGGAAGTTCGTGCGTTGAGTGCAGAGCACCATGCTGTGTTTCTCTTCGTTCCGAAGGGCTCGGAGATACCGAACGTCGATCACGTATCCGGCGTTCAGCTGTCGCATCTCGGACTTTTTGGATGGCCAGGTGCCCTCGAACGGATCCGCCGCCACCCGTGGCGTCTGCTCGGTCTCTTCCCTTTCGCGTTCCTTGCCAGGCGGGAGCTTCGTCGGCACGGTCCCTATGACGCCCTCATCGCGCACTGGATCGTTCCTGGCTTTTGGCCTATTGCCCGTGACTACGCCGGATCCGTAACCGCGGTAGCGCATGGCAGCGACGTCCGTTTGCTGGAACGGCTTCCCGCACAGCTCACACGGCGTGTCGTCACTGCGCTACTTCGCAGCAACGTCACCGTCCGTTGCGTCTCGAGCGAGCTCGCCGCGCGTCTGTCGCGCATTTGTGAACGCCATCATGGCCCCCTCGAGCGCGTGTACGTCGAACCCTGCGCGTTCGAGGTACCCGAGCTGCCTCGACGCGAGGAGCTGCGTCGAGTCCTCGGGGGTGCCGATGCACCTTTGGTCGTCGTCGTCGGCCGCGCCGTGAAGACCAAAAGGATCGAGGTTGCCATCGCAGCCACCCGTTGCGCACTGGGTGTCGATCCGGTGGTCATCGGCGACGGCCCAGAGCGCGCTCCACTGGCCGCGCAATTCCCGCACACCACCTTTCTCGGTCAGTTGTCACGAGACGCGACGTTGCGCTGGATTCGCGCTGCGGACATCCTCGTCAGCGCGTCCGAACTCGAGGGCGCGCCAACCGTGGTCCGGGAAGCGCGCGCGCTCGGCACCCCCGTCGTCGCCGTTGCAGCTGGCGATCTCCGAGACTGGGCGGGTCGGGATCCCGAAATCGTCGTGGTGCCGACCGAAGCCGAACTCGGCTCCACGAAACGTCAAATCGAGGCATTGGCTCGAAGGATCCGAAACAAAGTGGAGCATGCGCGTCGAGACGCACCCGCCCGCCCGGTGCTCACGGGGTGCGATCCGACGGCTTTCGCACCTCCGGCATCATCGTCGGGCGGAGTCGATGGGTCGGCAGACGCTCTTGTAATTGGGGAAGAATGAGTCGAGAAAGCGCGATTTGGACGGCTTCAGGGGCGCCCGGCAGCAGATAAACCAACGTCGAGTGGCACACCGCGGCTTCGGCCCGAGACTCCAAGGCGGAAATCCCGAGTCGCTCGAAGGAAAGCTGCCGCAACATCTCTCCAAAGCCCGGCATACGCTTGGTCACGAGGGGCGCCAGCGCTTCGGGAGTAACGTCGGTAGCGGCAAGTCCCGTCCCACCGATTGCCACGACGACCTCGACGCGCGAATCGTCGACCCACTCGCGAAAGAGATACCGAAGGTTCGTCAGGTCATCGGAAATCGTGCGTTGATGCACGATCTCGTGCCCGGCACCTAGCAAGGCATCTCGAACTAAGGTACCGCTCTCTGCGCCTTCGGAGTGAAGGTTCGAACTAGTCGTGACGATGGCGCAGCCGCGACCATTAGTCTCTTCGTGGTTCATGGCCCGCATCATACTTCCCGACCTGCATCAGACCAACCTACAAGTTTCCCCAAGCCATGAAGTTTCCGTCACCGCAGGAGCCCCACTTTTGGGCCAATAAGCGCGCGCGAGCGCCACGTCGCGCAAGCCCTACGCGTCCTGAGCCGACGGCGAGTTTCTTGAAGATTTCGAGGAGTGTCGTTCTGTCTCTGACGGTGGCCCATGCGGGCTGCTCCTTCGCTCCCGATATCGGCGAGCGCCCCTCTGCGCCGATACATCCCGCAAAACCTGCGACTTCAGCCGCGCCGGTCGAGCCAACGGCAACGACCTTCGCCGCGACGATGACGGAGCACGGTCGCGACGCTGGTGAGAGCTCCGGCCTCGATACCGAGGCGCGCAACGTCGAAAACGGCGACACCGACGATAACCCATGGGCAAGATTCGCTCGACGATTCGCGGAAACGACGTCCATCGAGGATATCCCGTGGGAGCGAGAGGATGGAAATGCGCAAGGCAGCCCGACACCATCGGACTACGAACGGAGGAACAGCGATGAGACCCTCCGAAGCACCGACGGTCCGCAGCCCGAGCGCGTCCTCGACGTGAATGCGGGACAACGCGCGGCGAAGGGCAAACAAGGGATGGTGGTCTCCGTGAACGCCTTGGCGACACGAATTGGCGTCGCGATCCTTGCCAAGTCAGGAAACGCGGTGGATGCCGCAGTGGCTACGGCGTTCGCCCTCGCGGTAACGCACCCGAGCGCTGGCAACCTCGGTGGAGGCGGGTTCGCCCTCGTACGACTGCCGAATGGAGAAACCCATGCCTTGGATTTTCGGGAATCTTCGCCGCAAAGGCTCGAGCGCACTCGATTCTTCGCGATGATCCGAGACGGCGGCGAGGGAGTGGATTCCGTCGGCATTCCTGGTGCCGTTGCTGGTCTCCATGCGCTCGCGCGCCGGTTCGGGCGTCTCCCGTTTTCGGCCTTGGTCGAGCCAGCGAGGCAACTCGCTGCCCAGGGACATCGCGTCGAGCGACGCGAAGCGACAGCCATCGCACTGGCATGGCCAAAATTGAAACATTCGAATCTTGGCCTACTCCGCTACGGCACGAAGGACGGTAAGCCTCGAGGGATTGGCGTGACGATTCGGCTCCCGGAGCTCGCCGACACTCTCGCGAAGATTCGCGATCTCGGGCCTCGGGGGTTCTACGAGGGCACCATCGGAAGTTCCATCTTGGGCGCGCTGGGGCCAGACGCTCAAATCCGCGCGTCGGACTTGCGCTCCTACCGAGCGATTTCGGCGTCGACCATTGAGTTTCGACTATCGCGGGCTCCGCGTGGCGACGATGCCGCCGCCCTCGGCTGGCGGAGTGGCTCTGACCGCGAGCCTTGCATTGCTCTCGAATTTCGCACCGACGGACTATCCGCTCCGCTCCCCAGCTCGCACGCACTTGCTCCTCGAGGTCATGCGTCGCGCCCAAGCAGACCGACTCTACGGAGTGGTCGATCCAGACTCCTTGACCGACGATGAACGTTCGCTTCGTGAACGAGCTTGGCTCGATCGCTCGCGATGGATGACACGCTGCCCCATCTCGCCCGATCGCTCGACGGACAATCAACTCGTCGCCACCAACGTACGCGCACTCCACGAAAGCGATCAAACGACTCACCTTGCAGCCGTCGATGGTTCCGGCATGGCCGTCAGTCTCACGACGACCCTCTCCTCTGGATTTGGAGCAAAGGTGATCACCTCGAGCGGCATCGTTCTCAACAACTCCCTCGGTTCGTTCTCTGGAATGGGCGAAAACCAACCAGCTCCGTCCCGACGCACGACGAGTTCCATGGCGCCCACTCTGATTGAGGACCAAAACGGGTTACGGTTGGTCCTCGGCACTCCGGGCGGGGACAGTATTCCAAGCACACTGGTGCAACTCGTCAGCTTGCTCGTCGATTACGAGGTCCCCCTCGACGCCGCAGTCGATGCGCCCAGGTTGCACCAAAGCGTGCTCCCGCCAGGGCTCGTTCGTGGCGAATCGACACGACCCATTTCGCCACAGCTTAGAATTGCACTCGAACGCTTGGGTCATCGGTTTGCTCCGCCCACTTCGACGATGGGTCACGCCAACACGATTGCCGTGGTGAACGGAATCCCCTTCGGATACGCCGATCCACGCGAAGGCGGGCTGGCCCTGGGTCACGACGAACCCTCCCCCTAAAGCGCAATCCCGGCGAAGCCGTTCGGGGTTCTGAGGCCACCCTCACCGCCTTCGATTGAGGTTGGTCTCCGGAAGGTGTTTGCCCATGTCCATGCCCGAAGAGCTGCGGTTCTGCGGCTCTAGCGCGACCAGCGCAGACGAAGCACCGAGTCAGGCGCTCCTTCCCGTTGCCGTGCCAACCCTGTTGCTCGTATGCGCACCGGGTCCGGAGTTGGACAGTGTCTGTTCGAACATGCTCGCTTGTGGGATTCGGCCGGTTCACGTCCCTCGCGTCGAGCTCTGTCCACCGGCGGAGGTCGCGCCGCCGCATGTCTTCATCGAGCTCGGGCTGGCAAGCGCGCCCGCCTATCTCGAGGCGATTGCCAAACGAGCCGACCTGGTCTTTCCCGTCGCGATCCTGTCGCGAGACGAAGACCCGACCGCGGCGTATCGATGCGGTGCGCTTTCGACGATTTACCGTCCGCTGCATCCGGGACTGTGCGTCGATATCGCCCTCGGCCAACGTCGACGATTACTTGCGCAACAGCATTCCGAGGTCATCGTCGGACACGATCAACGGGTCTCGACCACCAATGCCTTCGAAGGTCTTTTGCGCGCAGTGGGCCAGGACGTCCGAACCCCGCTTGCAACGTCACTTGCCAATGTCGAATACCTCCACGAACTCCTGAGTGGCGGAGACTCACCGCTTTCGCGGGACGAGCAAACTGCGGTCCTCGGTGACACGTTGGCTGCGCTGCAGCAAATCCGCGCGGTGCTCGAGAACGTGAGCGCCCTCGTACCCAAGGATCCACCGGAGTTGAATCGAATCAGGCTCTGGGCCGTCGCTCAGAGGGTCATCGACGAACTCCCCGCCACTCGCAGTCAGGTCACTCTCGTTGGGGATGCCGAGGTGCGCGGATTCGGCGACGAAGCCACCCTGTTCGAGGTCGTCCGCACCCTCGTGCGAAGGGCTGTCGAGCGCCATGCCGCCTCGACTCCGAGCGACGTGACGTTACACGTTTACGCACATGACACGGAGGCGCGACTCACCGTCCGCGACCTCGCCTCGGCGTCGAGCGAACCGCCCCATGGCGACCCGTTCAATCCTGGCCTGACTCTGGGCAAACCAGGACAATCCGGTTTGCTACTGACGGCTGCCCGCCACGCCATCGTGCGAATGGGAGGCTCGCTGACCTACGTCGCCCGTTCGCAAATGGGGTCCGCCTTTCGCGTACGGCTGCGCATCGCGCCGACCTTGCCCGGGTGAGCTTCGTCCAAGCGATCACGCATCGCGCCGACCTTGCCCGAGTGAGCTTCGTCCAAGCGATCACGCGTCGCGCCGACCTTGCCCGGGTGAGCTACGGCGAAACGATCACGCGTCGCCGCTGCGCCGCTCGCAAGGGCGAATCGGAGCAGCGCGCGGCATGATTTGCACGGCATTTCCGTCGAAGCGCACATCGCCGCTCCGGCGTTCACGCCCACTGACGTCGATTGACGGCGTCGAAAGGAGACGAGCGCGGTCGCCAACGAAACGGCCCACGGATCTCTCGATGAATGGGCATTCGGACGGTATCCCTCGAGCGGGAAAACGAAGAGGCGGGAGCCGAGCTTTGCTCTCGGTCCCGCCTCGCAGTACGAGCTACGACTAGAATGCGTCGACGATTACTTCGTCTTGCGCTGTTCCATCGCTACGTAGTCTCGAATGGTCGACCCAGTGTAGAGCTGACGGGGGCGAGCAATCCCCAACTCAGGACGGTCGTAGGTCTCCTTCCAGTGTGCAATCCAGCCCGGCATGCGCCCGATTGCGAACATCACCGTGAACATGTTTACCGGAATGCCAATCGCACGAAGGATGATCCCCGAATAGAAGTCGACGTTCGGGTACAGATTGCGCTCGCGGAAATAGTCGTCGGAAAGAGCTGCTTCCTCGAGCTCCCTCGCGATTGCAAGGAGGGGGTCCTGCACCTTGAGTAGCGCGAGCACCTTGTCAGCTTGTTTGGCCAGGATTCGAGCACGCGGGTCGTAGCTCTTATAGATGCGGTGACCGAAGCCCATGAGCTTGACTTCGCGTTGCTTGACCTTCTCGAGGTACTCCTTGGCGGAGACCTGTCCCTTGTGAATGCGACGCAACATTTCGATGACGGCGACGTTGGCACCGCCGTGTCGCCAACCCCAGAGGGCGCAAACGCCAGCGGAAGCACTGGCAAAGAGGTTCGCACCACTCGAAGCCACCATGCGAACCGTGCTCGTCGAACAGTTCTGCTCGTGATCGGCATGCAATAGGAAGAAGAGACTCAACGCCTGCACGATTTCCGGCGGCGCCTCGTAGGGTCGATGGGGGATCGAGAACATCATGTGCAGGAAGTTCCGCACGTAGTCGTAATCCGGATTCGGATAGACGAGCGGTTGTCCCACGGACGCCTTGTAAGCCGCAGCGGCAATGGTGCGCACCTTGGACAACAATCGAGCCGCAGCGGACTCGAAGGTTTCCGGGCTCTCCATTTCCAAGATGTCCGTATGGTAACAAGACACCGAGTTAATCATGGCCGACAAGATGGCCATTGGAGGAGCGGACGCAGGAAAGCCCTCGTAGTGGTGGTGCAATCCTTCGTGAATGAGCTCGTGCTCCGTCAAAAGGTCGCGGAAGCTCCGTAGCTGCTTCTCGTTCGGAAGCTCTCCCCAGATGATGAGCCACGCGGCTTCGATGAAGCTCGAGTGTTCGGCGAGCTGCTCGATTGGGATGCCACGATACCGCAGGATCCCCTTTTCGCCGTCGATGAAGGTCACGTTGGACGTGCAGACCCGTACTGCGGTACCCTTCGTCGAGCGTGATGTAGCCCGTCTGCGAACGAAGCTTCTCGATATCGATCGCATGTTCGCCTTCGCTACCGATCACCACTGGCAATTCTACGGTCTTGTCGCCCAGGATGAGCTTCGCGGTCTGTGTTGCGGGCTCGGTCATCGTATTCGTTCTCCTTCGGTCCAGGGTCTTCTGGTGTTGGTGCGGTGGGCGCAAAAGCCCCGACGGACGCTAGCAGCGTTCCGGAGGGGTTGACGACACGGTTTGGTTGGCTCGCCTCGACTTCCGTCGCGGCCTCGACCTCCCACGTGATTGCGTCCCGAGGACACGTAGGACCGAGGTGCTGAGAACCCAAGTCGCAACGCATGGAAAATCGCAACATTCGTTGCGACTTGGCATCGCCCCGAACACCGAACCTGGGGTCGGAAGAACGGCCCACCCGCCCCGCCAACGTTCCCCCGGACTGTCCCTCGCGCTTTCCAGCCAAGTTCCCCGAGCAGCGCAGCCGGTGCTAGCGTTGCGCCGCCATGACGGTCAGCGCAAAGACGCAAACTTGTGCCATTTTTGGACATCCGGTGGGTCACTCCCTGTCGCCTGCAATCCATAACGCGGGCTTTCAGGCATTGGGACTGGACTTCGTTTACGTCGCGCATGACGTTGATCCTTTGCGGCTGCCGGAAGCGATGACGGGTATTCGAGCTCTGGGGTACCGGGGCCTCTCCGTGACGATTCCTCGCAAAGTGGCTGCGACCGCCCTCGTCGACGAGCTGGACCCCATCGCTCGGGCCATCGGTTGTTTGAACACGGTCGTCAACGACGGCGGCAAGCTCACGGGCTACAATTCCGACGGGATGGGAGCGCTCGGAGCACTGCGAGGTGCCCAAGCCGATCCTCGAGGAGCCGATGTCGTCATCGTCGGTTCTGGAGGTGCCGCACGGGCCATCGCCATGACACTCGCCATGCAAGCGGAGCCGAGCCGATTGACGATCCTCGGCGTCGACGAACCCGAGTACCGACGACTCGAAGGCGATCTCCGCGCCGTCGGCACCACTGACGTTCGAAGCGGGTCGCTCGGAAACGAAAGCCTGAGTGAATGTCTCCCGAAGGCGAACTTCTTGCTCCAGACCTCGCCTCTCGGCATGTCGCCGAAAGTCGAGCAATCCCCCGTGCCCACCGAGTTCCTGCATCGCAATCTCGTCGTATTCGATGCGGTGTACACTCCACGAAAAACCCGGTTGCTGCGTGATGCGGAGACCGTTGGTGCTAGGACCGTGTGCGGTCTCGAAATGTTTCTAGGACAGGCCTTGGTTCAATTCCGATTGTTCACGGGTTGCGAGCCCCCGAGTCCGTCATGCGCGCGGTGGTCGAGGAGCGCCTAGGCCGCTGAAGAAGACATGACCACCGAAGCCCTCTGCAGATGAAAGCGACCAGCGACATGAATTTGGTCTTGATTGGATACCGGGGAACCGGAAAAAGCACGGTGAGCCGTCGCGTGGCTCAGGTACTCGGCTTGCCGCAAATCAGCCTGGACGCCGAGATCGTCAAGCGCGCGGGTCAGAGCATCGCCGATCTCGTGAGTGATCGCGGGTGGGACTATTTTCGTGACCTCGAGACCGAGGTGCTGATCGATTGCGCGGCACGTGGAGCAGTGGTCCTCGATTGCGGAGGCGGCGTCGTCGAGCGGGAGGCAAACTTCGCCCCCCTTCGCAACTCAGGCACCGTATTTTGGCTCACGGCGACCCCGACCACGGTGGCATCCCGCATCGCCGACAGCCGTGACCGACCCGCACTAACCCAAGGACAGACGTTCCTCTCCGAGGTCGAAACGGTACTCGCGCGGCGCACGCCCCTTTACGCGCGATTGGCGCACGTCAAGATTGCGACGGACCAGGTGGCGCCCAATCAGATTGCAGATCGTATTCTTTCCCTTTGGCCGCTCCACGGCCTGAACCCCGGCGCAACGAACGCCGGCTAATCGAAACGTCCATCCATGAACCACGTCTACACCATCATTTTAGCCGGCGGCAGCGGCACGAGATTCTGGCCTGCGTCCCGCAAACGGAACCCGAAGCAACTGCTGAATCTTTCGAGCGAGACGGCGAGAAGCCTCATTGGGAGCACCTTCAATCGCGTCGAACCCGTGAGCGGCAAGGACCGCACCTACGTGGCGACCGGAGAGCACTTGGTCGAAGCCACCAAGGCCCACCTTCCCGAACTCGGCGCCGAAGCCTTCCTCGCCGAACCCGTTGCTCGCAATACCGCACCATGCATCGGGTGGGCTACGCGAATCATCGAGCGTCGGGATCCGAACGCCCTCGTCGTCGTGATCCCGAGCGATCAACACGTCACCGATCGCCCCGGTTTTCACTCGGCCGTGAACGAGGCGCTGCGAAGCGCGTCGACGGGGATCATCACGACGATCGGAATTACCCCGACGCGGCCCGAAACTGGTTACGGCTACATCGAAGTCGGGGACAAGGTCCAGGTAGACCGCGCCCACGCGAAAGGCACGCCCGTAGGCGACGTCGAGAGCGCCACATTGAGCCGTACGTCACGCGTGGTCCGTTTCGTCGAGAAACCAAACCTCGAACGCGCCCAACAGTATCAGGCATCCGGACGCTTCCTCTGGAATTCGGGGATGTTCTTTTTTCGCGCCAAAGACATGTCGGACGCGATCCGCACCCATGTCCCGGAGCTGGCGGCTGGGCTCGACGAGATCGACGCCGCGGCACGGACCGGTGAGAGCGCCGAACGGGACGCGACTCGTCGCATCTTCCCGACACTTCCAGCCGTCAGCATCGACGTCGGGGTTCTCGAGAAGCAGGCCCGACTCAATGTCGTCGAGGCTGAGTTTGGTTGGAGCGATCTCGGCAGCTTCGCGAGCATTTGGGAGCACGCGTCGACGGACGAACGCGGCAACGCCGCCTCCGCCGAGGCAGTCCTCGTCGACTCGGCGAACAATCTCGTCTTTTCCCAATCGAACCAAAAACGCGTCATCGCGTTGCTCGGCGTACAAGACCTCTGCGTCGTCGAAACGGATGATGCTTTGCTAGTCATGCCGCGAGACCGTGCGCAGGACGTTCGGGCCGTCGTTGACGCACTCGCGTCGAAAGGGCGACAAGACCTGCTGTGAATCGACCAGCGAAACATCGACGAGTGCGTGGCGGACGACGTTTGGTCGTGCTCGGCGTACTCGTCATGACGCTAGCCGTGCTCGGACGCATCCTGCCGTTTGGACGGTGGCTGTCGGGGTTGGTGGACGCACTCAGAGGTGCCGGCGCGTGGGGGATGGCGCTCTTTCTGTTCGCTTATACGCCTGCGGCATTGTTCTTCGTTCCTTCCGCCCTCCTGACGTTTGCAGCCGGTTTCGCTTACGGTGCGCTGCTCGGAACGCTACTTGCCATCCCCGCCATTGCCATTTCTGCGTGGGCCGTCTTTCTTCTCACACGCACGGTGCTTCGCGAATGGGTCGTCGACTGGCTGGCACGAGATCCACGATTCGTCGCACTCGACGGGCTGCTCACCCGATTTGGCCCGAAAGCAGTCGTGCTGCTGCGCTTCTCTCCCGTTTCGCCCTTTAGCATCCTGAATTTTGCATTCGGCCTTACGGGCATGAAGAGCCACCACTACTTCATCGCCTCGGCGATCGGGGCGATCCCCGGTGCGGCGTTTTATGCACAGCTCGGGGCGCTCGCACCGCATCTCGACGCGATCGTGCAGGGACGCTTGCCCGAAGGTGGACGCACGCAAACCGTATTCCTCGCCTTCGGCTTGTGCCTGACCGTCGCGGTCGCAGTTTGGCTCGGTAGAATGGCAAAGGCAGCCCTTGCAGATAGTGCCAAGACGCCCTCGGACGGTGACTCCGACTCGGGCGTCGGTTCCTCCGCCTGACGTCAAGTGGTTCCCGGTAGGTGACCTCTTGACGTCTCGACGAGTTAGGTGTCTGTAGGGCGCAGCCGAGGGCGTCGCCTCGGCGATTCGCCATCGGAGGCGCGTTTGCCCATGCCAATCGTCGAGCAACAACTGCAAGAAGTCGAAAACAACGTCTTCGTTTGTCTCCAGCCCGACGGCGCATGGGGACTCTCCAACTCAGGGCTCGTCTTGGGTTCGGAGGACAAGCTCCTCGTCGACACCTTCTTCGATTCTCACGAGCACACAGGCCATGCTCGACGGGCTTCGACGCATCACGAAGTTCGATCCCGTCGCGACACTCGTCGTCAACACTCACGCCAATGGCGATCACTGCTACGGCAACGCACTGCTCCCGAATCGTCGAATCATCGCCTCGAAATGCGCGGAAGAGGAGATGCGGGACATGCCGCCAAAGAAGCTCAACGCTTTGATGAATGCCGCACGCTTCGTCACCAATCTGGGCAAAGGACGAAAGGTCTTGCGCAATGTGGCTCGAAGCTTGGGAATGGCGATTGTCGCAGACTTCATGGATGCCGCCCCGTACGTGGCCCAGATCTTCGAGCGCTTCGATTTCGCGAACATCCCTGCCGCAATGCCGACGGAAACATTTACGGGTTCACTTACCGTCGAACTGGGAGATCGCACCGTCCAACTCATGGAACTCGGTCCAGCGCATACGGAGGGTGACGTCATTGCGTTTCTTCCCGAAAGCAGAACCCTTTTTGCAGGGGACTTACTGTTCATGGGATGCCATCCACTGGCCTGGGCCGGCACACCTTCGACGTGTATCGAGGCACTCGAACGCGTGCTCGAACTACGGCCACGAGTCGTCGTGCCAGGGCACGGCCCCATCACCGATAGCACTGGGGTCGAAGATCACGTGGCATACTTTCGCGCATTGCAAAGCGAGGCAAAGCCTCTCTTCGATGCGAAGCACTCGCCGGAGTCGGCGGCGCGCATCCTCATGGAGCGGGGATTTGGCGCGCGTTCACTCCCGGAGCGCCTTTTCGTCAACGTCGAGTCTGCGTACCGCGAGTTTTCTCGCTCTTCGCGCAAACTGAGCCCGATCGCATCGATGGGCGCCATGTCGCGTCTGGCAAATATGGCCTGAACATCGCGCTCTACGCTTCACGGCGTGCGGCCGTCACGCCTTGCGTCTCACGGCGTGCGGCCGTCGCGCCTTGCGTCTCACGGCGTGCGGCCGTCGCGCCTTGCGTCTCACGGCGTGCGGCCGTCGCGCCTTGCGTCTCACGGCGTTCGGCCGTCGCGCCTTGCGTCTCACGGCGTTCGGCCGTCGCGCCTTGCGTCTCACGGCGTGCGGCCGTCGCGCCTTGCGTCTCACGGCGTTCGGCCGTCGCGCCTTGCGTCTCACGGTGCGGTGGCGATCCGCTCAATGGGTCGACGCGAGGACAGCTCGCCGACGGCGCGTCGACATGCACCTCGCACGTCAACGCGCCGACACGCGCAAAGGTCACTCGACGATCTTGTTCAGCGGGAATTCGACGATGTCCTCGGCCCCGGATGCCTTGAGTCGCGGGATGAGGCGGCGCACGAGCTCGCGATCGACGATGGTGTTGACGGCGTACCAGCCCTCTGCCTGAAGCTTTGACACCGTAGGGCTCTTGAGCGACGGAAGGATTCCTTCCACCGTGGCGAGGTTTTGCTCTTGCACGTTGAGCATCAATCCGACCTTGCCGTGAGCTGCGAGCGCGGCCTTGAGGAGCATCGCAACGTCATCGATCTTCGCTCGCTTCCAAGGATCCGCGTAGGCGGCCTTGTTCGCGATGAGGCGAGTGCTGCTGCGCAGGATCTCGTGAATGATGCGGAGATTGTTCGCCTTGAGCGAGCTTCCCGTCTCCGTCACCTCGACGATGGCGTCCGCCAGGTGCGGCGGTTTGACTTCGGTCGCGCCCCATGAGAATTCGACCTCCGCCTGGATGCCGTGCTCCTTCAGAAATTGCTCGGTAAGCTCCACGGCTTCCGTCGCAATCCGTTTTCCTGCGAGATCGGCAACGCATCGAATCGGTGAATCATTCGGCACTGCAACGACCCAGCGAACGGGGCGCTTGAGCTGTTTGCTATAGACGAGCTCTGCTACCTCCACCACGTCACGTTGGAGGATCCAGTCGAAGCCAGTAATCGCAAGATCGAGCAATCCATGCTCGACGTATCGGGCAGACTCTTGCGGTCGGATGAGCATGCACTCGATTTCCTCGTCGTCGATCGCGGGGAAATAACTGCGACTCGAGACCGAGACATTGAAGCCCGCGCGAGCAAAAAGCTCCACGGTTGCGTCCTGTAGGCTGCCCTTGGGCAACCCAAGCTTCAACACGTTCACGACTTTCCTCCGTACATTTGTTCTGGCGTCATCTCACGCGTGGCGTTTTCGACGAGGCGACCCTCGGCATCCACGGTGCGATAAAAGCAGCTCTTGAAGCCCTCGTGACACGCGGGCCCCTTTTGGCGAGCCCGGACGACCACGGCGTCCAGATCGCAGTCGACACGCATCTCCACGAGCTCCTGCATGTTTCCCGAGGACTCACCCTTCTTCCATAGCTTGTTGCGCGTACGCGAGAAGTAATGGACACGCCCGGTCTCGAGTGTCAGGCGAAAGGCTTCCTCGTTCATATAGGCAACCATCAAGACCTCGCCGGAATCGGCGTCGACGGTCACAGCCGTGATGAGGCCTTGGGCTTTCTCGAAATTCGGGGCGAACTGCGGGGTCACGGGATCCTCCGGGGATTGGGCGCGGCGACGTACCCCGGGGTGCGGCCAGTGTCAACCGGCCGCACCACCTTGCCCGGGAGTCCTCTACCCAAAGGACGAGTCCACCCACCGAAATGGCCGACTTATTCGTCGGTGACGCATCCCTCCGAAGCGCTCTTGACGTTCTTGATGTACTTGTAAAGCGTGCCGCGCTCGGCCTTGAGCTTTGGAGCGACGAAGGTCCGACGGCGCTCGGTCAGTTCGGAGTCGCTGAGCTCGACATCGATGCGGTTGCTCTCGGCGTCGATCACGATGCGATTTCCATCGCGAACCAGCGCGATGGGGCCCCCAACCTGAGCTTCGGGAGTGACATGTCCGATGATGAAGCCGTGACTTCCACCGGAGAATCGTCCGTCGGTAATGAGAGCAACGTCCTTGCCGAGACCAGCCCCCATGATCGCCGAGGTCGGCGAAAGCATTTCGGGCATGCCAGGACCACCCTTCGGTCCTTCGTATCGGATCACGATGACGTCACCCTTCTTGATGACGCCGCGTTCGAACCCAGCGAGCATGTCCTCTTCGGAGTCGAAAACCCTTGCAGGCCCCGCGAAGTGCAACCCTTCTTTGCCTGTGATTTTCGCGACGGCACCTTCTGGCGCGAGAGAGCCGCGCAGAATGCGAATGTGCCCCGACGACTTCAGGGGCTGATCCCAAGGACGGATGATCGGCTGATCCTTCGGCAATCCCGGCCAGGCCGCGACGTTCTCGGCGAGGGTTTTGCCCGTGCAAGTCATACAACTGCCGTCGAGCACGCCACGTTCGAGCAGCATCTTTACCACGGCGGGAATGCCACCAATCTGATGGATGTCCTCCATCACGAACTGCCCACTTGGCTTCAAATCGGCCAGAAACGGGATACGATCGCTCGTGCGCTGAAAGTCGTCCAACGTTAGTTCGACCCCGACTGCACGCGCCATGGCGATGAGGTGAAGTACGGCATTCGTCGACCCGCCGAGAACCATCGTAATGACGAGCGCATTCTCGAAGGCGGCGCGCGTCATGATTCTTCGAGGCGTGAGATTCGAGCTCGAGAAGATTGCGAATGGCCTTGCCGACGGCGAGGCACTCGGTCCGCTTTCCCGGATCCTCGGCAGGCGTCGAGGAACTCCCGGGAAGGCTGAGCCCGAGAACCTCGATCGCCGTGGCCATCGTGTTGGCGGTGTACATGCCGCCGCACGCGCCAGAGCCGGGACAGGCATGATGCACGATGTCGAGACGTTCCGATTCGTCGATGCGACCAGCAACGAACTCGCCATAGCTCTGAAAGGCGCTCACGACGTCGAGCTTCTTGCCGGTGCTGCTACACCCCGCACGGATCGTTCCACCGTAAACCATGATCCCAGGTCGATCGAGGCGGGCCATCGCGATCACGCTTCCGGGCATGTTCTTGTCACAACCTGGCAACGTGACGACAGCATCGTACCAATGTGCCGCAACCGTGGTCTCGATGGAATCGGCAATGAGATCGCGAGACTGAAGGGAGTAACTCATTCCGTCGGTGCCCATGGAAATCCCATCGGAAACACCGATTGTGTTGAACCGCATCCCCACGAGACCCGCCTCCACGATGCCTTGCTTGACGAGCCCCGCGAGCTCCAGCAGATGCATGTTACATGGGTTACTCTCGTACCACATGCTCCCGATCCCAACCTGGGGCTTCTGCAGATCTGCCTCCGATAGCCCCGTGGCGATGAGCATGGCTTGAGATGCCCCCTGAGACTTTGGTTGAGTGATCCGAGAGCTGATGCGATTGAGCGGCTTGGTCATTTTGGCGCGAAGAATAACTCAGCCTTGGCCTTCGGCAGCAACAACTCACACGGAGCGGCACCATGTGGGGACGCCGCCTCGCATCAGAATCCTCGACTTTGCCGGGTGTCCCCACCGGTGACGAGTTCGCAGGTGCTGCACGGGTTCCGAATTCTCGCTCCCCAAAGCGGGCACGAGCATCGCCTAGCATCACCTCTGCGAGCAACTCGGTCTTCGGTTGCCGAAGCGCTCACGCTCGGCTCGCCCCTTCCCTCTCCCTGCCCTCTGGGTCCCACACACCGCTTGCCGTGGTGCGATGCGCTCGACGCGCCGGACATACGCCACCGCCTCGGCGTCCACGCGACCTCGACGCGACGCGCCGGACGTACGCCACCGCCTCGGCGTCCACGCGACCTCGACGCGACGCTCAGCCCGCCGATTCTCATTGCGCCGAACTGCAGCAAAGCGGGCTTTTCGATGTGCGGAACCCGACGCGCGACCGTTCCGGCAATTGGATGCTAGACCCCTCGTCGAAAAGCGGGCAAAGAATGGCGACCCCGATCCATCAACGGGTTTCCATCGCCTTGACCCGGTTTGCATCCGAAAGTCTACCCAACGCAACTCCTGCTCCGTGCTCCCTTTCGCGGTCGGTGTCGTTTGCATTTATGGCGCGCCGCAGCGCGTCCTCGATGAGCGCGAAGTACGGCGCCGCCGCGAGGGGGCTCGTCGATGTCCGACGGCGCGTCGCAACGTTTCGACGGACTCTGCAGGCTTCATCGAACAGAGGCAAGACTGCCGTGATGGATAGCCATGGCACGGTGATTGCGACACCACGTCCTGCACGACTAGCAAGCGCCTTCGGGTTTCGTCCTCCCCTGGTGCTCGCGTCGCTCGCAGTCTTCGGAATTGCCTTCCATATCGGGCCCGCGATCGCGCAAACGGGATCGGACCTCCGAGTTTCGACCTCCGCTGACGCGCACCTCGGTACGACGATGGCCTCGACCTCGAAGGGTTTCTTCATCGAGGTGAACGTGGTTTCTGACGCCGAACGCTTCGACGAGGTTAAGCAGTCGCTCGGCACCGAAACCCTGCTCGGAGGAAAGGTTCGCTGGTCACGACTGGAGCGACTCTCCGCCGCGGATCTCCTGAAAGCCAATCTCGTCCCTGAGCTCAAGGTTCGTTGTTTCGTCGATTTGTCTCGCTCCGACCGGGCAACACTGTATTTCGCCGATCGCACCTCGCGTCGATTCCTCTTTCGAGAGTTGCCCATCGCCAACGATCTCGACGCGCTCGAACGCGAAACGCTCGCACAAATGATGGAGTTTAGTATCTCGGCGTTGCTCGACGAGTCGACCGCAGCCCTAAGCCGGGACGAGGCAGTCGCACTCCTTCGACCTCTTGCAGCCGACAGTGCCGAGCCAGAAGCCGCTACGCCCGAAATCCGATCGCCACCGCCCGAACGTCGTTGGCAGCCTGGCGCCCGTATTTCGGGCAGATTTGCAGTGGCGGAGGACTCGCCACAGCTCGGTCCAGCCCTCGTGCCTGGCATTGCCGTGGCCGCCATGTTCTCGAGAACAGCTTCGCAGCAACTCGGTTTGCAGCTCGTCGCTTCACAGCAACTGTCACGCCGAATGCGCAGCGCGTTCGCGGGCGTCGAACTGAGCGGACTCGACCTCCGTGTGGAAGGGCTGGCACTATTTCCCTTCGCAACGCGGAACGATCCCATGGAGAAGCCCGGCATCGGTCTGGCGCTTGGCGCCGGAATCCAGCGCCTCGACATCACCGCCCTGGAGGGCAGCGACGGAGAAACTCTGCAGCTCCTCGAGCCGCGCTCGGCGACCATGCCGTTTCTATCCGCTGGACTTCGCGTCCACCATGGGTTCGGCCCCGGACTCGTCATGGCCGTCGGTGGAACCCTCGATCTGGCGCTTCGAACCCTTTCCTGCGACGTCGAGCGAAATGCCGAGAGACACGCCATCGTCTCCACGCGGCAATTGCGACCGAGCCTGTTCATCGAGTTGAGCTGGGAGGGGAAGTGGCAAATTGCCTCGAACTCTGAAGATCGCGACTCGGACGAGAAGTGAGGATTCCAGGAGTCGCGCAATTGTGGTGTATGGCCGCCTTTTTTTCTAAGGCTCGGCCTGCACTCGGCCGTTGACGGGTCACAGCATGCACTGGAAGCGACTCCGGCCCGCAGCCCCTGCCAATGTCAACGATATCGCCCTTTCCCATGCGGAAGGCCCCACTCCGTCCGACACGCGACTGAGAGCCTCGCTGCTCGTGCCACGAGATATCGTGGCACCCTTGCCGGAATCGGTCGTTGCCCAACTCCATGAGGCCATCGACGTATCGGACGACGTCACCCTGCTCTTCGTCCATGCGAAAGCTTGCCGATTTCGAAGCAGCCGTGATCGCTCGCCTCTTTCCCGTCAACGATCAGCGTCAAAACGTGGTGCGGCTCCGGCTGCACAGCCATGCGACAGCGATCGCCGCGGCCACCGTGGCCGACCGCGTGGACTTGCCGCGGCAATCGGCCTACGTCTGCGGTTGGCTCCACGACATGGGCATCGCATCGTGTTTCATACATCTGGATGATTTGTCCGAGATCTTTGCGGTCGATCTCCACGAGCAGGCCTGGCCGACGATTCGTCGTTCGGCGTCGCGACACGCGATTCATCTGGCGTCTCGATGGCGGCTGCCGAGCGGGATCGACATAGTCTACGCGACCATGTGGGCTTCGAGACGACTTGCACTCCGTCGAAACTCGCTTGTGTGAGTTTCGTTGCCGAGCACGTCGCCGCGACTCAAGGTTGCGGATTCTGGGACGAACAGCCCGCGGTGGGCCTCGTCCAGGCATTGGAACGTCTCCAACTCGGAAAGCGCGACCTCCTGAACCTGGAAAGGCGCACCGAAGAGCTCCTCGGCCTGGTCCAGCTCGAGTGGCACGGTCTTGCGATGACCCATCGAGCCTGAACTCACGTCACGGCGTGGCCGTTTGCTGTCTTGCCGCTCGCTCGCCGGGCGGCCCAATGCCTCTGCGCTCTCGCGGAGCGTTCGGAAGAAGAGAGCCGGCCTTGAATCACCTCTTTAGAATCCTGCTTTTGGTTTTCATCGTCGCGACTTCGGCGAGCTGCGGACAATCGAAGCCCAAGAAGGCGGTCACTTCACGCAAGAAACCCGTGCCGTCGGCCGCGGCGAGCGCGTCGGCCTCGGCCTTGCCTCGGGCCCATGCTTCGGCTTCGGCGGCCCCGGCCCATTCCGGCAATGGCCAGGAGGCGCACGCCGAGGGCGCTCGCGACGGCACAGGAAAACGCTTCGCGCTGCCCTTCGCGTGGGAAAGCGAGGACAACGAACCGCTCGCCAAGACCCGCGCCTTCGTGCGCGACGTTCTGAAGGACAATTTCGACTACATGAAGCAGGGCCCGAAATTCTTCGGCTCCTTCGCGAAAGCGCAAAAGCCCCGAGCAACGGTGGTCGCCTGCTCCGACTCCCGCGTCCAGAACGCGGCTTGGGACATTACGCCGGAAAACGACGACTTTACCATCCGCAATATCGGCAACCAGCTTGCGACGTCCCTGGGCTCGGTCGAATACGGCGTCGAGCACCTAAATACAGCAGTCTTGTTCGTCGTCGGGCACACGGGATGCGGCGCGGTCAAGGCAGCGATGAGCGACAAGAGTCATCTCAGTCCAGCGATTCGCAACGAGATCGACGCTCTTGTCCTGCCCAAGGAATTCGAGGGGGAGACCTCGGACACCGCATGGGCCAACGCCGTCGTCGAGAACGTACACATTCAAGTTCGCGCGGGACTCGAACAGTTTGGTTCGTTGGTCACTGAAGGACGACTCACCATTGTCGGTGCGGTTTACGACTTTCGCAACGATTTGGGCAAAGGCGCCGGCAAACTCGTCATCGTGGACGTGAATGGTAACAGCGAAGCGACGCGCATCGACGCCTTCGTTGCTGCCGTTTCGGGGATTGGAAAGAAGACCCTCGCCGCGGGCAGTGATTTGCCCCCTGTCGCCAGCCCTGGATCTCCACAAGGCGACGCCGAGTCGTCGCTGGAAGGGGTCACGAACAAGCTCAACAAACTAATCGGGCAACAAGGCCACGAGGGACCGAGTCACTGAATCTCGTCGTAGTCGGCACGGCAACGACGGTATCGACGTCCCGCTGGGACATGGCGGGATTTTTGGCTTGGCTCGCCCCGGGATGAATCGAGCCACGGACTCCTTCCGAGCCGTAAATCAGCGACCCTTGACGACGAACGTGGCAATTTTCTGCTCGGTTTCCTCAAGCACGCGATCAGCAGTCAAAATCCCGAGTTTTGCGATCGCATCGATCAGGTCGTCCTCGTGTCGCTCGTGGATCGCCGCATTAGTCGGCGCGATCGTCGTATCGAACGAGCGCCGCGGAATGCGAGCCGAGCGCGCCACTTCGGGATCCTCGAAGGTTGCGTCTTCGTCTTGGGAATCGCAGACCTCCTCGGTTTCACCGAAATCCGAGTCGTCGCCTTCCATTTCGGCTTCGCCGTCGTTCGGACTCCCCGGTACCTCGAGGAGATAGAAGACGTAACCGACTTCTTCGGAGTGGCGCTCGTAGAGCTCGATTTCGTGCTCCATTTCGCCGATGACCGCCGCGAGTTCTGGTGACGTCTCGCCCGAGGCCCGCAATTCGGCGATCCTGGTCTTGATCGGACCGAAATACGCCTTCGTCGCCTTGCTCGAGAACGCCAACGTATCGATGACGGTGTAGCCCGTGCGCTCCGCCGCCGCGCAATTGCCGACGATGGTCGAAATGGACGGATAGACTTCCGACCAATACTGCTTCACCACGTCCGAGGGCGATTCCGTCAGATACGACAGCTCGGAAACCGCAACACGCGCACCACCGGCCAGCATTGCGCGCCAGGTCAGTAGTGCCCGCTCGAAACCAAGCACGTAGGCTGCGCCTTCAGCCCACAAAAGGTCGAATTTGCCAAGAGAGTCACCGAGCGTCGAGAAGTCCGCGTGCACCGTCTCGACGTTTTCGGCAATGCCCTCCGTACGCGCCGTCGTCTCGAGCTCGTCGAGATACGGTTGGTGGGCGTCGACGGCAACGATTGGCTTCTTGAGTCGTCGCGCCAACACGAGCGTCGACGCACCATTACCGCATCCCAGATCGATGACGCGCAGCCGACGCGGAAGCCTCCCCAAGCGTCGAAGTGCTTTGAGCGTCGTCGCCTCGGAACCTGGTGCGTGGCGAGGCAGACCCTCATGAAGGCGGAATAAGGCTTGTTCAATCGTCATGGCGGCGAGAAGAGGCTCCAAAGGGCGCGACGCGCCTCCACTCGGTAGACCAACGTACGAATCGTTGCAAGTCCGATGGCAAATTCGTGGTCGTACTGCAGCAGATCCGCCAGACGACAGTGGCATCCGCCCGTACACGACTCCGTTGCCGGCCGTCGGGATGACGCTGACCGGTTGATTCCATCGCGGCCCGCTCCGAATCGGATCGAGCCTCCCTTCTCGCGGCTCGCCGCTACGCACTGGCGCGTGAACAAGGACGTTCATCGACGCCGCTTGCGGGGCACAGGGGGCGGCGCTAGGGCGGGCGCGATGACCGCGACCATCCCGAACGTTCTCGCCAGCCGATACGCCAGCAGTGCCATGAGGGAGCTCTGGTCCCCCACGAACAAAGTGGTGCTCGAACGTCGGCTCTGGATTGCCGTGCTCCGTGCGCAGAAGCAATTGGGTCTGCCAATCGATGCATCGGTCATCGCGGACTACGAAAAGGTCGTCGAGCAGGTCGATCTCGCCAGCATCGCTCAGCGCGAAAAGGTGACCAAGCACGACGTGAAGGCGCGCATCGAGGAGTTTTGTGCCCTTTCGGGTCACGAACAGATTCACAAGGGAATGACTTCGCGCGACCTCACGGAAAACGTCGAGCAGCTGCAGGTGCGTCAAGCACTCGAGCTCGTGCGAGCGAGAATGGTGTGCGCCCTATCGGCACTCGGCCGCCGAGTGGCAGAATACGCCGAAATCGTAATGACGGGACGCAGTCACAACGTCCCTGCTCAGGCCACGACCGTCGGCAAACGTTTCGCCAATTACGGCGAAGAGCTCCTCGTCGCCTTCGAGCGCGTCGACGAGCTCCTCGAGCGTTATCCGCTACGAGGAATCAAGGGCCCCGTCGGAACACAACAGGACATGCTGGATATTGTTCGGCGGAGACGCGACTCGGCTCGGGGAACTCGAGGCGGCCATCGCCCACCATCTCGGATTTTCGCGCGTCTTCGGCAACGTCGGGCAAATCTACCCGCGTTCCCTCGACCTGGACGTCGTGTCGGCCTTGGTGCAAGCCGCGTCGGGTGCATCCAGCTTCGCGACGACACTCCGCCTGATGGCTGGACAAGAGCTGGCCACGGAAGGCTTCCAACCCGGTCAGGTGGGGTCTTCGGCGATGCCACACAAGATGAACGCGCGCACTTGCGAGCGCATCAGCGGATTCGCGGCCATCCTCTCGGGCCACCTGACGATGGTGTCGGCACTCTCCGGCGCACAGTGGAACGAGGGCGACGTCAGTTGCTCCGTAGTACGTCGCGTCGTGCTTCCGGATGCGTTCTTTGCCATCGACGGTCTCTTCGAAGCATTCCTCCACGTGCTCGACGAACTCGGCGTATATCCTGCCGTGATCTCCGAGAGAACTCGATCGGAACTTGCCGTTCTTGGCCACGACCAAGATCCTGATGGCGGCAGTGAAGCGCGGCTCTGGACGAGAGTCGGCCCACGAGGCCATCAAGGAGCACGCCGTTGCCGTCGCGCTACGAATGCGCGAGCAAGGTGCAACCGAAAATGACCTCGTCGCACGCCTTGGGAACGACGCTCGAATCCCATTGAGTGAAGGTGAACTCAAGGCGTTGCTCGGCAAACCACTCGAGTTCGTCGGCGCCGCCGTTCAGCAGAGCCACGCCTTCGTCAAGCGCATCGAAACGTTGGCGGCTCGATTCCCCGAGGCCTCCGCGTATCGCCCTGAAGCAATGCTGTGACCGACGACTGCCGCTGTCGAGGTCCGTGAGAGCGCGCTCGCTCGCCGCTGACCTCGACGGACCGCGGCGCTCACTCGCCGCTGACCTCGACGGACCGCGGCGCTCACTCGTGCGAAACGCAATTGTAAACGAGTCGCCACTCCGAAACCGTCGGAGAGACGCTTCCGTCGGGATCCAACGTGAGAATCAACTCCAGCCATTCCCGTGAAACGTCCGGATTGGTCTGATTCCTGAAGCTCCAGTCGAGAGTGTGCTCACTGCTCGTCCAGGTCGTGGTGGTTCGGTCGAATCCCGCTGGGTTGATCCAGCTGGCATGTTCGAGCTCCTGCTCCGTGTCGGCGGTCTTCGCCGCGACGTAGACTCCCGTCCCTTCGGGGATCGTCGCTTGAATGGAAAAGAGCTTCCATTCGACCTGTTCGGTACGTCCGCAATCGGCGTGAAATTTCCGAGAGAAGGTGCGCATCGGCAGCGCAGATGGCACCGGAGGAGCGATGACCGGCCCGGTGCACTGAGTCGCACTGAACAAGAGGTACTCGAATGCGAGCTCTTCGGGACGTAGGCGGTTCAACGCGTTTGCTGCGTCTCCGCAACCCCGAGCCCACTCGGTGGCCGCCGGCAGTCGAACACAGGCGCAAGAGTCTGCCGCCGCGCCCGAACAGTCCGGCGACTCAGGGCTCGGCGACGTACAGGCATGTCGGCTGACGTGCGTCTGCGCGACCACCGCACGCCCGCATGATTGGTCGGCGCCGAGAGGTGTATCGAACTGAAACATCGAAACGTGTTCGTCGCCCCAGTACTTGCGCTCGCCCTCCGAACAGTTCGAGTCGAGTTGCCCGAGTCCAGCCGTAAAGCAACCTTGCTGTGGCCGCGGGATCCCCGCCGGCACCGCTCCGTCGAAGAAGTAAGAGGAGGACACCCGACCGTCGCCACGGACCAAGGGTGTCACGCCGAGTTCCGGACGAACCGCACGCACCATCGAAGACCAATTGGGAAGTCGCAACCGTCCATTCTGCGATGCGCCGACGAATTCGGCCCAAGTGGCAAACGCTGTTCCCGCGGGCGTCGACTGATCGAACGCGTAATCGAAATAGGGATAAACCGACCCGCTGCTATCGCGCGGATCCGTAGCGTTCGACGTCCATTCGACGTTGCTCCCGAACAGATGCACGACGGGAGCATTCGGATTGTACGCGGAAAGATCGACGTGCTGCCAAAGCAACCCGAGGCCTGCTACGGCACTCAAGTCCGCAGCCAGCGCAGGATCGAGCGATGGATCGAGGGGCGACAGAAAAGGTCGAGGATCGGAGGCGTCCACCCGCGGCAACTCGGGCGGCGAATAATTGAGGTGCACGAAATCCGTGGAGAACCAGTGCGTGGCGAAGAGCCGCCCGCCAGCGTCCAGGTAGTCCTTGACGTTCTTTCGCTCTTGTTCGGATGCCGTGGGATTGGGCGGGCTGTTGTAGCTCGGCCCCGACGCGAGCAAACCCGAGTGGTAGTCTTCCGAAGTACGACGGAACTCGCGATCATGAGCATGATCGCAGGGCGCGAGCAACGTTGAGTAGCCCCTGAGCCGCGAGGTCGATTCGAGGAGTCCGCCTGGACCGAATGCCGGTTCCCCACCGTCAATCCGCATCCCATTGTGATTGTATAAATGGATCCTGCCGGGGCCCGTCGAGGTCGTCATCTCGCTCTCGGCAATTCCGATGCGGCGCAAGAGGCACTGTAGCGGGTCGCCATCGCTCAGAATCAGCGCCATCTTGGGAATGTCGCCTTCTCCTGCGCACCCAGACGAAGAACAACGTCGTTGCGTACGCGGAAACTTCAACCGATGTTCCGGCAACAGCGACGTCGGTTCGCTCTCCGACACGTCACAATTGGCCGAACCATAACCACGATTTTCGGCGCTCGCGCTGCAACTGCCCACCCACCGCGTCGCGCCCGCGGGAAAGCCGGTGATCGTGACCTGCCGACGCCACCGACCGGATTGGATCACCAAGGGGAAATTCTTGCCTGCTGGGACGTTGGGCAGCGTGAATCGCCCCGTCGCGTCAGCCTGCGTGAGAGCGATCGGGCTTCCCGAAATGAGCGACTCACACTGATCGCAACTGATGTCCGTGGACGCCAAAAGTTGTGTCAGCTCGGTATTCGGGACGTAGACCAGCGCGTTGGGAATGACCGTGTTCCCAGCGGGATCGTACACGACGCCCCTCAGCGTGGTCTTCGGATCGGTCTGCGCGCAACTCAGATTCGAACAAGTCTCGCAGCTCGATCCCATTCCAGGCCCGAGCGGGAGGTTCACCGTGTTGCTGTTGTTGCAACGATTGCACTCGGGAATGGAGCCGTCGACGTTCACGACGATGGCACGATCGCCCGTGAAGGTCAGATTTCGAATCTGACTATTCGAAACGTTGATGTCGAGACAGCGCCCAGGTTCGATGAATTTCCCCGGCGCACTCGAGAGCGCAAATTCGATCGTTCCGCTGTCCGGGAATCCGCCGCGAGCCGACGGCATGCAGTCGGACATCGATTCGTGTCGACCATCGATCCCTATCCGTAAGGTGCCTTGGTCGAGTCGCGTCGTCCCGCGATTGCAGATCGGAATGTGAAATGTCGTCGCGGGGCTGTCGAAGCTGACGCACGGCCTGCCGACGGTGAGATCGATGGCGCAGGAGTCCGAAGCCGTTTGGCAGGGCTCGGTCCAATCGACGCAATTGCCCTCGACGCAGTGGGTGTCCATTCCACAATTGTCGGCCTCGGGAGAACAAGACCACGGAAGGATGCGCCAATCCGCCGGCAGTGCACCGTAGGTCTGGAGCGTCGTCACCCGCTCGTATCCACAGCGATTGCACACTTGAAGACCGAGCGACGTCGAACACATGTAATCCGGCAACGAGGTGAGCCCCGCTCCCGTGTCGACGAATTCACGACACAGTGGATCGCACGGATTCGACTCGGAACAGTCCCGCGACGTACCAAGAGCCTGTGTCTCTCCTCGAGTTGGCGCCGAAGCAGCCGCTTTGGTGAAACTGAATGCCCCTTCGCAGATGCCCCACTTGCCGTCCGCACCACAGAGCCGCGTACCTTGCATGCACGTGACGTAGTTGTCGACCTGACTCTTGACCTCACCGCAATCTATGACGTCGCCAGGATGCTCGCAGGGGCATCCTGCGGCATTCGTCGCGCAGGCATCGACCTCACCACCCGAACCGCCCGACTGCGCCGGCTCGGGTTCGTAGTTGGGCAAACGCTCTTCCGTGCTGCAGCCGAGGACGACCAGCGTCCCGACTGCGAAGGTGATCCAGGTGAAGCGTTGCCCCGTTCTCTCCATCAACCCCTCTACTTGCCCGATGTACCCCGAGGTGGTCAAGGCACACGCAAACCTCCTTTCGAATTTGACTACGCGACAATGCCTCTGGCAGAACAGGAAAAGCTACGTCGAGGAAGGTTGGCTGGCAAATTACGCGGATTTGCCGCTTTTGCTCGGGGTCTCCGGGGCGCGCCTCGGCGCGCGATGCCGACGCCGAGATTCGGGGACGACCTGGTGCAGCTTCGCGAGTTCCGCGCCGCTCGCGGATGCGGCCTTGCGGCCGCTAAAGGAGTACCTCGAGCTCTTCGCGGAACGCCGAGTACCGACCACGGTGCTCGGGGAGCTCCGATTCGGCTTCACGAAGCACGCGAAGCGCATCGAGGATCCGCGCGGCCTCCTTGAAAACCACTGCCAAGTCCCAACGAGGATCGAACCAGCGAGGTTCGATTCGGATCGCTTCCTCGAGACACGCGACGCCCTCTTCCACTCGACCTTGACGAGCCAGACACAGACCGAGCCCCTTGTGGGCATAAGCGTGCCTCGAGTCGAGGTCGAGCACGCGCCTGCAGGCCCGCTCGGCTTCGGCGTAGCGGCCCTGAAAAAAGAGAACGAAGCCCAGCAAATCCAATGCGCGTATCTCGCAGGGCTGCGCCGCGAGCACGAGTCCGAGTAAACGCTCCGCGCGGGCATAGTCACGCGCAACGGCCGCTTCTTGGGCTTCGCCAAGAAGCGCAGCAAGCTTGGCGGACTCCTTCACTTCCGAGGCTGCGCTTCCATGAAGACGCCGTAAATTGGGACGCCGCAAGCGCAGTCCGTATCCTTACAATCGATGGCGCCATCACCATCGTTGTCCTTGCCATCCTCACAATTTGATTCGAACAACGGCACGCCGTAGTCGGTCACGGAGCGGCAGGCCAAAGCCGACGCGCAATCCGGATCGGCGCAATCGATGAGTTCGTCAGAGTCGTCGTCCTTGCCATCGTCGCAGGTCCTCTCTTCGAGGGGCGCGGCGTAGCGAACACCGGCACATTCCGCGGCGCTCAGGCAATTGGGATCCGCACAATCGACGGTTCCGTCGCCGTCGTTGTCCAAACCGTCGGCGCATTTCGTCTCGATGGGCGCCGCATAGAGTGCTCCCGAGCCACAATTCGTGGAAAGCGAGCAGTCCGAGTCCTTGCAGTCGATCGCCGAATCACCGTCGTTGTCCTTGCCATCGGCACAAAGGGCGGCGCAATCATCTCCACTACACTCGGTGTCCGTCTCGGACTCACCGTTGCAGGACAGCGCCGCGAGCCCCACGGCGACTGGCGTCGCTGCTGCCAAAGCCCGCTTGCGCACCACTGACCAAGACACGAACCGCTCTCGGCGTTCGAGCTTCGAACACAATTCGTCGAGATAGGAGATCAGAAGCTTTGCGTGCTCGTTCATGGCTCACCCTGCTCCAACTCCGAATATGCTCGCAGCCAACGGCGTCGCGCAACCCGAAGCGTGAAGCTCCAGTCTCGTACCCTTTCTGCAAATGAAAGTCGCTTCCAACCGAACGCTTACTTTCCGGGTCGAACGTGCACCACGCCACCCCACATTTCCGCCCTCCGAACCACCGCGCGGACGGAGGGCTGCCCCGCCGTGCCTCGAGAATGTGACGTCGTGCGCAACCACCACCGATACTCCTCAAATTTTGAGGATTTTCAGATAGTGTCGGTCCATCGTAATCACGGCGTGGCGCGTTCGCGCCTGACGGAAGCACCGAACGGAGTCTGCACGATGATCAAATTGCTCAAGAAGCTCGGTTTCGTTCCACGAATCGCCGTGTGGGAACTGACGCTGCGCTGCAACTTGAGCTGCAGACATTGTGGCTCCCGCGCGGGACGTGCCCGTGAGGACGAGCTCACTCTTCCCGAAGCGCTCCAGCTCGCCGATGAGTTGGCAGCGCTCGGATGCCGATTCGCCACGCTTTCTGGTGGCGAACCACTTCTACGAAGCGACTGGCCCGTCATTGCGGAGCGGCTCATCGCGCGCGGAATCACGGTCGGGCTCATCTCCAATGGAATCCTCTGGAACGATTCACACGCCGAGCTCGCAAAGACCTTGGGACTCGAAACCGTGGCCTTCAGTCTCGACGGCTTCCAAGAGAGCCATGAATACCAGCGGCGGGTTCCCGGTCAGTGGCAGCAGGTGCTCGACGCGATCGCCTGCTGCGTGTCCCACGGAATTCGCGCCAGCGTCGTGACTACGGTCAACAAGCGAAATGCGAAGGAGCTGGTCGACTTGCGCAGGCTCCTTGCCGAACGAGGTGTCCGCCGGTGGCAGGTGCAGTTTGCGACTCCGACGGGCAATATGGCCGATCATCGGAGCTTGCTCATGGAGCCGAGCGATCTCTTGGAGGTGATCCCACTCGTCGCTTCCATGTGCCGAGACGACGCTCTACCGCGGGTTTATCCCGGTCACGACGTGGGCTACTACGGTGAGTACGAAGAGGCCTTGCGGAGCCACGCCGAACCCCTCCCCGTGTGGACGGGGTGTTCGGCGGGTTGCTCGATCATCGGGATCGAGAGCAACGGGAACGTCAAAGGTTGCCTGTCGCTACCGTCTGCAATGAACGGTGTCGATCGATTCGTCGAAGGAAACGTTCGCGACGCCAGTCTCGAGTCCATTTGGAACAAGCCAGGCGCATTTGCTTACAACCGAGAGTTCACGCCGGAGCTTCTCGGTGGATTCTGTCGCACCTGCGACTATGCGGAGGTGTGCCGCGGCGGTTGCACGTGGACGACATTTGCCGAACACGGACCGGTACGCGATAACCCATATTGTTACTACAGGCAAAAGCAGCTGCTCGACGGGGCGGCAAGCGCCGATGCCAGGCGGCATTTGCCGACGGTAGACTGAACCGCTTGGTTCGACTGGTTCGACTGGTTCGACTGGTTCGACTGCTTCGGTGCATGCCCGAAAGAAGTGAAGTGCGCACACGCTCGGCCGAGGCAATCGCCAAAAGTGTTGTCGAGACACCGCACATCGCCACATTTACACGACGCGAAGCTTCGATAGCACTGCAATAAGTCAGTCGTCCGTCCCAAGGACTTGCATGGACCGTTGACTTCGTTCCCGTTGTGATGTGTCCTCTGGCCTCCTCGTCACTGCCCCGTTGCTCGAACAGCGACGCGCCGTCGCGAGGAGAATGGACTAGGAGGACCGAATGACACGCAGGAAGTCAGGAACTTGGGGTCTGTCAGCGAGTTTGATGGTTGCGACCTTCGTCATGGCCGCAGCGTGCGAGCCCGCAACGCCCCCCGCCGCACCACCACCGCCGCCACCGCCGCCACCCGTGGCTGCTGCGCCGGCGACTCCTGCAGCTTCGGCGCCCGCACCAGCGACGGAAGCGCCAAAGGCGCAAATCCCAGCCGCCATCGTGGTCAAGGATGCCGCATTGAAGACTCCCGAGTCGGTGCTGTACGACGCGGAAGCGGACGTCTACTTGGTGAGCAACATCAACGGCAAGCCCACCGAGGCCGACGACAATGGAACCATCGCCAAGTTGGATCCCGAAGGCAAGGTCATCGATGCCGCGTTCATCGATGGCGCGAAGAAAGAGAATCAAGCTCAATGCTCCCAAGGGCATGGCCATCGTTGGTGACACGCTCTACGTGACCGATCTGGACGTCGTGCGCGTCTTCGACAAGAAGACCGGCAAAGCCAAGGGCGAAATCCGTGCTCCAAAGGCCACGTTCTTGAACGATCTATCGGTCGGGCCAGCCAACAAGCTCTATCTCTCCGATAGCGGACTGAAGCTCGGCAAGGATGGTCTCGAGACCAACGGCAGCGACGCCGTCTTCATCGTCGATACCAAAGCCGTCAATGCCAAGGTCTTGAGCGCCACGAAGGAATTGCACGGACCGAACGGCGTGCTCGCGGACGACGACGGCGTTTACGTCGTCACGTTCGGAGGCGCCGAGCTCTATCGCGTCAACAAGAAGGGCGAAAAGGAGCGCGTCACGACGCTTCCCAAGGGTGGATTGGACGGGCTCGTGAAGCTGCCTGACGGCACGCTGCTGATTTCCAGCTGGGAAGGCCAGGCCATTTATCGTGGTCGCCCCGGTGGCACCTTCGAACCGATTCTCACCAATCTTGCGGGGCCAGCAGACATAGGGTTCGACTCAAAGCGCAACCGCGTCCTCATTCCGGGCTTCACGACCGACACGGTAACCATTCAGCCGCTGCCGGAATTGAAACCGATTGCGGAGCCCCAACCGCCCGCCAGCGACAAGGCAGCTGCGCCGGCAACGCCAGCCAAGCCCGCCGACAAGGCAGCCGCGCCGGCAACGCCAGCCAAGCCCGCTGACAAGGCAGCCGCGCCGGCAACGCCAGCCAAGCCCGCCGACAAGGCAGCCGCGCCGGCAACGCCAGCCAAGCCCGCCGACAAGGCAGCCGCGCCGGCAACGCCAGCCAAGCCCGCCGACAAGGCAGCCGCGCCGGCAACACCAGCCAAGCCCGCTGACAAGGCAGCCGCGCCGGCAACGCCAGCCAAGCCCGCGGAAAAGCCAGCCGCTGTGCCAGCGACTCCGGCAGCCCCGGCGGCCCCGGCGGCCGCGAAGAAATAGTCGAAGCGAAAGCGAGCTCGCCTGCACCCCTGCGGCCATCCTGGTCCCAGGGGTGCAGTGCATTTCGACGGCATTGGCCAATCGCGACGTCTTGCCGCAGCTCGGCCACGGTCGCGAATTTCCCTAGAGGAAAGCCAAAACGGCTCTACGCTCTCCGCCATGCAGTACTCGCGCCCCCGACGCAATCGAGCCACTCCATCGATTCGAGCTCTCGTCAAAGAGTGTCACCTGGCTCCGCAGCATTTGGTCCTGCCGATGTTCGTGCAGGAGGGGCCCGAGAGCGAGACACCGATCGGCAGTATGCCCGGGGTGTCCCGACGCGGCATCGCAAACCTCGTCCGCTACGCCGCACAGGCCAAAACGCTCGGCATCAATTCCGTCGCGCTCTTCCCTGCTCTCGACGAGTCTCTGAAGGATCCGACAGGCACCGAATCTCTCAATCCCGATGGGCTACTCCAACGCTGTGTGTCTGCACTAAAGAGCGAGATCCCAGGACTTACGGTCATTACGGACGTCGCACTCGATCCCGATTCCTCCGACGGCCACGACGGCGTGGTGATCGATGGGAGAATCGACAACGACCGAACTCTACCGCTGCTCGCGGCGATGGCCGTTGCGCAAGCGCGCGCGGGTGCGGACATCGTTGCTCCGAGTGACATGATGGACGGTCGCGTCGCGTGCATCCGTGCGGCGCTCGACGAAGCTGGGTTCACGAATACGGGGATCTGTAGCTACACGGCCAAGTACGCATCGGCCTTTTATGGACCGTTCCGAGAAGCGCTGGACTCGGCTCCGCGCGCTGGCGACAAACGCACCTATCAAATGGATCCGGCAAATCTCCGCGAGGCGCTTCGAGAAGCGGAGCTCGACGAGGCCGAGGGGGCCGATTGGCTATTGGTGAAGCCCGGTTTGCCCTACCTGGACGTCGTTCGAGCGCTGTACGAGCAAACCCACCTCCCCATCGCCGTCTATCACGTGAGCGGTGAATACGCGATGTTACGTGCAGGCGCCGAGCGAGGATACATCGACTACCAGTCCTGCCTCCTCGAGTCGATGATGGCGTTCCGCAGAGCAGGAGCGAGCGCGATTTTCACCTATGCAGCAGTCGATGTCGCCAAAGCGCTCGGCTGACGTCGCTCCGCCGTCGCTTCGCGCCTGACGTCCACGCCGCACGCGCAAGACTCGAGGCGGGTAAAAGACGCACCAGACCAACATCCTGTCGATTTGGAGTTGTCGACGCGCGTAGCCGCGATATGCCGACCTGACCAAGCCATGCGATTTCTCTGCCTGTCCGATATCCACGGTTACGCCGACGCGCTCGATGTCGTGCTCGATGAGGCCAAAAACTGGGGCTACGACAAGCTCGTCGTCTGCGGGGATCTGCTCTTTCCCGGGCCAGAACCATTGCGGGTTTGGAAGAGACTCGTGGAAGCCCAAGCGCTGTGCGTCCAAGGATTGACGGACAAAGCCATCTCCGAGCTCGATCCCGACGAACTCAAAGCGACGACCGAAGATGAACGGCTGCGACTCGAGCGACTCGAGCGGCTCCACGGGGAACTCGGCGATCTCATCCTCGAGCGGTTGCGACGCTTACCGACGCAAGCGCGACTACCGCTCGAGTCAGGACACGAAATGCTCGTCACCCACGGGTCGCCGGCAGATCCGACGATTGGTATGACCCACGATCTGACCGATGAAGAGCTTTACGCACTCATGGGCGACGATCCGGCAGATCTCGTGATCTGCGGCGGTGATCACGTCCCATTCCAGCGCATTCTCGAGGATTGTCGGATCGTGGGCGTCGGCTCCGTCGGTGAAGCTCCCACTCGGAGTGTCGCGTACGCCACCATCGTCACCTCGACTCCGACGCAGACGAGTATCGAGCAAAAAGAGGTCGAGCTCAGCTTTCGGTGACTCGTCGACTTGGAGCTCAGAGAGTCGCCTTTTCGGGTGCCCTGACATCCACATCGGCTTCCCGAACGGCTTGGATGAACCGTGTCACGGCATCTCCGAGCTTGATCCCGGGTTTGCCCTTCGCCTCGACTCCGCTCGCCACGTCCACGCCAAAGGGACGCAACGTCCGCACGGCTTGGCCGACATTTTCTGGGTGCAGGCCGCCCGCGACGACGACTCGACGCGCACGGCAGAGTTCGGTGACGAGTGCCCAGTCGAAGACCATTCCCGTCCCGCCAGACCTTGCACCCGCATCGGTATCGACGAGAACCAAGTCGCCGGGCAGCGACGATGCACGCGCAACGTCCGTCGCCGACGCGATCCCGACGGCTCGGAACGCTACACTGCCCAGTCGAGACACCAGGTCAGAGGACTCGTCTCCGTGGAGCTGAACACGATCGAGCCGAGCATCGGTGACGAGCTGGCGAATCGCCCCCTCTTCGAGCCCGGCTACGACTCCGATGATTCTCCACTCGCCCCCGAGCCACGGCAACGAGCTCTCGGGCCCGGGCCACGTCGACCCGTCGCTTCGACCAAGACACGAAATTGAGGCCCACCGCATGCGCCCCGCTTTCGGCAAGCATTTCCATATCGGATGGTAACGTTACACCACAGATTTTGATTCAAGTCGATGAAGGCATGAGCGCCGACCGAGCATAGCTTAGGCGCAGGGAGCTCGCATCTAGTGCACGAGTTACGCGTATTCGCGCACGACACTGTGCCACGCGAGGCGCGTGACGCCCAGTGAACGCCGGACGCGCTCTGGCCCGTCTCGACTGGTGTTTCGCGATTGACCACCAATCGCGTCGTGTGCGGCAACCTCGTGCGGACAAGGCTCGCATTTGCCCGCTTCGAAGCGAGGTCCGCACGTCCAGGTCGTCTCGCACCAGGATCGACGAGCCACGTCGCGACTCACGGCGACCGCAATCGGTTTGACCGCGTGCGGTTTGACCGCAAAGATGTGTGTCACGCCCTATGCCTCGACACCCGCTCGTTCGTCGCAGTCTCGGTGGTTGGATTGCGTCCCTCGTCGTTGCTTTCATCGCGATAGCTTGCGGAAACGCGCCTAGAGACGACGTTGGTAACAACGATGACGACGCCTCGACACAGCAAGACCCGAAGGTGATCGTCGACGCGACGACGCACTACCAAACGCTAGAAGGCTTCGGAGCGGCGGTAGCTTGGTATCACCAGCTCTACACCCAGCATCCCAATCGCGAGCAGCTGAAGAGCGTTCTCTTCGGCGAGCTCGGGCTCGATATCCTTCGATTGCGCAATCAATACCGACCCGAAACGCCGAATCCCGATCCCGAATCCCTCGAGATTCATGCGGATGCGACCGAATCCCTCGGCCATCCTCCGCGTGTTCTGCTCTCTTCTTGGTCTCCTCCCGCTGCACTCAAGGCGAACGGCGCAACGGATTGCAAGAATCTGGATCCCACTTGTACCCTGAACAAAGACGCCGAAGGCAACTACGTGTATACGGCCTTCGGTAAATATTGGGCAGACGCCCTCGAGGCCTATCGAGTCGCAGGACTCGACCCGTATTACATCAGCATCCAGAACGAACCGGACTTCACTCCCGACCGTAGTGCTTGGGAGGCGTGCCGATTCGATCCAGAGCAGTCCGAAAACTACCCGGGCTACGACCAGGCCCTCGACGCCGTGACGCAAGCCTTCGAGGCGCGCGGACTGTCAGCGCGGCTGCTCGGGCCCGAGAGCGCCCAGATCGGCAGCGCGCAGGTGCAGCGCTACCTCGATCGCCTCGACACGGAGAAGCTCTATGGCGCAGCCTTTCATTTGTACGGTGGGGGCTCCTGGTCCGCCCCGGCCACGTACCGCGCGGCGCTCGCGGCGATTGGTGCGGACGCGCCGGATCTGCCTCGCTTTCAAACCGAGTTTTCCCCAACGAGTTCGGATGGCGCTGCCAATGCGGCGGGGTTCGAGGTTGCCTGGCTCATTCACGAAAATCTGACGGCCGCGAGCGGCTCGGCGTATTTGCACTGGGAACTCTTCTGGCCCACGTCGGGACTCGTCAGTATCGAAAATCCGAAGACCCCAGAGAAGTTCACGACGCCCGAAGGCTTTACGAAAATCCCGCCTACTACGCGCTACGGCACTACAGCAAGTACACCGAACCCGGCGACGCTCGGGTGTCGGTCACCTCGAACCGTTCCACGATCTTGGCCGCGGGCTTCTCGAGTGAAGATGAGTCGACCTTGACGTTGGTACTGCTCAACTCGGCAACGAGCGAATGGAAGGTCCAGCTCGATCTCGGCGGTTTCGGCGCCAAACGCGCATTGCGTCGGCAAACGACGAAAGACGCACCCTGGACGACCGAAGACGTTTCGACGGAAGACCAGAGCGTCGTTACGCTCCCAAGTCGATCGATGAACACGATCGTGTTCACGAAAAACGACGAACTACCCGAGTGAACTCGCGCAACTCCCCCTCGAAGACACGAGTTCCTCCCCGGAACGGCTCGTTCGTCGACTCCGAGTGCCCACGGAGCAACCACCTTTCTAAATTGGATCCGAGCGCTTTCGAGTAGAGCGTTCGGATTGTGACCGCATCCGTTGCTCGTTCAAGAGATTCGCCCCCGAGCGGGCACAGCGACGAGCGTCCGGAATCGACGTTGTCGGCTCGAACGTCCCTGGCCCGCTCCGCTTCGGGACACGTGGAAGTGCCGTTTCCCGCTCTGCCCCCCCTCTGCAACGGACTCAGGGGATCTTGAGCAGCTCCTTGACCGTAGCAATCACTTGGGGAGCCTGAATCGGCTTGGTGATGTACGCATTGGCGCCGAGCTGGAGTGCGCGCTGGCGGTCTTCCTGCGAACCTTCCGTCGTGATGATGACGATCGGCGTGTCCTTGTGAAGCGGATCGCTGCGCACTCGCTTCACGAGTTTGAGACCATCCATGATCGGCATGTTGATGTCCGTCACGATGATGTCGTAGCGCGCGGAAGCTAGCTTCCGAAGTCCGTCCACTCCGTCATCTGCTTCGGTCACCCGCAGGTTTTTCACTCGCGCCAGGGCGAAGACGAGCAGCTGCCGCATCATGGGGGAGTCTTCGACAATGAGACAGGAGAATTCAGCCATGGGGAGTTACACCGAAAGATCGACGAAAGCTTCGAGTCCAGGCAACCGATGTTCGGCTGCCGCAAACAAGGTTGCACTTACCAACGCCCAAGCCGCTTGGGTGCCAAGCAGGTTGAACAGTTCGTAGTCGACTGTATCGAAACGCGTCTTTTGGGCCAAGGTCGAATACACGGCAATGACACCAACCGTCCTTTCGTCGACCGTCAGCGGCAGGACGGCTGGGGGAGACGCCAGGGTTCCCTGACTAGGATCGGCGTCGTCGGCAATGAGCGACCGACCGGACGAGAAGACCTCACCGAGGAGTCCGGTCGACGTGGAACAGTTCACGAGCTCCTCCCCCTTCAGCCCCTCAGAGGCGATTGGAACGAGCGCCGAGCGGTCGGCATTCGCGAAATAAATCGCATAACGCTCGGCTCCAACCAGTTGCGCCAGCACCTCTTTGATGCGTCGCATGACCCCTCTTGGGGACAAGCTCGCGTGCAACTGCCGGCTCGCAACGAGGAGATTCGCCAAATTCCCGAGTTCCGACTCGATCTCGACGAAGCGATCCGAGAATCCACTGGACGAAGCCTCCACCTCGCGGAACCGCGACACGAGCTCCTCCTTCTCGCGTTCGAGTCGCTCGATCTTGTTCAACAGCTCCCGCACCGCCGAATCCGCTTCCACTGCTGCTCGGAGCTTTGCATTCTCGGCCTCGAGAATACGCAGCTTCGCGACGAGTCGGTCATATTCCGCAGCCACCTCGTCGCTGAGCCGAGCGCCTATCCCCAAGCTTTCGAGAAACTCCTCCTTCTGTTTGATGAGAATCTCGTGCGGGCGTATCACTCGTGGTGGGACGTTTATCGATGGGGTCCGGCATAATACGACTACGGCGATTGGGGTTTGAGCACGACGCCTAGAACTCCCAAACTATCACGGCCCTAGGCACGAACAGAACAATACTAAGGTGGCAAACGACACATCCGAGGTCGCACCTAAGTACGCCGCACCCGCGGGACGACCTTGGCCCACATCGGAGTAACACGTGGGCGGGTCACATCGAGCATCACGACGGAATCCCGCGGAGAAATTACTGATAGAATGTGCGGCCGTGACTCAAGTCAAGCCCCCGCCGGACTACGACGCCCTCGACAGCCTCATCGACGCAGGAGATCTCGGACCGTTGCCGAGAGCGACTCGCCGCAACCGACCCGAGTGACGAGTCCTACACGGTCCTCAGAATCAAACTGTCGCTCTTCGATGGCACGCTCGATCCACCCATCGCCATGCAGAGGCTGATCAACTTGATGCGGAAACAGCAGGACTTTCCAGGCGTGAAAGCCCTGTATCAAATTGCTTCGGATCGGGCCTATCAACAGCGCGAATCGTCGGTTTCTCTCTCGCACGTGCCGCCGCCGGTCAAACCGAAGCCGTGAGCCATTGGGTGAGCGGCGCATGGATCAGTCGCGGCGCCGCCCTCAGATCCGAGATGGTGCGAGCCGACACCAATAGCATCGCCGTGCGAAGCTCCGTCTGGACACGCTCGAGGTAAGCCCTCACCTCGGCGATGCCGCCGCGCTCGTGTGCGATCAGCACGGGTCGCGCGATTCCGGCCACAGTTGCACCGAGGGCGATGGCCCGAGCAACGTCCAAGCCCGAAGCGATCCCACCGGTTGCGATGACCGTGTCGAAGCCTTCCCTCGCACAGAGTCCGATTGAGGCTGCCGTAGGGATCCCCCATTCGCGAAAGGTCTCGCCCAGGCTGCGCCGTGACAGGGGCACACGCTCGGTTTCGACGGCGACCCATGACGTCCCACCAGCACCAGACACGTCGACGTGACGGACGCCGCGCGCTCGCAATCGACGAGCCACCGAACCCGAGATCCCGGATCCCGTCTCTTTGACGATCACTGGAAAGGGCAGCTCGTCGACGAGGCGCGCGATTCGGTCGGCAACGCCCCGAAAATCCCGATCGCCCTCGATCTGAATCAGCTCCATGGCGGGATTGAGGTGGATACACAAGGCATCCGCACCGATCGAATCCACCATCTCGCGCACGGCTGACGTCGACATCTGTGCCACTTGGACAGCGCCGACGTTCCCAAGCACGAGAGCGGTTGGCGCGACGTTCCTCACTCGATAGCTCTCTGCAGCAAAGGGATCGAGAAGCATCGGGCGCTGGCTGCCGAGTCCGAAGCCAAGCCCCAGCTCCTCGGCAATCTGAGCGAGCCCCTGGTTGATGATCCTCGCGCGCTCCGTTCCCCCCGTCATCGCGGCGATCACGATCGGCGCAGCCAGCCGCTTTCCGAGTACTTCGACGCTCGGCTCGAGCTCTGCATAGTCGAGCTCGGGCAAAGAGTCGTGGATGAATTCGACGCATTCGAGCAGCGTCGTTCGCCGAAACCCGACGTCAGCGTGAGTCGTGAGATCGAGGTGGTCAGCTTTTCGACCCGCGATATCCATCATGTTGTGCCCAAGGGGAGCGCTTCGGCTCCGAAAATCAAGTCGATTTCTTCGCGTATAGGACCTGGAACAATTGACGGCCACGGGGCCGCCCCCTACGCTCCGCGGGACATGGCCAGGACTCGAAGCGCGACGCACCCATCCGCTAGTTCGCAGGAGCACTTTCTCGGATTCCTCGCCAAGAACAAGAAGCGCTTCGATGCGCGTCTGAAAAGCAAGCTCAAAGCCGAGCTACGCCGGTTTCCTCGCGTAGGTCCCACCGTGAAACTCACCGCGGGTTCGCTCGTCGAACTGTGCGAACGAGGCGGCAAGCGGGTCCGACCGGGACTGCTCTTGGCGGGCTGCATTTGCGTGAATGACGCACCCGATCTCGAGGTCATTGCGGATGCGGGTGCGGCACTCGAGCTCCTTCACGGATACTTTCTGGTCCACGACGATTGGATGGATGGCGATCTCGTTCGCCGAGGAGGACCGAGCGTTCACGCCGCCCTACGCGATCGGCTGGGAAGCAGCTCCCTCGGGGACGCCGCCGCAATCATGGCGGGTGATTGGGGCGTCGCGGTTGCAACGGACTGGATGGCTCGACTCGCAATAAAGCCACGGATCTTGTCGCAGGCATTGCAATGCTTCACCGCCATGCAGCTCGCGGCAGTCACCGGCCAGATTCGGGATTTGCTCGCCACCGACGATCGACCCGAGATCACCTACGAGCTGAAGACCGCGAGCTACACCGTGAGCGGCCCCCTGAAACTCGGTGCCATCCTCGGCCGTGCCACGAAAACGCAGTTGCAGGCGCTGGATCGCTTTGCGTTGCCCATTGGAATCGCGTTCCAACTTCGAGACGACCTCATCGGTGTGTTTTCTCCCGAATCGGTCACAGGCAAGCCCTTCGCGAGCGATTCTCAAACAAGGGAAGCGAACCGTCCTTGCCCTGGAAGGACAACGGCGCGCTCGGGGGGCCATGCTCAAGCGCTGGAACCGAGTCTTCGGCAATGCGTCCGCCTCCCGACGCGACCTCGAAGAGGTGGTTGCCTTCCTCGCCGACTGTGGGGCAAAGGACGCCGTCGAGCGGCGCATCGCCAAGCTCAACACCGAGTCACTCGAGGTCCTCGACCACGCCCGCCTGCGGGCTCCCGGCAAAGAGCTCTTGAGAAGTGCGGCAACGGCGCTAGTCGTACGCGGCTCATGACGAGCTCTGCGACGGCCGAAGGTAAGGTCATTCTCTTGGGGGAGCATGCCGTGGTCTATGGTCATCCCGCCATCGTCACGGCGCTCGACCAGGGCGCTCGAGCAAGCGCGACCCGCAGCGCAAAGTCCGCACTGGTGCTTGCCGGCACTCGATACGTGATTGGACAGGGTGAAGTTGGGACGGCCTTGGGTGAATTGCTCGAGGTATTGCACGCTCAGGACGTCGAGATCGAAGCCGAAATATCGATCCCAGCGGGGCTTGGGCTCGGCGCGTCGGCGGCCCTCGGCGTAGCCATCGCACGGGCGATCCTTCAGCTCGTTGCGGACGATGGGTTGCCGCAAGATGAACGGCTCGAGCTCGTGCAGCGGGCGGCGCAAGCTTGGGAGACCGTCTTCCATGGTACACCTTCGGGCATCGACGTTGCCGCCGCATCCCTTGGCGGCTGCTTCTCGTTCACGCGCAAGGACGGCCCAGTTCCGATCCACGTGGCACGGCCGCTCACGCTCGCGGTCGGCATCGTAGGCCCCAAAGTGAGCACGAAGGTCATGGTGAGCGGTGTCGCCGAGCTACGACGCAAACACCCGGACCTGGTAAACGACTCGCTCGGACGCATCCGCGCCCTCGTGGAAAACGCGCGACACGACGTCGAAATCGGAGATCTCGTCGCTCTTGGTCACGCCATGGACGATAACCAGGTCGAACTCGGACGCTTGGGGCTCTCCACCGATGCCCTGGAACGGGCGTGCGAAGTGGCCAGAGGCAGCGGAGCCCTAGGCGCGAAGCTGACGGGCAAAGGTGGCGGCGGATGCGTCGTCGCACTCTGCTCGAAGGAGCCGCAGATCGTGCTCGAAGCCTGGCGCAACATCGGTTTGGAAGGGTTTGCCAGTTCCGTCGCGGCAAGCGCGACGTTCCCTCGAATGGACACACGAAGACCGCAGACATGACAACGCACTCAACAGCTACCGCGGAGGCATTCGCCAACATTGCGCTCGTCAAGTACTGGGGCAAGCTCGAACGCGACGGCAACTACCCCGCAGTTCCCAGTCTTTCCCTCACTCTGTCGGGCCTGCGCACGGTCACGCGAGTCACGTTGACTCCCGAACTCTCGGATGACGTCGTATACCTCGACGAAATGCCAACGACCGGGCGACCGCGCGAGCGGGTCGTGCGTCTGCTCGACGAACTTCGCACCATCACCGGCAACGCGAACCGAGCTCGAGTCGATTCGAACAACGATTTTCCGACCGCAGCAGGTCTTGCGTCGAGCGCCTCGGGGTTTGCAGCCTTGGCCTGCGCTGCCAACGCTGCATTCGGCGCTCCCTTGAGCCGCGAGCAACAAAGCGCAATGGCACGCCGAGCGTCCGCATCTGCCGCACGGAGTCTCTTCGGCGGATTCGCGACGTTGGACGTCGGCGCGGAAAGTGCAACCGAGTTGGTCGGACCGGAGTATTGGGATTTGGTTTTGCTCGTCGCGGTGACGACCGCCGGCAAAAAACCCATTGGTTCGACCGAAGCGATGAACCTCACGCGCGCGACGAGCCCGTATTATCCAGCGTGGGTCGCCAACGCTCCTGCGCTCTTCTCCACCGCAAAGCAAGCGGTGGTCGGGCGAGACATCGAAGCCCTCGGTGCCGCAATGGAACAAAGCACGTTGATGATGCACGCGACGATGCATGCGGCGACCCCAGCAGTCATCTATCAACTACCGACGACCCTCGCCGTCATTCACGAGGTCCGCGCATTGCGAGCCGCAGGAACGGCCTGCTTTTTCACGATGGATGCCGGACCGCACGTGAAGGTCCTCTGCGAGCGTAGCAACGCGAAAACCGTCCGCGCACGCCTCGAAGCCATTGCCGGCGTTTGCGAAGTGCTGGAAGCGACACCGGGGCCCCGAGCTCGAATCCTCGACGAGACCCCATGAGAACGCGCGCGCCTGGTAAAGTCGTCCTCTCCGGAGCCTATAGCGTTCTCGAAGGTGCCACGGCGATCGTGTCGGCCGTCGATCGATTCGTAATCGCGGATAGCGAGCGCCCGGGAACCTTTCTGACCGACGAGGTCAAAGCCGCGGGTTTCGAGCACCCTCTTTGGTTCGACGCCGGCGCATTGCGAGAGGACGATCGAAAGCTCGGACTCGGGTCCAGTGCCGCAATCCTCGTCGCAACGTTGGGTGCAGCGGAGCTTCGGCGTAACCCGGATCGATCACGTGAAGAAGTGCGCCAAAACGTCTTTCGTCGGGCCCTCGAGGCCCATCGCCGAGCCCAAGGCGGCGGCAGCGGAATCGACGTCGCGAGCAGCTGTTTTGGCGGTGTTCTCGAGTTTCGTCTCGGTAAAGACGTACCGCTCGTTGCACCACTCGAACTGCCGCCTGGTATCGTGGTCGAGGTCTGGGCGAGCCAGTGGGCAGCTTCGACGAGCGCGCTCCTGGCGCGGGTCAAGGGGCTGGCCGTTCAGAACGGTCCTCTTTTTCGACAGCGAATCGACGCACAAGCTGCCGCCTCAGAGTCAGCGGTACAGGCCTGTCGAACCGGCAACGGACCTCGATTCATTGCGGCGATTGACAACCAACGGTGTGCGCTCGCCGCCTTGGGCGAAGCAGCGGGAGTCACCATCGTGACAAAGGAGGTGGAGGCGCTCGCAACTCACGCAGGTCGGCTCGGCGCAGCGGTCATGCCGGCAGGCGCTGGCGGAGGCGACATTGCGATCTACGTTGGTCCCTCCCCATCGGTGGAGCTGGACGACCTACTGCACGCCCAGGGTCATCGCCGATTAACGTTGACCCTCGGCGCCGAAGGACTGCACGGCATCGACGGTGAGTGCTAACTCTCCTGCACGTGACGACAAAAACGAGCCTTCAGCCCGGGTTCTATCGGCTATCTCTGCACGAGCGACGACAGCGACTCGCAACCTACCTCGAGCGCCCCGTCGAAGCGCTCGCACCAATCCTCGACTGCGGTGGTCTGCTCCCCGTCGTCGCGGACAAGATTGTCGAGAACGTGCTCGGCACCTACGCCCTGCCCTTCGGTGTCGCGCTCAACTTCATGGTGAACGACGTCGAGCGCTGGGTCCCCATGGTCGTCGAAGAACCCAGCGTGATCGCGGCGGCTTCCAACGCCGCTCAGCGGGTCCGCACGGGCGGCGGATTTCGCGCGACGGTGGTCGAAAACTGGATGACCGCCCAGATCCAGCTGCACGAAGTCAAGGATCCGGCTCGTGCAATCGAAGCAATCCTGGCCTCGAAAGCTGCACTACTGGAACTCGCTCGAGCGCAGGTAGGCAGTTTGATTGCTCGCGGTGGCGGTCCGCGAGACTTGGAGGTTCGGGATTTGGGCGAAGGCTACCTCGTCGTCCATGTCCACGTCGACTGTCGCGACGCGATGGGAGCAAATCTGGTCAACCGAGTTGCCGAAGGGATCGGTGCCGAGGTGGCACGTCTTGCCGACGGTGGACTCGGGCTGCGCATCCTGACCAATCTGTGCGATCGACGTCGCGTGGTCGTGAGCTGTCGCGTCGAAAAGGAAGGGCTGGTCAAGACAACCGACGGCGCAGGAGCTCCGAGGCCGCAAGACCAATTGGAAGAAGAGGCCAGTCGAGTTGCTCTAGCCATCGAACGAGCATCCCGCTTTGCGGAGCTCGATCCCTATCGCGCGGCGACGCACAACAAGGGGATCATGAATGGTTTGGATTCCGTCGTCATTGCCACGGGCAACGACTACCGGGCAGTCGAGGCCGGCGCCCACGCGTTCGCCGCTCGGAGCGGCACCTATCGTCCCCTTGCCACGTGGCGAAAGGACGGCAGCGCCCTCGTTGGCACGATGGAGCTCCCACTATCCCTCGGCATCGTGGGTGGAACGTTGAAAACGCACCCGACGGCGCGCCTCGCGCTCGAGCTCCTGGGAGTGTCGTCGGCGTCCGAGCTCGAAGCAGTCGCTGCATGCGCGGGGCTCGCGTCGAATCTGTCTGCGTTGCGCGCCCTGGCAACGGAGGGAATTCAGCGCGGTCATCTGTCCTTGCACGCCCGAAGCGTTGCACTTTCAGCAGGAGCTCTGGGCGATGAAGTCGAGGCCGTCGCGGCCGCCCTCTGCGCCCAGCGAGTCGTCAATGCGGAGCGCGCTCGAGAGATCCTCGGCCAACTTCGCGCGAAAGGGCCCACGACTTGACCCTTCCTGGCAATGGCAGACCGCGCGTCACGAACGCGCAGTTCACGCCTTCGAACCCGTCACGTGTGGCTCGACTGGGCTCGAGACTCGCCTCCTCGGCGCGGATTGCGAGCTCGTTGGCCCTGTCCATCTTGCTCGCGGCGGGAACGTTCGGCGGCTGCGCACCGCGAGTGGTGCGCATCAGCGACGGACGGGTCGAGTCGGGCCGCACGATCTCAGCAGATGCGTATGCTGCCTTTCTCCGTGGACGTTTGCACGAACTCGAGGGCGACACCCGACTTGCCATTCGCGACTACGAAGCGACAATCGAGGCCGATCCCAAAGCAGGGGAAGCTTGGAGCCGACTTGGAGCGCTCCATTGTACGACGGCGCCCGAAGCGGCCGAGCGCGCCTTCGAACGAGCGGAATCCATCGACCCTCGTTCGGTCGCTTTTTTGCGAGCTCGAAGTCTCTGCGCGTCCGAGCGACGCCAATTCGAGCTCGGACGTTCTGCCGCCGAGCGCGCCCTGGAAGTGGCCCCAGCGGATCCCGGAATCAGCCGGCTCGCGATTTCTGCAAATCTTACGTCGGGACACACGCAGCGGGCCTTGGAGCTGGCGTGGGCACACACGAGCGCCTATCCGAGCGATTCCGCGGGTTGGGATTCTGTTGATTGCGGCCTCGCCTGCCGAGCGACGCGCTGAGCTCGAAGCCGAAGCTCGAACGAGAGCCCAGCACGACGGCCCGGCATCGAACCTGCGCTCCCTTGCTGGAATCTCCCGACAAACCTCTGCCCACCCACCCTCGGAGCAAGAGTTCGTGTGTGCGCTCCAGTCCCGCGATCGCAACCGCGTGGCAAAGGCGGCACGAGCGCTCGCGATAACGTCGCTCCCCCTCGCCCGTCGAGAAATGAAAATGGGCGCATACGAGCTTGCCTACGGTGAAGCCAAACGCGCGAACGAAATCGATCCGAACCGAGCGGATGCCTGGACGCTAGCCCTCGTCCTCGCCGATCTCCTCGACGAAAGGGAGGCCTTCGATACCCTGCTCTCGAATCCTCCAAATGACCTACGCTCGCTCGATCCAGAGACTCTGACGGCATGGGAGGCATTGCTAGAGCGGCATTTGGGTGACCTAGCCGCGCCGCCTTCGACGGCGGGGGATCCGCGAGCGAATGATCGCTCCGGTGTCCCTACCATGAAATAATCCGCCCTCGTCAGCCGGGCAGCACCTGTTCGGAACGGCCATGGCACCCGCCAACACACTTCCGGCGTGAGATCCCTCCGAGAGAGACGAAGGATCGAAGACACACCGGATTGGCCTCATCCCGTCACTTGGGACCTCACCGTCTCCCTGGCTGCACGTCGAGAACACCGTATCGAGATCAGGTCCCGCTTCGCGAAGCTCGCGGCACGTCGTGGCCCAAACGGGAGACGGTGTTTCGACGAATGACCTCGAATGTCAGGGCTTGGCGGAGCTAGACGTCGCTGGCGCACTCACCGAGTTTCGCGCCGACTTGAACTGCGTCGCGTCGAAGTGAAGTTTGAGCTTGATCGTCGTCACCTTTCCAGCACGGACCTCAATCTGCTTCGAATCCTCGAGCTTCGCCGCGGGGAGATATGCAGAGAGCTTTGCGCTGCCCTCAGGAACCCCTTCAATCCGGAACTTCCCGTCGAGTCTGGTTACGTCGAAGGTCGGGTAATCAACGACGAGCACGGTTGCTTGCGCGAAGATCCGCATGTCGTCGACGAGCACGTATTGGCCCGAACCACGGTGAAACACAGGAACGGCATTCGAGTTCGGCATTGCTATCAAGGTCGACTTCGCCTTCGCGCCGAAGAGATCTGGCAAATCGGGCCGATGATCGCCGCTCTTGACCAAAAGGTGCTGCGCGAGCTGCAGCGCGTACGTCCGAGAATCGAAAGCACAGCCCTTGATCTCTACGGGCAATGGCTCCTTCTTTTCCTTGGCCACGCCTTTGTACCCCGTCACCGCGACGAATGCGTCGGCCAAGGTGCGACCGGGCCCCTCGCGAAACAGTGGCGGATAGTCCACTCTCGCTTGATCGCAATCGGCAGGGATTTTCTGGGCCTCGGCGTCGATGACGAGCGCCGGATCACCCTCGATGACCACGGTGCCCTCGACGATACCGACCGCCGAGGAAACTGGGGTGGGCTTCCCATCGGCAGTCTTTTCGGACGGCTTTGCCTTCTCGAGACACCCAACGAAGACCAGAGCACAGAAACCGATCGAACCTAAAAAGAACCTGCAACAGCTCATGAATTTTCCCAGACGTATGTAGCTCGGTTGCTCAGTGCCGAACGTGCTTCGTTCGAAAAACCAGGAAGCGACTGACGATGAAGTTGAAGCCCATTCCGGCAATCACACCGATCGCCGCAGCAACTTGGCCATAGGTGACCCAGTGCCACACGACGCTCGTGGTCACGTAGTTGGCAAGTCCACCGATGGAACAAGCACCGATGAATCCGACGAACTGTTTGACCAGGGGTTCCTGGCGCGCAAACGAAAAACTGAATCGGCGATTCAGTGCGAAATTCCATACCATGGAGAGCGCAATGGCCAACCCGATCGCCAATTGACGCCCGATCCCCCACTGAACGAACAGCGTGAGGAAGAGCAGGTTGACGAACACCCCGGACATTCCGACGAACGCAAACTGTGCGAAGTGAGACCAGGTTCCGAAGCGGTGGTTATAAAGACGGCGAACGTGGCGAATGTACCGTAACTGCTCTTTGACCGAGAGCTTGCTCTTGCCCAATCGTCAATCCGAGAAGTGAATCGGAATCTCGGCAGGCTGGATGCATCCGCACTTGACGAGCAGCTCGAGCCCAATCTTGTACCCAACTGGACTGAAACGTCCCTCACCACGCAAATACGTCTCCCGTCGCAAGGAGAAGAAGCCGCTCATGGGATCCTTCAGATGCGTGAGCGGGCGCGCTAGCAAGGTCGCAACACGACTATTCAACCAGCGAAACAGCCCCCACTCGTCGTCGGTGCTACCGCCGTCGACGAATCGAGAACCGAGCGCGAAGTCCGCCCCGCGACGGAGGGCATCGATCAAGTCCGGGATCTTCTCGGGCGGATGACTCAGATCGGCATCCATCACCACCAAGAACTCCGAGTCGCACTGGCGTAGCCCCTCGAGAACGGCCTGACTCAGCCCGCGATCGCTCGTGCGCACGAGCATCCGCACCCAGTCGAGTCCGAGAGACTGCACCAACTCTGCGCTGCCATCGCGACTATCGTCATCGACGAACAGGAGCGCCAAATCGAGCCCGGAACTCGCGCGAACGGCTTCGATGCGCTTGATCAATCCGGGAATGTTTTGGACCTCTCGGTAGGTCGGGATGATCACGCTCACTCGACCGTCCCCGGGCGTGGCGTTGGTTTCCAACACGTGGATTTGAGCGTCCCGCTTGTTGCGGCGTCGGCGAGCGAACACGCTCGTTTGCGGCGCCAATGCGTCCAACTCTGCGACTCCGGATTCGGCGCTTCCGACCGCGTCGCGCAACATTGCATCCTTCGACATCGTGCGAACGTCTCCCCCGCGAGTCGTCTCGTCTTGATCCACCATTCTAAGCGATATTTGGCTCTGTGACTTCATTTGGCTTCGATCTCCCGTCGCAGTGGGACTCGCGAACGAAACGTCACCGCACGTACACGTCGAACTTTCCTATTGATCTCTCACGCCGATATCTCGTCGCGAGGAAGCGCGAGAACTCAGGGAACCCCGCGACACTCCACGCGGAGTCCGAGGACTCGCCCGTCACCGCTTGTATGACGTCCCCGTGCTGGACAATCACGGCTTTCGGCGGCTGTCGATTCAGGTCCTGCATGAGGCCCCTTCTGGCTGCCATGGCCTGCCAGGGACTTCGCTGCGGAATGTTATGGATGAAACGAGTAGCCGGCTCGCGTTCGGACAACCAATAGACGATCGAATCGCATCCCCATACGAGCAAAGTATCGCCCGCTCCGACCTCACGCTTCGCCCAGCTAGCAACCGCTTTGGCGTTGTTGAGATCGAAATCCTTGCGAACGACGTACAGCGAGTCGTAGAGCGCTTGCTTCTTGCGCGATTTCGCTCCCCCGAGCAGCCTCGACAAACGGACGATGGCCCGCTCGGTCGTGGTACCCGTGAGATCGGTGACAGGAAATCGCATGAAATAAGCAGCCCCAAACGCGCTAAGGAATAGAGCAGCGTAGCGCCAGCCGTCCCGTGTGGCCAGCCGCCAAAGGAGCGCCCAGCCCGAACCGGCGGCCAAGGAAAGCAGCGGCAGGGCTACCGAATAGTGGTAGCGAAAGGACTTCTGCTGCAGGTACACGCTCACAGCGAGGGCGATCGCGAGCCCGGCGAGCCAATGAAAGTACCAGGTGCCAGCCGTCGACGTCCGGCGAAGGACGAGAAACAGGACGAGCCCGATTGCCACGAGAGCAGAAAGCTGCACGAACGACGTAAGTAACGTCGCATAGAGGCCGGGGCCGAATTTGGCGAGCGTCATCGCGCCGCCGACTCGTGCGTAGCCCGGCGCAAAGTCTCGCCAGGTCCAGACAGCGGAGCTCCATGCACCAACCACGACGAGCAATGCGATTCCAAGAACGATCACGGCGACGGCTCCGAACAGGACGACACCCGCGCGACGCCAGCGGATGGAGCGCGATCCCGACTGACCGGGCTCAGCGAGAATGGCCCAGAAAAATAGCGGTGCGACCAGCGCGGAATGGGGTTTGAACCAAGCAACGCACCCGAGCAGCCCCCCAGCAACGAGGAATTTCCAGGGCCGCTCACGTCCATCCGCGTGCTCCACGGCCGTGCGCGTCGCGCTCGTCAGCCACGCCGCCCAGACCAAAAGCATGCCGCCGTAGGTCTCGGGCTGACTGGTGTGCCAGAAATCGAACTGGCTGTGCACGACGGCCCAGATCCCCGCGCCGAGATATCCCGCAACCACGTCATCGAAGTAGCGCCGACCCCGAATCGACGAGGGCCGCACAAGTAAGCAGCAAGCCCACGACCTCGATGATTCGCGGACCTACCATCGTGTGGCCAAAGAGGGCCTGCGCCAAGGCAAAAACGACGAAGATCCCGGGCGTTTTGACGTCCCAAAGATCGCGATACGGAACCTTACCGTGAAGGAGCCCCCCTCCGACGACCGCAAAAATGCCCTGATCTCGTCCAAAGGGGAAAGTCAGAAGCAGAACGCTTGCCAGCAGCACCAGCACCGAAACCAAAATGACGAGAGTCCGATCGAGATTCCCGCTGGGCCAGATGGCGCGACGTTCTGGAGCGGCTCGACTCTCTGAGTTTGGCATCGGCGCGATGCTAGTCGCGGCGCACTTCCCGCGCAAAGCCCGTACCGACCGAGGCAATTACCAGGACCCAAAGTCAGGTCATCGCGCGTCCAGCATCGATACCGCGTATCCTTTTTGCCTGCCGCCCGTGAGAAATGCCGGGTCGCATACGACGCTCGGTCCAATTCGGAAGCCGCGTGGCGCCTTCCACTCGCGTGGGCGCATCGCCTTCTCGATCCGCCCCGAAAGGACGAGATCGAGAAAGACTCGTCGACGTGATAGGGATCCGAAGCTCATGAAGCCGCGATTGATGCAGCGACCCCGGAGAGGGATCATCTGCGCCCTGTCGCTCACGGTCGCAACGACGGGATCCTTGAGCTGCGACCAGAACCCAGGGACGCGCGCGCCGTCGAGCACGGCGCCGCAAGTCAGCCCCATGTCGACGACGGGTTCAATGTCAATGGCATCGAGCTCGCCGTCTGCATTGGGTGAGAGCGTCGAGATTGCCGGGCTACGGATTCGATTCGTAGCTCAAAGGGAGTGCAGCTCGCCCGAACCTGGAATTCCTGGGCCAGGCCGTCGCCTTTTCGCGGCGGAACTCGGAGATCACGAACACGTCGGACCGGCCCCGAGCCATCAATCCGTTCCACCTCACACTGGAGGACGAACGCCGCGCGAAATACGTGACCAGCCTGGTCGGCTGCGCGCCGCTCCTACCAGCGCAATTCCTCGCGCCCAAGGAACGCGCGCGCGGCTTCGTTCCATTCGAAATCCCGAAGAGCACGAGGCGAGGCCAGCTGACGTTCCGCTCACCCGACCCCGCGCCACCGGACGCCGCGGCTCGGTTCTTTGCCGAAATTTAGCCCAGCGACTGCGAATGGACCCGACGACGAAGGTGCGCTGAAATGCAAGTGCGGGCTTACCGCATTCCGCAGAAGCCCGCACCATCCGACGTTCCCCAATCCCTACTTGGCGAGGGTCGCAGCGGAAACGACGTCGACTGCCGTCTGCGGCATGAGACCCATCCAAAGCACGAAACCCGCTGCAATCACCAGGGCGAAGGACAGCATTGGCGCGCGCATCGGCACGGCCACGGGTGTTTCCGCGGCCGGTTCCCGCATGTACATGTACACCATCGCCTTCAAGTAATAGTAGGCGCCGACCACGCTCGTCAGCAGTGCGATGACGACCAGTGCCGCGAGATCGGATTCCATGGCTGCACGGAAAACATACAGCTTCCCGAGGAAACCCGCGGTCGGAGGAATGCCGGCGAGGGACAACAAGAACAAGGAGAAGGCCAGCGCAATCGCTGGATATCGCCGACCAACACCGGCCAGGTCCTCGTAACTGGTCGCTTCGCGCTGGTACGAGCCGAGCAGCATCAATGAACCGAAGGCACCACAAGTCGAGACGGCATAAGTAGCCAGGTAGAGCACCACCGCATTGCCTGCTTCGGCAGACCGAAGCGTCGCGGCAACGCCAACGAGGGCGTATCCGGCGTGAGCGATGGACGAATAAGCCAGCATGCGTTTGACCGACGTTTGCCTCGCCGCAACCAGGTTGGCGAACACGAGGGTGATGACGGCGACTGCTGCGAGCACCGGAGGCCATCCCGTCCCCCAGTTCTTGAGCTGCGGGCCACCGAAGGCGACGAGAAGGACCCGTAGCGTGACTCCGAAGGCGGCTGTCTTGACGACACTGGCCATGAATGACGTCGCTGCCGTGGGCGCCCCCTCGTATGCATCGGGGGTCCAGGAGTGAAATGGGACGACCGCCACTTTGAAGAGCAGCCCGACAACGACGAGAATGACGCCGAAGAGCACGAGCCCGCCCTTGGCGAAGGTGTTGCTCTGACTCAACGACTCGGCGATCCCCACGAAGTCCGTGTGACCAGTCGCGCCATAGAGCAGCGCGGCCCCGAAGAGCAGAAGCGCAGCGGCGAAGCTGCCGAGCAAGAAGTACTTGAGCGCAGCCTCGAGGGAACGCGGCGTTCGGCGCAACCCGACGAGGCAGTAAGTTCCAAGCGAAAGGGTCTCGAGGGCCACGAAGAGACTGAGGAAGTCCGTTGCGGCGACCAATGCCTGAGCTCCGACGGTGGCCCATAGGAGCAACTGGAAGAACTCACTTCGATTGAATCTTGTGCTCCGGGAGATATGCACCGCCTTGGAAGGCAGCCAACGCCGCGACCAGGCAGATGATGAAGGAGAGCACCAGAAAGAATCCGTCCGTCGCGAGGTGCGGCGCGGCTGCGGCCCCGTCGATGAATTTCGGTCCGGCAAGGCCAATGCCCGCGCTGACGAGGGCGCCCGCGAGCAAGACGATGCCCGCGAGTAGCCCAAGCTCGGAGGCTCGACCAGAACCTGCATCCGACGGATTGACGTCGACGTTGGTCGCAACGACGGCGGACTTGCCAAAGGCTTCGGCAAGCATGAGCAGAAGGGCGCCTAGCGCCACCGTCAGGATTGGCAGAACGCCAATGAGCGCTGTCATTTCGAGTCTCCTTGAGCGGCAGGCGCCGTCGTTGCACCGTCGTTCGCAGCAGTTTGGCCCTGCTCGAAGGTAGTGGGCGGAGTGGGGTATCCCTTCTCGAGCGGCCCACCACGGCGAGGCAGTAACTCAATCCGGTTCGAATCCCAATCCGATGCGAGATATGCGGCTCGCCCATCGCGGTAGTGGTCCACCAGGGACGAAACGCTTTCGGTCATGGGTCCCAGAAACAGCTTGGGGAAGAAGCCGATGACGAACACCAATGCAACGAGTGGCGCAAGGGCGATCGTCTCTCGGACGTTCAGATCGACGAGGTGCTTGTTCGCGGGGTTCTTCAGCGGACCGAAGAACACCTTCTGCACCATCGTCAGCATGTACACCGCTGCGAGCACGACGCCAAACGCCGCAGTGGCGGCTTGGAGCTGCCCGTGCACGCCAAGCGACGTGGAAACGAACGCACCCATGACGATCATGAACTCACCGACGAAACCGTTCGTGCCCGGGACACCGATGCTGCTCATCGTGATCACGATGAAGATGGTCGTATAAATCGGCATCACCTTGGCGATGCCGCCAAACTCTTGCACCAGGCGCGTGTGCCTTCGATCGTAGATGACGCCGACCAGCAAGAAGAGCGCGCCCGTGGACACACCATGGTTGAGCATCTGGAGAATCGCGCCTTGGACGCTCCCGTTGGTTGCGGCGAAGACGCCCAACATGATGAAGCCCATATGGGCAACGGAAGAATAAGCCACGAGACGTTTGATGTCGTCTTGGCGCCACGCGACGAGCGCTCCGTACGTAATTCCTCCCAATACGGCAACGCCCGCTAGAGTGACTCCAGCTTGCCAGGCTGGGCCGGCGAACATTCCCATACAGAACCGGAGATAGCCGTATGTGCCCAACTTCAAGAGCACTGCGGCCAGAATCACCGAGCCGCCCGTGGGAGCCTGAACGTGAGCGTCGGGCAACCAAGTGTGGAGCGGGAACATCGGGACCTTGATCGCGAACGCGAGAGCAAAGGCCGCGAAGCAGAGCCACGCCGCAGTTCGAGGCAGCGCAAGATGCGAGAGCGCCAAGTAGTCGAAGGTGAGGTAACCGGCAACCTGCTTGTGGCTCCAGACGAGATACAGGATTGCGGCCAGCATGAGTACGCTTCCCGCCATCGTGTAGAGGAAGAACTTATAGGCCGCTTTGATGCGCTCGACGCCACCCCAGACACCGATGAGGATGATCATCGGCACCAACATCAACTCCCAGAAGACGTAAAAGAGGAACAGGTCTAGGGAGACGAAGGCTCCGAGCATACCCGCGTGGAGCAAGAGAATGGCGAAGCAGAAGTCCTTCACGCGCTCCTTGACCGAACCCAATGCGGCATAGAGCGCGATGGGGGTCGTCATCGTCGTGAGCATCACCAACCAATAGCTGATGCCGTCCACTGCAACGTGATAACGGATGCCGAAGCTCGGAAGCCAATCTGCGATGTACTGGTGGTGCCAACCATTCGTCATCGGCGTGCCGAGCAGTGCCAGCGAAACGACGAAGTCGAGGAGTAGGACGCCGAGAGTGAACCAGCGCAGTACCAGCGGTGACTGCCTGGGCAGGAAGAGCACCGCCAGCGCACCGGCGATCGGCAAAAAGACGATCACCGTGAGCAAATGCGGCCACTCGGGTTTCACCGCTCCACCGGCCGCCGCCGTGGGACCACTCGCAGAGCTCCACAGCCCCATGACGAATGCGACAGTGAGGACGGCGATGATCCCGAGCGCAGCACGTTCGAGTTTGCCCTGACGTCGCGGCACGATGGCCCCGAGTACGCAGGCGATGAGATAGGGAACCAATTCGAAGATTGCTTTGCCGACGGGACTCACGGTTGATTCCCCTGTGCGGGAGCGATGCCTGGTAGTCCAGGTGCTCGTTGTTGGCCGGACGGGTTTACGCCATTCGGAGCTGCGCCCCGAGGCTTCGAGACGACTCCGCGCTTTCCGCCTCGCTCGTCGTCGTATACGTCGATGCGCGTCATTCCGCGGCTCTTGTCCTCGCGCGGACGTTCGAGGTTGACGGTCCGCTCGGTGACGCGCCCCAACGCGTTCACCACCTGCAGCTTCACGGTTCGCCGCTCTGCTCGGTTGAGCTCCAAATCCAAAGAGCTTCGGCTTCCGAACTTCTCGGACTCGTATTTTCCGTCACCGTTCTCGTCCCAACGGTAGCCGTAACCGAGACCCTCCGAAGCGGAAAGCACGTACTTACCCGAAGCAGCGTCTCCCCTAATTGCGATACGCGCATGTGGCGTGGCGAAGTGCCAACCGACCCCGAGGAGTCCAACCACGATGAGCGTGGCATAAGCTTGTACTTTGCCAGACTGGAGAAGTCGAAGCATCGCCCCCAATGCCGAGACCAAGAAGGCCGACATTCGCGCGATGATACCGTCGATGATCCATCGATTGATCCACACCGAGACGTCCGCGATGATTCCGAGCGCACCGATAACGGTCTCTTGATAGAGCTCATCGATGCGCCACTTGTCGTAGACGAGGCAATACAGCCCTGGGAAGCTCGCAGTAAAGGATTCGGCGGGCTTGCCCTTCTTGCTGACGTAAACCCAATAGGCGGAAGCGACGCCCACGGCGAAGGCGAGAAGCCCAGGGATGAGCAATACGTGCTCGAGACTCTCGGCGTCCTTGC
>JASGIX010000034.1:0-126714 GCA_049840955.1 Polyangiaceae bacterium
TAACGGGAGTGTTTGCGAGGCGTCGCCTTGCAGCACGTACACCGACGCCGCGGCGACGGGTAATACGAACGTTCCTCAGACGGCATACACGTGTTTCCGGATTGCCAAGTCCATTGGCGGCGGCGGCATCTCGAACAACACGGGGTGCAAGGCGTTCGTCAATGGCGTCGAAGTGAAAGACGCAGCATCCTTCGGCGCCCAGAACGCCCTTGGGGACGGATACCTGTACCTCGAGATTTCCGGCTGCACCCTCTCTTACGCATCTTTCTACTATTGGTGATTGTTTGCGCCGACGCGCACGTCGCAAGGGCTAGCGCGCCAATGGCGCTCTAGGTAAGGCACGCCAGTCGTTCGAACCCGAGCGGGATCGCGACTGGCGTGTCGCGTTCATGGGACGGGGTAGCCCAATTTCCGACGGTCTGGCGCGCGAACGTTTCCTCGTCGTAGCGCCGCCGACCCGCGGAAAAGCCCCGCCAGCGGACTGGCTCCGTGTATCGGGCCGGAAGACCTGTGATATAAGCGGCCGGTATGCCTTTCCTTGCCCGGCTCCGGACGCAAACATGGTTGCTTTTCTTGTTTGGTCTCGCCTTTTTGTACTTCTATTCGGGAGGCGGCCCGAACCAAGCCGTGCGTTTCAATCTCGACCGCGCAATCCTGGAGCACGGCACGGTTCGGATAGATCGTTATCACAAGAACACCGAGGACAAGGCGTTCTACGAGGGGCACTACTATTGCGACAAGGCGCCGGGAACATCACTCTTCGCGCTCCCGGCCCTCGCAGTGTCCCGCACCATCCTCAAGCATACGGGGATCGACACGGACGGGGCCGATGCTTCGGAGATTCAGAATCCGGGTCGCCACTTGGTTCGGTGCTGGGTTGCCGGCTACCGTGTTGTGTCTCGTCGTCTACGGTTGGATGCGACGCAAAGGCTACTCGCGCACGGCGGCAGTCTATTCATCGATAGCCGTCGGCTTGGCATCGCCCATGTGGGCTTACGCGACGCTATTTTGGGGAAATGCTCTCGCGAGTTGCTCTTTGGTGATAGCGGCGCGTCTCGTCGATCGGTTGGTGCATTCCGTTCCAGGCGACAAGACTCTGGACGTTGCGTTCGGTGCAGGTATTGCAGCCGGAAGTGCCGTGATCACGGAATACCCGACGGCGCCCATGGCAGTGTTCCTCGCACTGTTTCTCGCTTGGCATCGACGTGACGTGATGCTTTACGGGCGGCAACTCCTCTTGTTCGGGGCGGGAGCGTTGTCGGTGGCTTCCATATTGGGCTGCTACAACTTCATTGCCTTCGGATCGCCCATTCACCTCGGGTACGCGAGCGTTCAGGGGTTCGAGGGAATGAAGCAAGGCATGTTTGGCGTCACTTGGCCGAGCATGGAAGCGATTGCGGGCGTTCTGTGGGGACCGCGGGGGATCTTGCTGACGGGTCCCATCGTCGTGCTTGGATTCTTCGGTCACATCCATTCGCTCGTCGTCAATCGTCACCGCAAGACCGCGATCATCGCCCTATTTTGCAGCATCTATCCCTTCCTGCTCAACGTCTCCTACGTGTACTGGGATGGCGGCTGGACCTACGGACCGCGGCATATGGCCGCGTCACTGCCCTTTCTCGCCATGGGACTTGCTCCGCTGTATGACGCATTGTCGACGCGTTTCCGACCGCTCGCGCTTCTCGCGCTCGCAGGCGGTGTATTCGTATGCATCATGGGAGTTTCCGTTCATGGAATGACCTCGTACACCTGGAAGAACCCTTTGACGGACCTCTACTGGCCATCGTTCTGGCTCGGGTGGTATGCGCGCAACAGCCAGTGGCAGGGCGCCGGGGGCCCGGCGAGCAATCTCGGGCTCGCGATGGGGCTGGACATGAGGTACTCCCTCGTTCCGTTTTTCGTGGCGTTGCTCGTCGTGCTGTGCGGACTCGTTTACAGCCTTCAGAGAATCCCCTCCAAAGACCGCTGAGGGCTTTGCCGAGCCAGTCGGAGCTGCGCCTGCGTTCCCCTTGAGCTGCGGTCAATTCCGCAGCTTGCGGTCCGCTCGGCGCGTTTTTCCTGCCGAATCGTGAAGGCTGCGTCACGAGCGGATGTCGCGAAAGGTCGGCGTCCGGCTACGCCGACTCATCGCGGGGCATTTCTGCCGTGCTCCTCCCACCCGTAGATCTCCGACAGGGTGGGAGGTGATGGTGGTCGCGTGTCGCAGCGATGTGAGGCAATGACGCGAATATCTCGGGAATTCTGGACATTTCGGCTTAGGATCGTCCGATGGTGCTCCGTCGACTCGTCGGACGCGCACGCCACGGTCGACCGAGACACTTCTTCATTCTGCCCAGTCATGGGCACTCATTGCTGAGGTCATATGCTTGTTTCCCGACGTAGACTTTTCGCAGCTGGTTGCACGGTGTCGTTGGTGCTGGGTGCTTGCGCAGAGGCCGAGAAGCTCGACGGTCCGAGCACGAGCACGGGTGGATCGACGAGTATCGGTGGTGGCACTAGCGCATCTCAGGGAGGATCGGCCTCGATTGGCGGCGGCGGTATGGGAACGTCGACGTCGACGTCGACCGCAGCCAAAGGTGGCGCAACCGCGACTGGAGGCACCAAAGGTACCTCGACCGTAGCTGCCGTTGGCGGTTCGACAGGGGTCGCGACGACGAGCACCGTTGCCAAGGGGGGAACGTCAGCGACAACGACGACGATCCCCGCGAGTACCGTCGTTCCGCCGCCTTCTGGTCTTGGCGTCAACGTGACGAAGATGACCGACTCGAACGGGATCGCCTGGAATCTCTTGCTCGAGAACACGGGGACCGCCCCTGTCGACCTCTCGAAGGTCACGCTCCGTTACTACCTCACCGTCGATTCGATGACGAACCCGACGTACGATTCGTACTACGTCAGTAATAACTCATCGGTGACTGCCGCCTTCGTCGCGGTCAGCTTCCCGACTGCCGATCACTATTTGCGCCTCACGTTCGGCGCGGGAACCCTCGCCGGTTCGAGCACCGGTAGCAACGGCGTTCACATCGATGGCAATCTCCATGATGCGAACTGGAATCTCAAGCCCGTTGGCGCAAACGACTACAGCTATTCTTCCGCTGCTGGCTATAACGATAAAATAACCGTCTATTACGACGGGACGCTCGTTTGGGGAGTGGAGCCAGGATCCGGAAACACGGGAACGGGCGGATCGGGTGCCGGGGGCGAAAGCGGTTTGGGCGGAGGCAGCTCCGCGGGCGGCGCTGGAGCTGGAGGTTCCTCTGGTGGCACGGGCAGTGCTGCGGGCGGCACGACCGCCGCGTCGAGCTGACGTCAGTTTGCGGATCGAGGCCCGAGCGGGTCTTCCAGTGTGTCACTGGAGCCAGCTCGGGCCTTCGCCATTTCGGTGAGACTCCGGGGCGCCGATGTCACGGAGCGACCGAACACGGCGCAAGCTTTTCGACGCGCGACCCGCGTACGCAGCCATATCGAATCGGATCCGTCGCTCGGGAGGGCGTCCCGCCAGGGCGGAGCCGTGTTTTTACCGTCGCCAAACGGCTCACCCACCTGCTTGCATCGGAGATTCGGGGCAATCCGATGTGCGCGATCGAAGCCGTGAAGCTAGGGTTCGGCGGGCCCGGGAATCGTCCTCGCGACTTTCTGACGGGTCAGAAGAGTTCGGACAAGATGTCGTTGATTGCAGCGCTTCGTCACACCATCCGATTAACGTTCGGTCTTTCTATCGGCAGTCTCGTCGCGCTCGTGGGATGCAGCGCAGCCGACGAGTCTTTCTTGCAATCCGGTGGCTCCTTCGGCGGTAGCGGTACAGGCATCGGTGGCTCTTCTGCTTCCGCTGGTGCTTCTGGCTCGGCGTCGCAGACAAAGGTTGCAGCGACCGTGACGCCATCATCCGACGGGACGTGCAAGTTTCCCACGAGCTATTCGGGTACGGGGTCGCTGACGTGGTATCTTTTTTCTCAAGGTTCGACCGAGGTCAATTGCAGCTTTTCGATCCTCGGCACCAATCCCGACATCGTTGAATTCGTGCCGTACGGCGGGGGTCAATACTTCGCGGCCATGAATACGGCCGACTACTCCACCGCGGCGATGTGCGGTGCTTGCGTCGAGATCACGCGCGATACGGGCAGCACCGTCATGGCGACCGTGGTCGATCAATGTCCGGTTGCCACCAATCCGAAGTGCACCGCTGGGCATCTCGACCTATCGAAGGCCGCATTCTTGCAGCTGGGTGGGGAAAACGAAGGGTACCTTGGCAAAGGCAACGGTGGCGCTACCGGCGTGATCTCGTGGAGATACGTTCCTTGTGATACGCAGGGCAACCTAATGATTCGGCTCAAGGAGCCGACGAACCGCTACTGGAACGAGTTTTTGATCGAGAATCACAGAAACCCAATCGCCAAGTTCGAACTCCTGGCTGGGACTCAGTGGCTTCCCGGCGTGCGCACGTCGTACAACTATTGGAGCGTGAATGAGGGAAAGGTGGGGCTCCCGAAGCAGATCCGCATCACGGACATTCACGGATCCACGGTCGAAGCCACGATCGATTATCCTCCTTCGGGATCGTCGACCTTGGAACTCAGCGCCCAATTTCCGGCCTGTCATTGACGTGGTGCGGAATCGCGGTTTCGATTGCGATGCTCGTGCTCGTGCTCGTGCTCGTGCTCGTGCTCGTGCGAGCCATCTGGGGACGCGAGCAAAATCACGGCTTCGATTGCGATGCTCGTGCTCGTGCTCGTGCGAGCCGTCTGGGGATGCGAGCGGAAATCACCACTTCGAATCGGTTCGTTCGGCATTCACGGTGAGCAGTCTCGAGGTCCCGGTTCTAGGGAACTCCTAGCCAGCTCGCGAACGACCGCTCGCACCTGAATGCGGATTTTTCGACGGAAGTGTCGTCGAACTGCCACTGCGCTTCAATGGCTCGAATTGGCACGTTTGCCCAGGCTTCGCTCCTGGTTGCAGTATTCGCTACGAGGCCCGCAACTGCCGCGTCGCTGCAAAAGGTCGATCGGGGTGCGTGGGGAGTCAACGGGCTGCCGCTTTACGTGAACATGTACGTATACGTGCCCGACAAGTTGGCGGCGAAGCCTCCCGTGCTCGTCGCCTCTCATCACTGTCAGGGAACGGGCACGACGACTTACAACGAAACCAAGTCCACCTTCGTCGCGTTGGCGGACAAGAACGGCTTCATCATCATTTTCCCCGAGGCTACCGGTCACAATTGCTGGGATGTGGGTTCGGCGAAATCACTCGAGCACGACGGCGGGGGCGATACGCACGCCATCGCTCAAATGGTCCGATACACCCTGAAGCGTTATAACGGGGACGCAACTCGCGTCTATGCGTTCGGCGGTTCCTCGGGCGCGATGATGACTCAAGCACTGTTGGGCATCTACCCGGAGATCTTCGCGGCGGGCGTTGCGGTTTCGGGAGTGCCCTGCGGATGTTGGGCCGTCGACTACTCCGGGGACGTTGCGACGAACGGGCAGTGGAGTGGCCCCTGTGCCGGCGGCAAAGTCTCGAAGACGGCTCAACAATGGGGCGATCAGGTTCGTTCGATGTTTCCGGGGTACACCGGACATCGCCCTCGCGTGCAGCTCTGGCACGGTACGGCGGACACGGTCATTTCCTTTGCCAACTTCGGCGAAGCAATCAAGGAATGGACGAATCTTCTCGGTCTGAATGCCGCGCCGAATACGACGGACGCCAAATTCGGAGGCACGCATCAACTCTGGAAGAGCACGTGTGGTTACGGCGTCCTCGAGACCTTTGCCGTCACCGACGCGGGGCATGGCGTAAACTGGGATTCGAACACCGCGGTGGCCTTCTTGAGCCTCGACAAAGTTGGCGTGCAAGATCCCGAGGCGGTGGCCTGTCCCGGCTCCGGCGGAATGAGCGGTGTCGGCGGGGCCTCCTCCGTTGGCGGGGGCTCTGCTTCCGGTGGGACTTCCGCAGCGACCGGCGCCGGCGGACGTTCGAGCGCGTCTGGTGGACAGAGTGGCAAAGGAGGCTCGAGCTCCGCTGCCTCCGATACGGCAGGCCATGCTGGAGCCGGCGCGAGCGCATTCGCCGTTGGCGGTGCATCGGTCAGTGCTGGGGCCGGTGGCATTCAGGATACGCACGCTGGCGCCTCATCAGCATCTGGTGGGCGATCGAGTGACTGGGGATCGGGAAGAACGAGCGCGAGCGCTGGGCAAGCCGACGTGTATGGGCTCGGTGGGGCGAGCTCCGTCGCCGTCTCGGAAGATGGAACACCTGATGGTTGCAGCTGTATCGTCCCTGGCAGCCATCGCAAAGCAGCTGGTGTTGGGACGTCCCTGTTGCTCGGGGCGCTTGGATTGCTGTCTTGCCGCGGGCGACGTCGACGCTGCTGATTGAGCAAATCGAGTCCGCAACGACATTCCTTCGCGACGGTCCGACCACCGGCGGTCGTCGAGCGCCGACGTAAGGAGCCGAGCGGTCCGACACACCGAGGCACGTTACGCGCGATCGATGGACACTCCGATCCGGTGATGCCCACGTAACGCGACGCCCACGTAACGCGACGCCCACGTAACGCGACGCCCACGTAACGCGACGCCCACGTAACGCGACGCCCACGTAACGCGACGCCCACGTAACGCGACGCCCACGTAACGCGACGCCCACGTAACGCGACGCCCGCGTAACGCGACGCCCACGTAACGCGACGCCCACGTAACGCGACGCCCACGCACTTGCGGCCCCAATGCGCCGCTGGGTGACAGCTCCGACACGTCACTTTCTCCTCGGGATCATTCGCGACTGCTCTCTATCTGGCGGTCGATTGTTCCTCTTTGGAGTCTCGGGAATGCGCCGATAGTTGTATCGGTCGCCCAATCTTCGAGTCATCGCGGCAGGAATGCGAAGGTTTGGTCTCACTCGTGACACCAAGGGAAGACGGCGTTTCGCTCGTGTTCACCGAAGTTCGTTCGTGGGGAATGTCCCGCGACTCACGTTACGGCAGCGCTCTGCCGAGTGGCAACGAAGCGTCGAACCGCCGACAGATTCTCGTCACGACTTCGTTCTAGACACAAAGGTCAAAACTCATGCAAACCAAACGGGAAATTTCCTCGTCAGTTCTTCTGCTAGCGATGATCACGGGGGTGAGTGGTTGCGTCGAACCCGGGTCGTCCGAACCGAGCGTCGCCATTTCGGCAGAGTCGCTGGTCGATCAGAGTGTGTTGTACTTGCGTTGCAACGCGACGGGTTGGTCCGTCGACGACGCAACTCGTCTGCTTCCGACGAGTAACCCAGACCTATACGTTCGCTCGATTGACGTCGGTGAGTCCTACATGACCACGGCAGGTGATACCTGCGTCTTCGTCGAGACACCGGAGCTCAACGGCTGGGGTAACTGGCAGACCTACTACACCTCTGGTGGATTCAGTGGCGGGCCAGTCAACGCGGGAAGCGGCCGTTACTTCCTCTCGACTGGAAGTCCGACGGCGACGAACTTTCGCGTCGTTTACCCGAGCACCGGGCACTACTCGTTATTGTTCAAACGTTCCCAGTCACTCTTCACGATCGTCGCTGCACCCAGTCCGCTCGTGACCACCCCCATTCCGGTCCCGCTCTACTACGGGGGTTCGCTCGACACCCTCGACCGAGAACTGACGAGCTATTACGGCGGTGGTAATCATCCGCCCCGAATTACGGTGAGCGTGCGACGTGGGCTCACCAACTTGGGCGACCATTATGGCATCACGGTGCAAGACCTCACGACCTACGGTTCCCAGCGTATGGATCGCGAACTGGATCTGGAAACTGGAACCGTTTACGAGCACCTCGTCGCGCCATATGCAACTCCGACCTACCGCATCACTCCCCCCGCTCGAGGTGAAGATGCGGCGCGGTACCGTAGCGCTCTCGAAGGTATCAAGGCGGGCTTGTCGATTTTCGTGCAGGGCCAAATGTCCCCGGATTCGGTCGCGATCTTTCCGACCCCGGAGCTTGCGCCACATGTCGAATACATTGACGAGATCTTAGCGAAGTTGCCCTGAGGTCGAAGGGGGGGGATTGCCTGGGCGGCCGTCGCAGTGCGACTTCGGACGGCCGCCCCTGGTGGCGTCTGTCGAGTCCGCAATTGGGCGACTGAGTCTCACGGCAATACGGCGATCCAGCCAGACGCATGGCCCTCGGAATCCACGGCATCACCCACGATCACTCGGCCGTCTTCCGACACCGCATTGGCTTGTGTCAATTGCCATCCTCGTCGATCGACGCCGGCCGAATCGAGCAGGGCCGCAATCGTTTTTTCGGTTCCGTCGAGCCATCGCATCGCCTGTGTCGTGCTCTCCGCCGCGGAAGCCTTCGCGTACCCGACGACAACTCGACCGTTGCCGTCGACGGCAAGTGCCGTTGCATCTTGCTGCGAAGAGAGCGTGCTTACCGTCTCTTTCGCAGTGTCCCAGAGTACGGCGCGAGTTCGACCATCTTCACTCGGATCGGGGGAGTATTCCGCTGGAACTCGGCTGTATCCGACCACGAATCGACCATCGCCCGAGACATCGAAGGCTTGGGCGTCGCACAGAATGTCCGTCAAACACGAGGTAGCAAAGGGCAGCTTCACACCGCTTCGTAGGGGAAAGTGATTCGATGACGCTTTGAAATAGGTTCCACTCCCTACCCAAACGCTACCGTCTTCGTTCAATCCGCTCGGGGTCGCTGGGAGCTCCGTCAATAGTGTTCCCTGCCACAGCACTCCACGTGTCTCTGCATATCCCCAAGGCTTGAGGCTCCCACCGATGACGAGACCGTCCCCGCTTACCGCCGTCGACGTCGAGCGTACGAACGCTTCTTCGTCGTCGTAGGGAAGCAATTGCGGCCCCGCGCCATCTCTCCAGACCGCTGCGTGCGCTCGATTGGCTGAGTCCAGGGATTTGCCGACCATGACGCTTCCCGTTCGATTGACCCGATAAGCAGTACTCGGGGCACTTGCCAGAGAGGTTGGACCCGCAGCTGCGGTCCACTTCAACGCTTCGCGGCCTCGATCACTCGTGCCATAGCCAACGACCACCGAGCCGTCCGAATTGACGTCCTGTGCAGAACTCAGAAAGTCGCCCCCGGCAAGGTCGCCGATGAGCGCAAAGGCTGCAGCGTCTTGGTTTACGAAAGGCAGGTGAGCCGGGGCCATTCGAGCGTAGAGTGGATCGGACGATTGAGGTGCGACGATGACTTCGAAGGGAACCGCGCCATCCGCCAGTAGATCACTCACCCCGCGAACGATTACCCGACGCGGTCGCCACCAATCCTTCGGCGTGATCTCGATCTCGTTCGGTTCCACGTTGGCTTCGGTGGGATCCGAAACCGTGACGAGCAGGGTGACGACGCTCCGTGGGCGAATACGAAGCGATACATCGAAAATCGCTTCCGTTCCATCCTCTCGAGTGATCGGCGCACCTCGAGGGACGATAGAGAGTAGTTTCGGTACGAAATGCTTGAAGCATTGCGTAGGCCGATTGGTTGCGCCCTCCGGGACCACGTAGCTTTCGAGCGCCGCGTCCTTCGACGAGAACTCGCCTAGCTCGTCCCGCGTGAGATCATCTGAAGCGCAACCCATCGTCACCGTGAGCCCCATTGCAAGACAGGTAACTCGTGAACCTTTCATGTTCCCCTCCTGTGACACCTCAATGTGTCGGCGTCAGATATAGTCCCCTGTCGACGTCTCGAGCAAGTGCGCGACGTGGAGAAGCCCGCACCGTGGTTCACGTGAAGTGTCCGAATTCGTCGCTGTGTGGCGTTACCGTGGATTACTCGCGCCTCCGTCGAGGCTTGGTTATATAGTCTCGCCGTGTAACCATTTCCTCAGAATCCATTGAGGAAGGGGGTCGAATAGAGTTCACCGCTGAATCGACCAACGACCGGGCTGCCGTTGGAGGTGCTCACCCGTTCGAAGTCGAGCGTGCCCCCGACCACCACGCCGACCACCTCGTCCGAGCCTTGCGCTTTGGGATCCATCGAGAGCAATACAGCGGGAGCTTCCTCCAAATCGAGAGCGAGCGAACCTGGTTCGAGCGCTGCGGTGTCGAATCCAAATGCCATGACAGACAGCATCCCGTCGGTGCGCACGGCGGCAAGCGCAAGTTGTCCGTCGTGTTCCGCCGTCGGATCGGGATCCGTGCCTGCTACGGCTCCGACGTATCCCGAGAGATTCTCCCAAGTAATTCCATGGATCGTTGCGTCGAGAGTGCCACTGCCGCTGGCGAAAGGATCGGGACTACCGATCGTACCCCAGGTCGTCGCGAAGGATCCTGAGACGGAACCGATCGGACGAAGACAGGCCGTCTCGCGAAACGGCCACGGATCGAGCGGCGGTCGCGTCATCGCGGCTTCCAAAGCCGAACGTCGAGAGTGTATGAATTCCTCGATGGTGCTTCTCGCGTAGTCGAAGGACTGCTGTCGATCGGGATCGAGCAAGGGGCGAACGAGTCGAGCCATGCGATCCACTTCTGCGAGCAGATCCTCTTCGACCCAGACCTCCTTCAATACCGAGCTGAGTGCGTCGAAGAGCAAGACCCTGCCTTGCGGGGTCGCATACAGTGCGTGCACGACGGCTCCCTCGGTATAACGACCCATGGGATCATCCGACGTCGTGCTGCTATCGCCATTGCCGAACAAGAGATCGGCGCCCCACGGGATCAAGGTCGCGAGCCGGGTCTCGGGATCGCGATAGACGTAGTAATTGTTCGTGTTTCTCGAGTAACCGTCGACATGTGCAATGACGACTTCTATGGCCCAGTAACGTAGGAACGCGTCCAGATCCATGACTTTACGCAAGCGTTCCAACAGGTCGCCATCGACTGCCGTGAGGGCTTCAGCGATGGCTCGCAGGGGCGCACGAGTCGAGTCGGTCTCTGCGGTTTTTGGATCGAAGGTTCCTAGCCAGCCCTCTCGGAAGTCGCTCAACGTTCCTTCGTAGAGATCCCCGGAGTCTGCCTGAAAGTGTCGCCTCAGAAAGGGCTTCTTGATGGCTTCGAGGTGGACGTAGACGCCGAGGTTCTGCTCGTTCACCGTGACGTGGGCGAAGTTGCAGCGCGGCGCTGGCAAACCCGCCGCGTCAAAGACGTGAAATCCGAGGCATTCGCCGATGATGGAAGGATCTTGTCGGACGTTGTTGAAGGTGAACTCCTTGACGCCGAACAGATTCCTTTTCGACTCGAAGGTGTCCGTCGCGATCTTCAGGGAAGGCCGAGTCTTGTCTAGAGAGCCAAGGAACCCTTTCTTTCGCACTCCGACGTTCTCGATGGACGCGCCATCGATGGTAAGCTTGGCGTGCTTCCACGTAAATGGGTTGGGAAATGGCTCGCTCTGGCAATCTTCGCCGAGAACGATGTCGGTCACCGAACGTTTCTCTGCGCGCAAGGCATCCCAATCCGAGGCATCGATCGCGAGAGCCACTTCGAGCACGTGTTCGGGCGCGAAGTAAGGTGTCGCCGGATCGTCGTCACGGTCGTTTGGAACCGTCGCCGCCACGCCAGCTGACCCAGCGGAGTGGAGCGTTCCCGCTCCACCAGCGGAGGCGCCCCCGCTCGATCCCCCTGCGGCGTTGGACGCGCCTCCTGCGTCTTCGTCCTTTCTCCTCGCATCATCGCCATCCGAGCAAGCCCCGCAGCATAAGGACGTCATCAGCAGGATCCCGAGGACACTTGTTCGCGCGCGGTCACGTGTCCGCGACGATCGGACGCGCGCAGTAGGCGGCGTGCCGGTCTCGGAAAACCGTGATGATTCTACGCGTTCTGACGCGCGTATTGCCCTGACCATTCCCACTCGCCTGCCTGCACCTATCGTCATGGACCGACGCATCGAGCAAGGCTCATGCCGCGATGTGTGCCCCTGTCTGCAATGCTGTTTTTGTCTACCCGTCGTGGTAACGGTCCTGCGCGGCTCGGCGTGGGGGCGCACGTCGTTCAGGTGTCCGTAATAGGTTCGCGTCGCCATCAGTTGCGCACCATTCCGGTACGTCGATGCGCCCCGGGAAATCCCACGGTGCAACGAATGGACGAATGTCCCTCCTCGAACGGTTTCGAACGCGATTCGCCACCGTGGCATACGTCGCTTCGCCAGTGATGACGTCGAGCGTACGAAGGGGGCGTATGGATGTGGGCATGCGCGGCGACGTGTCGACAACCTGAGGCGCAAACGGCCGAGGGCCGCGGCCTCGATTCGACTCGAGACAGCGACCCTCAACGTCGTTCCGATGATGCGCGTGACTATCCGGCGATCACAGCGTCAGACAGATCGCGATGGCTTCGAGCCAGTCGTCATGTCCGTTGTTGACTTCGCAAGACCACACCCCGCCGAATCCAGGGGTAGTGACATGGCTGGTGACCCACAGGGTGTCGCTGCCGGTGGAGCAACTGCCGCCGATGATGACGGCAGTATCGGGGCAAGTCGCGGTCGAGGCGGTTCCGGTGGCCGTTTGGTTCACGATGACGATGTCACTTTGCACCAATTGTGTCCCGTTCGTGCCGTTGCAGACGTAGCTTACGTCAGTGGGGACGTCGACCGTGCCGTCGTGATCTACGTCGTGTCCGATCGTGATGACGAGACCCGTACCACTGGCGCACTCTTCGCCAGTGTAGGAGAGGACATCAACGGCCATGTCTGCACCTGAGGGACCGGTGGGCCCCGTCGCGCCGGTTGCACCCGTGTCGCCGGTCGCACCAGTTGCACCGGTCGCACCGGTTGCACCCGTGTCGCCGGTTGCACCCGTGTCGCCGGTCGCGCCGGTTGCACCCGTGTCGCCGGTCGCACCGGTTGCACCCGTGTCGCCAGTTGCACCAGTCGCGCCGGTCGCGCCGGTTGCACCCGTGTCGCCAGTTGCACCAGTCGCGCCGGTCGCGCCGGTTGCACCCGTGTCGCCAGTTGCACCAGTCGCGCCGGTCGCGCCGGTTGCACCCGTGTCGCCAGTTGCACCAGTTGCACCAGTCGCGCCGGTTGCACCAGTCGCGCCAGTTGCGCCGGTCGCACCGGTTGCACCCGTGTCGCCCGTTGCACCAGTCGCACCAGTCGCACCGGTTGCACCAGTCGCGCCGGTTGCGCCGGTCGCGCCGGTCGCGCCGGTCGCACCAGTCGCACCAGTCGCACCAGTCGCACCCGCGTCTCCGGTTGCGCCCGTGGCGCCGGTTGCACCCGTGGCGCCGGTTGCACCCGCGTCGCCGGTTGCGCCCGTGGCACCGATCGCCCCCGCGTCACCCGAACACACGTAAACGGACTTCGTTATCTCGGACTTGTCGAGTTTGCCGTTGTCATTCTCGTCGACCCCCGTATCGACGCGAACGCCACCATGTTCGCAATTCTCACCAGCGGATTCCTGCGTGCTTTCGACGAACGCAGATTGCCCATCACTCCCATTCGAGCCGTCACCGCCACATGCGGCGGCCAAAATACCCAACAATGCCCAACTGGCTGTATGCAACGTCTTCATGTTCATTCTCCGAGCGCACGGGCCGTGAACGACATGCTTCTTCGCGCGCCAACCCGTCGCCGGCGCGGAGACTAACTCGATACCTTCGAATGCGCCGGTGGAAAATGCGCGGCACGAAACGCATTTCGTTTCACCAGCGTCGAAAATTGTACGACGCACTTGTCCATCGCATGTGGCGCGAAGTGCCCCACGACTCCTTTAAAGGCGCAGAACGATGACCAATCACGAGCGAGTTCGCATGGCTTGACTCGAGCGATGTGATGAAAGTATGTTCCGAAAATTTCGAGCAGCACCGGCAAACGCACTGTACTGATCGGCGTAATGCTGCCCTTTCAAAGCTGAAATAAGCCCAATTCACGCAATCGGCGTTCGCGAGTCACGACTGAGATGTCGCCGCAGTTTTGACGCAATGTGGCGTCCGTTCTCGATGGTTTGTACGAGGTGTGGAGGATTTCTCTCCGCAATTCGTGCAAAATGACGCGCGGTTCTGCGCGATGTGTCACCTCTTGAACCGCGCTCCACTCATTTCAATTGTGAAATAACCTGGAAGTTTGAAGGCGCGTCTGCCTTCGACCCGGCCGCGATGGCAATCGGAATGGAGTTCTTCGTACATCGCCGATCGTTCCGATTGGGCTACTGAACGTCTCGACGGTCGTCCCCGGTCCCTTGAGAGTCCCTCTGAGATGCCGAAGTCTCAGGGAGCCGTTCGAGCTGTGGGTGCACGTGTCGTCGAGGGAGTGCGCGCCACAGCGACTGCACCAGGTCGCGCCAGCCAAGGCTCGGGACGACGCGGGCCAGCAAGTGGTCGCGGCGCGGTTCTCGGTGGCGTCGAGGCGGTCCGACCGCGCCGTTCGCGAGAGTCGCACTTCCCGCTGGCCATTGTCGCTCATGTTGACGTGAACCGCCGCTCTCGACGAGAGTCGCGCGAGCGCTGAGCGCATGCTGCGCTCAGCGCCGGCCACGCTTGCGATTTACTGAAGGACCGTGCCGCACTTGCCAGGCGCGTCCAAGCCGCAGACCATTCCTGCGTCACAGTTGCCGCAATTGATGGCATTGCCACAACCGTCACCGGCCATGCCACATTCGAAGCCCTGTTGTCCGCAGGTCTTCGGCGTGCAGCTTGCGGTTCCACATTTGTTCGGGCCCGCCGCGCCACAGGTTTCGTTGGCTTCGCATGTCCCGCAATTGATTGCCGCACCGCAGCCATCGCCAGCCGTGCCGCAGTCGTATCCGAGGCCTTCACAGGTCTTCGGCGTGCAGAGGGGCACGTAGGGCGTCACGCACGCTGACAGATCGAAGAGCATGAACTCGAGGACCTTCTCCTGGGGCGTGAAGTCGCTCCACGCGCCGCAGTTGTTCGGGAAGTTCTTCGTCTCGTCGCCCTTGCTCACGTGGAAATCGCTGTAGACGAACCTGCCGCATGATTTTCCGGTGCCATCTGACACCGGCGTATTGAAAGTGTAATGCAGGGGAAGTTGCGTCGTGTAATCGGGGCGCACCGCCGTGACCCAGGTTTGCCCAGGCGCGGTCACCTTATCGATGTCGAATCGCGGTTCGAACATCTTGAACGTCGCGGGGTTGGTTACCGGCGTGTTGAGTGCACCGACGAGGTTGAGCCACGCCGTGAAGTCCGCTTGCCGTGGGTTCTTCGCAGGATCGTTGACGACGGTTCCTGTGTAATTCCCGGGATACTCGTCGTCTTCAGGGCTTCGCCACGTTGCTGTTCCGCGCAAGGTGTTGGCCGCACCGCCGCTCCGCATGTAGGAGTGAGACCAATGCGTCGCGAAGGCGCGTCCACCGTTGTTGACGTAATTCACCAGATCGGACCAGTAAGCGAGTGCGGGCTGCTTCGTCGAATCCCTGCCGTAGTCCGAACCCTGACAGGCGAGGACGAGCATGTCGTAATCCGTCAGCGGCATGTGTCCCGAGCTGTCCTTCTTGTAGAGGGCGACCTCGCTCGGCGTGTTGTCGTCGATCTTGGTACCCGGACCAGTGCCGGAACCGGACTGACCGCTGCCGCGATACATATGGACGCGTCCCGCGCCGTCGGGATTCGTGAACTCGGCGGTGTCGATGCCCGCCTTCCACAACATGCACTCCATTCCGTCTGCCGCACCGGTCACGGTAGCGATGTGAGGAATGTCGCCTTCGCCCTTGTTCTTGGGCAGCGTGAGCTTGCCAGCATTGGGGAGGTCGTTGGCGGCGCACGCATTTTCGATTGTAAACTCGAAGATGCGCCGCCAGCGTCCAAGCTGCACGACCAACGTGATGTCGCCCGTGGGAATGTTGTTCAGCGTGAACTTTCCGTCGACACCCGTCTGTACGGACACGAGCGGATCGCCCGCGGCGGTCGCGCCGCACACATCGCAGGAGTTTGTTCGCGTCGCGAAGGGCTTCAATCCGGGATCGGACGGATTGTTCGCAATGTAGACAAGAGCGTTGTAGAGCGGCGTGCGCCCGCCAGGATCGTACACGGTGCCGCTAACGCTCGTCGCCTTGCCTGCCGTGCAGTTCGGGATTTGGCTACATACCCCGGTGCACCCGCATGTGCCTGGTTTGGCTGGATCACCACCGCAGATCTTTGGTGACTGGCAGCTATTGCCGCAATTGAGCGTATTGCCGCAGCCGTCCCCCGCCGTGCCGCATTCAACGCCTTGATCGGCGCAAGTCTTGGGCTTGCAGGGTTCGCCTCCGCCGGTGCCGCATCGATTGGGCTCGGATGCGCCGCAGCTTTGTCCGTCGGCGCAGGTGCCGCACTCGACGACGCCGCCGCATCGGGTGTCCGTTACGGCGCCACAGTTGGCGCCCAGTTCGTTGCAGGTACTCGGGCAAGCCGTCGATGTGCCACTGGTCTTGCCACCAGAGCCGCCGCTCGACTTACCCCCTTTGCTGGCGTTGCCCGCGTTGCCATCGGCGCCACCACCTGAGTCGCCGTCCGAGCCACCTTTCGATGAACCTCCGCATCCCCACAGAAATCCCGCCACGATCACCGGAAAAACGACCCAGTTCTCTCGTCTCATGGTTTCATGCTCCTGAGTGCGGAAGGGCAGCTCGAGCCCTGCTTCGTTCGTTAGTTGAGTCGAAGCACCAAACCGATCGTATACCACCAGTGAAAACAAGTAGTCAGGGCAGAAGTGTCGAACGCCTTACGATCAATCCTACCCTTCGCATGGTCGCCACACTTGTCGCACAAATGCGGCAGTGAAGTTCCACGGATGAGTTCGCGATTTCAAGGGCCATTTCACGGTGGGTTTTTCCGGGACATTAAGGTCTGCGACCACGTCGCGGGACGCCAGAACAGCCCTGTCGGACGCACTCGCATCGAAGCGTAGACACGGATGCCACGAGGTCTGAACGCAGGTAATGGGCGTCATCCACAGGAAGACGTGACAGAAGCGGAGACTCCTTTGTCTTTGGGCTTCGGGTGGCGGAACCGCGTCAGTGCATAATGCCGCTCGTTGTTGCCGTCACCACGACGGCACAACCAAAAAAGGGAGAAGGGGAGAAGTCATGTTGATTCGACACGAATGGCTTTCGGCTGTCTTGTTCGTCGGCGTCGTGGGTTGCGCCAGCAACGACGCGACACGACTCACGACTGTCGAGGCGACACTCGACGAAACCACCGAGGATTCCACTGCTCCTCTCGAGTCACGAATGCCTCCGGTAGGCCGCAAACTCATGATCATCGGAACGCAAACGGACGCGATGGTAGGACAGGTTACGGACGACGCGATCTTCGTCGATCGGCTGATTGCCGACGTTGGCGGCAAAGACCGCTTGCGGATCCTCGTCGTCCCCGGTGCGAGTGGCGTGCCTACGTGGCTTCACACCTATCTTCGTCGCGTGCTCGTGACGCGTGGTGTTCCAGCGCGCAATTTGGAGTTGGCGCACGTCGCCGAAGTCGACGATTCGGCCACACCTGACGTCGACGAAAGCACCTGGGCCGATGGTGCGTATCGAGCAAGCGAGGTGGCAAAAGTCGCAAGGGCAAACGTTGTGTGGTTCGCCGGAGGCGATCAGAGTCGCTTGGTTCGGTTGCTCATCAATGAGGATGGTCGTGACTCCCCGCTTCAGATCGCAATCAAGACGAAGCTCGCCAAGGATGACTTGATCATCGCGGGCTATAGCGCGGGAGCCGCCGCAATGAGCAATCCTATGATTGGGGGCGGCACGTCGTGGGGAGCGCTTACGCTCCCACCGGATCCGGATCCGGCGTGCAACACGGACGCGATCTGTGTCACGCGCGGCCTCGGCTACGTTCCCGAAGAATACTCGGTGTTGGTCGACCAACACTTCATGCAACGAGGGCGGCTCGCGCGCTCCGTCCGGGCACTCGCCGTGGCCGAACGAAAGACGGTGTGGGGCGTCGATGCATACACGGCGTTTTACGTCGACCTGAAGCGCAAGCGCGCTGAGGTCGTCGGTGTGCCGAACCAGGGAAGCGTTGCCATCGTCGGACGCGACGGAGCGCAGCAGAACCACGAACGCCGCGAACTTCCATTCATCGGTAGCGAATACACCGTGAGCGTGCTCGCCGTCGGGGATACTTATGAGCTACCGGACGCAAAGGACGTTCACGGTCGGCCCAGACACCCGAACGGTGACGAGTATTACGAGCCCTTCTCGCAGTACTACGACGACATGCCCGTCTTCATGGACGCCTTCGGTAAAGACGTCCTTCCGTACGGAATCGCGGCGTACTTTGCGGATGGAACCCCGCTCGCCTCGGGGCCGCGCGTCGATGCCTTGGCACTGACGACGACGGAGAACGGCGATGCGACCGGGTTTCGTCTGCGGTTCACCGCGGATCAACACTCGGAGGTCGCATGGAATGAGGAGGCAGGCTATTCGATGTTCGGCGCCAGGCTCGGGATCTCGACGGCAGAAGCCAAAATAACGGGGCTCGATCCGTGAGCCCCGATCGCCGTTTCAGTACTGGCACACCCAGCGGTCGCGCTTGCAGTGTTGTCCGTCCCAGCATTCACCGTCGACTCGACAGGTGAAGAAGCAGACGCCAGCGTCGCAGGCCATGCCGCTTGGGCAGTCTGCGTCGATGGCACAATGATACGAGCAGGTACCGTGTCCGCAGGGAGGGCTGGTGCAGCAAAAGCGCGTAGCGCAGTCCTCGTGATGGTAGCAAAGGGCCCCGTAATCTTGGGGCCCATATCCATACGGAGGAGGGCCATCATCATCACATGCGGAGAGCATTGGAGCGATGGTGATGGACAGCAAGAGTAGGACTCGGAGATCTATCGACATGTCTGAACCGTTCACGCTCTTTGACGACGCTCGAGAACGAAGCGCGACCTTACAGCAACAGTGACACCCCCGCGGTGATGGACGGATAACCGAGTCTCACCGTGAAACCTATCGAGTCGCTCACGAGAAAACGTGCCCCGCCCCAGAGCACCGGCTTCAACCGCGTCTCGTTGCCATCGGGATCGCAGTATCCCGGTGCCCAGCAGTGCTGCCAGTGATCCCAGCGATAGTGCGCGATTGCGAGCCCGGGTTCTCCGAAGACGCTGATGACCTCCGTCAGGAAGAAGTTCCACTGGAGGGCAACGGGCACCCAAAAGGAATCGAGAGAGCAGTCGTAAGCCCAGTCACCCTCCCACCCGGGCCGCGGCGGACCGCAAGGATGGGAGCCGTGGGCCCAATCGAGGCCAAAGGAAATGGCCATGTTGTTGTTGATTTTAGAGATGGGCCCGTTCGAGAAGAGCGGAATGGATGCTCGAAATCCGACACCGAAGCCTTCGTCGCTGGGACCTGGTGCTCCGGCCCAGTCCAACACGAAGTGGGGCTCGAGTTCCACGGAGTAAGCCGGATGGTGCCCAGGCTCTCGAATGATACTGCGCGCAAGGCAGTGATTCGAGCCCAATAGCACCAAGGACGATACTGCGATCCAACCGATTTTCACTGGACGCAAGCGAGAGCTCCTTTGAACGCACGAGGAGATCGAGCCACGCGGCTCGTCGTGGGGCTTCGGAGTTCGACACTCCTTGAAGGGGTAGGTACCCGGATGGAAGAAAGTAGCTCACCAGCGACGCGAACCATCACGCTCTGGGGAGGCGTCGCGAGCTGCGATTTCTGTCGATTCTTTTGAGCCGTTTGCGTCCACTCGCGGTACGGGCCTTCGCGGGTAACCGGCTGGGCGTCGGGCGATTCAAGCCGCGCCGCGGTGTACTGCCGCGGCGCGCCGTCTTCTTCTTGACGTCACTTCAAGTAAGCAGCCAGGGGGATCCCTTGGGTCTTCAGCGCGTTTGCGACGAGTCCTGCGATCTGCAACGCGCCTCCCTTGTCGAAGTGAGTGTGGTCGTCACAGAAGAATGCCCCGACGGCGCCACCCGTGGTCGCAGAAATGTCGGAATTTCCCGCCGGCAAAGGACAGAACCCGAGGGAGTTGTAAAGATTGATGCTCAGTTGGTGCAGATCGATGACCGGGATCCCGAGGGCCGTCGCGGCGGCTCTCGTTTCCGTCAAGAAGCCGCGCGTTGCTCTCGCGGTGCTTCCACTGCACGAAATGGCGCTGACGGCCGTGAGTAAAATCGGATGCGCACCCTTGTCGAGGGCAGCCTTCGCCATGCGAGTCATCAACGTCTGATAGCGAACCGTGCCCACGTGCCGATTGCACGTGGACGAACCGTCGTTGATCCCGAATTGGATGAAGAGATAGTCGCCGGCCTTGATGCTAGCAAAGGTCGTTGCCCAGCGAGTGCTGTTGGTCTCGACGGTCACGCATTCGCCGTTGGTGCCCATCGTCGTGCTGACATTGGGCTCGTACAGCCACGTTTGGATGCTGCGTCCACCTGCGGCGTTGTTTTTCACGGTGACGTAGCTATTGAAATAGCCGGCGAATTGGCTGCCCCATCCACAGGGACAGGCCGTCGTGCAGTTCTGCATCGTCGAGTCTCCGGCCATCCACACCGTGACCGGCGTCGTGCTCGTGCTCGTGGAACCGCCCTTTGCGGTGGTGCCGCCGACACTCGTGGAACCGCCCTTTGCGGTGGTGCCGCCGACACTCGTGGAACCGCCTCTTGCCGTGGTGCCGCCGACGCTCGAGGAACCGCCTCTTGCGGTAGTGCCGCCGACGCTCGAGGAACCGCCGGTGCCGACGACACCGCGGGTGGCAGTGACGGAGGCAACGGAAGGACGTGCCGTTCCGTTGGCGCAAAAGCCAAAGCTGGTGGAACTATTTGCCGCAAGGGTTCCGTTGAAAGCAGCGGGAGAGACCTTCAACTGCGTTCCGCTGGAAGTCGACGTCGCGCTCCAGAGAATGTTCAGCGTTGCGCCGTTGAGCTCGATGCCGACGACCCAAGACGTGATTGTACTCGTTTCGAGATTGGCGAGCTTGACGTCCGCACAATAGCCGCCGCCCCAATCGGACGTGATGCTCACGTTTGCCGATAGGCCATTTGCCGTCAGTTCGGCTTCGAGCGAAGCCGATTCCTCCGGGGTCGGGGACGACGAGCACGCAAGGAGCGTCAAGGAGCTGATAATGAGGATCTTCTCGTGAGTCGTGCCATGGTCTTGTTCTCGCTCTCGGCTAAAGCAGGTATTGGCTCAAGGGTAAGGTGATTTCTCGTAGACTCGTGCCAATGAATCCGGCCATCTTTCGAGCGCCGTTCTCCTGGAAATGCGTGCCGTCGATCGTGCCATCGGCCTTGCCGAAGAAGAAGGTTTCTGTAGCGGCGGTGGTCGGCTTCGGGCAGATCGCCTTGAGGTAAGCGAAGGTTTTCGCATTCAAGCCCACAACGGCGACGTTTTCGGACTTTCCGAGTTCCACCATGGCCGTGGCATAGGCGCTGAGCCCGTTTCCGCCGTTACAGTACGCGGAATTGCGCGGTGGCGGCGTAACGAGGACGGGCGTTGCTTTCTTCGCTCGGATCGGATCGAGGTAATACTGCTTGAGCTGCGTCTTGAACGTCGTGCTCGCCTCCGCATATCTTGGATACGTGACCCCGTTGACGGTGAACGTGGCCGTCGTATTTTGATCGTTCGTGCCGAACTGAATGAGAAAGTAATCTCCCGCCTTGATTGTCGAAAGGATCTTGTCGACGCCGCCTTCTAGGGCAAACCAAAGTGCCGTACGTCCTCCTGCGGCGCGATTCACGACGGTCACCTTGCTATTGAAGATCCCTGGGAGCATCTGTCCCCAACCGGCCTGGTCCTTCGTCGAGGACGTGTCCGTGTAGTTCGATACTGTCGAATCACCCGCGATGTAGATCGTGAGGGCGGGTTGAGTTGTCGATGTGGAGCCTCCTTTCGACGAAGTGCCGCCGATGCTCGACGTGCCTCCCTTCGACGAAGTGCCGCCGACGCTCGACGTGCCTCCCTTCGGCGAAGTGCCGCCGACGCTCGACGTGCCTCCCTTCGACGAAGTGCCGCCGATGCTCGACGTGCCTCCCTTCGACGAAGTGCCGCCTTTGCTCGACGCCCCGCCTTCGCCGGTACTCACTGGGGTCGCGGCGACGGCGACGACGGTCGGACGCGCCGTACCCGTTGCGCAGAATCCGACCGACGTGGAACCATTGGCGCCAAGGACTGTGTTGTACGCGACAGGACTGAGTTTCAGTCGCGTTCCAGAAGTGGTGCCAGTTCCGTTCCACACGTTGGTGAGCGACGCAGAAGCGAGTTCGAGCTCCACGGACCAGCCTGAAATCGCCACCGGATCCGCGTTGGCGAGCTTCACGTCCGCGCAGTAGCCCGCGCCCCAATCCGACGTCAGGGTGAGTATCGCGGAGAGCCCATTGCTGGTGAGTTCGTGCGAGGAAGCACTCGTGTCGTCCGGTTCGGTGTTGGAGACGCAAGCAACGGCACAACTCATCGAAATGATGGTGGCCAATAGGGATTGGCGAAAGACTCTCATGGTTTCCTCGTGGTGGTTCAGCGCCGACGGAGCGACGAACGCGAGACGTTTCCACATCGCGAGCGCAACCCTCCAAGGGCGTCGATCGAGCTTCGACTGCTAGTTTCCGCCCGAGGTCAGAATCGATCACGACTCATGGCGATTGTGCTGACGATTCCGCTAACGATGAATAAATGAGGCGGAGCACCGTCGACTTGGCGATCCGTCATCGACGGCTCACGTTCCACCGGCATGCACGTCGTAAGGAATCGAGATTCGGCGCTCCTTCGCTCGAAGTGCAAGAGAGAGTCGGATGCGTGATTTCGGCGTGCACCTCACGACTCGGGGCCGCGTCGGTTCTTTGTTGTCGGACCTTCGTAGCGACGTCGAGGAGCGGTCACGGCTTCTCGGTGTCGTGACGGGCGCAACGCGGCTCCAAACGACGGCGCGAATTCTCGAGGTCAGGCCTCGAGGTGTAGCGTCGATCGGCAGTCCAAATGCCACCAAATGCGAAGCAGGCGAAGCCTGCGAATGACAGAACGTGTGTATGACGTTCTCTCGCCAGTTGCGGTCAAAGGTGTCGCGTTCTCATTTTGTCGCGCAGCCCTCGTTGGGTATGATTGCTCGATATGGTTCTCTCTTGATGGCTTCGCTCATCGGCGTGGCATGTAGTTCGGAACCATCGAACGACAACCTCGCAGGCGTTGGCGGTTCGACAGTGACGACGAACGGAGGTGCTTCGAGTGGTACCGGCTTCGGCACTACGACGGCGAACGTCGGGGGCGCGACGAGCCTCGGAACGAACGCGGGGGGCGCGGCGAACGTCGGCGGGAGCGGCGCGGGAACGAGCGGAGGCGCAACGAGTGCTAGCAATGGCACTGGTGCGTTCTCGCTGCTCTTTCGCGACGATTTCGACAGTCTCGAACCCTCGCGATGGAAGCTGATGACCCACTCGTGGTCGGGAAATCTCGCGAAGTTTTCGGCAAAGAGTGCCAGCGTCGCCAACGGCGAGCTCTCGATTGCTCTTCTCGAGGCACCACAAGGAACCGTCGACGGCGGCGAGACAAAGCCGTATCTGGGCGCCGAGGTGCGATCGGTCGCGACTTTGACGTACGGTCGTGTCCGTGCGCGAGCGAAGCTCGCGAAGGGTGGTGCAGTCGTTTCGGCGCTCGTCACCATCTACACCCCGTGGCCCGCCGACAATTGGAACGAACTCGACATCGAGTACCTCGGGAAAAAGTCGAACTCAGTGCAGTTCAATACCATGGTTTACACGGGCACGTTGCCTGCCGCGAGTACTCCGGTGTCACCCACCCAAGATCCGCATAGCTACGATTCTCGGCTTCGATGCGAGTTCGGATTACCACGTGTACCAAATCGAATGGACGCCCAACGGTGTCGTCTTTACCGTCGACGACAAGGAAGCGTACACGTGGAACAAGCGGATCGGTCTCATGACGTTGCCCCAGAACGTCTTGTTGACCATTTGGGCGAGCTCGAGTTCCTCCTGGGCGGGGGCCGTCGATGATTCCACCTTGGGTGCGAAGGCCGTCTACGACTGGATCGAGCTCTACGAGTACAAGCCGTGAGCCGCTGTTTCTCCACCCCACGAGGACTCAACGACAGTACTTCGTGGGTTCCGGCGTCAAGGTTTCGAGGAACGGATCGGGACTCGGTTCGCGCCGCGGAGGTTGCGATCCCCATGAATGCGGCGAATCGCCCGGTACATCCAGTGCAAGTCGACATACTCGGATTGCCCGCGGCGCAACACTCGATCCCCCAGGGATACGCGTTGTTCGAATCCGCAGGTCGCGCGTAGCTTCCGCCCTGGAGGTGCGACAGGAGGCCTACGACCATGTTGCCTGCCACGCCCTTGCCCGCACAATAGTCGGAGATCCACACCGCGTTCGCGCCGCCATTGCCGGTAGCATTGTAGAAGTAGTACCAAGTCGCGAGCCCGATGTTGCAGGCGGTGTCCTGCATGAATGCCAAGTTGTTTCGGCCCTGCTGACGCCAGAAGTTGTCGTCGTTGGCTTGGGCGAGCCACGCCGAAGGCCATTGGCAGCCGATTGTCGCCATTTTCGGAATGGGTCCGTAGTAGTTGTAATCTCGGACCGTAGAGCTGAAGCGGATCTGAAGGAGCCCCACGGTTGGATCGGAAGAACCGCCGTAAGCATCTTCGACTACGGAGGCGGGATTGTAGGAGCTCTCGGCGACGATCGCCGAAGTGATGACGGCTTCGCAACGGCGGAGCCAATTCGTCGGCGCAAATGCTTGGCAGCTGGATGCGATACTACACGCGAGTTTGTCGAAGGCCGCGCTCGTCGAGAAGTTCGATTTGATATTGGCGTAGGTGTAACTTGGCAGAGCGCCCACGGCGGCCTTGTTGTCGAGCCAAGTCTTCACGAGTTCGAACTCCGCCCCCGTCGCGCCGGGACAACTTGCATTCGTGCCGGAAGTACCACCGGAATTTGCCGTGCCGCCCTTGGATTGCGTGCCGCCGATGGTCGATGTTCCGCCCTTGGATTGCGCGCCGCCGGTGTCGATGGTCCCTCCCGAAGTAGCGCCGCCGGTGTTGGTGCGACCGCCGGCGTTCGTCGTCTTGCTCGTCCCGGCCGTCGCCGACACGCCACCGTTCGCGTCGGAACCTCCCAAAGGTGCGGAGCCGCCAGCGAGTGACGAAGTGCCACCGGTTGAGCTCCTTCGACCGCCAATGCTGCCGTCGCTGGCGCCGCCCAGGGCACTCAGCGCGCCTCCCGCTGCCATCGTCGTACCGCCTTCACCCGCAGTTGCACCGCCATCGCTGCCGGTGCAAGCCACCGTCAGTAGTCCAAGCCCCAACAATTTTGGGGTGGTGGACAACGCTCGAGGGACAATGAGGGATGACGGCAGGGAGCGCGGCATGGCACCATTTAGTTCCCGACCGCTCCATTCGCGGGTCAAAAAGACAAAGGCGGGCTCATGCGTCACGTTCCTTCGAAGGGGTATCGTTGCTCGGCTCCAGCCGTTTTCGAGGGCGTTGCCCTGCTCTTGGTGGGTTTTGCGTCTGCATGCGGCTCGTCGCACGCGCCAAAGTCGCCGCGCCCCATCCTTAGCGAATGTCCGATCGCGGACGACGCTCCCAGGCCGCCAACCGGGCCGTGTTCGGAGGTGCCACTGTCGAATTCCATGTCTGGTGACTTCGACACCTGGTCTCAGACGCCCTGCAAACGCGAGACGAATTCATTTGGAGCGCCAGCTTCCCCCGCGGAGCCATCGGGGCGTGAGCTCGTTGCCAGGTTCGGTTCCCATCGCGATTTGCTCTTCTGTGGAGGCGATGCGGTGCTCGAAGCTTTGGGCTGGCCGCGAGGAGCGACGACCATGCATCTCAGATACGAGCCTGGCCCACGTGAGATCATCACGCAGTGTCAAGGAAGTGATCCGCGGATGTCCATCGATTCCGGCGCGGTTTGGATCGACGTCCCCGGAGCGGGAACCATCTCCACCGCGGCCGAGCTCGATGCAGATCTCCGCAAGCCGGAAGTGGTGCGTCTTTATGGAGATGGCTTTTCGAAGCGTTGCGATCTGCAGATGACGGCCTGGGTCGTGGGGGATGTGGCAGAGGTGTGCTTATCGTTGCAAGGGGAAAGGGGTGATCTGGCGTATGCGTCCTTTCGCACCCGCTGTGAGTGACCTTCGTCCGACCCCTTGGTGCCTTAGTAGTTCGGCACGAGGGGCGTCACGCAGAACGTTTGGATGACGTAGCTAGGCGGCAAGACACCGAAACCACCATTGCCCGCGACGTACACCCATTCCGTGTACTCGGGGGAATAGCCGTGGGCGGCGCAATCGCTGCAAAGTCCAGTGGTATGGCCGTTCGGACAGATCCTCGCGTTGGCGCGGCAGTAATAGCCGTTGAGACCCGGTCCATGCACACCGAGGCACGACTCACATTGAGCGCCATGTCCGCAGTCGAAGGTCTCGCACGTGGAGCTCAAGGGGCAAGTTCCGCCAACGGTGATTGGTGCACAACCCGCCGTGACGGTGCGCACGTGATCGATGCTCGGCAATTGCCAACCGCTCAATCCTCCCGCCGTGACGGCTTTGCAGCGACTCAAGGCTTCTGTGTGATTCGAAAGCTGATAGAGCACGTGCCATCCGTAGCCGGTCTTGCGATCGTAGTGAAAGCCGCTGTCGAAGACGACCCAGTAGTCCGAAGAGGATTCTGCGCCGAAGCGATGGCCACAGCCGTAGACGGGATGAATGAACTCGACGCTCTGCGCGTTGCCGTCGTCTGCGCATGTGGGTGGTTTCTGCGTCCCCGTGCTGCTAGTCGTGCCACCCTTGGGGCCTCCAGCGGCGCCACCCATCGACGCGCCACCCGCTGTAGTTCCTCCGGATGCAGTGCCGCCCTTTGAAGTGGTCCCCGTGCTGCTCGAAGTGCCTCCCGTGGGGCCACCCGTAGTTCCACCTCCCGCAGCGCCTCCGGATGCAGCGCCGCCCTTGGACGTCGTCGTGGTGCTGCCGCCGTTCGTACCGCCATCGCCGACGAGGGTCGTTGACGAGGTCGTACCTCCCGTTGCGTTGGAGATCGAGCCGCCCATGGCCTCCGCGTTGCTGGTTCCGCCGTTGCCGCCTTCGTTGCGATTGCCTCCCGACGAGCTGCCAAGGGTCGTTCTTCCCGCGGCCGTACCGGAACGGTGAGTTTTCCCGCCGGAGTGAGCCACTGCGCTGCCGCTGCCATCGGAACTCGAGCTTCCCGCGACCTCTCCGTCAGGGCCCTGAGTGGTAGACGACGTGGAGCAAGCGAGACCGAAGCAGAAGGTGGTGCAGAGGGCGAGTCGGGAGAAGGCGCTTTTCATATTGGAGTTGGGAGGGCAGATTGGCGTCGGTCGCAGCGGTGTGAGCCGTCGCATCCGTGCACGAAACTGCTTCGAATCGATCTCGCTCGGAGTCCTTTCGGATCACGAAAACGACGAGACGAGTCGTCGAAGGGTGAAGACGAGCGTATGTCGATTGGGTTAGGGTGTGCTGGCGCGAATTCGAGGAGGAGGTACTGTGCAAAATAGGACGAGTCATGGCCCGAATCGGGTCAGGTTATGTCGGTGCGGCGTGGTAACGCTGCTGGCGCTGCTCGTCGGTTGTAGTAGCGATATGCTTGCTCTTCCAGTTGTCCGAATCCGCCGTGGTAAACATGAACACGCAGTCTGCGATCGGTTCGGAGCTCTACTAGCCCAAATTTGGAGCGAGGTCAGTAAACCGTCCTACTTCGTCGCCCACCGTGGCACGCCCAACAACGAGCCCCACAATCGACGGCTCTACCGAACGACTGTTGATCCGTTTCCCTCGCGTTCACTCGTCATCCACGCCGTCTTCTTCCTCGGGCACGGAGCTTGGACCTCGTCCTGTCGTCACGGGGAACTGGGGGCCGCGTTTGAGGAGGCCGCGTGAGGTCGCATGGAAGCCCGCCGCGATGAGGGCACGTCCGAGGACGGTGCGCTCCGCCTCTTCACCGTCGATCCGCGTGACGAGGTACGCTCGGCGTTCGCCGCGTTCGATGGCGCGTCGAAGGGTGGTCGCGACCATGCGGGCGTCTTCCTCGCGCTCCGGCTCGGGTTCGCGGAAGAATGTGAGCACGGAGCTCTCCCGCCGTGCGATCCAGGCGAGCAAACGACCGTCCGCGCCGATCACGACGTTGGCTCCCGCGGCGCGCATGGGCCGTGCGCCTTCCGTGGGCGGCCAGGGCAAGCTGAGTCCGAAGGGAGAGGCTGGATCCGAAGATGCGAGCAGAAGTGCCTGCCCGTCGGTTCGACCGCCGCGTTCACCGCGCAGGCGCTCCTCGAGCCCTGGTTGCACGAACTGCGCGGCTCCAAGTCCCTCGACGAAGTAGCCGCGACGCACACGGCCATTGTCTTCCATCGCCTTGAGCACCTCGTAGATGCCCGAGAAACCTCCAGCGATGCCTTCGGCCTTGATGGCCTCGCGCACCAAGATCCCGTGGCGCAGAAGCAACCTTTCGACCAAAGCCAAGCGTCGCTCGGTTTCGCTCACGGGTTCGTAGTAGAGTAGCGAGAAACGTCCTTCACTGCCCGGCAATGCCTTGACGGTGCGCCCCGCGCGCCTTTGAGCCGACGGCTCGCCGCGAGCGAGAGAGCGCAAGGGGTAAAGAGTGTCGTTCGTGACTTCCCCGGCCCAAACCAGCTCCCAAAGGGTTGTTAGTACGTCAGGCGGGAAGCCACCGACGGTTCGTTGAATGTCGTGGAAGAATGCGGCGCCACGCATTCGCAAGGCCTCGCGGATTTTCTCGGCCAATTCGCCACTGACCTTCGTCGGTTTCGGCGCCAATAGTGCGAAGGCATCGCGGAAGTAGAGGGCGATGCGTCCCGCACCTTGTCCGCTTTCTCCCATGCCCCGCCACAGGAGCTCGCCTGACGAAAGCAGTGCGTCAAGGTCCGACGGAGCAAAGCCGCGTACCCGCGCGGGCAGCATTTCTCGCTCGAGGGAGCCCAGTTCGACGGACGCACCTTCGAGACGAGCCAACGCGTTGCGGAGGGCATCGAGGCCGTGGGCGTATTCGCCGATCCCGTGGAGCCGCAAGAGGAAGCGCGTGTAGGTTGCGTCGTCGACGGCTTCCATCTGCTGCCGCAGACTCGACAGGGAGCGTCGCTTGATGGCGCGCATCACGTCTGCATCGCAGTAGGTAATGCCGGACTTCTGCGGATGAAGCTCGCCGCGGAGTAGCCGTCCCTTGACAACGGCGCGATCGAGCAGTTCGCGGAGAGGCGCTTCAGGGAGCGCGTAGCGCGCTGCGAGTTCCGCAACCGAGAACGGGCCGTGAGTGCGCGCGAAGCGCAGTGCAATGTCAGATAGCGGATCGGCAACTGGCGCGAGATACGCGCTCGGCAATCCCGCGGGTGGCATCACACCGATCGCGTCGCGGAACCGCGCTGTGTCCTCGACGGCAATCACCCGCTCTTCGCCGGCGATCGAAATCGAGAGTACGCGTCTTGCATCGAGCAGCGGCCCTAGCAATTCGGCGCGTCGCTCGCCGAGCCGCTCGTTCAACTCAGGGAGCGACAGATCGCCGACGAGCAACAGCAGATCGTGCAAATCGTCGGGATGCCGAGGTGGGTAGAGCTTGCGCGCTGCGTGGGCGGCGGCTTCGTCGATGGCCTGGGGCTCCAGGAGATCCTTCAACTCTGCTTCCCCGAGGAGCTCCCGCAGCTGAGTCGGATCGATGCTGAGTGCCGCGGCCTTCCGCTCCGCCAGGGGCGCGTCGCCGTCGTACATGAAGTTGCCGACGTAATTGAAGAGCAGACTGACGGCGAAGGGTGACGGCTTGTCGCCGCGAGTGGTGGCGATCCGGATCTTGTGCTGCGCGATTTCCGTCGAAAGCGTCGTCAGTGAGGGTACGTCGAAGACGTCTTGCAAGCACTCGCGGTATGTCTCAAGGACGATTGGGAAGGACTGGTATTTCGATACCACGGCGAGCAGACCAGCAGAGCGTTTGCGCTGCGCCCACAGGGGCGTTCGGCGCTGTGGGCTTCGGCGTGGGAGCAGCAATGCGCGCGCCGCACATTCTCGGAAGTGCGCGGCAAAGAGGGGAGTGTCCGAGAGGGCGTGGAGCAACAAGTCCTCGATCTCCTCCGGGGCAGGGAACAATTGGGAGAGTTCGGGTGGCTCGTCGCGTTCGGGGAAGCGGAAGACGATCCCGTCATCGCTCCACACCGCCTCGAGGGGCGTGCCAAGCTCGCGTCGAGACTTTTCCTGCATGCAAAGCGTGAGGGGAATGTGTACGCGCGCGCCGTAGGGCGAGAGCAGGCACACCCGATAATCGCCAACCTCGTCGAGGAACTGCTCGACGACGATGCGTCGATCCGTTGGCACGATGTGCGGCTCCGCATCTTGGTCGCGCACGTAGCGCACGAGGTTCTTCGCGGCGCGCCCGTCGAGCCCGCCCTCCGTCAGGGCGCGCTCCGCTTCAGTGTCTTCGGCGCGGGAAACCTTGCGCAGTAGCTCACCGATGCCGCGCCCGAGCTCGAAGCTTCTGCCGAGCCCGTCACCACGCCAGAAGGGCATCTTTCCCAACTTCCCCGGCGCTGGACTCACCAGCACGCGATCCGGCGTGATCTCTTCGATTCGCCAGGTGCTCGCTCCGAGCATGAAGAGCTCGCCCTCGCGCGCCTCGAACACCATTTCTTCGTCGAGTTCGCCGACGCGCCGGCTTCGCTTCTCGTTTTGGCCTGCGAGAAACACCCCGTACAGACCTCGATCGGGGATGACGCCGGCGTTGGCGATTGCGATGTGCTTCGAACCCTTGCGTGCGACGAGTCGATCGGTTTCGCGATGCCAGGTGAGACGCGGCCGGAGTTCCGCGAACTCATCCGATGGATAACGACCCGAGAGCATGTCCAGCACGGCTTCCAACTGGTCGCGCTTCAGATCGGCGTAGGGCGCTGCGCCGCGTACCAAGTCGAAGAGCTCGCCGACGTCGATCGATTCCTCGCTCGCGACGATGGCGACGATCTGCTGCGCCAACACGTCGAGTGCATTGCGAGGATAGCGCGTAGACTCGATGTGACCCTCTCGCATCCTCCGCGCCGCCTCGGCACACGCCAATAGATCGCCGCGGTGCTTCGGAAAGATGAGGCCCCGGGGGTTACCGCCGACGTGATGGTTGGCGCGTCCGATGCGCTGGATCCCCGAGGACACCGACGGTGGCGCCTCGATTTGCACGACGAGCTCGATGGCTCCGATGTCGAGACCGAGCTCCAGGGAGCTCGTCGCGATGATGCAGGGGAGCTGTCCGGCCTTCAACGCATCTTCGATGTGAACGCGCTCTTCACGTGCGACCGAGCCGTGGTGAGCCCGCGCGAGGGGCTCACCAGCGAGCTCGTTGATGGCGGTGGCCAAGCGCTCGGCGAGGCGCCGATTGTTGACGAATACCATCGTCGAGCGGTGCGCGCGCACGAGCTCGACGAGCCGCGGATGAATCGAGGTCCAGATCGATTTCGGAAGGTGTTCCTCTGTCTCGCGCGGCGCAAGCATTTGCTCCGTCGCGCGCAACTCGGACATGTCCTCGACGGGTACCTCGATGGTGAGCTCGATGGGGCGCGCCGCGTGGGCATCGGCGATTACGACGGGACGCGCGAGGAGTCGGTCGTCTTCGACGCTCGATCCCCCGAGGAGTCGCGCCACCTCCTCGAGTGGTCGCTGCGTCGCACTCAGACCGATCCGTTGGAGGGGTTGCTCACTACGGCGTAGGGCTTCTAGACGCTCGAGGGACAGAAACAGATGCGTGCCCCGCTTCGTAGCGGCGATGGCGTGGATCTCGTCGATGATCGCGGCTTCGACGTTGCGAAGGGTCTCGCGCGCGTTCGACGTGAGCATCAGGTACAATGACTCTGGCGTCGTGATCAGAATGTCCGCTGGTCGTCGCAAGAATCGCGCTCGGTCTTCGGCGGGTGTATCTCCCGTTCGCACCAACACGTCTGGCGCATGATAGGGGACGCACAGACGATCGGAGCTGCGCATGATGCCCGAGAGGGGGGCTCGTAGATTCTTTTCGATGTCGAAGGCGAGGGCCTTGAGCGGTGAGACGTAGATCAGTCGGCAACGCGCGTGCTTGTCAGGAGCGGGTGAAAATCAGCAACCGATCGATTCCGCACAGGAACGCGGCCAAGGTCTTGCCCGAGCCCGTTGGTGCCACGAGCAGGGTGCTCTCACCCGCAAGGATCGAGGGCCAAGCTTTGAGTTGCGCGTCCGTCGCGCGAGGAAAGCTCTCCGTGAACCAACGTCGCGTCGGCTCGTGAAAGCGCTCGAGCACGTTGTCACGGGCAGTGCGCGGCTTCTTCCCTGAGGGGTTCAAGCGGGCCTCCTGCTCGGTTGACATGTTGGACAATAATACGTGCCTCGCAGCTGTTCGCCTTGGGTTTTTACCAAGATGACGCTTCCGCAGTCGTAGCAACGCTCGCCTACGCGCTCGTAGACGGAAAGTCGCTTCTGTCCGTGACGGTGGTTGAGCCGCGCGTGGCGCTGGCCCTCACGTGGAGCAAAGGGATCGGGCAGACGTCGCTGCGGCCGCTCTACGGTGGCGACCATCAGCTTGCGAGCCATCGCGAGCAGGGCTCGAAGTTCGTCTTCGGTTGCTGCTGCCACGGGCGCGAAGGGATCGAGGCGCAAATTGAAGCAGAGTTCGCTCTTCCACACGTTGCCGATCCCTGCGACGGCGCTCTGATCGAGCAGCGCTTCGCCGAGGGGCATTTCCTTGCGCAAGCGAAGGCGAAGGAGTGCCTCCTCGAGATCGAAGCCGTCTGCAATCAAGTCGGGCCCGAGGTGCCTGAAGTGGAGATCGCGAATCAGATCTCGCTTTCGGATCAGACGGGCGATGGGCGCGTGATCGACGATGACCCGGTGCTCGTCAGTATCGAGTACGACGACGGTTTCGGGGCGCGGTCGCCGCCCTTCTTCCTGACGGCACACGAAGATGCGTCCGTTCATCTTCAGGTGCACGTGCAAGGAGAGGCCGCCCGCGAAGTGCACCAAGAGATTCTTGCCGCGAGCTTCCACGCCCGTGATCGATTGCCCAACTAGTCCGTCGGTCGACTCCGTGCGGCGTACCAGCTCTAGCCCCCGCACCTCCTTGCCCGTCAAGCGAGGCGCAAGGTGCTTTGCTACAAGATGTAAGGAGTCGCCCTCGGGCACGCACGCAACTCTTGCATGTGAGCTCCGCCGACGCACGCAGTGGTGCGGAACGTCGCAGAAGCCGCCGACGAACCGGCAACGCGACGCGTGGCTGCGCAGCGCATCGTGGCCGACCGGGCAATGCGGAACGGGCGCATTGGGCTCAGTGGCGTTTCGTGCGAGCGCGGTCGGGTCAGTGGGGGTTGGTACGGGCGCGCTTGGAACGGGTGGTCACTTCAGCGCGACGACCTCACGAGTCCGTCATAAACCAGGCTCGTCGAGATCCGAATAGTACGGCACTGCCGCAGGTGGCGTCACCTCGAGGACCATGCAGCCCGCACAGACGTGGACTTTACCGTCGATGGTCGAGAGAAACGCGACGAGTTCATCCTTGCTCATCGCACCGCAACGTCGGAGGCCGATGGCCGCGTAGACGCGCCCCTCTGCGGTGGGCGCGCGAAGGAGTTTGCGGAGTGCATCCACGCGATTCATCCGGACGAGCGCGTCAAGTTCATGGCGACCTCTGGGCGGCTGTCCCGTAGCATAGCAATGACTGCCGATGACCAGGTGCTCCTTCGGATCGGCGAGGAGCGCCGCGTGCGCCAGTGCTTCTTCTCGCTCCTGCCGCACCTCCGGATCTTCGTCTTCGACAGGCGCAACCTCCGTCGGCGTTGGAGCCAACCTCGAACACGCAGCGACGAGAGCGAGCAACACGAGTGAGCGCACTCGGTTTGCGACAGCTCTTCCTCGCCGAAGTTCCCCGAGGACGCGACGCGACCCCCCGCAGCGAGCGGCGTCGGTTCTGAGCCGTGCCTCGATTTGATTGGGTTTTTTACGTCGCGCAAACGGCTTTTTCCGTTTCCGCGATGGGAAAAACACCAAAATGCCCGGAGGGAGGCTTCCGTAGTCGGGGGAGAGCCCAGGCCACCGGTTGCAGCGGTTTCGTGGGTCGTTTCTTGCTCGGAATCTCGCGCCGGAGCGGTCGAGCACGACGAGTGGCGACGGGGACTGCGACGGCGACGGGGACTGCGGCTGGAGACTGCGACTGCGACGGGGACTGCGACTGCGACGGGGACTGCGACTGCGACGGTGGAGCGTGGTGAAGTTTCCTGCGAAGCCTGTTGTGCCGAATGTCGGCGGGCGCCGCAAGTTACGCATGGAGCAGCGGCGTGATGGCGTTGTGCAATGCCCTTGTGAAGTGTTTTGCGGCCTTTCCATTCGACAGGAGCCACTTGGGGTTCTTCTTCACGATCGCGTAATTGAGATAGGACGCGAAGGCGACCCAGACGAGATAGGGTACGAGCAGGTTCGACGCGGTACGATCGACCTTTTTCGTGGCGCGAATGAGTGCAACGAGGGTCGCGCCGAGGCCCAATACGTCTGCTAGCGCCGACCGCGGCTTCTGCTTACCGAAGAAGAGCGGCGACCAGATCGCGTTGAGCAACTGCTGCACCGCCCAAATCGCGAGGGCAGACGTGCGTTCGCGCGACGATTCCGAAAGCGCGATGCGCGATGCCGAAGTGGCGCTGAGACCGTAGAGGATGCTCCACACGGGGCCGAACGCTCCATCGGGAGGATTTGCCTTCGACTTTCGAAGCAATCGATACCAAATTCGCCCCTTGGTCCGCGATGACTTCGCACCGAAAAGTGCAGATGCCAACGTCACGCTGACGATGGCACCAACGGAAAGAACTCGACCTAAACGGGAGGACATGTTCGGCACGATGCGAATGCCGTGCCTTGGAGCAAGGGCGAGTCGACAGCTTCAGCGAGCCCCTCAACTCACCCTATCCAGCTTACTTCCCGAGCTTCGAGGATCGAGGCCGACTGACACGAGGGGCGCCCGCCTGAACGGAGATGCCACGATGTCAGGTCCAGGTACGCCGAATCATCACAGGCGCAAGACGTCGGGTTTCGAGGCGCGCTCCGCTGTGATTTTCAGTAGGCGAAGCGCGCCGTCGTTGCCTTACGCTACTCTTTCACGAAGGTGTGAGTGAAGGCAGATTTATCGGTCTCGTAGGCGGAAATGAGGAGCAGCTGCGTGTAGACGGGGGAAAGGTACGTTCCGACGTTTCTATAGTGGAGGGCGGCGAAGCCCTTGAGATTCGAATTTTCCGGGAACTCACAAGCAGCGAAGGTGTTCTCGCCTGCCGCGTTCGTGATGGTGATCGTCACGTCGTACAGGTTCTTTGCGGAACTGGGATCGTGGAGGCGAATGGTTCCGTTGAAGCCACAGGATTTGTATTCGCCATAGCTCGAGGTCCCCGAAATCGTCCCGGTTTCGCCATCGACGGAGATCGTGAAGGTGGTTTGCGTGCGTTCGTTCGACCAGGTGCCGGCGACGCTCGACGACGTGACGGCGAGCGCGTTGGCGTCGCTGTATTGCAATCCCGAGAGGGAATTGCTCGTGTACGGGACGTACGTGCATTCGTCGTTGACGAGCCGATAGCTGCCGCCCGAAATCTCCATCGAGTTCTTGAGATCGCAATAGTAGCCATCGAGGGCATCCCAGGGGTCGTCGTTGGGAACCAGGGTTCCCATTTTCATGTAGTCTGCGGGGGAAACGTCGTCGTCGCGACCGTTGAGATAGGCTCCGTCCGCGGTCACGAAGAGAAAGCCCGTCACTCCGTCTTCGAGTTTGCCGACGGGGCCAGTGAAGAGTCCTTCGTAGTTCTTGCCCGTGAGCGCCATCGAACCCGCATCGGGTTTGCAGAGCCTGGGCAGCGCGACTCCGGCGGTTGGGGCCGCGGCCGCGTCGCATTCCGTCGCGGGAACCTCGATGCCACCGTGTTCGAATTCTTGGTAACCCGTGACGCCCTGTGCATTCATGGTCAGGTGCTTGATGCTCAGCTTGGGGAGCGGCTTTTGGGCGTTGCCAGGTGGGATTCGAGCATGTAAAATCGAGCACTGTGGCATCCTTCTCGTTCAGCGAGATGTCGCTGCAGGGGATACCATCAACGGCCGCCACCATCATGTACTCGCTCGTGATGTTGAGATTCGAAACGTTGGTCACGCTCAGCTTCGCATCGATGTCGCCCCACTGCGCGGTGGTTTCGACCTTCGACTTGGAGCTAAAGACGGGGCCCTCCGAAGTGACGGTACCATCGGTGCCGTCGCCGTAACCTCCCGCTCCACCAATGACGTAAGGGCCTGTCTTGTCCCCATCATCATTGCCGTCGCTACTCTTGCAGCCAACGAGAGCTGTCGTCATCAGCAGAAAAGCAGTACCACGAGTGCCGAGAATGAATTGTCGATCGAACCAACGCGCCATATGTGCACCTCTACGCATCCTGTCCTCGGGGGACATCCTTCCAAACGAGACCGTCCTTCGCAAGCTCGGGGCATGAACGCGCCGTCGCGGAGGAGCGGTGGCGCCCTCTCGAGTCGCGTGTGTCGCGGCGGTGCAGGATGCTTGGCCTGCTTCACCGTGATTCATCTACGATCCGAGGAGCGGGCAAAACGGATCACGATAAATTCGACATGGAAAAGTTCCAGGTGCGAAATTCGCTCCGAGAGCTCTCGTTACCTGCCCAGGTCACAAAAGCGCAATTCCCAATTGACGGTACCGTGTGACGTCAAACGAGTGAACGACGTCGAACGAGTCGGCGGCGTCGACGGACGAGGTGATGTGTGTTCGGGTTCATCGGCCAGCGGCATCGACGGGTCGATTCGACATCCAGGTCTGGCGTCCCATTCATTGTTGGGAAAGAAAGGCGGAGCCGAATGGGGCCGTGGGATTGATCGATGGTGACGCTCGACGTGGGAAATTGCCGACCGAAACGCCGGAATTGTTTTTAGAGATTGACGATCCTGTGCCGGCGGATGGCATCCTTCCCCGTCATGGTTGAGGGACCGGATGCAGTAGTGGGCAAAACCGAGGGAGTCGTCTCACGGGAGAGGGTGGCCGGAGAGCCCGAAGGGGCAGGGGGCGAATCTTCCTTGGCGAACCGAGGTTTGCCCGATGACCTGGCCGCGCGAGAGGATTCGTTCATCGCTCTGCGGCGGGAGTCCGCTGGGATTCTCTGCCGACGTCAGCCGCGTGGGCCTTGCGCTCTCAGGGGGTGGCATTCGCAGCGCGACGTTCAACTTGGGACTGCTCCAGGCGTTTGCTGGTCGCGGTTGGATGAAGGGTGGCGAGCGTGATGTCGACGGTGACAGGTTTCCCGATCCACCCACGCCGCTCCAACGCGTCGATTATCTCTCGACGGTGTCCGGCGGGGGCTACATCGGTGGATTTCTGGGGCAACTCTATTGCCGAATCGGAATGGGTGTTGCCGGCGTCGTCGAGACGTTGAAGGCGACCACGTCGCCGTCCATTGCATTTTTGCGCGAGAACGGTCGGTACCTCTCGCCGAACGGAAGCGGTGATCTCTGGGTAGCCGTCGCGACGATGCTCCGAAGTTGGTTCGCGCTCCAGGGCATATTGAGCCTCTTTTTTGCAATCCCGTTCCTCGCGTGGATTCTGATCCGCGCCGCTTTCGTTTTTCGGTTCGAAACGGCGGATCCTCGATGGCTTCAGGGGCTCTATCTCAGTCCACTCGTACTGGCGCCAATCGCCGTGCTAACGCTTTGCACGCTTCCCGCGGGGATTGCGTATTGGTTCGTGCCGGGACCGGGCGATCGGGCCCTGCCGTTGGGACCGAAGCGGATGCTCGCCATCCTGCTAGCCACGGAGGCGGCGATCGCGACGCTCGGCTACCAAGCGCATGTGCGAAATTGGTCCCACTTCGATTCTCGCGTGGACCTACGGCGCCGCGGGGGCTGCGGTTCTGACCGTGCTCGCGGCGGTTTACTGGCAGCTCGCGGGCGACTCGAAGGAAGCGGCAGAGCCGGCAGCGCGACGTCGTTTGTCGGAGTGGTTGACGGCGGGGCTCGTGACGTCCGTGGGCCTATTCGCTTTCGCTCTGGCAGACGCGACTGGACAGACCGCCTACGCGTTGATTCGTGAGAAGGGGCTCGATACGACACTCGCGTCTCTAGTGACGGTGATTGTCCTGCCGATCATCGCCAGCGGCCAGAAGCTGATGGCGTTGTTGCCCTCCGGACCCAAGCAATCGCGGGTGCGGTTGCCGCTCACGGCAATTGCCGCGTTCGTGGCAGTCGTCCTTGCGTTTGCGTGGCTGACGGCGATCTCTGCTCTGTGCTACGCGATTGCCTGGAAGGGGCAACGCGTCAACACGGCGGCCGTCTGTCAGCTGGCTTCCGATCCTGCTCAGGTGTTCTCGAGATGTTGCGACTGCGCCGATTCTCGATGTCTGCACCTACTGCCATTCTGTTCCAAAGGCTCGGCGTACGGCATTGCCGATTGGGCGCCCGTGGCAGTCGTTTTGCTTTTGGCCATCGTGTTCAGTTGGATCTTCGGCAACTTCATGACCTTCGTGAACCAGTCCTCCCAAGCGAGTCTCTACTCGGCGCGGCTGACGCGGGCGTACCTGGGAGCGTCGAACCCGAAGCGCCTCGATGGCACTGCTACCACGCTCACTCAGGTCATCGACGGGGACGACGTGGCCATTCCGAAGTACACGCCTTACCAATTCGGTGGCCCCTTGCACTTCGTCAACGTGACCTTGAACGAGACGATGGATGGTCGTTCGCAGGTGGAGCAGCGCGATCGGAAAGGCATGCCCCTCGCCATCGGCCCAGCTGGGATCAGCGTTGGCGTGCGTCATCACGCCCTGCATTGGCCTGGTTCCCGCAGGAACGTCGGTGACGGTCTCGAGGCCCGTCCGCTCGAGACGACGGTTGCTCGTACCACGCAGCTTCTCGTTCCGCTTCCACTCGTCACTCCGAGTGCAGCGGGGGACAGACCGTTCCAAGTATTCCAACCCCAGACCGGAGCCTCGCACATCAAGTCGGAAGCCTTGTCCCTGGGACGTTGGATTGGAATTTCGGGTGCCGCGGTTTCCACGGGGCTCGGATCTCGCACCAGTTTGGGATTCAGCTTTCTCTGCGGGCTCTTCAATTTGCGGCTGGGTCACTGGTGGCGTAGCGGAACGCATCCGGAGGCGCGCAAGATCGGCAACCGACCTTCAGGGTTGCGGCGTGTGCTCGTCTGGCTATTTCCCGTACAAGTGCATCTGCTCCACGAGTTTTTGGCTCGATTTCCCGGTACGCAGAACCGCTACTGGTACTTGTCCGACGGCGGGCACTTCGAGAACACGGGAGCCTACGAGCTCATTCGCCGTCGAGTGCCCCTCATCGTCATCAGTGACGCGGGCGCAGACCAATGCTGCGAGTTCGTCGATCTGGGTGCTCTCGTTCGCAAGGCACGTCTCGATTTCCAAGCCGAGATCACCTTCTTCACGCGACAGGAGCTCGACAATGCCCTCACTCCCGAGGCGCGGCGTTACGTGGGCACCCTCGAGGAAATGCGCGGGACGAGTTTCGAAGACGGTCGTCGACAGGTTTCTGCCTATGCGGCGCTTGCTCGGGTGCGCTACGACGGTCGAGACAGCATCGAGTCGCTGTTGCTCTACGTCAAACCCGGTCTCTTGAAGGACGGTGACGAACCCACGGACGTCAAGCAATACGCGACGCTCAATCCTGCGTTTCCTCACGAATCTACGGGTGATCAGTTCTTCGATGAGGCTCAATGGGAAAGCTATCGGTGCCTGGGAGAACACATCGGTCGCAGCCTGTTGTGCCAGAAGGATCCCGCAGCCGCGGGCAGCCGTTGGCATCCCGCGATGCTGTGGAGCGACTCGCGGGATCTCGTCGGTGATGCGCTGCAGCGACTGCAGACGCCCATTGGACCCGCTGCTTGAGACGGACAGCGGGTCCGGATCGAACCGTGTGCACGCCGCACAGGCAAGCTGCCTGGCTCTTCTACAGACGGCCGGCGTAGGCGGTTCTCATCGGATCGTAGAGCGCCAGATCGGGCTCGGCCGTGTAGGTCGTGCCCCAGCGACGCAAGAGGAAGGCGCTTTCGAGAAACCTTTTCGGAATTGCGACTTCAGCCGATGAGTTCGCGCTGCGTGACGCAAATTCGAAATTCGGCATTGTCGATTCGGCAAATTCGACCCTTGGAGCGGCGTGGCGCCTTCTTGGCGTACGGATAATGCAGTCGTGGCGCTTTTTCTCCGCCCGCTTTCGCCGGGCGGCGCCACCGATGGACCAAGTTCGCAGGACTTACGTTCTCGCGTTGCTTCGAATCATCGAGTCGAAACGATAGTCAAAGAGAGCCCCGCGTGACGCGGCCGATCACGTCTGTCGTTTACGCCAGACCACGGCCGTGTGCGCGCCGAAGTTGCCGGAGAGGAACTGGGATGTCGCTAATTTCATGTAATCCGAGTGTCACGTCAAAACGCTGCGGCATCTTGTCGACGGTCGTCATTGGCGTCGTTGCCACGACTGCCTGCGGATCGAGCGAGGGAAGGGGTGACGCGGGCGATGCTGCTCCTTCCGGAGGTCATGCAAACGTCACCGTACCGAGTGCACATGGCGCGACACAGAGCTTTGGCGGCAAGGACACGAACGGAGGTGCATCGAGCTTTGGTGAAGGGATCGGTGGGGCCAACGCAATTGGCGGCCGCGGCGTTGTCGGCGGCTCGACGGGCGAGGGTGGCACGCTCGTGTCAGGTGGAACGACGGCTGCTGTGGGAACGTCCAATTCCGGCGGCAATTCCGGCAGCGTAACTTTGGGCGGTATGCCTACGGGTGGCAAGGCTTCCGGTGGCAGCTCGATGGGAAGCGGCGGTACAGCATCCGGTGGCAGCTCGATAGGGATCGGCGGAAGCGCGTCCGGAGGCACCTCGACGGGAAAGGGTGGGAGCGCGTCCGGAGGCAACTCGATGGCGCCCGTGCCGGGTTTCAACAATCCCATCTTGCGCCACCTTTATACGGCGGATCCGGCTGCACTCGTTCACGATGGCACGTTCTACGTGTACACGGGCCATGACGAAGCCCCGGCGAATGGGACCGCTTTCGTCATGCGCGACTGGCACGTGTTCTCCAGCAAGGACATGGCACATTGGAGGGATCACGGCGCGGTTCTTACCCTCGGTGCTTTCAAGTGGGCATCGGCGAACGCGTGGGCTGGGCAGGTGATAGAGCGGAACGGCAAGTTCTATTGGTACGTTCCGGTGAGTCAGCGCAGCGGTGGTTTTGCCATCGGTGTCGCCGTGGGGAATAGCCCAATAGGTCCCTTTACGGACGCGCGGGGTTCAGCGCTAATCACGAACGCGATGACGACCAACGTCAACATCGATTGGGATGACATCGATCCGTCCGTTCTCGTGGACGACGATGGTCAGGCGTACCTTTACTGGGGCAACACGAGTTGCAAGGTGGTGCGACTCGCATCCGACATGATCAATACGACTGGCAGCATTACGTACCTGAATTTGAGTGGGTTTACTGAAGCGCCGTACATCAACAAGATCAATGGCACTTATTACCTTTCGTACGCGTCGGGGATGCCGGAGACCATCGCTTACGCGACGAGCGCAAGCCCGCTCGGTCCGTTCACCCGGCGCGGCACACTCAACGGGACCGTCCCGAATTCGCCCACGAACCATCAGTCCCTGGTAAAGTTCAGGGACCGCTGGTACTTCGTGTACCATACCGCAGCACTTCCCGGCGGAGGCGAGTTTAACCGCTCGGTTGCCATCGACCCATTGACTCTCAATGCGGACGGTACATTCCGGCAAATATCGCAGTCCACCGAGGGCGTCACTCAGCTCGATCCGGGCCCCTTTAGTCCCGATGCCTATCATCGGCTCACGTCTAGAGCCGATGGGCGGGTGCTCGATGTCACTGGTTCCTCGATGAACGGTGGCGCAACGCTCGAGCAAAGTACGTGGAGCGGCCTGAACTCGCAAAAGTGGAGACTCGTGCCCGTGGGTAGTGGCACGTATCACATTGTCAATCGTCAATCCGGTCATTGCCTCGAGGTGCCAAACGGTGGTCTCGGGGATGGCGTCAACCTTCAGCAGGCAATCTGCGCCAGCGCGACCAAGCAGTACTTCCGTCTGCTCGTCACTCGAGACGGCGACTACGCATTCATCAGTGTAACGAGTGGCAAGGCGCTCGGCGTGGCAGCGAATGCGGCCGCGGAAGGCGCCAGGATCGCGCAGTACGGCTACTCCGGAGCAGTCGGTCAGTCCTATCGGATTACCGTCGTTCCATAGGTCTGGGTGGACGATACGAGGTCGAGAAAGTGCGAAATCATGAAGGATAGAACGGGTTCACTACTCGCTTGCATTGTGGTTGCCGCGATATCTGGGTGTGCCGGCGACGACGCCCCGTCGGGTCGATCGGAGGGACTAGGCGGCTTTCCGAGCGATGGAGGAACGGGCGTCACGAGCGGCGGCGCGACTGCGACCGGCGCGACTGCGACCGGCGGAACGTTGGTCGTCAGTCGGGGTGGCAACTCGGCGAATCTCGGGGGTAGCAAGGCGACCAGTTCGCAATCCACTGGCGGCAGTACGTCCTCCGGTGGGAGCCGCGCATCGAGCGGGGGCAGTTCGTCGGGCGGCGTGACGGCGCAAGGTGGTACGAAGGCTGACGGTGGGAGTGCAGGTACTGGGGGCTCTGGAATGGGTGGCACTAGCGCGATCGGAGGCACGACTTCCGGCGGCGCCTCTTCCTCCGGCGGATCGAGTGCCGTTGGCGGAACGACCGCTTCCGGCACATCGAGTATCCCATTGGCGGCGACGCCGCCGATGGGATGGAACTCTTGGAATACCTTCGGGTGCAATGGCCTGACAGAAGCGGTCGTCAAAGGTATCGCGGATGCGTTCGTGACGAGCGGCATGAAAGCGGCGGGGTATCAGTACGTCAACCTCGACGACTGTTGGATGAATGGTCGCGACGCGAGCGGCAACATCCGAGTGAACGCGAGCAAGTTCCCTTCTGGGATGAAGGCGCTTGCCGACTACATTCACGGAAAGGGACTCAAAATCGGTCTCTATTCGACACCTGGAACCAAGACCTGTGCTGCCATCTACGGTGGCTACGCTGGAGGAGTGGGCAGTCTGGGTTACGAGACGAAGGACGCGAGAACTTATGCCTCCTGGGGGATCGACTATCTCAAGTACGACAAGTGTACGGCAGCACTCAGTGGCTTCGCGCCGATGAGAGACGCACTGCGCGCCTCGGGACGGTCCATCGTCTACAGTATCAATCCAGGGGATGGGACGGGCTGTGTTCCCGGACAGTGCGCGATCGATCTGCCCAAGATGGCTCACTTGTGGCGGATCGGGTTCGACATAAACGCCAGTTGGGCTTCCGTCCTCGGCCTCGCCGATCAGAATGAACCACTCTATCCCTATGCCGGTCCCACCCATTGGAACGATCCGGACATGCTCGAGGTGGGCAAGCTGGCGAACGCGGATGAAGACCGCGCCCACTTCGCCCTTTGGGCAATCATGGCGGCGCCGCTCATCGCAGGTAACGACGTGCGCAACATGAACGCCACGACTCGGGAGATCCTAACGAACGCCGAAGTCATTGGAGTGGATCAGGATCCACTCGGGATCCAAGGGCACATCGTTGCCGGCAAGGGTAAGAGCCTTCAAGTTTGGGCAAAGCAGCTTGCGGGTACCAACGTCGTGGCTGCGGTGTTGCTGAACCGTAGTGCGAGCGCAGCCTCGATTACTGCGCAATGGACCGCCCTCGGGCTTCCGACGGGGCCTGCGTCAGTCGAGAGATCTGTTCGGCCATCGCGACCTTGGGAGCTTTACGGGAGCCTACACGGCGCCGTCCGTGCCCGGTCACGGCGCCGTCATGATCAGAGTGGTCAGCGGTACCCCATAACTCGTTCATTCGTCGTACGAGCCATTGGGTACCGCGGCGCCAACGTCACTTGCTGGACTGATGTCGTCGACGGCGCGCTACGAACGCTAGCGCGACGATGGCGGTTGCAAACCAGGTGCCCGCATTGTCATTGCCGCGTGCGGGCACGCTGCAGCTGCAGCCGTCCGAGTCGTCTCCGCCGTCGTCCGCGACCGGAGTTGTCGTCGCCGGCGCACCACCAACGCTTCCAAGAGCCCCGCCAGCGCTCGCCGGAGCTCCGGCAAGGTTCGCCTTCGTGGTGCTGGCAATGGTCGTCGCGCCACCATTGGCTGGCATCGTTCCTGTGCCTCCACCGCGGGAGGACCCGCCGCCAGTGTTCGTGCCGCCGACGCTGAGGGCTCCACCGATGCTCGCTGCGCCAGCGATAGCTCCACTGCCGCCCGCACTGCTACGTCCGCCAGTTGCGATGCCGCCGCCAATACTGCTGGATCCGCCCTTGGCAGTGGTGCCGCCCATGCTGCTGGTGCCACCCTTGCTCGTCGTGCCGCCCTTTGCCGTTGTGCCACCTATGCTGCTGGTTCCACCCTTGGCAGTGGTGCCACCTACGCTGCTGGTTCCACCCTTGGCGGTGGTGCCGCCCATGCTGCTGGCTCCGCCGGTTCCAGCGGCTCCTCCAGCGGCGACGCATCCAACGTTCACCGTCATCGTATCCGTCGTGATCCCACCGATATCACAGAGCTTGAATCCCGACTTGGAACCGTCCCACCAATTGCTATTCGGAGTTGTCGTGTCGTCGAAGCGAGTCTTGTCTCCGGCGTGGAAGAGATCGCCGTCACCGGCGCGAACGTTCTTTTCCAAGTCGAACCGACCATCGGCCTGCTCTACGGACATCGCGTAGTGACGCGTGGCGGTCATGTCCTGCCAGCTGTTGTCGCCGTTCTCGTCGATGTGCCAGATCAAAAGCCCCTGATCGGGTGGCTGTCGATAGGTGGTTCTCTTGGCGTATTCGGCAACGAAGTACTCGTTGGCTTTTTGGGTGTTGTTATACCGTAAGAACGATGCGCCGTTGGCCGCCAGTGAATACACCCCCGTGTTTGCCGTCACGTTCGTCGGAGTAATCCAGCCTGCCCACATTCGAAATGGGGCGCAGGGCATGTCCGTTTCCGTCGCAAAGCCACCGGCGCTTTGCGAGTCATCGTCGTAGTCGTACGTGTCGGGCCAGTAGAAGATCGAATGTCCGAGCTCGTGTCGGAAGGTCTCCAGATCGATCGGGGTACGCGTTCCCAAATTACTCATGAAGCACTTGTCGATCGTGACGCCCTCGCTGGTGCGGTAGTAGCCGCCGCACCCGCCGTGTGGCCACAAAGCCATTGCCCAGCCACGAGCAATGACGTCACCTGCGTAGATCAACGCCAAGGACGGGAGCTTGCGGTTGACCGCGTAGGGCGTCAAGTCGACGTTGGCGTCGATATAGGCGTAGACCTCTTTGTAGAGTTCGTCCGAAGTGCTGTAGTCCCACTCGGCCGTCGGCGCATTGTAGTGAGACACGTCGTACTTCGCGGTGTAATAGCCAAGCACCTTGTGCTGAACACTCGTGACGCCGCCGGAGATCTGCTCGCTCCATTTGCGAATCGAGCCGTGCCAGGTCGAACCATACGTCCCTGTACCGTTGAATGCGTTGTCGACCTCACTCGACGCGATCGTGTACTTGCGATCCGGGAAATCGACGAGCACGACCAATCCCGTGATGGTGCCCGCGGGTACCGGATCGGCAATGGCCGGCATGGCGCCATTGAGCTTGACGGTTCCGGGGGACACGGTTTGCGGCGTGATCTTGCCCTGGTTCGGTGCGAGGCGGCTGCGCGTCGCGTTCGCGAGGGCGTCACGACGTGCTTGCGAAAGCGTGACGCCTTTCTCGATGCCAAGCTCCGCGAGCTCGGCATCTCCCAGTACATCGTCGTAAACGATGCCCGAAGAGACTAGATCTCCATCACCCGTGGCGATGGCGTAGCAAATGTAACCCGTTGCTGGATCGACGATGAGCGTGTAGCCGTTTGGCGTCTCTGCCCGTGCGTAAAACTCGTCGCCCCAGACGACCACTTCGATCTGCGCTCCGTCGGGCTGCGTCAGAAAGACGTGCTCGCCGCGATGCGGATGGGCGCTCACGTCTCCGGCAAGGAGGGTCAGCAGCGAGCACGACAGAGCTGCGAGGGAACCAACAAATCGGAATGAACGCATGGAGCACTCTCCGGGATGTGCGATCTCCGTCCCTTCGAGCTTCATGGACGGGGACCGACGGCTAGTGGGACTTCGTCAGGTTCTGTAGACGTCTGGGTGCCCGCAGAGCAGGCAAGGGCACTGCACCATTTTGCACGAGAACCCGGCGCACGGGGTACTCGAGGAGCATGAAAGCACGACGCACCTACATTCGAAGCGAACAGCCTGGAATTTTCCGCTCCAGTTCATCGTCTCGCGAGATCGAATGCACGCGTTGGAACGCACGCGTTGGAACAAGAAGCGGGTACTTTTCCTGAGCGGGATATCGAATCCCTCGAACCAAGGATGCCGTTGAGCGTCGTCGCCGTACTGCCCTGAGCTCATCTATGCGGAAATCCCACGACGCTTCACTTCTGCGGTGGGGCAAGCTTCGAGCACACTTCGGTTCGATACGACGACCGCGTCCTCCGAGATCGTGGAGCATCGGTTCGAGCTTGCGGTCCTTCGCGGAGCGAAGGAGCTCGCGAAGCGAGCAGTGAAGGACTCGCCTGCGTCGAACCAGGGACGCGCATGGGAACCCAGCGCCGAAATGCGAAAGGCCCCGTGCTGCGGAGCACGAGGCCTTTATAGGGAGGTGATTCATCACCGACAGTGGGCCATGAAGGACTCGAACCTTCAGCCTCCGGATTAAGAGTCCGCTGCTCTACCAATTGAGCTAATGGCCCGACGAACCAGAGTCGGTTCGTTTGGAGGAGCCGCTTGGTAGCACCTCGATGCGGGGGGTCAAGCGCTTCGAGCAAATTGCCGAATCCTTTTGCCGTCGGACCGGCACAGCGACGAGCGCGAGCCGCCACCTTTCGCGGTGCCGAGGCGTATGGCCGGTGCAGGTTTATTGCTCTTCCGTGGAATCCCTGCCTCGGTTCTGTCGTGTCAGCGGCGCAACGCCCGTGCGCACCGCCGCGTTGCCACGACGCACCGACCCCAAATCAAAATCCGAAGCCCTCACCAGCCCGCGGAGGCGATGGCACCAAGCGACCTTGCCGGTCGACACGCCAAACCACCCAGAAGCACGAAGATAGACTGTCCGACCAACAGCCTCGAGGCGCGCTCGTCGACGACGAGTCGGCCTACCAGGTGCGCATCGTCGTCTCGACACGTTGGGGCTGGCGCCGTGACCGCGACTGTGAACCCTCGCCATTGACGTTCGTCGTCCCGACGTCGGTGCGGGGCACACCGCGTAGCGACATCGCGCTTGGGCGTCGAATTGCTGAAGTGGCTCCGACGTTTTCGTCGCCGAAGCGCGACCTCCGACGTTTTCGTCGCCGAAGCGCGACCTCCGACGTTTTCGTCGCCGAAGCGCGACCTCCGACGGCGGTACACGTGTCTCTCGGTGCACGCGTGTACTCGACCAGGTGTGAACCCGCGGCACGCTCAGTGTTGTCAGGCGTGCCTCATCGTTGTCGTGCCCTGCATTCACGACGAGCGTTATTCTACGAAGTCTTGCTGCTCGGCCTTCCTCGCGGGGATGGCACGGACGTTGCTCAACGCCCCCTCGAGGACATTGGGTCTGTCACGGTGTGCGACTTCGCTCGGCGAGGTCGAATGCGTCGTGTCGCGTCTGACGTCGCCTGGGTGCGATATCGATGTCGACGCGACGCGATCGACTTCGTTTCGCGCGCAGTCGTGTGCGTCGTGTCGGGTGACGGACGACTGGAGGACGATATGAAGATGCGTTATTCGGCTTTGCTTTCCCTATTGGCATTCACCGTTGCCGCTCGCGAAGTTCGGGCTGCAGAAGACGTGAAGGTTTGCGTCGACGTCACGTTGCGTGCGCCCGTCGAAAAGCGATCGGAAGACGCGAAACCGAAAGCTGCTCCGGCGCCGAGCCCGTCGGCTCCCGTCGTGAACGGCACGACGCCCGATGGCACTCCTCCATCGGGAGATGCCGTCCCCACGACTCCAAACATGACGGCCTCACCGTCCTCGCCCGAGATAGCACTGCCGCCTGGACCACGAGTGATCGAAGTCGACCACTCTGCTGCTGCCGAAGAAGCTGCGAGCATTGCTTCCGAAATCGATCCGCAGGGCACGCAGGATCCACGCGTGCAAAGCGGCGCCCACTTGCCCGTGGGACAGACGCCAACCGCGTACTTGAAGCGGCTCATGGAGCACTTCGTGACTCACGAGCCCGGTTACGTCGCAAGTCAAGAAGGCTGCACTCAACGCATCGAAGTGGAGCTGTATCCGCTCAAAGCTGGATGGACCGCCTTTGCACGCTACTCCGGCACCGGTCGTGAAGAGCGTGTCGATCAGCTGCTTCCGACGGAGCTCTCGCAATTCGCGGAGCGCAGCGTTCTCGCCTTGCTCCACGACGTTTCGATTGGAATGACGGTAGACCGCGATAACGTCCTTTGGTCGGACTCGCTGAAGAGCACGCAGCGGATCCGCGGTCGCGGACACTTCGTTCTCGGTGTCGGGACGCGTCTTCGCGCGGGACGCTTCGATACCCTCGTTCATCGCGGCAGCGCCACGTCGAGTGACGGCGTAGACCAGCGGATCCGACTCTTTACGCCGATGGCGCTCACCATGGGCTACCGCGGGCAATTCGACCAATTTGGCGTCGAGGCGCTAGGTGAGGTCGATCTCGGCGCGGGGCTACGTGCCGCAGCTGGAAACCCGAGCGGCGGACACGTGGACTACGGCGGCAGCGGTGGAGTCGTGCTGCACGTCCTTCGCTATACGAATCCTCGCGGTCTCACCTCGCCGTACTTCGGCGCGGGCGCAAACTTCGCTGTGCATTGGTTCCGTGCCATCAAGGCTCAGGAACGCCGCTACGAGGATGCCCGCTCGACGCTCGTCGGCGGAGGTCTGGACGTCGACATCATCGGCGGTTACGAGTTCATGCGAGCCAGCGCGATTTCCTTCTATCTCCAGGGCGAGCTCAATTTGCCGGCCTACGTCGTGCGCAGCGAAAACAACGACGGACGAATCAATACCTGGTTCCCAGGTGCGGCCTTCCGTCTCGGTGCAAGCTTCTGAGGAGGCGGTACGTGTCATCCTTCCTTCGCAATTGGCTCGGTCTCGCTCTCGGTCTCACTCTTGGACTCGTCTGTCACGGAGCCCAGGCCAGCGTTCCGCTCTGCGTCACCGTGCGCGCCGATGAAAGCGACCGCGGCGGATTCGAGAAGCTCGTTCGCTCGGAAGTGGCACGGCATCCGTCTCACCGAATCGTGGAAGAGAACTGTGAGTCTCATCTCGTCGTCGAGATCTTTCGTGCCGCAGATACTCGTTACCTGACGGTTCAACTCGAGGGTGAAGTGCCGGAACGTGCAACCCTGGCCAAGGAAGAGGAGCCCGCCGGAAAGCTCGCGGGCGCCATCTCTGCCGTTCTCGGCACCGATCCGGTGCATCTTGCCAAGGATCCCTCGAAGTGGTCTGCCTTGGAACGCGCCAGACAGTCCGTATTGATCCGCGGAATGAACACGTATCGACTGGAGCTGTTCGAATCGATCATGCGCACCGACGAGAACCTTGCCTTCGCGCCCGGGGTGGGGCTTGGTTTCGCGCGGGGCGCCGATCAATGGCAGATCCATGCACGTCTCCATTTCGCGGGATCTCCTGCTCAAATCTCGGGACGCGAGCGCGCATTGCGATTGGCTGCGGGGTTGGACGTCGGTCTTCTCTATGAATACTCCCGCCGCGCACCCACCAGCGGTTACTTCGGCGCAGGTTTCGGGGCGATGCTCGTGAGGCTCGAAGGACTCGTCAATCCCTCCGATCGCTCGACCCGCACCAGCGTGGACGGGATGGGCGTCACTGCGAACCTTCGCGCTGGGATCCGGTTCTTGCGCCTGTACGATTTCGATACCGATCTCTTCACCCAGGTCAGCCTGCCGCTCTTTGCCACTCGAGAAACCGACGATCCCCTCTTCGGCGAAAGCGGCGTCTATACACCGTTCCTCCAGCTCGGAGTGGGGATAGGGTTTTGATCGGCAAAGCGCGGCTACATCCCCGACCGTTGCGGAGGTACACCCCGGGGCGGGGTTGGTTTTTGATCGGGAAAGCGCGGCGACCCCCCTTGGCATTGCGGAAGTACAAACCAGAATTGGGGTTTGTTTTGATCGGGAAAGCGCGGCTACACCCCTTGGCGTTGCGGAGGTGTCGCTCGGTTTGCTAAAGAGAAAGCATGTCGGACTTCTTCAGTTCCAAGACCCCGCGACGCGTCCTCGTCACTGGCGCAGCTCGAGGGATTGGCGCGGCTACGGCAAGGCTCTTGGCCGCGGACGGTCACCGCGTCGTCATCAACTATCGCGGCAATCACGCCGCAGCGGAAGAGGTCCTCGAGGCAATTCGTCGCGATGGCGGCACCGCCACGGCGTTGGCCTTCGACGTGGGCGATCCCGAAGCCGTGAGCGAGGCCTTCGGGAAACTCGAAGTGAAGACGGATCCCTTTTCCGTAGTGATCAACAACGCCGGGATCGCTATCGACGGACCCTTCGCCGGCATGAAACGAACGGATTGGGATCCCGTGCTGCGGACGTCTCTCGACGGGTTCTTCAACATCACCCAGCCCTTGACCTTGAGTCTCGTGCGACAGCGTTTCGGGCGCGTCATCAACCTCGTGTCCTTCTCCGGTGAAGCCGGCAATCGCGGACAGGTCAATTACGCTGCCGCCAAGGCGGCCCTCATCGGCGCGACGAAGTCCCTTGCCAAGGAGGTCGCCAATCGCGGGGTGACGGTCAACGCCGTGTGTCCCGGACTCATCGACACGGACATGATCCGTCACGTCGATCTGGAGGCGTTCATTCGACGGATCCCCTTGCAACGCCTGGGTACCGCGAGCGAGGTCGCACAGGCGATTCGCTTTCTCGTGAGCGATGCCGCAGGTTACATCACGGGGCACGTCCTTCACGTGAGCGGCGGTTTTTCGGGGTAAGGCGCGTCGCTCGCCCAACGCCAAAAAGCAAGAACCGCGGCGATCCAGTAAGGATCCCGCGGTTCTCGTCTTGTGCCGTCGGCATACGATCGTCGATCGCGCGTCTGACGCGCGGTTGGGATCCGTAAGCCGGTTCGGACTTACATCGCCATTCCGCCGTCGATGCGGATGACCTCTCCCGTGACGTAGCTGGACAACTCAGACGCGAGGAAGAGCACGGCGTTCGCGACGTCCTCGGGCTGGCCGAGTCGCTTGGACGGGATGTGCTCCATGAGGGCGTTGCGTGCCTTCTCGTCGAGCTTGTCCGTCATGGCCGTCTGGATGTAACCGGGGGCGATGGCGTTCACGCGGATATTGCGTCCCGCGAGCTCCTTGGCAGAGCTCTTCGTCACGCCAATGACGCCGGCCTTCGACGCCGAATAGTTGATTTGACCGGCATTGCCCATCAAACCGACGACGCTCGACACGTTGATGATGCTGCCGCCCTTTTGCTTCACCATGGGACGGGCCACGGCTTTGGTGAAGTTGAAGATGCTCTTCAGATTGACCGCGAGGACCAGATCCCAGTCCTGCTCGCTCATGGTCATGAGCAGACCGTCACGGGTGATTCCCGCATTGTTCACGAGCACGTCGATGCGGCCGAAGCGCTTGGTGATCTCGGCGACGAGAGCCTTGACGTCCTCGGTATTGGACACGTCAACCTTGTAGCTCTCGGCCTCGACACCCTTGGCACGCATGGCTGCGGCAACCTCAGCGGCCTTTTCCGCGTTGATGTCCACCACGGCGATGTTGGCGCCTTCGCTTGCCAGACGCTCGACGATGGCTGCGCCAATGCCCTGCGCGCCACCAGTGACGACTGCTACCTTCTTGTCGACGAGACCCATTTCAGACTCCCTTGTCAGCGTGGCCCAACGATTATCGGGCGGATCCCAGCGACACGTGGCTGGGCGCCGGAGCATGCGAGTTGGAGGGCTCGAGGTCAAGGTTGGGCCCCAAGGACGCGCGCGGTTCGATGCCGAGTGACGGAAATTTCGCGACGGACCCGGTGGGAAAGCGATTTCGCACCCTCGGTGTCCATGCCGCTGGCTCGTGGGGGCGCGAGGCGAATGCGCCACCGTGCTTATCGCGGTAACGTGCGCGTCGACATGAAACACGGGATTGGTTTCGGCAGGAGCCTAAATTGGGGACCCGGGCTCCTCGCTTTCGGGGTGTTGGCGTGTGGTCGCTCTGGCTTGCTCACGGACGGTTCGGTCGAAGAGGACGAGCAGACTTCCCTTGGCGGAATGGGCGGCTCCTCGGGCAGCCATCGGACCGCAAAGGGCAAGGGTGGAACGCAGACCGAAGGCGCTACGACGTCCACGTCGGTTGCGGGAACCACAGCCATCGGGTCCACTTCGCCCAGCCTGCAGTCCTTTCGTTGGATCGTCGTGCCAACGAAGGATGCTCAACGCAATACTCAGTTGATCGGCCTCCGCCTTGGGCTCATGGGGGTCGAGGATCGCCAGCGATTCGATGATCCGCGTTTGGCGAGCGAGACGAAATACGGTCGCTTTAGTCCAACGGGGTATTACTACGCAGTAACGGAGGGCAACGGAGCCGAAGCTGAGCGTGCCACTCGCGTTGTCGACTTTTCGACATCTCCTCCCACCATACGACAATTGGAGCCGTCGAAGAGCGGGCACCCGAGCCAGTGGGGACCCTGGATCAACGACGGACAAATCATTGCCTACGACGCGAAGTCGCCAAGCTCCGCCAACGTAGAGAACTGCCGTATCGTGAACGTACCAGATGGGTCGTCGGAACCAATCGAATTTGGCATTCCCGGAGCGAGTTGTCTCGGTTACTTCGAGCGATCCCCGAAAGGCTGGCGGCTTCTTGCCTTCGCGTCCCTTGGCGGCGCACGCGCGATCTTCAGCAGCCATGTTGACTCGTCCGGGAGGCTGAGGTGGGTCAAAGTCGCCGATCTGAAAGCAAACGAGGCCCTCGCACAGGCTGCTTTCAACGATGACGAGAGTTACGCCGTCATCCAGAAGGTCGATACGTCGACGTCCGCCTTGACGAACGATTCTCATTCCGGTTCGGTTCAAGGACACACCGGTCGGACTTACTCCCTTCGTGGTGCCCGCGGAATACCTCGTCAACTTCGTCAAGGTCGCGACGGGCTTGCCGCGCTTCTTCGTGCACACGACCCGTGTTTACGAGAACAATCGCGGAGCAACGCCAATCCTAGTCGTCGATTTGGAGTCGGGTACGGCGGAGGAAGTCACTCCCAAGTACTTCATGTCTTCCTCACCCGGATTCACGAGTGGAGGTCAAGGGCTCTTGACCTACGGCTATGAAGATGAAACCGGCGTGCACGGAATGGCCTGGCGGAACCTCGCGGACTCGACCTCTCCTGCGTTACAGAGCTTGGGCTCGTCTTCGTCTCCGTATGTCGCTGGCGGTTACTTGTCTGCCGATGGTAATCGATTCTTTGGGATCGCTGGACGAGCTGCCGTGGCGTTCGAGGACCGAACCGGTCCGATTGAGCTCCTTCGTTTCGGTTTCGACCCCGAGCTTTCCCCGTCAGTCGGTACCCTTCGGCTCACGCAGTATTCGAACGTCGACAATTGGCTGTTCACTGCCGACGGGAAAAATCTCTTCTATCGAGCCTCCGTGGCCCGCGACGTTTACAATCATGCCGATGTCCTGACGCAAGGACGTTACGTTTCGGAGCTCGGTACCTATTGGGTCGCCACGGACCAAGTCTCGGGATCCGGTGCGATTGCCGATCGGATGGACTGCCTTCGATCAATTCTTCTGGCTACCCGACGGCGATGGACTGTTGCGACTCTCGCCAGACGGGGAGCCTTTGGTCGTGTCCGACGCGTACACGAATGCGGGGACCGGTGTAGGGTTCGTCGGCAACGGTAAGTACCGTCTTTACTGGCTCCGGCGCGATGCATCGGGTGGCACGGTCATCGATCTGAACCCCTACCTCGGTGGTGAACTGAGTGGCACGGAGCATCCGCAGAGCCCTTCGACGTGGATCCACGACATCCTTCCGTGATCGAGCAATATGAGTCCCTTCGAACGTCCCGATTTCGTCTTCGTTCTGGTGCAACCCGAGGCAACGGCGTGGTTCAAGCGAGAGCACCCCGAGCTCGTGCTCGCGTTCAGTCGACCAGGGCTGTTGACGTTCAAGAACAAGCAAGGGCACTTCGCGCCCGATCATCGGCTCGAAACGGCCTTTGCCAGGCACTGGGGGTTCTCCCTCGGACGAGCGACGGAGCCAGCCGACGTGTTGGCTCTCGTCGACGACGCTTTGTCAGCGCTCGCCCGTGGGACAGCGGAGCCGCTGAGGCTTCATGTCTACTCGCGCGACGAAGGGGAATCGGGGCAGCGTCTCGACCCCGTTGTGCTCGATGCGGTTCGCGAGCAAATCTCGTCGGCAGGTGGCGAGCGATTCCTTCGTGAGCCAACGCCGCGAGAGGGCGACCTCGTGCTCGACGTGATCTTGTCTCCACCGCGAGTGAACTCGGACGCAGGTGTCGAGCCGATTTCAGAGCCGTGGTTCATCGGCTGGCATCGGCACACTCGCGAGCGCTCTCTATTGCCCGGTGGTGTGTCGCGTGCGACTGCGCCCGAACGAGCTCCCTCTCGGGCATGGTGCAAGCTCGAAGAGCTCTTGGCCTGGTCCGGACTTCCCGTTCGCGCCGGGCAGACTGCCGTCGAAATCGGGTGTGCTCCTGGTGGTGCGGTCGTCAATTTGGTCGAGCGCGGGCTCCACGTCATCGGCATCGATCCGGGAGCCATGGACGATGGCGTGGCCGTCATTGCATCGAGCTCGAGCGGGAGCTTCGAACACTTGGCCCTCAAGGTCGGGGCCGTCAAACGAGAGCAACTCCCGGCGAAGGTGGATTGGCTGCTCTGCGACGCGAACCTCGCACCCACAGTAACCCTCCGGTACCTCGCGTACTGGTCCAAGCAATTGCGCCCGCACCTCCGTGGGATCCTCTTTACATTGAAGCTGAACGACGACCGTATGGTGGAGTCCGTCCCGAAGCTCCTTGCCCGATGTGGAGAGCTCGGATTCGGTAAAGCGCGCGCCGTCCAATTGCCGAGTCACCGTCGCGAGATCGCCGTGATTGCGTCGAAACGACATCGATAGACCGCGCCGCGCCGTCACCCTCGTGACTCGACGCGGTTCGACGGGCCAGTACTGACGCGCGGGTACGTCACGGCTCGATTGCACGCGGTTCGAAGCGGTTCTTCTCTCGAGGTCCGAATTGCACGTGGGGATTTCGTGGAGATTGCAAACCGAGGAGACTCCGTGGAGAAGCCGTTCCAAAGGTAGACGTACGTTGGGGTTTCGATATCCTGCCGGTTCAACGAGCGGAGCGGCGAATATGACCGAACGAAGTACTCAGGATCCGGACCAGGCGGACTCGTCCTCGCAGTCAGTAACGCGACCGTCGGAAGCTCGCGGGCGCACCCGACGTTACTTTGCCACCGAAGGAGCCTCCCAGTCCGGTTCCTCCACGGCCCGAAAAGGGGCAGTGGAAGACGGTGTTCGTCATTCTCTTTGGCGTCCTGTTGCCCGCGTTGACCCTTTCCGTCGGAATCGTCGGACGCTTGTGTCGGAAGGAATTGTTCAATCCCCTGCCGACGCCGCTCCATGTCGTTTTGGTGGGCCTCGTTCCCGTGCTTCTCGGGTTGCTGCTGCTTCCCGTAGCAGGGAGGTTTCCTCGGTTGTCGCGGATTGCTCTTGGTCTCGTGTTGATGGTGACGAGCGTCTATTCCGCGTTGTTTTCGCCTTTGGCGCCCCTGGCGGTGATCGGCATCATCTTCTACGGTCTCGGCATTCTTGCCCTGTCACCATTCTTTGCTTTGGCTGCCGCAATCATCAGCTACTTCATCGTCGCGCAGCGTTCGCAGGCGTCCCGATTGTTTCGAATCGCGCCGATTGGGATTGGGCTTGCCCTGGGCGCCGTTCTCTTTGCCGCTCCCATCTTACGCACGCAGTGGTTCGAGCGAGAGCTGACGATAGCTCATTTGGGGCAGGGCGATCGAGCGTTTGCCGCCCTGCGAAATTTGCGTGGAAGTTACGGTGAGGAGCTCCTTTTGGATCGATGCACCCATCGTGGTCGTCGCGAGGGGCTTGGTACCTTGTTGACGGGAGAGCTCACTTCGACCTTGAGCGCCGACGATTCGGAAAAGCTCTATTACCGGATCACTGGCAGGATATGTAGCGCCGAAGACTGGGACGACGACTTTCTGGGATTCGGGGAGCGGAATCGAGCGGTCACTGCAATCGAATCCCGATGCCCCTCTTTCGACGTTGGAAATTGACCCAGACGCGCGTCGATGGTTCTGTGGACTCGACTGCTGCGGTCGCCTATCTCGAGTGGACCTGGGTGCTGTCGAACGCGAGCTCCGTCAGTGCTGAGGCGCGTGCCGAGCTCGCACTCCCCGAGGGGGCAGTGCTCTCCCGGGCGACCCTTTGGGTCAACGACGAACCGCGTGAGGCCGTCTTTGCTGGACGACAAGAGGTCGTTCGAGCGTACGAGAACATCGTCAATCGGCGACGGGATCCCTTGCTTCTCACTTGGATTGGCCCGGGACGAATCGAGCTCCGTTGCTTCCCCGTACTCAACCAGAAGCCGATGAAGCTCCGTCTCGGAATGACGGCTCCATTGCGTCGAGTCGAAGAGCAAAAGGCGAGCCTCGGATTGCCTAGGCTGGAAAACGCCAATTTCATCGTCGAAGCACCGCAAGAGATCTGGCTCGAAGCGACGCGGACCTTTCGTTGGGGCACCATCGAGGCCAAGCGAGAGCGCGACTTCCATCGTTTGCAGCGCTCCGTCCAGCGCGGTCGATCTCCGTTGCTCGACGGGCCCCTCGTCTTCGACGTACCGGGTGCCGGCCAAGTCAGTTGGACGCCAAATCCCGTGGAGACCGACCTCGTGGTTACGCAGCGGATCGCCGTCGCTCCTCTGCCGAGTCCGGCACGCGTGCTCGTGTTGCTCGAGACCTCGCGCGGACAAAGTGACGCCATCGAAAGGCTTGCCGACGCCCTAGAAAAGACGCCAAAGGACGTAGAGATCGAGGTGCTTGCTTCCGATGGCGACGGCAAATCCCTGGGTATCGCGAACGGCGCCAAGCGAGAAAGCCTGCGCGCTCTGGCTCAGCGCGTGCGAACGCTCAAAGCCGTTGGTGGAACGGACTCCGTACCCTCGTTGCTGCGGGCTCTAGAAAGCGCGCAGGGACATTCGGACACGGTTCTTCTGTGGGATCCACGGAGCTCAACCCATCAATCTCTCGGGCTCCGAGCGATTGTATCAGCTCATCGAACGCGGGCGCCCCTCGGTACCCATCTACGCCTTGTCGACGGGGAGGGGCCGCAACGTCGTACGTAACGGACTCGCACCGCTTACGGAGATTGTCGATGTCGACGCTTCGATGGGGATCGCGATTGCAATCGAGGACTTCTTTCGGAGGTGGGACGGCGCGCCGAAGTATCGTGCGGTTCGGGAACGGGTCCCTTCGGCGAGCGCCAGATTCACGGAAGAAGCCAAGACGTCCGAGCACCTCGCGCGCCTCTGGGCTTCGGAGGAAGTGGACGCGCTGACGTCCAGCGGTAAACGCGCCGAGGCCGTCGCGCTCGCGACGAAGCGAAAGCTCGTGACGCGCGTCACCGGCGCCGCCGTCCTCGAGACGGACAAAGACTACACGGATAATGGACTCACGCCACCGGGGCCCGACCGCGTTCCGAGCGTACCGGAGCCCGGCACGTGGGTCGCCGTCGCCATCACCATGCTCGGCCTCGTCTTCTGGCTGCTCATTCGTCGACGGAGTGAGAGGGATCGTCTCGCGAGCGAGGGTGCATTCTCGTGAAAGCCCGTTGTCGCAGTGTCGTGAATCGTCCCGCGAGCGAGGGTGCATTCTCGTGAAAGCCCGTTGTCGCAGTGTTGTGAATCGCCGCACAAGCGCGGGTGTATTCTCGTGAAAGCCCGTTGTCGCAGTGCTGTGAATCGCCGCACAAGCGCGGGTGTATTCGCGTGAGAGCCTTTCCATGAAGATGGAGCACACCGCATTGCGCGTTTCTTACTTCGAGCTGTGGAAGGCTCGCGAGTTCCTGCGTCACCACGATGGCTTCCTCGTGCTCGCCCTCCAGCTCGCTTCACTGTGGCCCGTGGTGGTTTGGGGCATTCGACGCACCTTCGACGGATCCGACGAGCCCCTCGGGATCCTGGCACTCGCCACCGTCATCGTCGTATTCGCCATACGGCTCATCGGCAAAGCTTCGTGTGCAGGTCAGCGAGCAGCGGCGAGTGATGTGCCGGCTCGAGTCGCAAGCGCCGTTCGGCGCGACACGGGGCTTCTCGGACCGGCATTGTCGTTGGTTTATGCAATTGGACTCTTCGTCTTACCGCGCCCGATCGCTTCGCTGGTTGGGCTCTTGGCATTGGCACTGACGTCCTCGCGGCTGATCTACGGAAGGACATTGAACGTCGGACTCTTGGGGCTCCTGTGGTTGAGCGTCCCGATCCTTGGCTCACTGGATTTCTATCTCGGATACCCTTTGCGAATCGCAACGACGGAGCTCGCCGCTGCGTTGCTGCGCCTGTCGGGAAACGACGTGACTCGTCGCGGCGTAAGTCTCATGCTCGCGGGTCGCGAGGTATCCGTCGATCCCGCTTGTGCGGGCCTGCGCATGCTTTGGATGACGGCCTACTTCGTTTCCCTCCTCGGTTGTCTGCGGCCGTTGCGAGGGTTCCGAATGCTACCCTTTGCCGGGCTGGCTTTTGTTTTGCTCGTCGTGGCAAACGCGTGGCGCGCGGCAGCGTTGTACTACGTGGAGTCCGGCTTGGTGCGACTTCCTCCGTGGGGACACGAGGCCGTCGGCGCCGTCGTGCTTCTCTCTTTGTTCGTTGCTTTGGCGGGTCTATACGGACGTTTCCGGCGCGCCGCACCGACGCAGAAGAGCCGGCAAATCGAGCGACGTGGCTCGTTCGTGCCCGTGCTCTTCGCTGCGACTGCGTTGACCGGATCCTTCGTGCCCACGCCGCACCGACAAAACACTCTGACCGTTGCGGAACCCCGGTGGCCGTCGGTGTATCGCGGGGAGCGTCTCGAACGCGAACCCATGCCTCCGGAGCTCGCGGGGTTTTATCGCGAGTTTCCGGGAAGCGTCGCTTTCTTTCGCTCGGAACGTCATCGGTACGTCTTTCGTCACGTGACTCAGCCGACGCGGAAGCTCCACCCTGCAGAGCACTGCTATCGCGGCGCGGGATACCAAGTGGAACCGGTGCAAATCTGCGGTGCATCGGTCGGCGAACGCTTCGGTTGCTTCGTTGCCCGTCGAGGCCACGAGCGCGTGCTCGTCAAAGAGCGCATCGAGGATCGCAATGGGCGTGTCTTCACCGATGTGTCGAGTTGGTACTGGGCGGCGTGGCTAGGTCAATCGCAAGCGCCGTGGACCACGGTGACTCTCGTCGAGCGCCGCGATCCGTAGCGCGATTCCGTCGAGCGCGCGGCGTGTGCAAACGCACGACAGGTACGAACTCGGGGCGAGTGTGAATGCGCGAACGCACGGCAGGCACGGACGCGCGGCGTTTGCGAACCCGCTCGTACAGGAGTGCGTAGAGTGTCAGGGGGTGATGGGGGGACGACTGCGGATGAAGCGAAGGAGCCAGAGCCCATAAACGGCCAGGGCCACGCACGCCCACTGCGCCGGTGTGAAGCCCGCGTAACGTGGATCGCCGCCTTCGCTGTCCGTCGCGCGCAGGAAATCGAGGCCGAAGCGGATGGGAGCGTAAATCAACGACGCGGCCACGAGAAAGTAGCCGCGCGCTCCGCCGCGCTTCCACGCAAGGACGAACCCAAGGGCAATGAAGAGCGTCACCATGAGTTCGAGGAGGCCCAGATCGTACCTTGGCGTCGAGCCGTAACGCAGTAAAAACCAGCCGTGATCCACGATGGGTCCGGGGCCGTAGGCAACCGCGAGCGCGTGGTGATTCGCGAGCGCGCCAGGATGATCATGGACAATCGAGCATCCAGTGCGCCCGAAGATCCATGAAATGGGGAACGCCGCAATCATGAGATCGGCGTAAGGCAAAAGCGGCATCGGCACCTCGCGCCTCTTGAAAATTGGCACGAAGCCGAGGAGACCCGTCGATCGAAGTGGCTCGATGCGAAGATATTTCCACGCGAGTCCCCCCAAGGTCGCGCCAGCGAAACCGCCGAAGGAACTGAGCCCGGCCCAGAGCATCACGAGCTTCAAAGGATTTTGGAGTACCTCGTCCGGGTGATAGAGAATCGCGTCGAAGACGTGGCCACCAATGAATCCGCCGGTGCACATCCACCACAGGAACGATTGAACGTTCGCATCGACGAAACCTAGAGCCTTGCCGCGTTTGACGACGATGGCCCATCCAATCCCAACCCCAATTGCGACCAATAGTCCGAAGGGTTGTAGGGTCAAGGGCCCGAGTCGAAGCGGCGGAACAATGACGTAGGGGATCATGATTCGGGGTTCACTCGCTCGGGGCGTGGGGGCATTGGGTCGGCGGAGCCTATTCCAGCCCGGGGCGAAACGCCATGTGCCCGCGCGTCAAGCGAGTGCGGCTGCGAGACGTGAGCGCTAAACTATGCGCTTGTGGCCTGCATTTCGTGAGTAGTGCAGCGCCCCATCAATCTTCACCGAAAGGTCACGAGCAAGTCACGCCGTCGCACCGCGCGTCCGTCAGAGTGAGCTGGAACGCATCGTCAAAGGAGGCGTCTTCATGAACGACCAACTTCTGCGGCTGCAACATGCTGTCCTTCGAGGGGTGCTTCTGCCCTTTGCCCTCGTCGTCTGGAGTGCCGTCGTGGTCATGGGGGTTCGAGAGGGCCATCGAGGTCCTTTGGATTGCCTCGAGACTCGGGATTGCTTCCTCGATTGAATCGGTATCGCTCGTCGCGAACGGGCTTCACGAACGACCCTCACGAACGACCCTCACGAACGACCCTCACGAACGACCTGCGCGACTGGTGAATCGATGCGTCCATTGGTAGGCTGACCCGGCGAGTCCTCGCCATGGCAGCCTTACCGTCTCAACGACACCGATTCGACATTCCGGAAAGCGTCGCGTACCTCAACTGTGCATACAACTCTCCGCAGCTCGATTGCGCGCGCGACAGTATGCTCGTTGCTGCGCGTAGCAAGAGCCATCCTTGGGAGCGTCGCGCCGAAGACTTCTTTGCCGATGCCGATCGGATCCGTGAATTGGCTGCCCGGGCCTTTGGAGGTGAAGCCGATGGATGGGCGGTCGTTCCTGCGGCGAGCTATGCGATGAGCACTGCGGCGAGAGCCGTCGAACCCACGCTCGGTAAAGGGGATCGAATCGTCGTCATTGCGGAGGAGTTCCCGAGTAACGTGCTTCCTTGGCGACGGACGGCTTCCGTGACGGGCGCCGAGGTGACGACAGTGAGCCCGGGATCCGACGGTGACTTCACACGGAGTGTCTTGTCTGCCCTCGATCGGACCGTCAAGGTGGTGTCCGTGTCGCCTTGCCATTGGACGGATGGCACTCGAATCGACTGTGTTGCCATTGGACAGGCCTGTCGTTCCCTCGGCGCGACGTTCGTTCTCGACGCGACGCAAGCGATGGGAGCCGTTCCGCTCGACTTTGACGCCATTCGTCCCGACTTTCTCGGATGTTCCGGATACAAGTGGCTCCTTTGCCCTTACGGTTTCGGCCTCCTTTACGTCGGGAAGTCCTGGCGTGAGGCGCGACCGCTCGAAGAGACGTGGCTCGGTCGGCTCGGGGCGGAGGATTTCGCGGGGCTCGTCAATTACGTCGACGCGTACCGTCCCGGCGCGCGTCGCTTCGACGTCGGGGAGACCTGTGCCCCGACTATCCTCTCGGGGGCCATCGCTGCCCTCGAGTGCGTCGGCACGTGGACCGTGGCGGCCATCGACGAAAGTCTCGCGCTCATGACGCAGCGGATCGTTGCAGGGCTAGAACCCTTGGGTTTTCGCTTCCCCGAGTCGAACTTGCGTTCTCATCACATCATCGGAGCGACCGTACCGGAGCCCCTCGAAGCGTCAGCCCTGGTGGCTCGTCTGCGTGAGGCGCAGATTTACGTGAGCCAGCGTGGTCGAGCCTTGCGGATTTCCCCCCATGTCCACGTGACGGATCGAGATCTCGACCGACTCTTCGAGGAAGCAACCCACGCGTGCAAACGCTGACGGAAACGGCGCCGCAAGAGCTGACGGAAACGGCGCCGCGCAAACGCAGGACCGTCGCGCCGCGCAAACGCAGGACCGTCGCGCCGCGCAAACGAAGGACCGTCGCGTCGCGCAAACGCAGGACCGTCGCGCCGCGCAAACGAAGGACCGTCGCGCCGCCGCCGGAACCGACGGCGACGTTGGCGCCCGAGTTCGATCAGCGTACGCCGTAGGTTGCCGTGGCCACGGCGAGCACGTCCTTTTCGAGAGACGAGCGATCGTTGTTCCCCTCCGCCGAGACGCTGGTCTCGTAGGCCGGATTGATCTGCATGACGCCCATGCGTGAGCTGATGAGCGACGTCAGCTGCGTCTTGGCTTGAAGGGCCATTTGCTCCGCGCGATTGCGCGCGTCGCGCGAGGCTTCTGCTGCCATCTTCACCTTGAGCTCCGCGAGTTTCGTATAGATGTAGAGCGGTTCCTCGGAATGGATGTAGACCCCGCGATCGATGAGTTCGGTGGCCTCACGCGAGACGCGCTCGACCTTTTCGATGTCCCCCGAGGACACCTCGATTTGTTGCACCGTGACGAAGGCAACGGTCGTTTCGGGTAGCTCCCGTCCGTCTTTGTCGCGAGCGTGAATTTCGTCGATGGCCGTCGCACTGACCTTGATCTGCTTCGGATCGATCCCTCGAGCCTTTAGAAATTCGACCACCGTCGGGACGTCCGCCGCGAGCTTCTTGTAAGCGAGGGACATCTCGGGCGCCTGTGACTTCACTTCCGCACGCCAAACCACGAAGTCCGATCGGATGCGTCGTGTGGCCGAACCGGTGACGACGATGCGCTTCTCGGCGTGTTTGATATTGAACGCTTCGATCGTCGCTCTGGCCAAGATGGTCGAGGATGCGATGGCCGAAAGTCCGAGAATGGACGCCATGACGATGGCCGGGGTAAGGAGGCGGGGTCGGGAGGAGTCTGACATGGAGGATGCGCTCTATTCTAGGCTTCGAGTCGAAGGGGATGGCAACTTCTCTCGTCGAGCCGGACCGGCACGAACCGAGTTCGATGCTTCTACCGCGGAAATCCTTGGGCGAAAATGGTCCGAGGTTTTTGCGATTTACGGCCTGTACAATCCACGTACTCTCGTGCGTTGGGATTCCATGCGACACATTTCCGCTGCACTGTTACCGGTCCTCGCCTTGGCTCTCGGCTGTAGTAGTAGCGCGACAAGCTACGTCCGTTCACCGGAAACGACGCTCGGCCGCGTCGTGGTGTATGGAAATGGCGTCGCGTACTTCGAGCGCTATGCGGACGTCCAAGGAGACGCGCTAAACCTCCAGGTTCCAGCCGACAAGGTGGACGACTTTTTGAAGTCGCTCACCGTCGCTGACGCAACGACGAATCGACCGGAGCCCATCTCATATCCGACCGACGTCCCGAGTTCGGGCACCGGGCTCATCGATATGAAGATCCAATTGAACGGAGCTCGTTCGCACAAACTCAAGTTGACCTACGTGACCGAGGCTCCCTCCTGGAAGCCGAGCTATCGAGTCACCCTGGGACCGACGGGCAAGGTCAACATCCAGGCCTGGGCGATCGTGGACAACACCTCTGGAGAGGACTGGCGTGCGGTGAAGCTCGGAGTCGGATTCGAGCTCGGCGATGTCATTTCGGTTCGACTTGAGGCACGTTCGCGTCGTCGAGCGCGAGACCCTCAAGGCCGACGACTGGCTCGCGATTGCGCCTCCCCTAGGTGGCGCGACCTACGGAAATCAGATGGGGCCCGATGATGAAGAACGTGCTCGCGGAGCTCGACGACAGTTCGTTGCTCGCCGGAGACGTCGAGCGTGCCCCGGTCGTTGCGGCCAAGGGACGACCCAAGAGTGCCCGCGCCAAATCAGTGCCGAGCCCGAGCGGCGGGGCTGCGGCGCCTGCCGCCCTCCCCATGCGCGACTCCGAGGAATACGAGTCCGAAGTTGCCCAACGTAGCAATAGCGGCGGCCAAGGGAACCTCACGCAGCTCTCTCAGTCGCTTGCCAGAACGCGCGGGCAGATCCTCGTCGAAGGATACGCAAAGAAGGAAGACTCGGACAAGATGGCGGCTTCGCTCGACCGAGCCAATCGCGCTCGTGAAGCCCTCATCAAGAACGGGATCCCGCCGGAGCGCGTCGTCGCATTGGGGCGCGGTGAACAACCGGGCAAGCTTGGCGGTGTGCGCATCGTGGAGGTCGAGGGAGCGCGCGGTTCTGCTCCCGACGGTCAAGCCCAAGGCGCGCCCGCTGCGAAGAATCCGGAAAGCGCCGAGCCGATTGGCACGTCGCATTTCGAGTCGGATTCGCCCATGACCGTGCCCCGGGGTACGTCTGCCATGGTGTCGATCTTGAACGCCGATGCGGAGGGCGAGGTCGTTTATCTCTACGATCCTGAGAGCCAACGCGGTAACGAGCAATTTCCATTTCGTTCGGTGCGCCTGAAGAACCCGACGACGTCGGCTTTGGAAAGTGGTCCCGTGACCGTCTTTGGCGACGGTCGTTTCATTGGCGAGGGGCTCAGTGAGCCGATCCCGGCGCGCGCACAGGCCTTCATTCCCTTTGCGCTCGATCGGCAGATCGTCGTCGAACGCAAGACCTCGACCGAGGATCGGATCCGTCGCGTGATCACCATTCAACGCGGTGTTTTTCACTCGGAGCTCGAGCACCGTCAGCGCGTTCATCATACGCTCTACAATCGCTTGGGCGAGAAAACCCGCGTGTACGTGAAACACACGGTGCCGGCTGGGTACACCCTCGCGGCAGGGACCAAATCGAGCGCTCGTCTCGGCGAGGCGCATCTCTTCCAAGTCGATTCGAGCCGGGGGCAAAAGCGGAACTCGTCATCGAAGAGACGACCCCCATGTTCACGACCGCAGACATTCGTTCTCCCGATGGAATGGGGCTCATTCGTACCTATCTGGCCTCAACACCCGCCGAAGGTGGCCTCCGACAACGCGTGGACGAGCTACTGAAACTGCACGCCGAGATGACGCGGATTCGAGCAAAAGATAGAGACGACGCGCGAGCAGATGTCGGAGTATCGCACGCGAATGGACGAGCTCCATGCTCAGATCGTAACGTTGCGAGCCGTCAAAACGACGAGCGGATTGCTCCTCGGCAATCTCGAGAAGAAGCTCTCCGAGATCAGTGACAAGCTCTCCAAGGCTACAGCCCTCGTGGTTGGGCTGCAGGAGCAGGCCATGGTGACCAAGATCCGGTTCCAAGACGGTGTCTCCGAGCTCACCGTCGCCCAGGACGAAAACGCAAGCAAGTGAGACCTGGACCCATGACGAACGAGACGACCGCAAATCAGCGTGGAAGATGCACGGAGAGTCGAGCAGTGCGGCAGCATCGAGCCTCCCCATCGCGAGCAGCTCTCACACCAGAACACGGCAGATCCTGGTTGCCCGCGAGGAGATCGCCCGTGAGGAGATCGCCCGCGAGGAGATCGCCCGACCTTTCGCGATTGCTTTGGGGCTTGTTCGTCTGCAGCTTGCTCACCTTATTTGCGTTTCCCCTTCGGGCAGAAGAGGTCAATCCCTCGTTCCTGGTGGGAAACCCAGCGAGGTTCCTCGTGAGTTGGTCGATTGGGTTCCACGGATCCGCGACAAGATGACCGAGGGATTGTGTCCGAAGATTGGTGATGTCGAGCGCTGTCAATGGCCGGCAACCTTGTCTCTCGAGGTCGAAAGCACTGGCGCGAAGTTTACGTTTCAGGTGTTCCTCGACGCGGAAGGGTGGGTCACGCTCCCGGGTTCGGCGCAACATTGGCCAGAAGGTGTCGAGGTCGACAATCGCGCGGAAGTGGTGCTCTCGAAAGGTGGGTCGCCCGCAACTCGGCTGTCTCCGGGAGCACACCGGATTCCGGGTCAGTTTCTCTGGGCCGAGGCGCCAGAAACCCTGCAGGTTCCGCAAGATCTCGGGCTGGTTCGCCTTTCCGTGCGCGGTCACGTCATCGACTTTCCTCGCCGTGAAGAGAACGGCGGCACCTGCGGCTACAAGCCGGTGGAGCGGGGCTCGATGTCGATACGGAGCGCGTGAAGCTCGACGTGTTTCGTCGCATCGAGGATGGTGTGCCATTGCGAGTGAAGACGCTCTTGGTTCTCCAAGTGTCCGGCAAAACGCGGGAGCTTCGGTTGGCTGGCGCATTGCTCGACGGAACACGCCCACTCGAGATTGAAGCGGCCATTCCCGCCAAACTCGAGGACAACGGTGAGCTCGCTCTCCAAGTGCATCCCGGTGAGCATCGCATCACCTTCACGAGCCTTTACCCCGTTCCTCCAGAGCAACTCGGGATCCCAGCGCACCGCTCGCCCTGGCCGGAGCTCGAGACCTGGGTCTACGTTCCGGACAGTGCCCAACGTCAGGTCGTGGTGAGCGGCGCGCCCGGGATTCGATCCAGCTCAAACGATGCTTCCCGAAGACTGGCGAGCTCACCAGGCCTACTTGCTCAGCGACGGTCAGCGCCTGCGATTCGAGACCAAGCGACGCGGCGAGCCGGAACCCGTTCCGAATCAGCTCGCACTCAAGCGCGACCTATGGCTGGATTTCCGATGGCGCCGGATACACGGTGCGTGACGTCGTGAAGGGCACGCTCAGTCGAAGTTTTCGTCTCGATTTGGCGGGTGCGGCGCTCGGACACGCGCAAGCGGACGGCAAGGACCTGCTCATCACGAAGAGCCCCGACGGGGCTTTCGGCGTGGAGCTGCGCAAGCCCGCGACGAACCTCACCGCGGAGTTTCGTTACGAACCTCGGGGCAGCACCTTGCCGGCGGTGGGGTGGCGATTCGACGTCACCTCCCTTTCGACGACGCTGAATCTTCCCCCAGGTTGGGAGATCCTCCACGTGTCTGGCGCAGATTCGGTGCACCAAACCTGGACCTCGCGTTGGACACTGTGGGGATTCTTTTACGTCCTGCTCGTGACGATTGCCGTCGCGCGATTGATCGGTCCATTGCCGGGTGCGTTGGCACTCGCGACGTTGGTATTCACTTACGGTGCCGATGATGCGCCCGTCGTGCTCTGGGGCGTTCTCTTGGGGATGCTGGCGTTGCTGCGGTGGGTTCCCATCGGCTGGTTCCGTCAGCTCTTGCGGTGGACCGGAGTGGGGCTCGCCATTGGGTTCGGACTCCTCGCTTCGAGTTATTCCGTGGACGAGTATCCGTGGCGCCTTCTTCCCCGTGACGCGACCTCCTTGGGGTGAGTCTTCCATGACTTCGACCTTCGATTTGGGCGTCCAAGAGAAACAAGTCGCTACGGCCTCCCTTGCGGTGAAGGAGGAGTCCGCGGAGGAGGTCAATCGTCCCGAGCCGATGCAAGCGACGGTTCCAGCTTCGCCCGAAGAAGCGGATGCAGCCGCCGCGGACGCAGTTCGTCAGAGCGCTGCGCCCGGTGGCAGTGGCCGCGGAAGACTATCCGGTGGCAAACGGTGACGCGATCGCAAAGTCCATGAAAGGCGTGGAGCAGAACGTCGAGATGCAGTCGATTCGATCCTGAGGCCGTCGTACAGACGGGGCCGGGGCTCCCGTCGTGGCGATGGCGTCAGGTCAACCTGAATTGGACGGGGCCCGTGCAAAAGGACCAAACCCTACGGCTCTTCTTGGTTTCACCTGGTTGGAACAAGCTCATCGCATGCTTGCGCGTCCTCGGTGTCGTTCTGCTCGGGTTCATCTTGATTCGCCGCACGCCTTTCGGGAGAGAGCCGCCGATGCGCGGCAAAGACTCGAAGGCGCCGCCGGCGAAGATGGAGCCCCTAGCGGCTGCGGTGTCCGTCGGATTGTTGGCGTTCTTCTCGACGTCATTCGCGCAGGCGCAAGCGCTTCCGGGATTGCAATTGCTCGACGAGCTCAAGACGCGATTGACGCGACCCGCCGATTGCGAGGTGTGTCTCGACGTCGAGCGACTCGAGTTCGATGCGTCGGGGCAGAATCTCGAAGCCGTTGCCGACGTCCACGCGGGTACGGTCGTGAGCTATCGTCTACCGGGGCCAGCGCGTAGTTGGCTGCCGCGGACGATCACTGTCGACGGTCGGCCGAGCTCGGCGCTCGTGTTGCATACGGACGGCTTCCTGCACCTGCGACTCGAGCCGGGAACCCACCGTGTGAAGGCGAGTGGTCCGATTGCCGGGAGCGAGCTCGTGATTGTACCTGGAGATGTACCCCATCGCGCCGCGGTGAACGCAGCAGGTTGGACCGTCGACGGGATCCGCGACGGACGCATCGAAGGCTCGCTCCACTTTACCGCGGATGAAAAAACAAAAAATGCAAGCGGAGCCGAGCTTGGGGAACGACAGAACCAAGTGCGGCATGTGCCTCCGTGGCTCGAAATCTCCCGTACGATTGAGATTGGAAACACCTGGCGAGTCATCACGGAGGTTCAGCGGAAAAGTCCCGTTGGTGAGCCCATCAGTGTCCGATACGCGTTGTTGCCCGGCGAGGAAATGACCGAGGCCTCGGCGTTGGTCGAGCAAGGTCAGGTGGTGATCACGCTCGGTCGCGACGACACGACGCAAACCTATACGAGCGTGCTCAAGCCTTCCGAGGCATTGAAGCTCGTCGCAGCCAAGGACCGTCCGTGGAACGAGGATTGGAAAATCCGCTGCCTGTCGCTACATCACTGCGAATTCGACGGGATCTTTCCTTACAATCGAGTGGACGAGCTCGGTTATTCGCCCCGATTTCGACCGTGGCCCGGGGAGACTCTGAGCGTACGAGTGACGAAGCCACCGGCAGCCGCAGGCGCGTCACGCACCATCGAACGGGCCAATCTCGTGCTGACTCCCGGCAAGCGACTGCTCGCTGGGCGCCTGGATTTTACGGCAAAAGTCAGCAAGGGCGCTCCGCTCGTCGTGAAACTGCCGTCCGGTGCTTCCGTTCAATCACTGAAGCTCAATGACAAAGAGGAGCCCATTCGTGCCATGGGCAGCAGCGTCGAAATCTCCCTTCCTCCGGGACGACAGGAGGTCAGTCTGGCATGGCATCAGAACCAAGCGCTTTCGTTCTGGTTCCGCGCGCCGCAGGTCGAGATTGGCGAACGCGCCGTCAACGCGACCGTCGAGATCGACATGCCCGACCAACGTTGGCTCCTCTTTACGATGGGTCCAACTTGGGGTCCGAAGATCCTGCTTTGGTCCTATCTATTGCTTCTCGTCGGTGCTGCCTACGTGCTCGTGCGCATTCCGTACAGTCCGTTGAAGACGTGGCAATGGGCGATTCTCGGTCTGGGACTCACGCAAGTGCCGCTGTTCGTTGCGGGGTTCGTCGCAGGTTGGTTCTTCCTGCTTTCGTATCGTAACGGTGTCGTCGTCCTCCGCCCATGGCTGAAGAAGCTCATGCAGGTGTTCGTCGCGGTCTACACGTTGGCCTTTTTGGGTTGTCTGTGCGGCGCGGTCTACGATGGGCTCGTGACCAATCCGGATATGCACATCGCGACTGCGAACATGGGGTCCGACATGGGATTGCGTTGGTTCGAGGACCGCATCCAGGGCGCAATGCCGCGACCCATCGTCTTGTCCTTGCCAGTGCTCGTGTTCCGGTTGCTCAATCTGCTCTGGGCGTTGTGGCTTGCGTCGAGTCTGCTCGGCTGGCTCAAGTGGGGCTGGCAGTGTTTTGGTCAGGGTGGACTTTGGGCAAAGAAGATGCCCATTCCAGTTCCCGAAACACGAGTCGAGACTGACTCTGCGTAAGCGATGGCTCGAGTGCGCTGCGGTCCCGCGCAGCAGTTTCGGCGGCGGGTACGTGGGTTGGTGGTTGCGTCCGTCCGCGGTTGCGTCATTGAAGAGATGAGCGCAGCCGCGCCGGCGCAATCGAATCGGCTCCTGCGGCACACTTACGGATCGTCTTTTTCGGCCAGGACGGACGCGGCGCCCAACTGAACACGTCAATCGCATCGGCCGCACATGGGCTGGTCGCACTACGAGGGACCCATGGGAAACCTGACGAGCGTGCGAGTATTCCGGGGCGACGAGACGAAGCAGGTGGCCATCAAGGTCACGGGGCTTTTTCCGGCAGAGCCGGAGCTCTGGTATTGGGAACCCGCGGACTACGAAGGCAAGATCCTTTATAGCCGAGGGTTCGCTACACGCGAAGACGCCATTTATGCAGCAGAGTCCAACCAGACGTGAGCCAGAGCCGTGACCAAGACGCGTGGATGACGTTTCGCTCGCACGTGGTCGGAATGGGGCTGGCAAGGGCGCCGACCGGCTCGCTTCATCGCGAAGACGAACCGGCAGGCGCGCTGAGCGAAAGTGGTCTAGCGACCGTCGCAGGTTGCGTCGGTGCCGCCATTCCGAACCGGCACCGGTGCGTCCGTACAAAGAACCAAGGACGCGTCGTGCCAGGTACTCGCGTTGCATTCGCCGTTCTTGCACAGGAGCGAGTCTGCCGTTCCTTCCGTAGTGGCACAGGAATCGCCCGGATTCGCCTGGGTGACGCACTTGCCGCCAATGCAGGCAAGTCCTTCGCCGCAGCGGAGCGCGTCCCCCGATGCCGTGAGATTGTCGCAAGGTGCGTTCGCGACGGCCCCACCGGTGCACTGGAAGTGGGTTGCGCTCGCTTCCGTGGCTTCACAACGTCGTGATGCGCAATCCCAATCGCCTTCGCATTCCGCTCCGTTCGAGAGGAGAGTCGCGGCACAGACGTGGCTCGTCAGGGTGCTCGACTGAAAGACGCAGCCCGCGGTCGCTTCAGTTGGGTTGCACTCGCGGCTTTCAGTCGAACCGATTGACCGCGGTGTGCAAGCGGCGCCGAGGGCGACGTAAGGAGCACAAGTCGGAACCACCCCATCTTTGCAATAAAGGCCTGAGCCGCATTCCGCCGCGGTTCCGTTGCACGGATTGTTGACTTTGCCAACGGCGGCGCACGCACCGGTTTTGCAGTAGTATCCCGTGCCGCAGTCCTCTGCCGAGTCACAACGAGTGACGGTGTTCTGCGCCGCGCCGCACAGCTTGAAGCGATCCTGCATCGTTCCGATTGTGGTCGGTAGGCACGATTCTCCGCTCTTGCAGGCCCAATCGTCGCCGGTGCTGCCCGCGCCGTCATTGCACAACGAGCCCGTTTGGCACGGGGCCACGCACGTCTTGCTGAGTGGGTTACAGAACAGGCCTGCCTTGCACGGAAGGCGCAAGGCCGATACGGACGGCGCGGTCTCGTCCTTGTAGGCGCAAGCCTCACCAGTGGCTGCCTTTACGGTGCACTTGCCGGTGGTGAAGTTGCAGTAGTGCTCGAAGTCACAATCCTTGTCGGAAGTGCAGAGTAAGCCCTCGCGTCCACGCGTCATGCAGCGAGGTACGCTGGCCGTGTTGTCGTCGGTTTCCGCCGCCACGCAGGTCGTTCCAGCGACGCACTCGACGTCATTGCTCGTTGCGGTTTCCGCCAAGGCGAGGTTGCAGGTAGCTCCTGCTTCGAGCTTGGGCTTCACGAGGTTCGTCAGCGCACAAGCTTCTTTCTGGAGTATCTGAGCTTCAGCGCAATGCTCGGTGGATTTAGTCGGGATTGGTCGATTGCACTCTCGAGCTTGCCATGACTTGATGCATTCGTTGATACCAATCGGGTACTCCGTCACGTTGTTCAAATCGACGACGTAACCGAGAGTATTCAACAGCGAAGAAACGGTCGAACTCGGGAAGGGGCTCTTCTGTGAATTGCCGACGCGGAGCTCGTAGACGAACTTCTCTTTGCATGTCGCAGCATCGCGGAGAGTGGGACCGAGTTCGTATCGGGCCTCCCCGGCGTCGCAACATTTGAACTCCCACGCGCAGACCGAAGAAATGAGTTCGTTCAGGGCCGTGGTTGGGGTCGCACTCGAGCCGCCAGTCGTCGCGCCACCCGACCCCATCGTTGCGATACCCGTGGTGCCGCCTGCGTTGATCGAACCCCCAGCGGACGAATCGCCCCCGCGATTCTCTTCGCCAGCGAGACCCCCGTCTCCGCCCCGTCCGCCAGCTCCAAGAGTCTTCTCCTCGTCGCTGCTACAGCTTGCTGCAAAGAGCAGTGAAGCTGCGCTGACGACGGATAGGCATGTGATGAGTCTCGCGATGCGCATGAATGTTGACCTCGTACGTGATGAAGCCGCGCCCGTGGTTGCTCGCGATGCCCCTCGTCATCGACAGTCGGGAGTCGACCAGGGTGACTCCGACGAGCAACGGCATCGGGCAAGGGGCTCGCATGATACCGATCACGTTTCAAACCTCCAGCATCTTCACCTTCCGGTGCAGCGAACCAACTTGCGTGGGTTCGTCGGTCGGCGGCCAGCCGGACAGTGATGCGGGGTCTCATCATGCGATTTCCGCTTCGAATGTGGACCGTCGTCGTGATGTCCGTCGATTCGAGAGCGGCAAGATCCAAGTCGATGAAAGAGATCGCGTGAGAGCGAATTTTCTCGCGGGTGGGCGAAATCGCGGCACGTGGATTGTCTGTCGTCATTTGGGGGCAGTCGTCGACATCGAATTGGGTTTGGATCTCGCATCAAGGGCGAACGCGACGAGGTGACGGACGGTGCGAACGCGACGGGGAGCAGGCGCGTGACGGACGGTGCGAACGCGACGGGGAGCAGGCGCGTGACGGACGGTGCGAACGCGACGGGGAGCAGGCGCGTGACGGACGGTGAATAGGCGCCGAGGAGCCTGCGTGCCGAGGCGCAGGCACGGGTGCACCGGGTTCGGCGCCGCCTCGCGGGCTGCTCCATCGAGGCGTGAACGCGAGGCGGCACGTGGACCTGCGACTGGATTCGCGGTGCGATCGCATTGCCCGTTGGGCAGAAACGAAAGGAGATTCCTCGATGATCTCAGTGAGTCACTTCGTGTGAGGGTTTCGCGTCGCGAATAGCTCTTGCGATGCAGACGTCCGGTATCGAATGCTCTCGCTTTGACGGATCGACGACGCCCTCCAACTCGTGAGGTCACTCGATCTGGCCCGTCGACAATTCGAACTAGGAAGGGGAAGGTTTCATGCGGATTGCTCTTTTGAGCTGGGAGACGTTGCATTCCGTCGCCGTAGGTGGCGTGGCCGTTCACGTTACGGAGCTCGCGGCTGCACTCGAGAGAAAGGGACATGAAGTCCACGTCTTTACGCGCATGAGGTGGCCGAACGATTGGCAGTACGATCGCATTCACGGTGTGCACTATCATCGCGTTCCCTACGGGGGACATCCGGATTTCATCGAAGACGTGAACAACATGTGTCGCGCCTTCGTTGACGCGGTGTTTCATTCCGAGGACTACGCGGGGGCCCACTTCGACATCGTGCACGCCCATGATTGGATGACCGCGAACGCGATGGTGTGGATCAAGCAAGGTCGCGGTCGAAAGGGAGTGCTTACCATCCATTCGACGGAGTACGGTCGCTGTGGCAATCGATTCTACGACGGCCCGTCCCGAAGGATCATGGACCACGAGCGTCATGGATCCTACTGCGCGGACCGCGTCATTGCCGTGTCTTGGGCCCTAAGGAGCGAGATTCAGTGGATCTACAACTTGCCCGAATGGAAGGCACATATGGTGTACAACGGAATCTCGCACCATGCCTTCGACGGTTGGTTGGATCCAGGAGGTGTCAAGGCACGTTACCACATTGGTCCCGTGGATCCGACGGTGCTTTTCGTCGGTCGTATCACCGCGCAGAAGGGGCCAGATGTCTTCGTGGACGCCATTCCTTACATCCTACATTACCACCCTAATGCGAAATTCGTGATCACCGGTGAGGGCGATCTCCGCGGGCAAATCGAATCACGAGTGCGGCAGCTCGGAGTGGCCCATGCCTGTCGATTCTACGGGGTATTGCCTCGTCAAGAGCTCATCGATCTGTATAAGGCAGTAGATTGTGTCTGTGTGCCGAGTCGCAACGAGCCCTTCGGGATTGTCGTGCTGGAGGCTTGGGCCGCAGGTAAGCCGGTCGTTGCCACGCATATCGGGGGGCCGTCGGAGTTCGTGTGGCACGACGTAACTGGATTCAAGATCTGGCCCAATGCAGAATCCGTTGCTTGGGGGATTGGTAGCCTGTTCGCCAATTTCGAACATGGTCGCTGGATGGGGCAAAACGGCCGTCGCGCGGCCGAGACCGCCTTTTCGTGGGACACCATCGCCGATCAAACGCTGGGCGTCTACTGCGCCTGAGCGCGAAGGAGTTCCTTTCTGACGTCACGAGCGCATCGGTGCAAATCAGAGGTCGAATCCAAGATTACCGAATGTAAAGCTCGGGCCGAAGATGAACGACCAATGATGCACCTTGACGTACTCCCCTGGCACGACGTTCCCATTGGCGTCGAGCTTTGCCGCGGACTCGTCTCCAAGGCGATAAGCAGCCCAGGCATGTATGTTCACGGACGCTTGAGAGGCTCCGGAGCCTCCGAGCGGCATTCGCAGTCCTAACCCGCCAACGAGATTGAGTTGGCGGGTGTTGGACGTCGAAAGCCCCATCCCCATGACGCCGCTTTCGAGTCCGAGGATCCCCTCTGCACCGTCTTGCGTAATCCAGGTGAGCCGAGTGAGGACACCGAGATTCAAGGCGAGCGGCCCCGAGCCGGCGCCGCGTGCGCTATTCGAAAACCGAAACAGCTGAACCGGAATGGCCGCGGTTGCATAGAGTCGGAAGCTCGTATTTTCGACCACCACCGTCCATTGTCCAGCAGGGATCTCGAAACGTTCACCGCCATCTTGTAGGTACTGCGATTCGTCAGTAACGTGTGTGAGCTGCACGTTGATGCGATCGAACTGCGCCTGGACCCCTCGCAGCCAAATCACGCGAGGTTCTCGACCGTGACGGAGCTTCAATCGGTGTGCCAAATGCCCTTCGGGCCGTCCTGCTCCCGCCGCACTCGTTACGTCCACGGTGACATTGAGGCGCTGCTCGCCGTTTTCTGACGGAATGTGTTCGCGGTGCAAGATGAGGCGGCAACCGTCGCGCTGTGCGAAGGGAATGTGGAGCGGAATGCCCGGGACTACCTTGACCGGACGTCCTCTTGCGTCCGTGCAGAGCACTTCTGCGACGGGACGAGTGGAGTCGACGATGCCGATCGGCGTGGGTACGTTGACCTCGCGGAGTGCGTGTTGAACCGGAGCCTCGACGTGAGCCAGATCCGCTTTGGCGAGGGGCCCTGGCAGACTGTCGTCACGTAGCGCGAACTGGAGTAGGACGTATCCACCACCGGCATCGCCCCGGACCCACATGCGACCGCCGCGCTCCGTTACGGTATAGACGCCACTCATGGGTAACGCGACGAGCTTGCCGGCGAGATTGGGCGCGGTGACGGAGAGAATGGCGTCCCGATTGGTCGGCATGAAGTCGATCTCGCCGAAACCAGTGAGGTGTAACGTGACCTTTAGCTTCAACGCAGGGACGGTCGTGACCGTGGAGAGTCCAATGACGGAATGCTCTGCGGTACCGCGCAAAGCCGCGAGGGTAACCCGTTCGGTGTTGAGCCGTCCGAGCCCGAGAAGCACGTAGACGGAACCCTCACGCGTTTCCGTCTCGAGGTTGTTTACGGGATTACCATTTGCCGTCCAGCGAATGCTCTCCGCGTTCACCCCGCAACGCGCGTCGAGCCGGACGACGACGCGCGTGTCTTCGGTGTCGCGGGGAGGAGGCGGCGAGACGACCGACACCGGACAATAGGTGACTTCGAGGGGAATCGTCAGGTTTTGACTGAACGCATCGGCGGTTTTTGCGAAGATGCGTGGTGTCAGTTTCAATCGCAAACTCAGTGTTCGCGCGGAACCAACCGTGGCACGAACGCGGACCTCGTTGTCCACGACTTCACAGCGCCCGTTGTCGCAGGCCGCAGCGGCTACGGCTTCTGGATGGCGGAGCGAAATTCGTGCTTCTCCCGAGGAGAGATCGATGCGTTCTTCTGCAATGAGCGTCGCATTCACGATGATGCGCGCTGGCACCACCTGAGTTGCGTCGTCCGAGAGGGGTTGTCCATTGCTGCCGAAGACGACACCTTGTGCTGGACTTCCCGCCGGAAACAGTCGCAGGGATATTACGGTCGGTGAAGCCTCGAGTCCTCGACGCACGGAGTACGAGCAAGTGGGTTGGCCGTTGACCACCGCGGGCGTAGTGCAAGTGTCGCTGCCGCGTTCGCCCTTGGCCTCCCATTCGAGGCGGGTTCCTTCCAGGTTCGTTCCGCGGAGTTCGATACGACCTTCATCTACCCATAGGTCAATGGAACGACGATCGACCACGGGTTGGGGACCCGTTACTTGGATCGTGAGCGTCTCTTTGGTCGTGAGGCACCCCGGCAAGGTCGTCGCGACACGAATGGTCGTCGTCTTACCAACGAGCGCCGGATCGGTAGGAGGTCTCAGGGAGTTGTTTCTCCCTTCGAGCTGCCAACCATCGCCTGGATCGCCGCACACGACCCGTCCTTCTGGAACGAGCACGGGTGAACCACCGATGGGTGCGGCGATGTCTGCGGCGATGGCCGACGTCGTTACGGTCTGAATCCAAGTGCAAACGAGAAGCCCAACGATGAAACGGATGGTGGCGATGAAGCTCAGGGAAGCTCGCGTGTGCAATGCCAAAGCGTCATTCTCTCTTTGCTGGGCCTTTCGACGGTCGCTTCGAGTGCGGGAGTCGAAAGACTCGGTAAGGGTTGCACCGCATTGCGAGCGATCAACGGCAAAATCGCAAATTCGATGCAGGACTCGAGGGGTGGTGACCCGTGGCAACTTCGATCCGTCTGCGCGGGCCGACGAGGACGAAGTAATTGGCGCCGTTGCCGTTGCCGTCGACGTAGACCACGGCGAGTATAGCGACGTCTCCGTCGGCGCTGACTGACGACGAGGTGGCGACGCGGACGAAGACGAGGTGGCGACGCGGACGAAGACGAGGTGGCGACGCGGACGAAGACGAGGTGGCGACGCGGACGAAGACGAGGTGGCGACGCGGACGAAGACGAGGTGGCGACGCGGACGAAGACGAGGTGGCGACGCGGACGAAGACGAAGTAGCGGGCGCCCTCACCGGTGACCGCGTGCGCGGCTTGCCATTGGGGACACCTGCCGATCGCTGAGCGACCTCACCGTTCAGCCCGTCGGGTTGAGTGTGCGATGCGGAAGTTGCGGGCGCGGAAGGTCCAATCGAATTGTCCGCGCGTCGCATCTTGGGTGCTGTCTCGTCTTCGAGCGACATTGGTTGCGTGCATCGAAGTGATGATTCGGCAGTCGATGTTCGTCTGCTCGTTCGTGATGAACTCTCGCTATGCGTTGGGCGCTATCGGGCGGTTGCGAAGTTGCGTTTCGCTCCTGTCCTCACGAGGTCCTCGGTCATATTCAGCACGCTCTGATGCTTCCGAGATCGACAATGCGCTCGCTGCAGCGCTCCTCGGATGATGGTTGCCCGAATCGAGCGGCCGCCCTTTTCCGTTTTTGCAATCCGCGGATTCGATAGACTCCGACGAAACGCGCAAGTTCTTCCGAAACGCGGAGCTTACTCGCCCATCGATGCGCAGTCCCAAAGCCGGCCACGGAAGTGTGTTGAACAGGAGTCTGCTTCGCGAGGCAACCTCATCGCAATTGAACCGTCACATGCAAATCACGAACTGCGAATCGGTTGTCCAGTTTCGTATCAGGTACACGTAAGTATCAATCATGCGTCAACGGGCATGAAAAAAGCCAAAACGACGCGCGAAGTCTCACTAAAACGGTTGAAGCGCAGAGTGATCTCCATCACACCTCCTCGACCTCCCTCGCGGCGCCACGTCATCCCCCGATGTCGTGATGGCTGATGGGACGAACCTTACACTCGACCGGAATACTCAATGACAAGACAACGACATCTCGCGCCTCAGACGCGTTTCCTCGGGCGCTCCTGGATCGCCATGCTCGCAATTGGTGCCCTGCTTGGCGGATGCAACGACGAGACTTCATCTGAAAGCTCCTCCGTTGGCGGAAGCACTTCCATTTCGACAGGGGTCGGCGGCGCGGGGGGCACGTCGCAGAATGCGACCTTTGGAGGTCAAACTGCGGCCCTGGGCGGCGGCACTGGTAACCCGGCGTGTTCGGGAAAGACCGGTTTCTGGGTCGACGGACGTTTCTTGCGCGATCGCTGCTGTGAAAAGGTCGTTTTGCGGGGCGTGAGCGAGATGGTGGTGTGGAGCGGCCAGAAGAACGGTTCGCCTTACTTTGCCGAGATCGCCAAGACGGGCGCCAACGTCGTTCGTATCGTCTGGACCGCGAAGGACGGGACCGCGGCGCAACTCGACGCTGCCATCGCCAACGCACTAGCAAACAAGTTGATCCCGATGCCGGAGTTGCACGACGCAACGGGTGACATGACGCTTCTTTCGACGTGCGTCGATTGGTGGGTTCGTAGCGACGTCGTCGAGGTCATCAAGAAGTACGAGGATCGGCTCCTCATCAATATCGCGAACGAGGTCGGAAACGACAAGGTGACCGCCGCGACGTACACGACGGAGTACACCAACGCGGTCACCAAGATGCGTGCCGCGGGCATTCACGTTCCTCTGATCATCGATGGATCGAGCTGGGGACAGGGCATCGACATGCTGCAATCCCAGGGGCCCGGACTCATCGAGGCCGATCCGGATCACAATTTGATGTTTTCGGTGCATATGTGGTGGAACGATCCCAAAGGAGCGCGAGTCATCAGGGAACTCGACGAGTCGGCAGCAATGGACCTACCGCTCATCGTTGGCGAGTTTGCCCAGCATGCCGTTTACCAATGCGCCGCCGCGCCCTTCGACTATAAGACGCTACTGGCAAAGGCCAAGGAACTCGAGATCGGCTACCTTGCCTGGTCCTGGGGCGGCGTAAAGAATGGTGACTGCAAGACGGATGGTCCCTTCGACATGACGTCGAACGGCACTTACGACGGCCTTACGGATTGGGGACTCGAAGTGGCCAAGACCGATCCAAACAGCATTCAGAATACTTCGGTTCGGCCGGCTTCCATCGAAACCGGGGCTTGCCGGTGAGTCGCTGTCGGGAGCCCGGTCGGTTGAACCGGGCTCCCGCGTCAGCCGCATGCGAAGGTCGTATCGATTCGCCTTCTTGTCGCAGGGTTGGCAAGGCGTTCGCAGGCTGGCAAGGCGTTCGCAGGCTGGCAAGGCGTTCGCAGACTGGCAAGGCGCTCAGGGGGACTGAGCGAATGAGACCACGTTGAGGTCCTTTTGGGGCCCGAGGCGGGCTCGTTTGTGCGGCGGGCTCTCATGCCTTTGAACGGTTTGGCCGTACGTGGGCACAGAGCGGGGAATGACGAAAGGGGTGTTCGCAGTCGCCAGTGACCTATCGGCAGCGTGCCGATGGGGGGCGGTCCTGCTGGTTGCGCTCAGCGCACTCGCGTGCGACGCCCTCGATGGTAATGGCGACCGAGGGGAGGAGCTGCGTCGCTTCAGCTCTGGATTCCGTCGAGTCGAAAGCGCGGGCCCTCTTCACGTTCGTGTTCATCAGGGTGACGAACCCGACGTGCGCGTCAGTATCGATTCGAACCTGCTGTCGCACGTCACCACTCGCGTCAACGACGAAGCGCTCGTCGTCGATGTCGACGTGCAAATCGGTGAGCGACTGCCAGGTCCTCACGTTTTCGTTACGGTTCCAATGTTGGACGCGGTGACTCTGGACGGATCGGGGAGAGTCGAGGTGGGGTCCTTATCTCAAGTCGAGGCCATCGCCTTGGCACTCGACGGCTCGGGCGAGCTTCATCTCGACGGAAGCGTCTCCGCTGTCGATGCATCGCTGAACGGTTCGGGTGGAATGGAACTCGGCGGCTCCGCCGAGGACGTTACGCTCACCGTGAACGGAGCTGGCTCAATCGACGCCAAGTCGCTCACGGCACGGACAGGTGTGTTGACGCTGGGCGGATCGGGCCGACTCGTGGCTACGGTGACCGACCGAGCTACGGCGTCCGTGAGCGGAAGCGGTGTGATCGAGGTGTATGGAGGCGCGACGGTCGAGCCCGTCTCAGTTACCGGTAGTGGACGAGTCGCCCGACGTTGAGCCAAGGAGACCTCCGGAGATCGTCGGAATGCCGGGTTTCGCCGGCATCCGCAATGGTCGCCACTTCTCGGATTGCGATTGATTCAGTGGGGAAGTATGGTGCATGCCGCCCCTGCGGTTTGGGCGGGGAATTGGGAGTCATCAATGAAGACTGGGTCTGCCTGCTCCACGACTATCGCCATTGTGCTTGGCTGTTGTACCCTTGCGGCGAGTGCCGCGGCCGAGAGCGCTGGCACGGCGGCTCCAGCAACTGGAGCGCAACCGTGGGTCGGTGAGAACTCGCCCGCGTCCTCGAGTCCGCCCGCGTCCTCGAGTCCGCCCGCGTCCTCGAGTCCGCCCGCGTCCTCGAGTCCGCCCGCTTCCCCGAGTTCACCCGCGGCATCAACGGCCGCACCGGGGGCGAAAGAGGCGCCTGCGTCGCCGCCCGCCGCACCGTCTTCTGCGCCGGTTCCGGCGTTGGCAATTTCTGAACCTCCTCCTCCCGTGGAGTGGCAAGCAGCGCCGCAGCCCATGGATGAAACGGCACATGTTCACGACGGTTTCTTTCTCCGGATGGATCTCGGATTTGGGCCTGGGCGTTACACCGAGGCATTGAACGACGTGGATCAAGTGAGGATGAACGGTGTGGTGGTGTCCATGGCACTACGAATTGGGGGGACGTTGTTTCCAGGATTCGTCCTCGGCGGTGGTTTCGTCAGCAACCAAATGGTCAACCCGACGTTCAAGGATCTGAAATTCAGGGGAAACCTTCAAGGGGAGCGACAACTCCCTCACCCTCGGCGAAGTCCAGGTGTTCGCCCTTTACTATCCAATGCCTCGTCGCGGCTTGCACTTTCTCTTTTCGGCGGGTTACGGCTCGTTATCGGTGAGCGACGGATATTCCAGTCACGATATGGAGATGGAAGGCGTCGTGCTCGGCGGTGGTGTCGGCTACGACTTCTGGGTTTCTTCGCAGTGGTCGCTCGGGCCCGCCTTCGTCATGAGCTACGGCATGCTCGACGGAAAAGACGACACGAGCGATCGCGCTGGAACGTTCTCGGCGCCGACGATCGCATTTACGGCGACCTACCACTGACGCCATCAAGTAGCAGGAGTGACCCACGCCTCGTCACTCCTGCGATGGCCTACGGTGGTCGATAGCGGAAAGGCCGTTCGTGATGAGCGGCAGGAGTGACGACGACGTGCCGCTCCCGCTCGGCTACGGACCTACTTTCGAACGAAGCGTAAATCATCGACGAACAGCGTCAGCTCGGCTTCTCCATAGACGGTCACGGAGTTGATGGAGTCTGCGTTCGCGCACGCGGTCGAGAGATCGATATCGTATTGTTGCCACTCGGCGGTCAATGCGACCTCGGTGGTCTTGCACTCGGTGCCGTCGCCCGTGAGGGTGACACCCACGGTGCCGCTTCCCTTTTCGGCTTTCGCAGCGAGATGTAGACCTGCGAAGATCTTTGGGTCGAAGCTCTGTCGATAATAGACGTGAAAGCCGTCTCCTGAACCCATTCCGGAGATCCGTAGACACCTCCCGTCGCGGCAGCCTGAGCTGGTCTCTTCGGGATCCGCGTCCGCCCAGGGATTCATCATCCATCGCACCTCGTCGATGCCGCCATAGCCGTTCACGTAGACGTCGGCGGGCGGGAAGAATTCGCACGTGCCGCCGCTCGATGGCTCTTGGTCGGTAAATTGTGCTCCCAAATCGAAGAGCTCACCTTTGGTCACTCCGTAATCGAGCAAATTGGGCATTTCCAAGACCTCGCCCTGTGCCGAGGTCAAACGGAAGCGCCCTCCATTCGCATCTTTGGCGAAGCTCTCGCCATGGTCGGCGACGGCCCATGCGCCACCGCTGCGTTCGGCGGGATAGTAGGTAGGGTCGCTTCCGTCGCGGAACTCGATTTTGCGGACGGGGATCCTATGGTTTACGACCTGAAATCGCACGTAACCCCATTCGTTTCGATCGATGATCTGCAGGTGTGCGTTGCCCGTCACGGGACAAGGAACCCGTCGCGTGCTCGCGGCGTCGAGTCCCTGGAGGTTCAGCGCCTTGGCCGTTTCGGTCGAAACGTCGAAGTGAAAGTGGCTACCATTGCAAACCGGATTTCCCTCGATCGGGCAGAGGTCGTGCACCATGACGATTTTCGTCGAATCGAGGCTCGCGATCTCCCAACACTCGCCACAGGATTCACCGGGATCTCCCCCGTAACTCGAACCGTTCCAGGGTTCTGCGATGGCGAGCGTGAGTCCCTGGCGTACGGACTCCGGAAGTATTTCCGCAGTGCGGTCGAACTCGCACCACCCGCCCTTGCTTGCCGTATACGACGTCAATCGAACGTCTCCGCAGGACTCCGAAGGCGCTCCCGCGACGTTCTCGACCGGTCCCGACTTGTCCCCGGAGTCGCCGCTCTCGCACGCAACGGCACACACGGAAACGAAACACAGCGCAACTACGGAGGGACCGTGGAGGTGTCGCATCGAACGAGAATACCGGCGTTGGCGATCCCAGTTCCAGGGGCAAACTCCAAGGGCACACCGGGCGCGGTCGGTGACACCGTGTGCGTTCGGAGATCGCGAACGCGCGCACATTCGCGCCGACACCGCTGACTCGTAGTTACGTGTGCTCTGGCCGACTTGCCGGTCTTCTCGCGACAATCGGTTACTGTTTCGTGCACAGTGCCTTCGGCAAGAGGCTGCAATCACGACGGACCAACCCCCAAAATTCTCTTCATCCAACTCGAGCGTACGGGTTTGCTCGGCAACACCCAACCAAACGGTCCGCTCCAGATAAAGAGGTATGCACGCGGAAGTCGGGCATGCGTCTGGACCTGAAGTCCGGGTTTGAACTCAACGTCTGGTCCGGGGCGCGTTTACGTGGCTGCACACATCCTCGCACCTCTCGTACGGCCGCACTGCAAAGTGAACAAGCACGGAACCACGCGCGGCTGTATCGTCCGGCAACGAGTCCCGCCCGAAGGGAAAACCAATGAAAGCCGACGATCGCTCACTTGATATCGCCGTAATCGGACTAGGCCAAGGCGGAGGTAACCTCGCCGCACAGTTCGCACAGTTTGGGTATCGAGCCATTGCCCTGAACACTGCGCTCACGGATCTGAGCGCTCTCTCGGATGGGGCCAACCGTTCTTTGCTTCTACCCGAACAACGGATCTACATCGGCATCGACGGTTACGACGGCGCAGGTGGTGATTTGAACTACGGACGTGAGTGCATTCGCGAAAACGCCGAGCGCATTCGCCAGGCCGTGACGGAACACGTCGCCGACGCCGATCTCGTCCTCGTTACTGCCGGTCTCGGTGGCGGAACGGGCTCTTCTGCGAGCGAGCTCGTAAAGACCATCGAAGATCTGAACCTTCCGCTCATCGTGCTCGCCACGCTCCCCACGGAAAATGAGAGCGGGATGGCGAAGGTGAATGCCATGCGTGGCGCGAACGCGCTGGTTCAGGCAGAGAACTTGAGTTGGATCTTCGTGGACAACTCGCGTCTCGCAGAGGCCCATAGTGACGTCCCGATGGATCGTTACTTCGAGACGATCAACAGCGTCATCGTCGAACCGCTCGACGCGCTCAATCGTCTGAATAGCACGCCAGACCTCGTGCCGATCCGCACGCTCGACGGCGAGGACTTGCGTCGTTTGCTACTCGCGGGCGGCGTGATCAATTACGCGAGCGCAGAGCTGCCCTTGCTCGAAGCCGAAGCCGTCATCAAGTGTCTGCGCGAAGCGCTCCAGTCGAGCAGCATCATGCCATCGGGTTACGCTCTCGAGCAGGTAACGACCATCGGTATCGTCATTCAAGCACCCGACGAGATGTTGTCGCGAACGCCCTTCGCGTTCTTCGAACGACTGAACGAAAACATCAAGGAGACGACCAACGGCGCGGCCTGCTATTTGGGTGTGTACCGCAACCGCGCGAAGAATAGTCGAGCGCAGATTCATTTGATTTGTTCGTCGCAACAACTGCCGAACGGCATCATCGCGATGGTCAACGACGCTCGTCGCGAGGGCGGCGTACTTCGAGACAAACTGCAGCAAACCTTGGCTCCCCTCGACGTGAGCGAGCTCGAGCAGTTCAATCTGTTCCGCACCAACGTTCGCACGAGCTCGGCGGTGAAGAGTCGCCGCAAGCGCCCCGGAGGTTGGTCGGACCTCGGGGATGAAGGTTTCGAGGCGACTCCGAGCGTGGGGCGCCCGCGGCGCGCCGCTGCTCCGAATCCGAGCACGCATACCCCGACGCCTTCGTCTCATCCCGTCGAGTCGCGCGTGCAGGCGAGCGCAGTGCCGAAGTCGACGATCTCCGTGACGCCGACGGCTCCTTCTGCCGAGCCCCACAGCTCGCTCAGCCACGCGCGTCCCTCCGAGCCGGTATCCAAACCCATTCCCGAGGAGCTCGAGGCGATCTTCAAGTCTGACGCCAGCTGAATCGGATAGGTAAACCGCCGAAGGCGGCTCGCTTCGAAGCGTCGGAAACGTCACCGACATCGAGACGAGCCGCTTTCGCCATTTGGGGAACCGACGATGCCCGGGAACGCGCCGCTCTCGGCATTTCAGGAACCGCTTGTGGGCCGAGGCGCGCGTCGAGCGGCGACTGGGTGAGCGTCGCGCTGACACGCAAGCACGAACCGCCTTCGGTAACGGCCGACGGCCATTGGATCCATCGACCTGCGCTGGCGCTCGTGTCGGTGGTGGTAGCGGGGACGCGAGGCATGTGGGGACACACGGCGGTTTCCGTGCCCTGTAGGGGCGCGTCGCCTTTCGATGGGGCCTTGTGAATGGCAGAGAGACCGTCATCATCACAGATTCATGCCGAACCTAAGACTCCTCTTCGAACGCCCCTCCCATTTTCGCTCGTCCGTTCACGTTCACGTATTCGGCGCAGTGCCAGGGCGACCGGATACATCGTGGCCCGGGCTCGAGATGCGGTGCATTGGAGACGAGTGGTACGAATTCGTGCTCGACGGAGTCGAGCGTGCCAACGTCGTGTTCAACGACGCTTGCGGCGCCCAAACCGAGGATTCTCCATTTCTGTAGTTCCGGTGCCTATCGAGTCGGGTGCGGCATCGTGACACTTTCGGAAGAGCACTGCGGGGTCCCTCGATTCGAAGACCAGCCGCCGGCGAGCCATTCTCGCACGTTTGCAGCACCGGGGGCGGTGGCGGCACAGGGGAGCTCAGGGTTAGGAGCCGATGCCGGCACGGTTCTGACGGGGACCGACTTTCGAGAAGAGACGATCTACTTCCTCATCACGACGCGATTCTACGACGGCGATCCGAGCAACAACTTTTTCTGTCGCGATCGGATCGAGTTCGATGGCCAGGGCAATCCCGTCGATCCGCATTGGCGCGGAGACTTCAAGGGACTCATCGAGCGGCTCGATTACATTCGAGAACTCGGATTTACTGCCATCTGGATCACGCCACCCATCGAGAACCGGAGCGGTCTCGATTATCACGGCTACCACGGATACGATTGGACCCGCATCGATCCGCGTCTCGAGTCCGAGGGGGCGACTTACCAGGATCTCATCGATGCCATGCATGCCCGCGGGATGAAGCTGATCCAGGACGTCGTGGTCAACCACTCGTGCCAGTACGGCATTCGCAACAAGGTCTTCATCGACCATTTGCCCGTAAAATACTTCGTGCCCCAAGGTAAACAGCCAGGGCAGCACCATCATGGTCCCTATCGTTGTAACCTCGGGAACTACACGCACCCGTTCCGCGAAGACAACGACAACCCCGTTGCTCCAGATTGGTTTCGCGAGCGACAAAACTCCGATCCCGAAGGGCTCGTGCCGTTGGTCGATCCGAAGACCGGCGTGACAGTTCCTTGTCCGGGTTACGATCCTGGACGCTTCTTCGGTGTCGACGCGTCGCGTCTCGATCCGACTTGGTACCATCAAGACGGCTTCATCTGCGGCGGCGACTGGGAGAGCCGTGCGCTGCAAACCAAGCACCTCGCGGGCGACTGCATCGACTTGAACACCGAGCACCCCGTGGTCAAGGAGTACCTCGTCGAATCCATCAATCGGTATCTCGACATGGGCGTCGACGCGCTGCGTATCGATACGGTAAAACACGTCGAACGCGACAATCTGCTCGAATACGTGAGAGCTTGGAAAGAGCACAAGCCGGGGCTCTTCGTCTTCGGAGAGAACCTCGTCAAGGGAACGGGGTACGGCGACCTATTCGGGGACGACAATGGGCCGTCGTTCATTCGCCCTTGGTGGTATACGCGTCTTGGTCACGACCCTCGAGATCCGCACTCCGGCAGTGATTCAGGGTTTTCCGTCCTCGATTTCGGTCTCTTTTCGACCTTTCGAGACAACGTGAGCCGCGGCACCTTCGAGGGGCTAGGCCGAGTGTTCTCTCGCGACTATATCTACGGAGATCGACGACCCTCGTGACCTTTCTCCAGAACCACGACGTGGGACCGGACAACGACTTTCGTTTCCGTTTCAAGGGCGAGACCTGGATGGCCGCCGCTTGCTACAACTTGCTCTGGACGGCGAGGGGGATCCCTTGCCTCTATTATGGCGAGGAGATCGAGTTCATGAAGGGGGCGCCTCAGGACGTCATCGGCAACGATGACACGTTGAGCTCGACCGGGCGCGCCTATTACGGCGATCACTTGAGCCCCGAACGGATCGAGCAGACGAAGCGTCACCCGCTATTCGTTCACATTCAGCGCCTCAATCGGATCCGTCGGCAGATCCCTGCATTGATGAAAGGGCGAATGAGCCACGTCGATGAAACCGGGCGAGCCATCAGCTTCGTGCGCACGTGCGACGTTCCACGGAGCGTTGCCGTCGTTGGCTTGACCATCGGCGATGCCAGGCATTTTCGCGTTTGCGACGTTCCTACCGGGACCTATCGCGATGCCGTGACCGGTCGCGAGATATTCGCCCAAAATGGCTGCATCGACTTCCACGTGGAGGCAAACTCGGCCGGGATCTACGTGCTCGACGGTCCCGGCAGGATTGGCGAATCCGGTCCGTTTCTGCGTTGATGTGCGCGGCGCGGCAGAAGCGCGGCGCGGCAGAAGCGCGGCGCGGCAGAAGCGCGGCGCGGCAGAAGCGCGGCGCGGCAGAAGCGCGGCGCGGCAGAAGCGCGGCGCGGCAGAAGCGCGGCGCGGCAGAAGCGCGGCGCGGCAGAAGCGCGGCGCGGCAGAAGCGCGGCGCGGCAGAAGCGCGGCGCGGCAGAAGCGCGGCGCGGCAGAAGCGCGGCGCGGCAGAAGCGCGGCGCGGTTGTCGTGCGTCTGCGTGTCGTGATGGGGGGGCAAGGCGTACAGCCCGATACACCACTCACCAAACGCGCAGAACCTGCCAGCACCCCAAGGCTCCTGCCTATTTGTCCGAACGGAGGACGCTATCCGATGTTCGTGGCATAATTCAGCAATTCGAGTCCCGCCAGAGACGGAAAGCTCGACGGCGATGCACCGAATCGATGGAGTCCATTTCCGGACTGCTCGGATTGTCGTAAGGTTTGGCCGATGGAAGCTCTAGCAACGGATCTTCTCTCCACGTTGGCAGATTCGGAAATCGATGCGCTCATCGGAATCATGCTCTTGGCGGCGTACGCCGACGGTTCGCTCGATTACTCCGAAATCGCTACCCTGAAGAAGAGCCTACGCTCCGTGGACGAAACCTGGCTCAGCCACATCGATCTCGAGAAGCGGATCACCGATGCCAAGCGACGAATCGACGAGGAGTCTCGCGAGAGCCGGCTCGCCAAGCTTCGCCCCTTGCTGCCTTGGCCGGAGCAACGTCTGCTGGCACTCAAGATGGCCATTCGCATCGTGGCTGCTGACGGCATCATTCACCCGAGCGAACGAGAGCTCGTGTTGAAGGTGGCAGAGTCACTCGGGATCCGCGACGAACTCGCCGCTGACCTCGTGGGCAAGATGACGTCGTCCTGAGCTTACGCGAGTCAGGGGCGCGAGTGCAGCGCTGGCCAAGGGGCTTGCAAAGCCCACACGAGGTTGTGCACGCGCACCTGCGCGGGGGATTTTCCGCGGTTTCTCCGTGATTGAGCGCGGCTATCCGACCAAAAGGACGGTCGCGCCGCAGCGGAATTCACGACAGGACATGAGCGCGACATCTCGCCGTTACCGAGATCCAGGTGAACTCGAAGGCGAAGGTCGCAGCTATGAACTCACTCCCCGTAGTCGAGCCAACCGGGGGGGCAAACCAATCAGCCAACCCATTCTTGTTTCCTTGTGTTCAACGAGGAGCGCGACAACAGGCCGCATTGCATCTCCCCGTGGCTCCGCGTTGCAACGTGCAATGCGCCTATTGTGACCGTAGCGGTGACTGCTCGAACAATAGTCCACGCGGACACGAGAGCGTACTTCTGACGCCACAACAGGCCATTTCCTTCGCACAGGAGGCCCTCGCTCGCGAACCCCGGATCGTCTGCGCTGGCGTCTCGGGGCCGGGAGATGCACTCGCCAACTCCGAAGCGACTTTCGAGACCCTGGTTGGGCTCCGGGCGCTCTACCCGAAGCTTCCGTTCTTCGTTGCGACGAACGGATTGTCACTCGTCGAACACGCATCTCGATTGGCTGAGCTCGGCGTCGCTCTCTGCACAATCACGGTCAATGCGGTCGAGCCTGCCGTTCTTGCGCGTCTGATTGATTGGATCGCCGCTCCTCGCGGGATTTTGACCGGAGAGGAGTCGGCGCGCTTCCTCATCGCGCGTCAACTCGAAGGCATTCGAGCGCTGGCCGAACGGGAAATCACCGTTCGCGTCAACGTGCAGCTCATTCCGAGCATCAACGGGAGTGAAATCGAGGCCATTGCGAAGGCCACGGCACTCTCGGGTGCGCGTTTTTTCCACGTTCAACCCTTCGAGCCGTCGCAGGCTCGCAAGGGGGCGCCCGCGACGTTCATGGCGCCGAACAAGGCAGAGGTAGACTCTGCCCGTGCTCTTGCGGCAAAGCATCTCGAGCTGGTGGCACACTGTTCGCTTTGTCCGTCCGATTCCCTCGGTTGCCTCGCTGGCACGAAAACGGAAGCCATTCGCTCTGCGTTGCTCAGTTCCTCCCTTCAACAAGATCCGGTTTCGACCCGTGCCATAGGCAAGGTCGTCGACGCGGGACCAGAACTCGGCGAGAAGGGCGTCGCTCTCCGACAGCTGCAACTCATCGCGCGTGTCGCTCGTCTCCTTGCCACTTCCGAGGACGACACGCTCACGACATTGCGTCGGGTGCTCGTGTGGCTGGACGAACAGCTGGATCTGAAACGCGGAGTTCTGACGCTCATCGATGTGGCGGGCGAGACACTTTCGGCTCAGGTGACGCACGACGTCGAACCGGAGCAAGAAGACCGAATGCGTTACCGACCCGACGAAGGCGTCACCGGGCAGGTGTTTGCTACGGGTAAGGCCATATTACTGCCTTCGCTCCAAGCCGAGCCCAATTTCCTCGATCGTTCGGGGCTGCGTGCTGGTCTCGATCTGAGTAAGCTCGCCTTCTTCTGCGTACCGGTTCGCGATCGGGGATCGGTCATTGGAACGCTGAGCGCGGACAAGCAGAACAGCCTGTTGAAAGACGCCGACTCCGATCTTGCATTTCTCGAGGAAGTGGCGCAATTGCTTGCGCCCTTCGTGCAACGGCGACGCCTCGAAGAGAGTCTCTCGATGTTCCGTCGGCTTCGCAGCACGGAGGGAGCGTCGGCACGACTCGTCGGTCGCTCGGGGGTCATGGAGGAGGTTCGTCGGCTCATCGCCAAAGTTGCCGCAGCCAATACGACAGTACTTTTTACGGGAGAAACGGGGACTGGCAAGAGCGCGGCCGCGACGTTGCTTCACGAGCTCAGTACGCGCTCGAAGGAACCGTTCATCGAGGTCAACTGCGGTGCCATTCCCGACAACCTCATCGAGAGTGAACTCTTCGGGCACGAGAAGGGGGCATTTACGGGCGCCATTCAACGTCGCCTCGGCGTCTTCGAACGCGCCCGCGGCGGGACGGTCTTCCTCGATGAAATTGGGGAACTCGGACCATCGGCGCAGACGCGGCTCTTGCGTGTGCTTCAAACGCGACGTTACGAACGAGTGGGTGGGACCGAGACCTTGACCACGGATGCGCGGCTCATCGCGGCAACGAATCGTGACCTCGCGGCTGCCGTGGCCGAGGGGACCTTTCGTGCGGACCTCTATTACCGTCTGAACGTATTTCCGATCGTGATGCCGCCGCTTCGTGAACGCGGCAATGCGGACATCATGCTCCTCGCCGATAGCTTCATCGATCGGCACGGCAAGGCCATGGGTAAGCCGATCTTTCGAGTCGACACGCCCGCGATCGACATGCTGACGGCCTATCATTGGCCAGGCAACGTACGCGAGCTCGAGAACGTCATCGAGCGGGCCGTCGTGTTGGCCGAAGCGGATGTGATTCACGGTCACCACCTGCCGCCGTCGCTGCAAATGAACCGCTACGCGCCGAGCCCGGAGCCACTCGATTTCGCGTCACGCGTATCCGCATTCGAAATCGAGCTCATCACCGAAGCGCTCAAGGACGTGAACGGCAATCAAACCAAAGCTGCGGCCCGTCTCGGGGTCACGAAACGCGTGATCCAGTACAAAATCCGGACCTACGGCATTCCTTGGGAGCGCTTCCTCCCCAAGCGATAGTACACGGATGTACTCGGTACATTCACGAACCAGGCGTCGTGGGTGCGGCACGAAATTGAACCGCGCCAAGCGTTCGAACGCACTGGGAAGGCCAAAATCGCCGCGTTCTTGGGTCAGATGAGATCTGGCACGCATCGTGCGAAGCCGTTTCTCATGTACCGCGACTCGACCTGGCGAGGTGTCCGATGGATTTGAACGCACATCCCTGTTTCGACAACGAGGCTCGGCTCAAGTACTCCCCGGGTGCACTTGCCCGTGGCACCCGCGTGCAACGTGCAGTGCAACTTCTGCGACAGGAAATTCGACTGTGCGAACGAGAGTCGTCCTGGCGTAACGAGCGTGCTTCTCAAGCCGCAGCAGGCTGCGGACTACGTTGATGACGTCCTCGAGAAGGATCCGTCTCTGCGCGTCGTGGGGATTGCCGGTCCGGGCGATCCTTTGGCGAATGCAGCGGCGACGCTCGAAACCCTGCGACTGGTTCGGATGCGGCATCCCGAGATGCTTCTCTGTCTCGCGACGAATGGCTTGGCCTTGCCGCGTCACGCCGAGGCGCTTGCGGCGCTCAAGGTGAGCCACGTCACGGTGACGGTCAGCGCCGTCGATCCCGAGATTGGTGGACGTATCTATCAGTTCGTCGTCGACGGCGGAGACCGACTCACGGGGCGCGCTGCTGGCGAGCGAATCCTCCAGGCGCAAATGCTTGGCATAAAGAAGCTGGTCGAGCTCGGTGTGATGGTCAAAATCAACTCCATCCTAGTTCCGACGGTGAACGACCATCACATCGTCGACGTCGCTCGGGAGACGGCAAAACTTGGTGCGGCGCGATTCAACTGCCTACCGCTGCACCCCGTGCCAGGGACGCCCTTTGGAGGTGTCGAGGCGCCACCGAAGTCGATGGTGTCCGAGTTGCGTTCGGCTTGTCGAGCCTATTTGCCGCAAATGGAGCACTGCGCACGTTGTCGCGCCGATGCCGTGGGGCGGATCGGTCATCACCCATCGGAAGAACAATTGGTGCTGTTGAAGAGTCACGCTGCGAGCTCGAAGGCACGGCGAAAGTACGTTGCCGTCGCTTCTCAGGAAGGCGTGCTCGTCAATCAACACTTGGGTGAGGCTCCGGTCTTTTGGGTTTATGCGCAGCGTGGTGACGGCTTCACACTGATCGACAAGCGTGCCGCACCGTCGAGCGGCCGCGGCGAAACCCGTTGGGAAGAACTCGCAGCGCTTCTCGCCGACTGTCGCGCGCTACTCGTCACCGATGCCGGTAACAGTCCGCGCAAGGTGCTCGAAGCTGCGGGGATCGAAGTATTTGCCACGGAGGGTTTGGTCGAAGATCTCCTGTTCTCGGTCTATCAAAATGAACCCCTTCCGAAGGTGCGTCCGAGTGGATTCCGCTGCGGCAAAGGTGCAACCTGCGGTGGTAGCGGCTTGATGTGTGGTTGAATCGTTCTGCGAACTCGGCCGGTCGAATCGGATGGATATGTGGCACTGGTGACCCTCTCTAGGTTGCCTGACACGGAGAAACGAAAATGTTCCAGGGCCGCGCGCGGACTCGTGAACGAAACGCCTGGTGAGTTGGTCGAGTCACGCGCGGCTCCAAGGGCGAGTCGATCGGTAAATGGGTCGGCTTGTGCTCGGGACCGAGGACGACACGAAGTGGAAACCGCTGAATCTTCAAGGCTTCGACGACAAGGAGTGTGCGAGCATGGTTCAGTCGAACGAACGTGAACGGATTTGGCTCGTGGACAGCACGCTGCGAGATGGTGAGCAGGCCCCTTCGGTCTCGTTCACCGAAGCGCAGTCACGCGAGATTGCGGTGCTCCTCGCCGAGGCTGGCGTTCGGGAACTCGAAGTCGGCACACCGGCCATGGGTGCTGCAGAACAGCAGAAGATGCGACTCATTGTCCGCGAGGTGCCACGAGTCCGGTGCACGGCTTGGTGCCGCGCGCGAGAAGACGATTTGGCTGCGGCCGTCGCAGCCGGGGTGCCGGCAGTTCATCTCTCGGTCCCGACCTCTGGCATCCAGCTCGGGGCACTCGGTAGAGAATGGCCGTGGGTCGTCGCCGAGCTGAAGCGGCTGATCCCGCTGGCGCTGGCTCACTTCGACTACGTTTCGGTCGGCGCACAAGACGCCTCTCGAGCTCCGGTGCAGCGCCTCCGCATACTCGCCGAGTTCGCTTCGTCCCTTGGTGCTCATCGCTTGCGTCTCGCGGACACCGTGGGAGTGTGGCATCCGATTCGAGTGCTACCGAGTCGTCTCCGAGGTGCGGGACGTCTCATCGGGCTTGGATTTAGGGGTCCACACTCACGACGACCTGGGAATGGCGACGGCCAATGCCGTAACCGCGCTCGCTGCGGGTGCCCACTCGGTCGACGTGACCGTCAACGGGCTCGGTGAACGTGCGGGCAATGCCGCCCTCGAAGAGGTGGTAATGGCGCTCGAGACAGCGGAGCCGCAGTCGAGTGGAATCGACCCTCGAAAGCTCGCGACGCTTTCGGAGCGCGTTGCCGAATACTCGGGGCGCGAAATCTGGCCTTCCAAGGCCGTCGTGGGGAGCAAGGTGTTTCACCACGAATCAGGCATCCACGTTCACGCAATGCTACGTGACGCGAGGGCGTACGAGCCCTTTGCGCCCAGCGCCGTAGGACAGTCGGGGCGCAACTTCGTTCTGGGCAAACACTCCGGGAACCGGCGGAGGCAGGGGACGACGGCGAACCTGATTGTGACCGAACCCGTAAGTGTTCGCGCAAAGTAGAAAAGAACGCCGCCGTGACGTCGACCTTGAACCTCTGCGACTTGCCACCCTGGGTGCTGGCGTCGCGACAGTTCAACGACAATCCGCAGCCAATCGTCATTCAGGGGGCGATTGCTGCGGATCGCCTCTTCTTCAAGACTCTCGATACCACTGAGGAGCACGGTCGGCGGGCGGAGCTCTTTCAGGACTACATGACGGTGAAATTTCACTTGAACGAGGCGCAGGACGAGACCGAGGGCGCTCGACGTGCAATTCGCAATGGCTACATTCGGTTCTTGAGGGGTTGGGGCGCCGATTCGAACTCGCGAGAAGGCGCCGTTCTCAAGGGCTGGGTCGAGAGTCGGTTCGGAATCGCCCCGACGTACCACAAGTGCTCCTTGCGCGGATTCGGTAGTGAGAGCGTCGAGACGGACTATTCGCCATACGACATCGATCGAACCAAGGGGATCGCTCGCACCAATAGCATCTACGGTCAGTTCGATCTCCTGTACGCCTATTGCCAATACGAGTTGAGGCGTCTTCGCAAAGACGATCGCTGGATCACGCTCTTTCGGGCACGTACGATCCGCGAGAGCACCAGGTAACCGATCGGCTGGACCATCGGAATTACTTCGTCAAGTTGAACAACCTCCTCTCGTTCACGTCAGAGAAGGAGAGGGCCTTCGAATTTGGCACGACGGTGTGGAAGGTCGAAGTGCCATTGGTCAAAGTGTTCTATTTCGGCGAATTGCTTCCTTCCGTTCCGCTCAAGGGTGAGAACGAATATATCGTGATCGGCGGCGAATATCGTGTCGCAGAGGTCTGGGGGTAGGGCGCGAATCGTTGCTACTCGCGGCGATTGCCAGTCGCGCGGTCTCCGACGAGCCCACCTCTGCCCAATTCCCGGCCGCGCGATCTCGTCGGGGCTCGAACGGTGACGCGTCGCGACCGTCTCGCTCATCTGCGCGACTGCGGACGTCGAGCGCTCCCGAAGCCACGTATCCATCGGTCAACGGCGGCGTGACTTCAGGGCACGAAAGTGAGCCGACCCCAGCCAGAGCTCGGTTTGCCCAAGCGTGAGGGCGAACCAGCCGCAAGAATTTCTCGCCGAATGCGACGCGGAACAGTCGCGGCTGGTGCCCAGGTTTGGCTAAGGATCGTAAGAGCGTCACCTTCGTTTCCTGTTCGTGAACGGACCATCTCGTCTGCAAAACCGTCGCTTCGAACGACATGTGGAGCATGCGCCGGCGCGTTACGTCGAGCCGTCTCTTGCGCTTTCACGAGCACAAAAGAGTTCCGCGAAATGGGTCGCGGCACGCATTTGTACCGAACGCAGAGTTCAAATCGACGAGATTCTCCGACGAGACGCGAACAATCGCTCCTATTCGGAACTGGCATCGTTGTTGCTCATCTAGGACGCGAGACGGCAAGCGCAAGAGCACGTCGCTCGTTGTAAGTCGTTCTCGTCGAACACGTAAAAGGAACTCGGACCATGAGGCAAATTGCAATCTACGGCAAAGGCGGCATCGGCAAATCGACCACGACCCAGAATACCGTCGCTGGGCTGTGCTCCATTGGCAAGAAGGTCATGATTGTCGGTTGCGATCCCAAGGCGGATTCGACTCGACTCATGTTGCACGCCAAAGCCCAGACCACCGTCATGGATCTCATTCGTGAGCGAGGCACGGTCGACGATCTTGAGCTCGCCGATGTCATGCGCATTGGTTACGGTGGCACGAAGTGCGTCGAATCGGGCGGCCCCGAACCCGGCGTCGGCTGTGCTGGTCGCGGCGTGATTACGGCAATCAACTTCCTCGAGGCCGAGGGCGCATACACGCCGGACCTGGACTTCGTGTTTTACGACGTTCTCGGCGACGTGGTGTGCGGTGGCTTCGCGATGCCGATTCGCGAGAACAAGGCCGAAGAGATCTACATCGTCGTTTCGGGTGAAATGATGGCCATGTATGCGGCCAACAACATCTCGAAGGGAATTCTGAAGTACGCAACCTCCGGTAAGGTGCGTTTGGGCGGCCTCATCTGCAACTCACGCAACACGGACAAGGAAGCGGAGCTCATCGAAGCACTCGCCGCACGGCTCGGAACGCAGATGATTCATTTCGTGCCGCGAGACAACGAAGTTCAACGCGCAGAGCTTCGCCGCATGACGGTGATTGAGTACTCCCCGGACCACAAGCAAGCGGACGAGTATCGGAGTCTCGCTCGCAAGATGTCCGACAACAAGAATCTAGTCGTTCCCTCACCGCTCCAAATGGAGGAACTCGAGGACCTACTCATGGAGTTCGGCATCATCCAAGACGACGATCCGAACGTCGGCGTTGCTAAGGCTAAAGTTGCGTGAAACTCGTGATTAGCCCCTAACGGGGAGGAAGCAATATGGCTGAAATACAAGCGAAAGTCACGGAAGGCATCACGCGTGAGTCGACGCAGGCGATGATCGACAAAACGCTCGAAGCCTATCCCGAGAAAGGCAGGGCCAAGCGAGCTCCTCACTTGGCCCCGAACGACAGAAACTCCGAGAGCGCTTGCGTCAAGTCGAACCGCAAGACGATTCCCGGTGTGATGAGCGCCCGAGGTTGCGCCTACGCAGGTGCGAAGGGCGTCGTGTGGGGACCGATCCGCGATATGGCTCACATCTCCCATGGCCCAGTCGGTTGCGGCTGGTACTCGTGGGGAACGCGCCGAAATCTAGTGAGTGGCATCAACGGGGTGTCGAGCTTCGCGATGCACATGACCTCGGATTTCCAGGAAAAGGACATCGTTTACGGCGGAGACAAGAAGCTCGCCGTCCTCTTGAAAGAGACCGCCGAGTTGTTCCCCCTCGCGAAGGCGATCTCGGTGCTCTCGGAGTGTCCGGTGGGGCTCATCGGCGACGACATCAATGCAGTCGCCAAGAAGATGAGCAAAGAGCTCGACATGCCAATCATCCCTTGCAACTGCGAGGGGTTCCGCGGTGTGTCACAGTCGCTTGGTCACCACATCTCGAACGATACCATTCGAGACTACATCATCGAAACTCGTGAATTCGCGGAGCCGTCCACCCCATACGATATCGCGCTGATCGGTGACTATAACATCGGTGGAGACGTTTGGTCGGTGAAGTCGCTCCTCGAGGAGTGTGGCCTCAACGTGAAAGCGACTTGGACCGGCGACGGCGAGATCGAGAAAATCGCCGCCACCCACCAGGTGAAGTTGGCCATCATCCATTGCTATCGGTCCATGAACTACATGGCTCGAGTGCTGGAGGAGAAACACGGGATCCCTTGGATCGAGCTCAATTTCTTCGGGCCAACCAAGATCCGCAATAGTCTGCGAAAGCTTGCCGAACGGTTCGACGACACGATCAAGGAGAAGGTCGAAGCCGTCATCGCGAAGTACGACCCAATCATGCAGGCCATCGTGGACGAGTACCGACCGCGCCTCGAAGGCAAGAAAGTCATGCTCTACGTTGGCGGTTTGCGACCTCGCCATACGGTCGGAGCGTACGAAGACCTGGGAATGCAGGTGATTGGTGCAGGCTACGAGTTCGCCCATAGCGATGACTACGAGCGAACCTCGCCCGAGCTCGCGGATGCGACGGTGATTTACGACGATGCCAGCGAGTACGAGCTAGAAAAGTTCGTCGATGAACTGAAGCCCGATCTCGTCGGAAGCGGCATCAAAGAGAAGTACGTCTTTCAGAAGATGGGCGTCCCGTTCCGGCAAATGCATTCCTGGGACTATTCGGGCCCGTATCACGGGTATCAAGGTTTCGCGGTGTTTGCGCGAGACATCGACATGGCCATCAACAGTCCCACCTGGAAGTTGGTCAAGGCCCCCTTCTAACGTCTCATTACACCCATCGCTTCGCTCGGCCTAAACCTGGACACGAGCGAAGCCCAGAATCGAATCTTTACCGTTGGTCGGATTGGACCGCGGCAAAGGAGCCCCATGCCAAACGAACTGAATCTCGCCGTAAAACCAGTGACACCGATTGCTCGCCAAGACGAGCTTCGAGTCCTGAACTGGATCAACTCCGAGGAGTACAAGGAGAAAAACTTCGCGCGACAAGCGCTCGTCGTCAACCCTGCGCACGCCTGTCAGCCATTGGGTGCGGAGCTTGCTGCTCATGGGTTTGCCGATACTCTCCCGTACGTTCACGGAAGCCAGGGTTGCGCCTCGTATTACCGTTCGACCCTGAACCGGCATTTCCGTGAACCCGCTCCGGCCGTTTCTTCGGCGATGACGGAAGACGCTGCCGTGTTCGGTGGTCAAAATAACCTGCACGAGGGGCTGGAGAATGCGATTGCGCTCTACAAGCCGAAGCTCATCGCGGTCTTCACTTCGTGCATGCCTGAGGTGATTGGTGACGATCTCTCGGCGTTCATCAAGAACGCGAGAAACAAGAACATGGTTCCAGAAGGCTTTCCGATTGCCTTCGCCAATACTCCCTCCTTCGCAGGCACGCACATCAACGGCTACGACGTGATGTTGCTCGCCATTCTGCAGACGCTCACGGAGGGCAAGGCCATCGAGGGGCGCTGCACCGGTAAGCTGAACTTCATCGCCGGCTTCGACGCGAATACGGCGGATTATCGAGAGTACAAGCGCTACTTCGACGAGTTTGGGATCCCGTACACGTTCCTTGCAGACATCTCCGAGTCCTTCGACTCGCCCAATGATGGTACCTATCGCCTGTATCCAGGCGGCACGCCCCTCGGCGAAGCGGCGGACTCCATCAACGGCAAGGCGACCGTGTCCGTCGGTCCGTTTGCGACGGCGAAGACGATGACCTGGATCAAGGAGAGCTATGCTGGGCAACACACGTCGATGCCCATGCCACTCGGTATTGCCAAGACCGACGCGTTCCTCATGAAACTGTCTGAGTTGTTCGAAAAGCCCGTTCCCGCTACGCTGAAGGCCGAGCGCGGGCGTGCCGTGGACGCAATGACGGACGCGCAGCAATACATGCACGGCAAGAAGTTCGCCATCTACGGCGACCCCGATCTCATCATCGGGTACACCTCCTTCTTGCTCGAAATGGGTGCCACGCCGTATCACATCGTTTGCTCCCGTGGCTCGAAAAAGGTCGAACGCGAATTGCAGGCGTTACTCGATGCGTCCCCCTTCGGCAAATCCGGAAAGATCTACATGAACCGGGACCTTTGGCACTTGAGGTCTCTTCTCATGACGGATCCCGTCGATGCAATCCTCGGTGACACTCACGGCAAGTTCATGGCGCGTGACGCGAAGATACCGCTGTTTCGCTTTGGATTTCCCGTGTTCGATCGGGTCAACATGCACCGGACACCCATCATTGGGTATCAAGGCACGGTTCGAATGCTCACGGAGATTTGCAACACGTTCCTCGATATCAAGGATCGGACGAGCGAAGACCGACTCTTCGAGATGATGGGATGATGAATCATCCAGACGTATCCACCTGAGCGAGGCGGAGCGTATGGTGCAAACAGTGTTCGGCGGGCAGAGTGGCACAACGGCGATTTGGGTGTGCTGGCCGCTCTGTCCGCCGATCACGACGGATAGGGAGAATGCTCATGCGAGTAGCGTTTGCAAGCACCGACGGAAAAACGGTAAATGCCCACTTCGGTCACGCGGAGTGTTTCTACCTCTGGGATATCGGTCCCAATACGGCGGCAGCGGTTGGGAGAGTCAAATTGACCTCCGACGCCGAGGATGGTGAGGATCGCATCGTAGCCAAGGCTCGAGCTTTGGATGGTTGCACCTTGGTGTACATCACCCAGATTGGAGGGCCTGCCGCGGCGAAGCTAGTGGGTCATCACATCCAGCCCGTCAAAGCACTGAGCGATACTCCGATCGACGAAGCAATTCTCAAGCTGCAGACCGTTCTGCAAAACCGGCCGCCACCGTGGCTACGCAAGGCTTTGGGCGCCAAGGGCGAGGCTGAAACCGCAGACGAGGAGTCGAGCTCGCTCATCACTTAGGCAATGGCATTGGGGCAATCGGCAACGGAAGAGAAAGGCAATCGAGGAAAATGGCATACGTAACCGGCATGACACGCGGACGAAAGGAATGGACCCCTAGATTCGTCAAGTCAGTAGACGTCGAGAAATGCATTGGCTGCGGGCGTTGCATGAAGATCTGTGCCCACGGAGTGCTTTCTCCCGCCGAAGTGGACGAAGAGGAGTCCGCCAAGATGTTTGCTTCGGTCAAGGAACCCAACAACTGCATCGGCTGCGAGGCCTGCGGTAGAACCTGCACCAAGAAGGCTTTTTCCTTCGAACCCATGACGCTTTAGCGGCTATGTCTCTCCAAGCGCAACTTTCGGAAATGGAAACCGTGGAGGATCTCTTCTCGATTCTCGGGGTGACCTTCGATCCGAGAGTCGTCGGGGTGCATCGCATGCGCATCCTGAAGCGTTTCGGAAACGAAAAGAAACGTATCGACGCCGAAGTGTCGGCGGACGATGCCACGCGGCGAAACCACTACGTCTCTGCGTTGGCGCTGATCCACGAACAGTGCAGTAGAGGCATGCGGGAACCCGAACCCGTATTTCGTGGTCTTGCAAGTCAACTCGTGCAGCTCCGGCGGGGACCGCAGCGGGAGGACGGAGCGTAGCGCTTTGGAATGGAGCCACTGGACTAGGAAGGAACGACACAATGCCCTTCGAATTGCTCACGGAACGTGAAGGCCAAGTGCAAAGAACCCAAGCAGGCAAGCGCCTCGCGCTCGTTTGCGACCGGGCCAGCGTGGCAGGCTCCGTGAGTCAGCGGGCGTGCACGTTCTGCGGTTCTCGGGTGGTTCTATACCCCATCGCCGATGCTCTACATCTGGTTCACGGTCCAATCGGTTGCGCCGCGTACACGTGGGACATCCGTGGCGCGCTCTCGTCGGGAGTGGAACTACATCGAATCAGCTGTTCTACGGACCTCAGGGAGAAGGACATCGTCTTCGGTGGCGAGCAGAAGCTTGCGGAGTCTCTTCGCGAGCTCATCCGCAAGCATCGGCCCAAGGCAGCGTTCGTCTACGCAACCTGCGTCGTTGGGCTCATCGGCGACGACGTTCCGTCGATATGTCGCGAAGCAGAACTCGAGTTGGGGATCCCCGTCGTTCCCGTGATGGCGGAGGGATTTCGCGGAACGAAACGCGACGGCTACAATGCAGCCACGCGCGCGTTGTTATCGCTGATTGGGCGTGGTGACATTGGCGCAGTCGGTCCCCTATCCATCAATCTCCTCGGGGACTTCAACGTCGCCGGGGAGAGCTGGATCATTCGTCGCTACTTCGAAGAGATGGGAATCGAGGTCGTGTCGGTACTGACCGGTGACGGCAAGGTCGACGAAATTAGCCGAGCACACGGTGCCAAGTTGAATGTCGTGCAGTGCGCAGGCTCGATGACGCCCTTGGCGGAGGCGATGAAGGAGCGCTATGGAACTCCCTATATTCGTGTTTCGTTCTTCGGTATCGAAGACGCGAGCGACGCACTTTATCGCGTAGCGAAGTTCTTCGGGGATATCCAAGTGCTCGACGCTACGCAGCAGCTCGTTGCCAGGGAAGTCAAACGAGTCTTGCCCGAGCTTCGTAGGATCAAGACCGAATTGGTCGGAAAGAAAGCGGCGCTTTACGTGGGGGGCGCGTTCAAGGCCTTTTCCCTCGTGCGCTCCTTGAGGCAACTTGGTGTCTCTGTGGCACTCGCTGGGACCCAAACTGGCAAGGCAGAGGAGTACGAAGACCTCCAAGCCGTTTGTGACGAAGACACGATCATCGTCGACGATACGAATCCCCTCGAGCTTGCGAATTTTCTCATCGAAAAGGACGTGGACGTCTTCATTGGTGGCGTGAAGGAACGTCCAGTGGCGTACAAGCTCGGCATCGGCTTCTGTGATCACAACCACGAAAGAAAGATCCCGCTCGCTGGGTTCGAAGGGGCAGTCGCGTTTGCCAGAGAGATTCGTGCGACGGCGAACAGCCCCGTGTGGCGTTTGATGCCGAGAAGGAACGTCGGTGCGAGTGGGCACCTCTGCTCGCTCGCCACGGGAGGTACTCGTGAGTTGCCATAATCACGACGGCGCAGCGACGGTGAACCCTTGCACGCTGTGTGCTCCTTTGGGGGCCGTGTTGGCCGCTGCGGGCGTACAGGGAGCACTCCCGTTACTTCATGGCGCGCAAGGCTGCGCGACGTACATTCGGAGATATCTCATTTCGCATTTCCGCGAACCAATGGACGTTGCGTCGAGTAGCTTCAGCGAGGCGTCTGCCGTTTTCGGTGGCGAAGACAATTTTTCCCGTGCTTTGGACAACATACGAAAGACCTACGATCCACAAGCGGTCCTCGTCGGCACGACGTGCCTCGCCGAGACGATTGGTGAAGATCTTCGTATGATGATCGATCGTTACCGAGCGAATCGAAAGACCAGCCTGCCGATTGTATTCGCGTCGACGCCGAGCTACAAAGATGGTCACCTCGAGGGCTATCACGCGATGGTGTACAGCTTGGTCCAATCCCTGGCCAAGAGCGCGACTACAGTGTCGGAAGGTTCGAGTGACGGAGCCTCGTCGCCGATTGGCGTGGATCGGGCGAATCGAATCAACGTTCTGCCGCCAATCGTGTCGCCCGCCGATCTAAGGCATTTGCGAGAGATCGTGGCCTCCTTTGGCGTGAGCTGCACGATGCTTCCGGATTATTCGGACCCGTTGGACGGGCCCATCCACGACAGCTATCACCCCATGCCGGAGGGCGGCACATCCGTCTCGGATATCGTCCGTATGTGTAGCGCGGCGGCCACCATCGATCTGACCATGCCGGGGGTTGCTGCTCGAGCGAGTGACGTGCTGTGCGAACGGGGTGTGCCAGCGAAAACTCTGGGGCTCCCAATCGGAGTCGAGGCGACGGACGCTTGGATTGGCGCATTGGAAGCGGTCACTGGCCGTAACGCCGTCGATTGGCTCGGCGCAGAACGAGGCAGACTCCTCGACGCATATGCCGACGGTCACAAGTACGTCTTCGGCAAACGTGTCGCGATCTACGGCGATCCGGAGCTGGTCGTTGCGCTCGTGAGGTTCGCTCTCGAGATAGGTATGCGCCCAGTCCTTTGTGCGACGGGGGCGAGGAATCGAGCCCTTTCGCAGGGGCTCGAGGCACTCGCGGCAACGACGATCGAGCGAGTGCTCGAGGATACCGACTTCTCGACCATCGAACGGATGGCCAAGGAGCTCGAAATAGAGCTCATGATCGGCAATAGCAAGGGCTATCGCGCCGCTCGGAGCGTTGGTGTTCCGCTGCTTCGCCTCGGGTTTCCCATCCACGACAGGATCGGCGCGGGCCGCATCCTCAGCGTTGGGTATCGCGGAACCCTTGCCCTATTCGACGCCTTGGTGAACACCCTGCTCGAGCGAGTGCAAGACCAATCCACCGTAGGATTCTCTTACCTCTAGCGGGAGCTTCGGATCTGAAATCATCCGTATACCAGGTTCATTTGCCTGACGTGCTCGAGCGCGCCGAGGCTGCCTTCGTCGGATACGCCATCGGTGACGCCTTCGGCGCCACGACGGAGTTCATGACGCCTGGCGAAATCCAGTCTCAGTACGGAGTGCTCGAGGACGTCCGCGGCGGAGGGTGGTTACATCTTCCCGTTGGTGCCGTCACCGACGACACTGAGATGTCCCTCTGCGTTGCACGTTCCCTGGTCCAGAATGGTTTCGTCCTCGTCGATATCGCCGATCGATTCGTCGCGTGGATGAAGACGCGTCCGCGCGACATCGGCGGTACCTGTCGACGCGGGATCCGTCGCTATCTGCTCGACGGCAGTCTGGAAGCGCCCTTGAACGAGGCCGACGGCGGCAATGGCGCGGCGATGCGAATGACTCCGATTGCCCTCGCGACTCTGGGCGAGCCCGAAGATCTCTGCAATTGGGGTATCCGGCAAGCGCACCTCACCCATCATCATCCCTTGTCTGACGGGGCGTGTCTTCTCGTGGGTCAACTCATTCAGTTGGCGCTGGTGGGACACGGCAAGGATCGCCTCGCGGCACTGGTCGAGAGCTGCATCGAGATTCATCCAGCATTCGCCTTCAAGCGACATGATGGCTATTGTAGCGCATACGTCGTCGACACGATGCGAACGGTCTTGCAGTCCTTCTTCACGACGAAGAGCTTCGAGGAGTGTCTCGTCATGGCCGTGAATCGAGGCGGGGATGCCGACACGGTGGGCGCGATCGTCGGAGGGATCGCAGGTGCGTATTACGGTCCGTCCGCCATTCCGAAGCGCTGGCGACGAGCACTGGATTCGAATGTCGAGGGAGAAACCACGCAACTTGCGCGCGAACTCATTCGTTCGAGTCCCATAGCGAAGCGCGGCGGGGACTGGTTCGTCGCGCGTGAGTTTCTGCGCATTCCTCGACGTTGACGGGACGGCGCTCTGGGGATTGGTTCGTCGCGCGTGAGTTTCTGCGCATACCTCGACGTCGAAGGGACGGCGCGCTGGGGATTGGTTCGTCGCGCGTGAGCATTCGCCATCGTCGACGGACTTCCGTGATACGAACGATTGAGTCGTGTTTGGGCAATCGCAGGGAATTTCTTCGAGATGGCTACCGTCGTGGTGTGTGAGTCATCCGCGCTTACGGCGCTTCACGTCGGGACATAAGGGCGAAAATCGGATTTAGTGACGAGATTCAACTTGCGCTCGATCATGCGCTCACGTTCATCGTCAATCGATACAGTCGGGCGAAAATCAGGCCACTTCGTGGACGACCAGGCTCTCGTAAACGTGTAGGCTCGGGTGGTTTGCGCAAGCATTGCGAGTTCTAGCGCGTGGGTCGTGGCGTCTTTGGTACATACGTCGCAACGCATCGACCAAATCCAAGGTTGTATTCGCAAAGTGAGTTGGGTTAGGTTAGCTGCCCTAAACCAACCTCATCGGGGGGTACATGCGAGTTGCAGTATTTTCTTGGGAGTCTCTGCATTCCGTCTCTCACGGCGGCCTTGGCGTCTATGCGACCGAACTTGGTGCAGCATTGGAGCGCCGCGGACACGAAGTGCACGTCTTTACGCGACGCGGCGCAGAGCAGGGTTCCTATGCGCGGATCGATGGTGTGCACTATCACCGGGTCGATCATGGTGTGAGCAACAACTTCGTCGAGACCATGGACTGGATGTGTAAGGCCATGGTGCACAGATTCAGCGAAGTGACCCAGTTGGTCGGCAAGTTCGATCTGATCCACGCGAACGACTGGATGACGGGAAATTGCATCCCCTACGTCTGGTCCGGCTTCGGAACGCCCAGTGTGCTCACGATGCACTCTACCGAGTACGGTCGAGACGGCAATCAGAACTTCGATGGCTTTGCGCAGTGGGTCCGTGACACGGAGGCTGCCGCATGCTTCAGCGCCAAGACCATCATTGCCGTGAGCGGCTTTCTGGCGAGTGAGCTCCAGCGGTTCTACGCGGTGCCCCATCAGAAGATCCACGTCGTTCCGAACGGCGTCTCGTATCATCACTTCGACGGATTCATCGATCCCGCTGCCGTAAAGCAGCGGTTCGGGATTGCACCGCTGGACGCCACGGTCTTCACCGCCGGTCGTGTGAGCCTGCAGAAAGGCTTCGACATGCTGGTCGAAGCGGTTCCAATGGTGCTTGGCTATTTCCCAGCAACGAAGTTCATCATTTCGGGAAGCGGGGCGGAGATGGACGGCCTGGTGCATCGAGCGCATGAACTCGGGGTGGCGGATGCCATTCGGTTCTGTGGCGCCCTCTCACGTCGGGAATACATCGACGTTCTGCGTGCGGTCGACATTGTAGCGATGCCGAGCCGCAATGAGCCTTTTGGCATCGTTGCGTTGGAGGGCTGGGCAGCGGGCAAGCCCGTCGTTGCAACGACCGCGGGAGGACCCGCCGAATTCGTCTGGCACGACGTCAATGGGTTCCTGGTCGATGCCAACCCCGGGGGGCTTGCTCACGGACTCGGTTCGCTGCTCGCGGACCACGACCACTGTCGCGCCCTTGGCCACAATGGTCGGATCGCCGTTGAAGAGAAGTACAACTGGGACGTCGCTGCCGGTTATACCGAAGGCGTCTACAGTTCTGCAATTTCAGGGTAAGTGACACTTCTCGGTCATTCCGTGACCGTTGCTCGCGGTGGGTGACCGGCGCTAGGGGGGCGTTGGTCACCGACGACATTCGACGGCAGACGCTTGACGGCATTCGACGCAGCCACGCGTAACGTCTGCGTTGCCATGAGAGCCGACTTGCCGTGCGTGGCGTTCGTCTTGTCGTTGACCTTCGTCGTCCGTCGTGGGGCTGCAGAATCAAGTTCGCCCGTGCCACCGGGTGGGGCGGAACCGGGGGTGGCTGGGGCCGACCCGATGGAGATTGCGTGACGACCGGTTCCTCTGATGGCTCCGTCCGACGATCCGGGTCCGCTGCTCACGAGATTCGTCGAAGCGGGTTGGCTTGCACCGGTGTATCACCGCGTGCCGTTTGGCGAAAGCGGCACTCGATTCGATTACGTGAAGGACGGTGGGCAAGACGTCGCCCTTCCGCTCCAGCGCTGGAGCATCGAGGTCTTCTGGGCGTCCAGGTGTCCGCCGAGCGCCTAGCATCCAGGCGATGACGTTCGTTTGCTGCTGCGTCGTCGTGTACGAGCGCTCTTGAGCGCTAGTTGACGTTCGAGGTCCCGAGGAAGAAGGGGGTTCCAGGGTAGGCCATTTCGCCCGCAAATTCGAAATTCAAGCATTCCGTATCGCTGCCGTTTTCTCCGCACCCATAGTTTGCGGGGGGCTTGCCGCCGTTGGCCTCCGTCGGTCCCGTCCGATAACTGAGCACTCGCTTGCCGGAGAAGTCGACGAGCGTGACGATGGGACCGCGATCATTTACGTCGACGGCGACTGGGTCGACGATTCGTTCGTCCTTGAGCTCTCGCACGACGTCGACGGAGGACTCACCAACCGCCACCCATTGTACTATTCGGTCTGCACGGCTGCTGACGACGAGACTACGATTGAACGACGAATTGCGAACGATGGTCATTGACGTCACGTTGTATCCAGCTTGAACTTTGGCATATTCGCGAATCGAGTCCGTCGGTACAGGCCGATCCGTGGACGAGAACGCTGTCACGTCGAAGAGCCGAATTTCCCCTGCTTCGTTGGCGACGAAGGCGTTGAGATGAGTTTGTAACCCTTTGGGAAATGCTCCAATTTGGTTACCGATCCGCGCCACGGTGGGCCGCTCGACGCTCAAAGTGCGGACCACGACTGGGGCAGCTTCGGGTTGGTCGTCGAAATCGTACGGCCACGGATCGGTCGCAGTTGAACGATTGAACGTTTCTTCTGAGCCGAAGTAGACACTTCGCACGAACCGAAAGAGCGGGCGCATATCCAAAAACGTGATCTCGTTCTCCCATTTCGAAAGGACGACGGCTTGTCCCGAATTGGCTACCCAGCGCTCGTCGTCGTCTCGTGAAAAGGCAGCACGCTTTGCGGGGTCGCGCAGGTCCGAGAATTCGTTGCCGATGGCATGCCCGCCGGGAGTGCCGCCGTTGTTGCCCGAAACGGCAATCGCCGTTGGTGCGATCATATCTGGAAGGTCCACGTAACCCATCAAGTGAATGCCGACGAATCCAGCTTCGTTCGGAAGTGCAAAATAGGGGATACTGAAGGCTTCGGGCTTGGTGGAACGAAGGGCGAACACGGCCACTTGCCCTCGCATTTCATCCGTGTCCATCACCGTTACGAGTGCGAACTCGTTGTAGCCAGTGATTGCGACCGCCGTCGGAACTTTGTGGGGTGGAAGCTGGAAGTAAGGATAGGTGGTGCCGCTCGTTTGATTGCCAGTCGCACCAATCAGGCCGTTGGCGAATAGCAAGATCCCGCCGTTCGTTTCAACCATTTCCGTTTGAGCAAAGCCGATCGGATGAGCGACGGTCTCGCCTAGTGCCTGCTCCCACGCTCCGATGGCAGGGTCGGGATGCGGGCCTCCGAGGTAAGGTCCGCTTTGCGGCGACTCGCAGATCACGCCATGCTCGTATCCGTAGGTTTGGACCCGATCGATGCCAGGATCTTGCGTTTCGTCTGGAGCGTAAAGCACCTGTCCCGATGTGGAGCCGTAATCGCAGCTTCCGGCGCAGATCCCGCTGAGCTCATAGGTCGCGCATAGATACCCGCCCGATGCTCGTCTATGCTCGGGTTCGTAGGCTCGAGAAGCATGGTCGTCCGCACCAGGATGATGCGACGAGAAGCTTGGTCCGAGTCGACAATCGATGTCGTCGCGATCCCAGGCGAGTGCAAGTTGGGAATAGGTTTTGTCGTCGATGGAAGATGCCGTGATGGTCTTTAGGTCGCAGATGCTCCCCTGACTTCCAACTCCGTCGGTTGAGCCTCCGCTGTTCTTCGCGGGGCCGCAAGCCAGCAGAAGGACAGGCAGTGCTACAAATCCGAAGGGGTGTAGGGTGCGTGCACGTCTAGATTCTCATTTTGGGGCTTTCCGTCGCGGTAACGTTCACGACCTGACTACCCGTTTCAACGGCGCGTTGCGGATGGACCAATAGGCCTCGAGGGTGAAGTCGAGACGTCCGTCGGGACTCTCTTCACCGGCCGTTCGCCAGCCGCAAGGAAGGGGGGATTCGAGCCGGGCATGGGGCGTCGTCGCGCGACGCGATCGGAGGAAGCCTCGTATGCGATGCTGCGCAAGCGCGTTAGAGCTGCGATGCCGCGCCGGGGCGCAGTCAGGACTTCAATTTGAGCTTCGCGACCATGACGACCTCGTCTAGAGCGCGTTCGGTGCGGATCTCGAAGACCAATGGCTTGAGCTTGCCCACGTTTTCGCGACTGTGATATCGCTCCGTCGCCTCACGGGAAAGTGGCAGAGCAAGGAGTGCTCGCTCGCTATTTGCATTGAAGTAGAAGGTGACCTTGAAGCTGGCTCGCCCGACGGATACCCATCCGATGGTCTTCTTTCCGCGAGCCACCTTGCCGAGCCACGCCTTGCCGTCTTTGTAATAGCGCCATTCGATGCTGGCGCCGGCGACCTCTTCTCGAAGACGAACCACGAAGGTATCCAAAGCGTGTTTGGCTTTACCGAGCACGCGCGTCAGCACGGCGTCGTCGGGGAACAGTTCGGGATCGTCCAGTACTTGGGCTACCATGGTTTGCGTGCCTTCGATTCGTTGAGTGGGTAATTCTCTGAGCCTTTCCGGTTCGACGCAAGGCGAGTTGCGAGCGTCGTGACGTGTCGCGCCGCATCGCGCCGCGCGCGAGTCCTCTGCCGGTGTTTTACTGCGTCGGGTCGTCGAGCTACTCTCGCGTCGGCGAACTCGTCGGAGGGCGAACCGATCGAGGCGCGCGGCGCGTTCATACGACCGCCCAATGCGCTCGAGCTCTGCTTTGCTCGAGCTGCCGTCCGCGGTCGTCGTCGAAGTCCGTTCCCACGCGACCGCCCAATGCGCTCGCTCTCCGCTTCGCTCGAGGGACGTTTGCGCGGGCTCCAGACAAAATCTCTGGACCGTGGCGTATAGGTCACGGATCCCCGCGGGCTACCATCGTTGTCCGCCAAAGCGTTCCGAGGAGCCACACGATGCGATTGTGTTCGAGTGGGCAATCCGCGTCGAATCATCGGAAGCGCCGCGTCGGGCAGGGATGAGATAGTCGCGTTCCTCGGTTTACGGCAATCGTTTCCCGATTGCACGGCATCCCATATGGAGCACGTTACTTCGAGAGACGGCGCAATATCTCGTGAGGTGACCGTGAAAATGTTCAAGTTATCGTTTCCCGTCGGGATCGTTTTGGCGATGGCGTTTGCGGCTGCGTGCGTTCCCAAGGGGAAAAGTAGCCGCGCGGAGGCTCGTGCCGGGGGACGAGGGAACGAACCGGCAGCTACCGAGGAGCAACTCGCAAAGCCACTCAGCCTTCCTGCAGAGGGGGCCTACCAGACGGGGCGCTATCGGAATTTGTTCGTCGAACTCGGCAAACCGGCTGCCGACGTCGATGTAAAAATCGCAAAGGCCTACGAGCAACTCTTCCACGGAAGTCCGCGCAACGAAGCCGTTTTCTTCGCGGCGGGCAGCAACGCCAACGGTCCCATGGCATACGTCATGGACATCGGAAACGGTGACGTTCGCTCCGAGGGCATGTCGTACGGCATGATGATCGCCGTTCAAATGGATCGAAAGGACGATTTCGACGCCCTTTGGAATTGGGCGAAGACGTACATGTATCACGCCGATCCGAAGCACCCGAGCTATGGGTATTTCTCGTGGCAAATGCGCAAAGATGGCACTCCGATGGACGAAATGCCGGCTGCGGATGGCGAAGAGTACTTTGCGACTGCGCTCCTATTTGCATCGAACCGATGGGGAAACGGTAAGGGGATTTACGCGTATTCGGCGGAGGCGTCAGCGCTCCTCGACCACATGAAGAACCGAAAGCCCATCACGGGAATCGCCAATAACAAGGGCGAGCTCACCACCGTTTCGTTGTTCGATCCCGAGCACAAGATGGTGCGGTTTACACCGGATACGAGCAACTTTTCGGTCAACGGCGACCATAGCGATCCTTCTTATCATCTCCCGGCCTTCTACGAGCTTTGGGCACTGTTCGGGCCTGAAGCGGATCGCCCGTTTTGGTCCGAGGCAGCCAAAGTCAGTCGAGACTACTTCGTCAAGTGCACTCATCCCAAAACTGGGCTCGCTCCGGACTACGCGGGCTTCGACGGCTCACCCAAGGCTGCGTCATGGGATGCCGGCACGGCGAACTTCCGGTGGGATGCCTTTCGGGTTGCGATGAACTGGGCCGTGGATGCTGCGTGGTGGGCCAAGGATCCGCGCGAAACCGAGCTGAGCAATCGCCTGTTGACCTACTTTGCGACACAGGGGCGTCACTATCGGAGCAACTTCACCTTGGATGGCAAACCGACGAACACCGATCAGTCCCTGGGGCTCGTCGCGATGAACGCCGTTGCTGCCCTCTCGGCGACGGATCGAGTAGCGTGGCGTTTCGTGGACGAGCTCTATCGGCGCACACCACCGACCGGCAAGTGGCGTTATTACGACGGTATGCTCTACACGATGGCTCTCCTTCACTTGAGCGGAAATTTCCGCATTTACGCGCCGCCCAAGCCGTAAGAAGCGTGAGTGTGTCTCGTCGCGTCGCGACTGCTAGGCTTCGCCCATGCTTTGCATCGAGCACCTTGGAATGTACACCGACAATCTCGAACGAGCCGCGGCGTTCTATCGAGAATTCTTCGGCGCAAGGAGTGGGAATCTCTATCACAACCCGAAGACTCGGTTCTCTTCCTACTTCCTCGAGTTCGGCGGCGGTGCACGTCTTGAATTGATGCATTCGCCGTCGATGTTCGAGGGCGCGTCGACCGGAATGCCGACGCCTCGCGAGTCGCAGGCGCCGTCTCACGCGGCGACGTCGCGCGAGTGGCAGGGGCCGTCTCACGCGGCGACGTCGCGCGAGCCGCAGGCGCCGTCTCACGCGGCGACGTCGCGCGAGTCGCAGGCGCCGTCTCACGCGGCGACGCCTCGCGAGTCGCAGGCGCCGTCTCCGGCTCTCGGTCGTTCGCATCTCGCTTTTTGCGTCGGGAACGTCGACGCCGTGGTTCGACTTACGGAGCGACTTCGACGAGCGGGCTACGAAATCTATGGCGAACCGCGCTGGACGGGTGACGGCTACTTCGAAAGCGTGGTGGGGGATCCCGATGGAAACCGCCTGGAGCTCTGCGCCGACGAACGGCGGCTCCCGTAGGGTCTCACGTGCCGAGCCCCTCGCCCGATGGCGACGATGGTCAGCTTGGATGCGATCACTCGGACAGGACGGATTCTACGCCGTAGTGATCGGAGAGGGCGCTCGAAACCGTCTTGCCGTCGATCTCGAAGGATACTCGTTCATCGAACACTCGGCGAGTGGTCGTGCGAAATTTCGCAGGGAGCCCGGAGAAGAACACGTGATCGATCATCTGGTCCTCGTCGATGTCGTCGACCAGATTGTTCTCCGAACACCAAGTACAAAAGGGTGCCACTAGATCCGATTCTTCGAGGCCGCGCGACATGATTCGTTCGAAATCCTTGGTGTCGGTGCCCGCGACTTCGTCCGTGTCCGGTCCGCAGTTCATGTCGCCGAGAAGGACCGATACATCTCCTTTGGAGCGTTCCTCGTCGATGAAGTCGAGCGTTTCGTCGATTTCGGTCGGCTCGTTCTCGGAGCGTCTCGTTCGCGTCGACGTCGAGATCGAGTGTTGCGGCGAGATGCGTACAGAACAAGTCGAGGGGCGGTGCGAAGCCGACGTCGACTTCCGCATGAAGGACTCCGCGCTCGAACACGTTGGAGGTCAGAGTGACATCGTTTTTTTCCCGGAAAGGATAGGCAGAGAGAAGGACGAGCCCATTCTGTCGCTCGTATGCCGAACCGCTTGCGCCTAAAGTACACGCGGACGCAACGGCGTCGATGGACTCCGCTCCCTCCGCATTGGAAAGCACACACTCCTGGCAGCTGCGTGACACTGCGGTAAATTGGGTAGAACAGCTCCGAACGGCGCAGGCCGGCACTTCTTCTGCGGATAGGCCGCTGCAATGGGTGTCCACACAGGCAACGAGCCCATCGCGTTCACTTGGCGTACAGCTCGTCGAGTTCGTGCTCTCTCGAACGGTGTAGTAGGCGTAAGGTAGGGTCGAATGCACCGCATTCACCAACTTTTCCACGTGATCGAGTAGCCAAACCTCTTGTAGGCAGAGGACGTCTGGGTGAAGTCGATTGATAGCATCGCCAGTCGCCGTCAAACGTTCCTCGAGATGGGGTCCGTGTTCGGCCATCAAGGCGTTGAACGTTACGAGAGAAAGGTGTTCGTTCTCCTCGTCTGCGGCGCAAGACATGGTGAGGCCGCTACAGCAAGTGACGAAGAGCGTGACGAAACGTTTGAGACCCAGCATGACGACTCCGATGATTCCGCGCCCGTTCTGCCCCGAAGGGGTGCGTTGGCCTTCGCAAAGCGGACAAAGCTACAGGATCGCGAATGGTACCACGGAAGATCGACAGGGTGTCAGGCGCGATACGCGGACGCTGATTCGTTTGCAGGATCGGCGCGGTGGTCGGTGTGAGCGCTTCACCCTCGCCCGATCCACTGCAGGCAACGAAACCGGCCCGCGTTGGGAGACGATGAATCGCGGCGCGGGCGCAAGCGCAGCCAAATCGGCGCCCCCCGCTGCACCGGGGTGCAGGCGGGGGGTATGGGACGGTTTACACCGAGGACGCGACTAGAGCGGCGCGCAGACGGGGGGCATGGGACGGTTTACGCCGAGGGGGCGACTAGAGCAGCGCGCCCGTCGATGCGTCGAGGACGATGGCTCCGCCGCTTGCGTCGAGGACGCGATACGAAGGCACGAGTTCGCCGTCGCGCGTCTTTCCGAGGCATGGCTCAGCGGACACGAGCTTCGCGGGCTCCGCACCTTTTACGCGACGGGCGATGTTGGGCGCTGCGGCACGGACGGCTGCGGCCACGTCGAGCAATGCTGCCGCCTTTTCGGGTGGTTGAGCAACGGCCGTTGCCCAGTGTTCTGTGGTGCCGACGACTTCACGTCCCGACACGAGGACCGTGAGGTGCGGCTCGACGCCGTTGGCTCGAACGGTGAGACCGGCAATGGACTTCGTGAATCGAACGGAATAGCCGACGGTCTCGGTCGATCCGAGTTCAGTGGTTCGCGCGATCGGAATCGCACGATCGAATGCAGCATCACCGGGCGCGGCGTTGGTATCGATCCAGCGCTGCGCTGCGGCAATGGCATCGGACTCCGTCGCTCGAGTCGAGGGAAGGAACGTCGATGCCTCCTTCGTCCACGCGACGTTTTTGGCTCGATGTGAAACCAGTCGATAGCGAAGGGCACTCGAGAGATTGCCCTTGGCTGTTGCCCGATTACCGAGGAGTGCGGCACTCGCCAGGACTTTGCCTTGACCGTCGAGGGACACCAAGGTTGCGTCCGTGGGGATATGGTTGGTTCGCGCTGAATACTCGACGATGCCGGCCGATTCTCTGACGTAGCCGACCCAACGGTCGCTCAAACCACTATTGGCGTCGTTGGACAAGTACCACGCGCGCATGTAGCTGGAGCCGCCTTGTAGGGAGTCCGCGAAGCGCGTCACAACCTCGTCGTCCACAGGGGCGTCCCACGTGATATCCGAGTATCCCAACAAGTGCTTCGACGAGTCTCCCATCTTGGCCATCCAGGTCGTGGGGCGGAGGGTCAGGCAGGTCGCGAAGATGGCGGTTTCAGCGCGGATTGTCGTCACGTCACTGACGTCGAGCGCGCCACCGTCCGTAGCGATGCCTCCCGAATAGCCGTGGCCGGTGTGATAGAGCGTCGTGATGTCCGAACGCTCGAGAAGCGCGAGGAGTTCGGCACTCGTCGTCGTCGCGTCCGTGCCCAAGTCGGTGTATCCCAGATCGACGAAACGCGACGTAAACAGCGTGCCGTCAGTCGCGCTCAGGTTGTCCGGTACGTAGGTGACGTAGACCGAATCCGCGGGATCGACGTACCAGTCTGCTCCCGCACACGATCCCTGGAACGGCCCGCTTGGGTGCGGCAACAAGCACGTCGTATTCGAAGTCACCGGGTGAATTCGGAACTTCCCTCGGCTGGATGCGGAGCGCTCGACGATGGTTTCGATCGTCCAACGACCATTTAGGTCGTCACATGCGGCGAATCCAACCCCAGGACTGCCGTCGTAAAGACAAAGCCCATTGCTTGCGAGGCGGAGATTGTAGCCGTTCGCTGCTTCCACCAACGTCCAGATCTGGTGGTCGTCGTGGGTGTACGCCTGCCAGGCGAACCGTCCGTCTCCGCCTAGGGTGAGCGTCGAGTCGGTTGCGGCAGAAACGAGACGGTATTCGCCCTTCAGCCAAGGATCTTCATTGCCGATGATGCCCGCCGAAACGACGCGAGGTGCATCCGAAGCGGTCGACTTGGTTACGCAGAAGCCAGCGGATATGGAACTGCCAGCGGCAATGGGCGTTCCGTATGGTGGTGCCGTCACTTTGACGAGACCCGTTGCACCAGAAAAGACACCTCCCCATGCGTTGGAGATCGTTGCTGCACCAACGTCGAGTGTGACCGTCCAATCGAGGACGGCAGCGGCCGAATTGTTGGTGATCTTGACTTCCGCGCAGTAACCCTGAGGCCAATCCGAATTGGCAACGGCAGTCGCGGAAATGGCCGAGGCTTTGACGACCGCCAAGCTGGCTCCTTTGATCGATTTTTCTGCGTCTTTCGTGGTAGTAGCGAGCAAGTCCGCGTCTTCGGTCGATGCACAACCGATCATCGAGGAGACGGCGAAGAAGAGGGATGAGAGGTAAGTGACGTTCCGCTTCATATGACGAGTGTCCCTTTGCAAATGCGATGCAATGGCGCGCAAGGACGCGTAAGGGCAAGAGATGCCCTCGTAGGCTTCGGTTGCGCCCCTCGACGCACAAGCAATTGGAGGCACATGACCACGCAAACCTTCGCGGAAAAATTCCGTCGTCGTGATTGCTACGAGCGAGCGTGGCCGCTCCGAGTTCTTCTCGGGTGTCAGTCGAGAGTATCGCTCTTGCGGAGAGAGCGACGCCGCTCCGACGATCGCAAGAGGTCATACGGAGTCGGCTGACCTGTCCCGTCGAAGGACGAGAGTAACGACGAGCAAACCGAGACGACGAGCAAACCATCGGAGCCGGCAACCGTCGTGCGCACGACGGTTGCATTCGCGAACCACGTACCGCAAAAAGAGAAACACCGGAGCGTTGTGGCGCTCCGGTGTTTTACTGGGGGTGCCGAGGTCCGCGATTCACTTTTTCGACGGAGACATCGGACCTCGGAATTGGTGAGGACCGCGAAGTGAGTTGTCTTCGTGGTCCCAACCGTTCACGCCGTCAGTTGCAATTAGCGACCCACTTCCACGGGTTGCCGCACACTCCGGTCGGCGATTGCGCGTTCACCCATTGGGCCTCGTACTCCGAGCCGTTGTAGGAAACTCGACTTCCTGCGTTGTAGGTGCGACCGGCCGTCCATGCGGGTTGGATGCACGCTCGAAGTACCGGCTGATTGACACAGGTGGAGACCACCTGCCAAGCGCCGCTCTGCCCTGGGACGGCATTCGAGTTCCAGTAAAGGCTGCGGTAGGTCGCGCCTTGATAGGTCACCTGAGTGCCAGGGGTTTGGTAGCACACGGTGGAGCTCCAGAGTGCCGCCGTGCAACGTTCGATGAGGCGGATGCCGTCACTCACGCCGATGCTGCTCGAGAGAACGGAATTGGACTTGGCGATGACGGACAGGTACGCAACTTGTCCGGGGAGGAGTCGTTGGGTGCCAAGGTCAAAGTTGCCTTCCGTAGCGGTCGTGGTCGTCCAAGCAACGAGGTCGTCCTTACCAGGGCTGGTACCCCAGGCCACCTTGTAAGAGGCGATTCCGAGTGCGTGACTCGAGGACCATCGTCCATGGAGCACCTGCGGATTGTCCGTCGTTGCGCCGTCGTCGAGCACGACGGGAAGTGTTGGCAGCGCAGAGTTTGCAACGGATGCATCGGTGTAGTAACTGGTCGACTCGGGGTTCTCGAAGAAGTAACCGCAATCTCGATGGATGCGGCGTTCTTGGTTGAACACGTGGAGCGCCGTATTGGCCTCGATGAGCTTCGGGAAGAGTGCCAGTCGAGTGACGTCTCCCTGGAGCGGTATCATCGAGTTCGACCGCCAGAGCTCACGCGTCGATCCCGGAGTCGTCGTCGTCGGACGCGAGATGAAGCTCGAAATGGACTGGTCTGCGCGAAGTAATGCAAAATAGCCCGTTCGGAAGTCGGCATTGCCGACGTTTTGCGCAGTGTAAAGATCGTTCCAGAACGTTCCCTGGAGTTCCGCGAGGACGGCCAAGGTCGTGTTTGCGGGTTGGTGGAACCGGCGCACGGAGGTGCCCCAGACGAAGGGCATTTGAGCGCTTTCGGTCGAATTGCCGTTGGACAGCACCACCGGAGCCGACCAACTCGTGCCGTCGTAGTCGAGTACTTGAACGGGGCGATTGTAGATTGGCGGATCGCCACCGATGGCGATTCGCGACGGGATCGGGTGCACGAAGAGGCGCAGCTTGCCGTTCACGGTGAGGAATCGAAGATCGAGGTGCGGATACATGAGGCCTTCCCCTGGGTACTCGATCACCTGCTGCGGTCCCCAGCCGTCTGCGGTCTTCTTCGTCAGCACGAGCGACCTCATGGAGCCCCAGGCGAGATGCAATGTGCCTTGGGGATCCCGTGCGATGGCGATGTGCTCCGCTTGACCCGCGACGCCTGCGTCCATGGTACTTATCATACCCGCGCCGCTCGTGAGAATGGTCGTCGGAAGCCAGGTGTTGGTGCTGGCTTGGTACTGAGCGTACCCGGGAAAGGACGCGAACTCTTGAGACTGAACCGACTGATAGAACGCGACGTGGACGTCTCCGTTGGCGTCGACGTGTACGGCTGGTTTGCGCGCGCTGTTCGTCGTGTCAGAGAGCGTGACCTCTTTCGTGAAGGAGCCGTCGGGATTGCGGAAGGCAGCGTAGACGCGATGTCGATCGCGGTCGTACCCAGCGTCGTCCGCGACGTAAATCATCTTTCCGCTCGGATGGGGAAGCAGGTTTTGTTTGTACGAGAAGGGCAACGTCCAGCGCCGATACGTCGGTGCGATCGGAAGACGAAGCGTCGTTCGAGTCGTTCCGCCAGAGCTCGTTACTACGACGTCGACCGCTGCAACGCGGTCTGCGGGAGCATTGCTTGCGACGCGGATCCCGAAGTTGGTGGTTTCGGTTCGATTCGCCTTGGGCGTAACGGTGACGGCTCCCGTGGTGATGGTGAGATACGGGTCGGTCGTCTCGAGACGAACACTAGCTGAGCTACCTCCGACGGTGAAATGCGTCGCCACGGAGAGTTGCCCTGTCTCGTTCGGGCCGAGCTGTTGATCGCCATTGCCGCTGACTTCCTGCGCGAGATATCCCTTCAGGTAAGATCTTGGGCCATTGAGGGTGGTCGACACGGCGCGTGCTGCATTGACTCGTCCAGCGCCGAGTTGTCCCAGGTAGTCAGGATTGGTGGGGTTGAGATCGTCTGCCGTACCGAGCAGCTGGGTGCGGATCTGCTCGGCAGTCCAATCGGGGTGCTGCGACTTGATGAGCGCTGCGACACCACACACGATTGGCGCGGCTTGACTCGTGCCGGAGACCAACATGTAGTCGTTCACGGGGAACGTACTCAAGACGTCCTGCCCCGGCGCAGCGATGTCGACCCAGCTGCCGTAGCTCGACAGCCGAGCCCGCTGATCGTTTGCATCCGTCGCCGCGACGGCCAAAACCTCCTGATAAACCGCAGGATAACTATACTCGTCGCTCGCCCAATTGTTTGCCGAACCCACGAGGAGCACGCCCCGCTCCGTTGCGTAATCGATGGCCGCGCGAGCGCCCGAGAAGGACTCCGGTCCGCCGAAGCTCATGTTGATGATGTGAGCCCCACGATCCACGGCGTAGTAGATTGCCGAGACGACGGCACTTGCCGGAGCGAATTCGCTGACGACGATGGGGAGGACCTTGACGCCGGAGGCGATGCCAGCGACACCAATCCCGTTGTTGCGCTGTGCTGCGATGAGGCCGGCGAGATGCGTGCCGTGGCCCGTCGAGTCGGTCAGATCGTCGTTGTTGCGGTAGAAGTTCCAGCCATTGACGTCGTCGACGAGTCCGTTGCCGTCGTTGTCGACGCCGTCCTTGGCGTCATAGGGATTCTGCCAGATCGCGTTGACGAGATCGGGATGGGTGCGGTCGATGCCCGTGTCGATGATGGCCACGAGCACGTTCGGTGAACCCGATGCAACGTCCCACGCAGCAGGCGCGCCGATCTTCGGTAGATGCCATTGTTCTCCGTATCGTGGATCGTTCGGGATGGAATTGGAGGACCAGATCGGATCGAGCTCTGCGCGCTGCACCGCCGGTGTGGATTCCGCCTGCGCTCGCGCCTCGCGGATGATCGACTCTTCCGTGTCTTCCAAGGTAACGACGATTTGTGTTCCCTGGTCGAGTTCGGTTTGCTTCGGATCGAGCGTGCGCGCGTCGACCACGCGGACCTTGTTGCCAACCGCCGTTTGGAGCCACTGCAGAGTCTCGGGGGCGGCGATGCCCTTTGCTGACACGTTCGCGGGGACGGCTCCCAAGGTCAAGACCAGGCTGTCCGTCGCGACGGGCTTCGCCTGTGATGCGGGTGCGATGTCCGGGGCCTGTGATTTCTGCTGGCCAGTGTGGTTCGACGGAGCCTCGTCGACCGCGTTTTTGGCACTCTCGTGATCCGTTGGAGCGTCGGAATGAGAGCAAGCCAAGAGACCCATTCCCGATGAAGATAGCCCTAAAACCATTACGCTCGTGCGTGTGAGATTGCTGACCGACAGAGAGCGGAAACGATTGATTTTGAACATGCGTCCTCCCAGACCAAGGCCTCGTGGTCGCACCAGCACCCGACGAACACGAGGGTTCGAGGGAAGCCCGGAGCAGCCACGAAGAGATGCCCTACTAGAGCCTCACGGTGATCGGAACCTTCGGCGTCGTGGCTGCACACTCGACGAGAAACCGAGAGTCCTACGAAGCTGGATAGTCAGTCGAGACGGTCAGTCGAGACGCGATGCGTGACGAGCAGGGGCAAAATCGCGGCAGATTCGTCACGGGCGCGCGAAAGGGCGCGACACGCAACCTTCAAGGGCGGGCCGACCAATCTCGGGTGTACTGAACTATCGACGCGTCGAGCCGACGCTCCCTGCGATGCCAACTGTTGGTTGGCAGAGGCTTGCGAGTGCAAAGCTTTGGGGTACAGCCCGCGACGCAGGAGTCAGTGTTTTCTGGCCCGCTGGAACGCATCAGCGAAGCCGAAGCTTCAATGCTGCGGGAATACGACGCAGGCGCGGATCAGAAGCATCTGCGAGGAGCAGCAGAATCAAACCCGCGTCGAGCAGGGCAATCCAAAGCCAGGGGGAGGTCTTGGTTAGACCAGGGATCGTTACCGCTCCAAAGTCGCCCATGGTCAACAGGGGTTTCATGGTGGGCAAGAGACGGACGAAGAGACTGGCTCCGGTCATCATGCCGACGGCACCAGCAATCGCGTCGCGCCGGCCCTCGCCGAGGGCGGCGAGGGTCGTTCCTGGGCAGTAACCGAGAAGCGCGAGCCCGGTACCGAATATCAATCCACCACCGAGCACTCCGCCGATACGCAAGGGCTTGACGGCGAGCTCTGCGCGACCCTCGCGGACCAGCGCGTGAAGCCCCGTCGCACTCACCGCTGCCGCTGTTGCCATGAGCTTGGCGACGCGATAGTCCCGCCGCAGTAGCTGCCCCTGGATCACGTCGTAATGCGTGACTCGTCCTCGCTGGAGCAGCGCACCGAACGCCATTCCGGTGAGCAGTCCGAAGCCCAAACGGACGAAGGAATCAATCTTCATGGCTTCACTCCGAACAGTGAACGAGCGACCCTGAGCGCCGTTGCGCCCATGACTACGGAAAAGAGCCAGCTCGACACCCCCAATTGAGCGGTTCCGCTGATGCAATGGCCGCTCGTGCAGCCCTTGGCCATCCGCGCGCCGAACATCATCAGCGTGCCTCCCAGGAAAGCCGTCGCTGTGCGTCGAATCGGGTCCGTGCCGAAGCGACGACGCCAGAGCATCGGGAGCTCCGACGTCGGTCGTGTTCTCTCGGCGTTGGCTGCGACGTACGCGCCCAGGACCGTTCCCGCGGCGAGCATCCATTCCCAATCGAGCTTCGGTTCTTGCTCAGCGGCTTGCGCATAGCGTCGATGCACCGACGGGTCGCTCGTCAATTTCTCCTGTACGGCCGCGGCCGTACTCTCGAATGGAGAGGTAACGCCGATCGTTCGTTGGGACGTTGCTGCCGCGAAGCATTGTAAAGCTCCGATCCCAGCGCCAGCGACGTAGGGCGAGAGTGTGTGATGTTTGGCGCACGTCATGAACGCTCCCCTTCGATGTCGGGTGTGGTGATGGTCTTTTCGACCAGACGCGTGATTGGGTACTTGAGTGCGTTCCACGCCGTCATTCCGCCGAGGAGGTTCTTCGCCTCGGGATAGCCGAGCCGCTGCAAGAGACTCACGGCGAGTCCCGCGCGATGGCCGACGCTGCAGCAGACGACGAGGTTCGGCTTCTGCTTCAACTCGCGTTCGATACGCGATGCGTGTTCGGAAAGGTATCCCAAGTAGAGATGAACCGCTCCGGGAATGTGACCTTCCTCTTCGAATTCCGCGTCCTCGCGCACATCGAGCACCGTCGTCGAATCGACCTGCCCTTGCAACTCTCTAGGGCCGATGGTGCCCGAGAATGCAATCGGGAACCCTGCGTCGCGCCACGCGTCGAAACCGCCCGCGAGGACGCCCTCAATCCCGTCCAGGCCGACGCGACCGAGGTGCGTGAGCGCCGCACCGACGTCTTCTGGTCGCTCGACGACCAAGGCGATATTCGACTCTTCACGTGCAATCCATCCGGCAAAGACGACGAGACCCTCGAGCCAGAGATTCAGCGAACCGGGTAAGTGTCCAGCTGCGAACGCTTCGGGTGAACGGGTGTCGATGACGAGGAGTCGATGCTCCTCGGCGGCGAGCTCTCCCGGCGTCATGGCGCGGAGCGCTTCGGGTCGAAGCTCGGCTCCCATTCCACCTTCGAAGTTGATCTGCTCCATGTGCCGGAAATATGGGGGGCGAGGGATACGCTCTTTGACCTTCGCTGAGATGAATTCCTCTCGCGACAACTTGAATACGGGATTGTGCTGCCGCTCGATTCCGAGCGTCGTCTCGTCACGATTCTCGATGTTGCCGCCGCACACGGATCCTGAGCCATGCGCTGGCCAGATGATGCACTGATCGCCCAGAGGCGCGAGTTGCCGGTGAACTGCGTCGTAGAGCAGACCTGCGTGCTCTGCCGTCTCGTTCGGATCGGTCAAATCCGTCCGCCCCGTTTCACCGACGAAGAGCGTATCACCCGTGAAGACGCCGAGTGCAGTGTTTGGCGCTGCGCGAACGTAGACGGCGTAGCAGGTGCTTTCTGGGGTATGTCCCGGCGTGTGTAGCGAACGCAGCACGAGGCTGCCAAGTTCGAACGTTTCCCCGTCGTGGAGGCGGACGTCGCTATGTCCGAAGAGCGGATGGTCACCCGACACGATTTTCACGTCCAGCAGCTCCTTGAGCCGTCGCGAGCCCATCACGAAGTCCTCTTGTCGGTGGGTTTCGAGTACGTACTTGATGGATAGGCCGTTTGCGCGGGCGACCTCGAGATATTCCTCGACATCGCGACGTGGATCGACAATCACTGCTTCCGCGCCGTCTGCCAAGAGATAGGCGACGTGAGCGAGACCTTCGGTCTTGAATTTTCGGAAAAACACCGGTGGACCCTTCGCCTCGGTCTCGCGTCTTTGCACCATACGGACACCGCAAAGGAATTGAGCGGCATGCTCCGTGTCGGTTGAGTTTGGTTCGACTCGCGTCACGTTCAAGCAAACGCCGTACCTACGAAGATACGCGTGAGGCGTGAGGCCGTTCGCAAATTTGCGTGGCAGGGTGCCATGGTGTGGCGACGAGCCAGGGCAACACGCTCGTCGAGGCGTGGAGTCGTCGAGGCGTGGAGTCGTCGAGGCGTGGAGTCGTCGAGGCGTGGAGTCGTCGAGGCGTGGAGTCGTCGAGGCGTGGAGTCGTCGAGGCGTGGAGTCGTCGAGGCGTGGAGTCGTCGAGGCGTGGAGTCGTCGAGGCGTGGAGTCGTGGCTGGGAGGTCCGACTCCGGCGAGAGCGTCAAGACTTGCGTTGTTGCCCTATCCGTTCACCGCGTTCGAGTTTTGAAACCAAGCCCGAGATCTTCTTCGTGCGACCAGAGGCGGTCTTCACCGTGCTCATGCGATGCGCGAGTGCAAACAGCTCGACTCGCTCCAGGCGGAGAAGCGCCTTGCTCGCGCGAGGACTCGCCGCGATTGCTTTGCGCAGATCTTCGGGAAGGGAAGCGATCGAAGCGTTACGCATCGGGGCATAGGCGGCATCCCAGCGACCGTCCGCTTTGGCCGCATCGACGTGCTTCTGACCGTGAGGCGTCATGCGACCGGCGGCGACCAATCGCGCGACGTGCTCACGATTGATCTGGCTCCACGTGCTCCTCGCCTTCCGGGGTGAGTAACGCTGCAAGAAGGAGCTGTCGTCGTAGCCCTTACGAATTCCGTCAATCCATCCCCAACAAAGGGCAACTTCCAATGCTTCGGCTGCCGTTACCGTTGGTAGGCCCGACTCCTTCTTATGTATCTTTAGCCAAAGCTCGGGCTCGGTGTCGTGATGCTTGCTCAGCCATTTTTCGAGGGCGGCTTGGGTGCGGAAACTTCGGATGGACTCTGGGTTGGGAATGACGATGGCCATGCTGACTCCGTGCTGCCAGAGGATCTAGGACCGGAGGTCGCCAGCGGAAGTGAGCCGAGGAACACTTCAGCGGCGGAGGGGGGCCCGAACTCGACTGGCGCAGGAGGCGATGGCGATGGGTAATCGCGGAAAATAGCCGCCTTGCCCCAGAGAATCGCTGGTTTTCACGTGCTTCTTCGGCGGGGCCTTCAGGTAAATGAGGGTTCCGTGGGGGATGGCGCTCGTCATCCCCTTGCCCAATCCGTTTGCAGTGGAACGGAGCCGATCTCCTCGAGAAATTTTACGCGTTGACGCGGGGAAAAGAGACCTGTAGTGGAAGGCTCGGAGACATGAATATGCGACTTTCGGCGGTTATCGGGCTCATTGGAACCCTTTTGTGTGCGGCACCGGCCTACGCAGATAGCAGCGGGACTCCTCCAGAACGTCGTCTACAAGAAAGACGGCACTATCATGCGTGGCACCATCATCGAGCGCGTGCCTAACGGCAGTGTGGAGATCATGCTTCCCAATGGACAGTCTCGCAAGATCGACATGAAGGACGTCGAATACGCAGGTCCAGTGTCGGAAACGCCAGCAGCGAAAGCACAAGCGGAAGCCAAGGCTGCAGGCGAGGGTGACGCGAACGCGAAGGAGGGAGGCGAAGGGGCGAAAGAGGGCGCCAAGGACGATGACGACGCCGGGCGCATCCCCGTGCGCTTGACGACGACGACTCCGAAAACGACGATCTTGGTCGAAGCCGCGTCGGCCTCGTACCTTTCTGCCGCCGGAACCCGCGTCGGGTTTTCCGCATACGCGCCGGTCTGTGAAGCTCCGTGCGATCGAGCGGTCATTCCCGGAACCTACAAGCTGGCCCTCGCGCGGGATGAAGAAGAATTGCTTCAGGCGTCCACGCCCGTGACCATTGCGGACAAGCCCGTCGAGGTCGAAGGAAAGATTACTTCCCGAGCCGGGATCCGTACCTTGGGCTGGGTGGTTGGTCTCGGTGGCGCCGTCGCAGGTACCTACTTGTTCATCGACTCGCTCGAAGGGACGACGAAGAAGGAATGCTCCATTCCCGGCGATAGTAACAGCTGCACGGAAAGCACTGAGATGAATCTCACCGAAATGCTCATCGGTACGGGGCTCTTCGTCGTTGGCGTTTCCGTGGGTGGTGCCTTGGTCGCGACGAAGGACAAGGCGACATTTACGGTTCGTCCGCTGTCATTGCCCGCCAACGGTGGGGGAGCTCGGGCGTCGGCGAGTAGTGACCCGATGAATCTGTTGCCGCACGGTGTGGCGATGGCAGGAAGATTCTAGAGCGTCGACTTGTGGAGGAGCTCGATCGCCTTCGAGCTCCTCTTCAGAGATCCGAAGTATCGAGGGTGTAGCGGTGCGCGTGAACACGAAGCCGCCGCACGAATAGCGGCGGCAGGTCGAAGGTTGCGTCCTATCGAGACCAAAGAAAAGGCTCCACGGCGACCAACCCTCGAGCGTGGACGGAACTGTCGCGAGCGGCAGGGGTTTCGAAGAGGAACAGGGCGTATCCACCGAATCCTCCGCCGCAGTACTTGCGTGCGATGGCGCCATCCGGGAGGGGCGGGAGCTCACTCATGCCCTCGGCAAGTTGAACCGCGTAGGAGAGTGACGTCGCGCGGCACAGCGCTGCAAAGTCGTTAGCCCACACGGCTTCTCGGGCCACGCGTGACGCCTGTTCGATGGCGTCGTAGTCGCGCGAGCGATCGGCAGCTGCGGGCGTCGAGTGCTCACTGCCCGTCCAACACAGAGCCATCCGTCCCTGCAACATGGTCCCATTGGTTTTTATCTCGAGTTCGGGCTTGGGTCCGCTCGACCAGACGCACAACCCTCCCTCGGCAATCACCGCGGGATCTTGCCATCCAACACCCAGATCGAGTTCGGATCTCACGCCGTCTTCCCCGTTCAATAATGCCCAAGCTCCGCTACCACCCAGGCCCGAATTTCGCCGGTAGGACCATTCCCTCAGGGTCACCGTTGGGGAAATGGCACAATTGACGATGAAGGCACCCGGACGTGCGTATCGCGGTACGTCGAGCCAGCCCCCGGCGAAGTCGACCCGAAGGGGTACGGCTTGTGGGGCACGAATGAACCGAACGATCTTGCTCGTCGACGTTGGTGGAAACTGAGGCGGAGTCTTGGGAAGGACGACGTACTCCGCGCCAACTTCGGCGCAGAGATCTCGCTTGAGTGCTCCGTACTTGTCGTCTTCGGTCACGACGAGCTTACTCGGGCGAAGTCGCTGGAAATGCGACTTGAAGTCGAGCCCGAGGTCATCGTCCCGACCAATCACCACGTCGTCGACGGGATCGAGGGCAAGGAGCAAAGCCTGCTTGTGTTCGTCGGGAAGAGAGCTGTTGCGCTGCTTATGCTTCCAGAGGACCTCTTGCGACGCGAAGGAGACGGTTAGATGATCGCCGAGAGCGCGCGCCTCACGGAAAAACTGAAGGTGTCCTGCGTGGATGATGTCGTAACAACCCGAGACGAAGATGCGGATCATTGAATCAGGGATCCCTCACGTGGCGTGGTTCGGCGTCGTCGCCTTCACGATGCGTTTGGTGACCGTAAATCACTCGCCCCACCGGCTTCAAGCGACATGGGAGCCGCGCAGGAAGGTTTCAGCGCGAAGGGGGGCAGTCGAGGGATGAAGGACGTGGAAACGCCCATGATGGGAATGTAAACGTTTGCGGTTGCGCTCGTGGATAGCCATGGAACTCGTGACGTCTTTGCGTACGCACAGGGCAAACGTTTCGTGTCACGCAAGACCTCCGTGGGGCAAAAGGGCGACGACTCGTGTCCGATCTCCCACGTTGCGTGGCGCCCAGAGGGTCGAGTTTTGGCGTTCGGCATCCGTCGCGGCGCGTGCGGATCACGGTTGTGTGGCATCCGTCACGCGCGCGGATCACGGTTGTGTGGCATCCGTCACGCGTGCGGATCACGGTTGTGTGGCATCCGTCGCGGCGCGCGGATCTCGGCGGTATTCGAATTTCCGCCACGTTTCGTTCGAAGTGGCTCAGGCTCGGTCTTGTATCTTTTCATCAACGGCGCTAGCAAACGTCATGAACAAAGGACGATTGGAGGCCTTTAGCGACGGAGTGTTTGCGATAGCGATCACTCTACTGGTGCTCGATCTGAAGGTGCCCCAAGCGATAGAGCGAGGGCAACTCTGGCTCGCTCTCGGGCGCCAGTGGTCCTCCTATTTCGCCTATCTCGTCAGCTTTCTGATCATTGGGATCATTTGGATCAATCACCACGCGATCTTCGATAAGGTTCGGGTCGTCGATCGGACGTTACTCGTCGCCAATCTCGCTCTTCTGCTCTCCGTGTCCGTCATCCCATTCCCCACGCGTCTCGTTTCGGAATACCTTTCCCAACGCCCCGATGCGGACGTCGCACTAGCCGTCTACAGCGCAACGATGCTGGCCATGGGGCTTGCCAATGGCTGGATCTGGCTTCACGTCACGGGTCCTCGGGGGTTGTTGCACGAGCATCTCGATCGAATCGCGCATCGCGCCGCAATTCGGCGTTTTGGAGTGGGTAGCATCGGATACCTCCTTCTCGTCGGTTTCTCCTTCGTGTCACCCTTCGGGACCCTCGTCGTGCACGGGCTACTCGCCGTGTACTATTGCTTCGATCAACTGAGCGCGCGCGCTCGGGAGTAGGTGAAGGCGCGTCGCACGTCGGCCAGGTAGCTTCGGGTCGTGTCCGCCAGAGCCGTCGTCGTGCAAGCGCAGAGCGAGCGTGCGCTCCTCCCATCCGTGCGGAGCGCGAAAGCGCGAGCCACGGATTTGGGAGGAGCAAGCCGACGCGAGCATTGCGAGTGGAGGCGGTGGTGGGCAGCAAAATCCGAAGCGCGCTCTCGCGGTTCCAGGTTCCAGGATCCCGGACGAGCTCCGACTCGCAACGCCCACATTGACGCAGAGTGGCGGTCATTGGT
>JASGIX010000035.1:0-102035 GCA_049840955.1 Polyangiaceae bacterium
TTCAGTTACGTATTGCTAAGGTTAATAGGGAAACACGATGAATCCGAACAGCACCTAGGCGCTGCAGTCCGGCGAGATCGACGTTCTATCGCGCCAGACGACGCACACCTTCTCGCGCGACGCTTCGCTCGGCCTCGATTTCGGTCCGACGGTGTTTTACGACGGCCAGGGCCTGATGGTGCCGAAGTCGCTCGGCGTCACCAGCGCCAAGGAGCTGACGGAAGCCGCGATCTGCACCCTGCCGGGCACCACGACGGCGCAGAACATTTCCGACTTCTTCGCCGCCATCAAGGGCAAGTTCGAGCTCGGTCGTCTTCGAAAGCCCGGATGAAAACCGCGCCGCGTTCTTCTCCGGCCGCTGCGAAGCGATCACGTCCGACCGTTCGGACCTCGCGTCGATCCGCGCCGTCGCCAACAACCCTGACGACTACGTGCGTCCTGCCCGACACGATCTCCAAGGAGCCGCTGGCGCCGGCCTTCCGCCAGAACGATTCGCAGTGGGGCGATATCGTTTCCTGGTCGGTCTGGATGCTGATGGCCGCCGAAGAGAAGGGCATCACCCAGGCCAATGTCGACGAGAAGCTGAAGAGCGAGGATCCGGACGTGCAGCGCATGCTCGGCGCCACCGAAGAGCTCGGCAAGATGCTCGGCCTCGACAACAAGTGGGGCTACAACGTCGTCAAGAGCGTCGGCAATTACGGCGAAGTCTTCGAGCGCAACGTCGGCCAGGGCACCAAGCTCGGCATGACGCGCGGCCCGAACTCGCTGTGGAATGCCGGCGGCATGATCTACTCGCCGCCGATCCGCTGATCGCTTTTCTTCTAAGCGATCATCCGGGCGCGCGCATGGCGGTGCACACGCCCTCTTATTTCCTGACATGGCGGCGAGGTTTCATGGCTTTCCTGCATGACATGCGCTTTCGCGCCTATTTCTATCAGATCGTCGCGATCGGCTTCGTGGCGCTTGTCGGCTGGACGATGTTTTCGACGGCGAGCGGCAACCTCGCCAAGCAGAATATCGCGACCGGCTTCGACTTCCTGACGCGGCCGGCCGGCTTCGTCATCACGAAATCGGCCATCGCCTTCGAGCAGACCGATACGGTCGGCCGGGCGATCCTTGTCGGTATCGCCAACACGGTGAAGGTCTCGCTTCTGGCGGCGATCTCGGCACGGTGCTTGGCCTCGGGTGGGCATTGCGCGGCTGTCGCACAATCCGCTGCTGGCGCGGCTCGCGCTCGTCTATGTCGAGCTTTCTGCGCAACGTGCCGCTGCTGCTCTATCTCTTCCTGTGGTATTCGCTGATCATCCTGATCCTGCCGCCGGTCAAGCAGGCGCTGAACCTGCTGCCGGGTGTCTATCTCTCCAACAGTAGGGCCTGGTCAGTGCCGGCGGCTCTCGTGCGAAAGCGGCGGCGGCGCTTCTCGCCCTACCTGCTCGGCGGTCGCCGTCCCGCCAGCTCTGACCATCCGCATCATCTCGACCCGTCGCCGCGTCGACTACCGGCGAGTCGGCAATCGTGGCGGCCTGATCGCATTCGCCGTCCTTGTTCTGCCGGCGCTGCTGCGTGTCGCTGGCGAATGGTGTCGCCGTCGAGCTGGGATTTCCCGACGGCCGGCAAATTCCGTCTGACGGCGAGCTGCATGTGCGGCCGGAATTCGTGGCGCTGCTCTTCGGCCTGGCACTCAGCGTTTCGGCCAATGTCGCGGAAATCGTCCGTCCCGGCATTCAGGCCGTCAACAAGGGGCAGTGGGAGGCCTCGGCGGCGCTTGGTCTCTCGCGCGGCAAGGCGATGCGGCTTGTCGTGTTGCCGCAGGCGCTGCGCATCATCATTCCGCCGTTGACCGAATACCTATCTCACCGTGTTCAAGAACAGTTCGCTGGCCTTGCCATCGGCTATCCGGATCTCGTCATGGTCTCCAACACGGTGATGAACCAGACCGATCAGGCCATTGAAACGATTGCGATCTTCATGGGTGTCTATCTCACGCTGTCGATTGCCATCTCGCTTCTGATGAACTGGTACAATGCGCATGTCGCGCTTAGGGAGCGTTGAGATGACCGACGTCCAGGCCATGGTCTTAGCACCGCCGCAGCCGGCTCCATCAGCTGCACGCATGGGCAAACTCTCCGCCTATTTCGGCACGCCCGGCAACACCATCATCAGCGTCGCCTCGATCGTCGCGATCCTGCTCGTTGCCAAACTCGCCATCGGATGGCTGTTCATCGATGCGGTCTTTTCCGGCAACGGCGAGGCCTGCAAGGGCGTAGGCGGCGCCTGTTGGCCCTTCGTGGCGCAGAAGCTGCGCTACATGCTCTTCGGCTTCTATCCCTATGACGAGCAATGGCGGCCGCTTTCGGCGTTGCTGCTGCTCTTCGGCGCCTGGCTGTTTTCCATGATGCCGCGTTTTTGGAGCCGCGGGCTACTCCTCGCCTGGATCGTCGTCATCCTGCCGTTGCTCTACATCCTCATGGCTGGCGGCGTCTTCGGCCTGACGCCGGTCGCGACCTCGAACTGGGGCGGCCTGCCGCTCTCCTTCATGCTCTCCTTCGTCGGGCTGACGCTCGCCCTGCCGCTCGGCATCGTGCTGGCTCTGGCGCGTGCCTCCAACCTGCCGGCGATCCGGGTTCTTGCCGTCGGCTTCATCGAGATCGTGCGCGGCGTGCCGCTGATCAGCATCCTCTTCATGGCGACGGTCATGCTGCCGCTCTTCATGCCCGACGGCGTGACGATCGACAAATTGCTGCGTGCCCAGGTGGCGATCATCCTCTTCGCCTCGGCCTATATTGCCGAGATCGTGCGCGGCGGCCTGCAGGACGTGCCGGCCGGGCAGTATGAGGCCGGCCAATCGCTCGGGCTGCATTACTGGCAGGTCATGCGCAAGATCGTGCTGCCGCAGGCGCTGAAGAAGGTCATTCCGCCGATGGTCGGCCTGTTCATCGGCTTCTTCCAGGATACGACGCTCGTCACCATCGTCGGCCTCGTCGATTTCCTGGATACGGTACGCTCCGCCATCCGCGATCCGGAATGGCAGGGCATCGCGGTGCTCGAAGGTTATCTCGTCGCCGCCGCCGTCTACTTCACCTTCAGTGCCCTGATGGGTGCCTATAGCCGTTTCCTCGAAAAACATTTCAGGACGACCCATGCCTGACATCACCGTCATCCGAAACGCCCATACCGTCGTCGCCTTCAACGCGGCGACCGGCGGCCATGCCTATCTCAACGATGCCGACGTCGCCTTCGACGATAGCGGTTTCCTGCATGTCGGCGGCCGTTACGATGGCCCGTTCACGCGCGAAATCTCCGGCCGCGACCGCATGGTCCTGCCGGGCTTCGTCAATGTGCACTGCCATTCCGGCGAGGCAGCCCATTTCGAAAAGCCTGTTCGAGGACCAGGGCACGCGCGCCATGCTTTGGGGGCAGGCGATGTTCCGAATATTCGACGCTGATCGAGATCAGCGACGATGCGGTGCAGGCCGCGCTGACGGTGATGCTCGGCGATCTCCTGCGCAGCGGCGTCACGACTTTCGTCGACATTGCCGGTCGGCATGAGTGCTGGCTGCCGACATTGGCGCAAAGCGGTGTGCGCGCCTATGTCGCTCCCGGTTTCCGCGAGGCGGCCTGGCATGTCGAGGGCAGCCATCGTCTCGATTTCCGTTGGGATGCCGCACGGGGCCGCGAGGTTTTTGCGCGTGCGCTGGAAACGGTCGATGCGGCCGAGGCCCATCCCTCCGGCCGCCTCGGCGGTATCGTCGCCCCCGCGCAGGTCGAGACCTGCTCGCCGGAATTTTTGCAGGAAGCCGCCCAAGCCGCGCGCGACCGCAAGGTACCGATCACCGTTCATGCACGCCCAGACCATCGCCGAGCATGAGGAACTGCTGCGCCGTCACGGAATGACCGCCGTGCGCTATCTCGAAACGCTCGGCGTTCTCGGCCCGGATCTCATCCTCGGCCATTGCATCTTCATCGACAGCCATGGCTGGACGCGCAGCACACAGGCCGAGGATCTGGAGCGCCTCGCCGCCAGCCGCACCAGCGTCGCCCATTGCCCCGTCACTTTCGCGCGCAGCGGCATGGTGTTGCAATCGGTCGGCCGCTATCGCCGGAGTGGCGTCAATGTGGCGCTGGGCACCGACAGCTATCCGTTCAACATGCTGGAGGAGATGCGCACGGCGCTGATCAACGCCCGCATCGCCGGCGGCACGGTGTTCGACGTCTCGACTGCTGACATTTTTGACGTGGCGACGTTGGCCGGTGCGAGAGCGCTTGGCCGCAGCGATATCGGCCGCATCGCCAAGGGCGCGAAGGCGGATTTCTCGCTGGTCGATCTCAAGCAGCAGCCAAGTGCGGTTGCCGTCGGGGATCACGGAGACCAAAAGCGTGAAACGCTCCACCGCCAGCTTGGAAAGGCCGCGCTTTCGCTTGAGGTCCGGCTGAGTCTCTTCGATGAGCGCCCGGGTCTCCTTCATTTCGAAGACGAACGCCGAGGTCTGACTGCCCGCGGGGAGGCCTTTGACCGCCTTGGGCTTCAACGTAACGAGGTGCGAAACGGCTTTGGCTTTGGCCGGCTTTTGCTTGGCCTTGGCCTTGGCACCGCTTTCGGCATCCTCCGCCTTGTCGCCATCAATCTCGGCGAGCTTTTCCGAGAAAATCCGATCGATTCCACGCTTGAACCCCGGATCGGCATCGAGCTTCTCGAATGCCCTAAGCGCATCGCGATAGGCCGCAGCAGGACCATCGATGGCAACGACGTAGGTTCCAATCGTGGCTGCCATCTGCTCTGCTTCGGTCGGCGCCTTGCCCGTCGGAAGGCTCACGGGCAAGTGCCCGCTCGCAGCAGCGTCGCCGCGCGACACCACTGAATCGAGCCCCTTGATCACCGAGCGGCGCAGTTCCGCGCCGACGTCGATGTGCGCGAGGAATCCGTCAATGACGGCATTCGTAAGCATTCGCGGGCGTTCGAGCAGCTTCGGATCTGCCGCGGAAATGTACCCGGCGCTCGTGACGTCCGCGGGCAAATCGAAGAAGAGCGGCCCGGGCGGCGCCATACGCTTCTGTGCCGAAGACGCAGCCGTGGCGAGCAGCGACTTGTGGCTCTTGTACGCGATGGAGATCTTCGCTCCCACCTGCTCCGGCTGACTCTGCACGACGAGCTCCAAAGCGATGCGGTCGAGATCCTCGAACCAATCGATGAACTCGTCACCGAGTGCATGTGCAACGTCTGCGAGGGGACGATTGAACTTGGGGTCATCCAGAGCGATGAGCTTCAGCAACGCGGGCACGCCCATCGTCTTGCCCATTCGAGCCGCCGCAGCGAACTTCCGCTGAAGCGGCGCCGCGCGCACCTCGGCGCGCAGATTTGCAGAGCCGAGATTCTCGAGGGGAAGCCCACGAGTCGCATAGGGCAACAACGCCGAAACGCTCGCTTCGTCCGAACCACAGACGAGACGCGCCGTCGTCTTGCCGAGAGAAGCAGCGACAGCGCACTGCGCCTTCGCTCCCTCAGCCGCCGTCCACACACCGGGTGCCTGCTCTTTGAGCTGCGCGCCGTTGTAGCCTTCGAGGAGCGCCTTTGCCTTGTCGGTATTCGCCACGCCGAAGGTGACGACCGCCTGCGGTTTCACGTCCGTCATGTCTCCAGACGACGGCAGCACGACGGCGAATTCGACCGGTGCATCCACGGAGATCGCTTCGGACAAGCCCGGCTCGATCGCATCGAGCATCTTGGGCTCGAAGGGTACCGCAACCCATCCTGCAAATGTCGAAGCCATAGCAGAAGGTCGAGCGACTCTGCCCAAGGCGACGAGCTCCGCGGGAGTGGCCACGGGGCTCAAATCGGGCGCAGGTGTTGTCACCTGAGTCGGAGGAGGCGCATTGGACGCAGTCTTGGGTGGCTCGTTCGCACCTTTGCTTCCGCATGCCAAAAGCAAAGGAAGCGCGGCCCCAGCGAAAACATGACGCATCGATACCGGCATAGAACCCGCACGATATCGCCGAACCCTGGTCATTCCAACCGACAAAAGCCCGATGGGCGAATCTAGTAAGACTAGAATCGCCCATCGAAGTAGCGCCGGTAACGCGGGTTGCGCTATCTGCGCTGGCACCCTCGGCAGCGAAGCTCCGCTGCCGAGCGGCTTAGTTCGATTCCTCGAACTCGGCGTCGATCACGTCGCTCTTCTTGCCGTCACCCTTGCCGGAGGGTGCAGCACCACCTGGCGCTCCACCTGCGCCAGGTGCTCCGCCCGCGCCGGCGGTTTCGTAAAGTTTCGTCGCCATGGCGTGAGCTTCCTTCTCGAGACGCGCAAGGACGTCCGTCACCTTGGCGTCGTCTTGCTTCTCGACGGCCTCGCGACCTTCCTTGATGAGCCCCTCGATGGTGCTCACTGCATCGGAAGGCAGCTTCTCCTTGTTCTCGGAGATCTGGCGCTCGAGCTGGTAACACATGTTGTCGAGCTTGTTGCGGCGCTCGACCTCGTCGCGACGCTTGCGAATCTTCCTCTTCGTGGGACGCGGCGTCCTTCACCATTTGATCAACGTCGTCCTTCGAGAGGCCGCTGCCAGCCGTGATGGTGATGCGCTGGTCTTTACCCGTGGCCATGTCCTTGGCCATGACGGAGAGGATGCCGTTCGCGTCGATGTCGAAGGTCACCTCGACCTTCGGCACGCCGCGAGGAGCAGCCGGAAGACCTTCGAGGTGGAACTTGCCGAGGGTACGATTGTAGCGAGCCTCGGCACGCTCGCCTTGAAGGACGTGGATCTCGACGCTGGTCTGATTGTCGCTCGCGGTGGAGTAGATTTCCTTCTTCTGCGTCGGGATGGTCGTGTTGCGCGGGATCATCACCGTCATCACGTTGCCCAAGGTCTCGACACCGAGCGAGAGGGGCGTCACGTCGAGGAGCACGACGTCGTGAACCTCACCCGAGAGCACGCCGCCCTGGACGGCGGCACCGATCGCGACGACCTCGTCCGGATTGACGCCCTTGTGGGGCTCCTTGCCGAAGAACTTGGTGACCGTCTCTTGGACGAGCGGGATACGCGTAGAGCCACCGACGAGCACGATCTCGTCGATCTCGTTCGGACGCTTCTTGGCGTCGTCGAGGGCTCGGCGCACGGGCTCCATCGAACGATTCACCAGAATGGGAATCATCTGCTCGAACTTCGAGCGGGTGAGCGACTTCTGAAGGTGCTTCGGGCCGCTGGCGTCCGCCGTGAGGAACGGCAGGTTGATGGTGGCTTCCTGACGATTGCTCAGCTCAATCTTGGCCTGCTCCGCGGCGTCCTTGAGACGCTGGATGACCATCTTGTCCTTGGAGACGTCAATCCCGGTGTCCTTGCGGAACTCGGAGATGAGCCACTCCATGACCACGACGTCGATGTCGTCACCACCGAGGTGGGTATCGCCGTTCGTCGCCATGACCTGGACCACGTTGTCGCCGACCTCGAGGATCGAGATGTCGAAGGTGCCGCCACCGAAGTCGTAGACGGCGATGACTTCGTTCTTCTTGCGGTCGAGACCGTAGGCCAATGCCGCAGCCGTAGGCTCGTTGATGATGCGGCGAACCTCGAGGCCCGCGATACGGCCGGCATCCTTCGTTGCCTGGCGCTGCGAGTCGTTGAAGTAGGCCGGCACCGTAATCACGGCCTCGGTCACCTTCTCGCCCAAGTAGTCCTCGGCGGCCTTCTTGAGCTTCATGAGCACCTTGGCGCTCACCTCGGGAGGAGCCATGTCCTTGCCGCGAACCTGAATCCACGCGTCGCCGTTCTTTCCGGAGACGACCTTGTAAGGCACGCGCTGGATCTCGCGATCCACCTCGTCGAACCTTCGGCCAATGAAGCGCTTCGACGAATACACCGTGTTCTCGGGGTTCGTCACGGCCTGCCGCTTGGCAATTTGCCCGACCAGGATGTCGCCTTTGTCGTCCCACGCGACCACCGAAGGCGTCGTGCGGGCACCTTCCTCGTTGACGATGACCTTGGGCTCTTTGCCCTCCATGACAGCCACGACGCTGTTTGTCGTTCCTAGGTCGATGCCGATAATCTTGCCCATACTCGCAGTTCTCCTAGAGCTCGCTGAAGGACAGCCCTCACCGTCTCGGTCCACCCCACGCGGGGACACCATCGAGAGCCAGGGCTCCGGGACTCGGCGCGTTGGCCGAGCAGCTACGTTCGCAACCTAATCATTGGCTTACTTCGGTCAATCCCTCCGAGCGACAATTGACCAGCGATGGATATTCGAGCGAGAATTCAGCCAATTGGTCATCGCGTGACAGAAAAAGTGCGCGCTGCGGTTGACAGCCGGGTTCCTCAAGCTACCTTGCGCTCGCCCCGGGGCAATAGCTCAGCTGGGAGAGCGCTGCGTTCGCAATGCAGAGGTCAGGGGTTCGATCCCCCTTTGCTCCACCCGTGGATTCACGAAGCGTGATTTCGTCACGCTTCCTTGGGAGCCAACGTGTCCCGCAGTATCCTCGTTCGTCAGCTCGTTCCTGCGACACGTGAAGAGCTCTGGTCTGCCTGCGCGACTGGGCGTGGCATGTCTCTTTGGCAAGCTGACGTCGCACAAGGCGATGCGCAGCTCGGCAAGAGCATCACGTTGTCTTGGCCGAGTCTGCACCTCAGCGTAAAGCTCGAGGTTACCGAGCTCGTTCCCGAAGAGCGATTGGTATTTTCTGTCGGTGCGTCGCGGTTGACGTTGGAGGTCGAGCCCGGCCAAATCCGTCTCGTCCACGACGGCCTCCGCAGTGAAGACGAGGAAGACGGCATGCGCTCGGCATGGCGAACCTCGCTGGGACTGCTGGCGCACGGCATCACCAGACATCGCGGGCATGATCGCCAAGTGCGATGGATCACGCGCTCGATGCGAACGACTCCAGCAATGAGTCACCTGTTCTTCACGGAGTCCGCCGCACTGGCTCAGTGGCTCACTCGGCGCGGAGCCGTGGGGCTCGAAGGAACGGAGCTCAACCTCGAGTTGCTCGGTGGAGCCCCCCTGACGGGCGAAGTGCTCGCGAACACACCGGACCGCGACGTGGCATTCACCTGGCGCGAGCAGAACGAAAGCTGCCTGGTACTGCGGAGCTTCCCCTCCCCGACGGCACCGGACGAACGGCTCATCGCCCTCAGCTGGTCGCGATGGGACGCCAAGCCATTCCCAAGTGAAACCCTGAGCCAACTCGAGCAATCCTTCGAACTCTTGGCTCGAACGATGAGTCGCCGCGGAGACGCGTAGGGACGCCTGGGGACACGAAAAGGCCGAGGCACATCACGCAGTCGATGGAAACGACTCGATGTCCCAAGGTGGACAAGACGCGCCCGAAGTAGGTATTTCCCGGCGGCGCGACCCCCATGTTATCATTCGCAGTCGTGTCGATGCAGCGAGACCAATGCATCACGATGCCGCGCGCTGCGGAGAGAGGTTTCCGAAGAAATCGCTCGACCGTGGCTGCGGCATTCGCGTTGGGAGCAGTCGTGTCGACGAGCTGCCGCTTCGATTACGACGCGATCGAATCCACCTCAATCCGGCGCAGGCACCGCCGGTGCAGACGGCCGCGGTGGTGCAGACGGCCGCGGTGGTTTCGGCGGAACGGGCCTTTCGAATAGCTCGTCGACAAACATTCCTCCTCGAGGGGGAGCAGGCGGAACCGCGAACACCGCGACGAGCGGCGCCATCGGTGGTGTTGGCACGGGTGGCGGTGTTCAAGGCAATGGCGGAACTTCGAGCTCCGTCGGCGGCGGAGGTGTCGCTGCACAAGGCGGCATCACCGGCCTCGGTGGCACGACCAGCCCCTCGACATCACTGCAGGGCGGCTCGAGCACACTGGGAGGAGCGACGAGCGCACTGATCGGTGGCTCGACTTCACTCGGCGGCTCGGCTTCACTCGGCGGCTCGGCTTCACTCGGCGGCTCGACGTCACTCGGCGGCTCGACTTCACTCGGCGGCTCGGCTTCACTCGGTGGCTCGACTTCACTCGGCGGCTCGATGTCACTCGGCGGCTCGACTTCACTCGGTGGCTCGACTTCACTCGGCGGCTCGGCTTCACTCGGTGGCTCGACTTCACTCGGCGGCTCGATGTCACTCGGCGGCTCGGCTTCACTCGGTGGCTCGGGTGGCACCGCGCAAGGCGGTACGACCGGCATTGGCGGGAGCACCTTTGTACTCGCACCAGGATGTTCGGCAGGGGTGTTCTCGACGAAGACTTACGCCGTGTGCTCGACTGCAGCGACTTACACCGCTGCGACCGCGACCTGTGCCACCATGGGAATGAAAGTCCTGCGCATCGAATCGAGTAGCGAGAACACGTGGGCGGCGAGCGCGGTGAGCGACGGATGGATCGGAGCGACGGATCTCGCACAAGAGGGGCAATGGCGATGGGCGGACGGAACCCTCTTTTGGAGTGGCGACAAGAACGGTGCGCCCGTCAATGGGCTTTACAACTCCTGGGCTCAAAACGACCCGAGTGCGTCGCCGGCAAGTGCCGACTGCGCGCGATTCGACAGCAGCGGCAAGGTGTGGGTCAGCGTGTTTTGTGACGACGTAAACCCTTACGTTTGTGAGACGTACTAGGCTGGATTGATGGCGGCGTGTTCTTGGCGTCGGCATCGGTAACTGCACCGGCACCGGCATCGGTAACTGCACCGGCACCGGCATCGGTAACTGCACCGGCATCGGCATCGGTAACTGCATAGGCTGCTGTCACAAATGCTGCGGCTGTTGCTGCCGCTACCTCAGCCGCAGGCTGAAGTGGCGTATGCATGGCCTTTCGGCGCACCATCCGCGCCACCGCAGATATTCGCAGAGGTTGATACACCAGCTTTGGCATGCAAACTGCACTAGGGGATGGTCATGCACACATCATTTCGCGACCAGCTTCTGACACAGATCATGACCATCATCACGCAAGCACGACCCTTGGTGGACGATATCGGGCGGCAGGATCACGATCTTGCATCGCAGACGCGTCGCGCGATAAGTAGTATTGCGCTAAATGCTGCGAAAGGATTGGGCACGCAAGCGAGAAACGCGCGACTCCGATTTCAGAGCGCACACAGTTCCCTCAGCGAAGCGCGTGTCGCGCTCCAACTCGCGGTCGCATGGGGATATCTCGACGACGCTCGAACCCAAGAAGTGATTTCGTTGCTCCAAGCCGTTGGCGGGCGCTTGTATGGGCTTGCGCGACGGTAGCGGCCGTCAGCAATCGGCCGTCAGCCGTCAGCCGTCAGCCGTCAGCAATCGGCCGTCAGCAATCGGCCGTCAGCCGTCAGCAATCGGCCGTCAGCCGTCAGCAATCAGCCGTCAGCAATCAGCCGTCAGCAATCAGCCGTCAGCAATCAGCCGTCAGCAATCAGCCGTCAGCAATCAGCCGTCAGCAATCAGCCGTCAGCAATCAGCCGTCAGCAATCGGCCGTCAGCAATCGGCCGTCAGCAATCGGCCGTCAGCAATCGGCCGTCAGCAATCGGCCGTCAGCCGTCAGCAATCAGCCGTCAGCAATCAGCCGTCAGCAATCAGCCGTCAGCAATCAGCCGTCAGCAATCGGCCGTCAGCAATCGGCCGTCAGCAATCGGCCGTCAGCAATCGGCCGTCAGCAATCGGCCGTCAGCAATCGGCCGTCAGCAATCGGCCGTCAGCAATCGGCCGTCAGCAATCAGCCGTCAGCAATCGGCTGTCAGCAATCGGCCGTCAGAGAGCCTGAAAGCTGCTGATACCTGATACCTGATACCTGATACCCGATACGTGATACCTGATACCTGATACCTGATACCTGATACCTGATACCGCATCATTGGAGCCGCGCGGTGATCGGAATGCTGAACTTGAGCGCCTTCTCCTGGGGACCGAATGCCGTTCCGAGCGCCACTTGTACTAGGCACTGTCCGAGCGCCGTTCCATTCAATGCATCGGGACGAACGCTGGCGGAAAGGACGCGACCCGACGCATCGATGGAAAATCGGATCGCTAGCTCCGGCGCGCCAGAGAAGGAAGTCGTATTGTTGCGGAAGCAACTCTGGATGAGCGACTGACGCTTTGCAAAGGTTCGCGTCAAAGCAATCGTTGGATCCTTGGGCGTCGACTCGGCACCGCGACTTTTATCCGAATGATTCGAGCTCCCCGAGGCGACCGCGGCCGGCGCGATTGCGCTATCGACGGGCAACGGCGCGGCGTGCGATTCACTCGGCGATGCGGGCGCAGCAACGCTCTGCGGGTTGGCTTCGACGACGAGAAAGTGCGTCGACTCTGCGGGTTTGGGTTGACGCAGGACGTATGCGACCACAAGACCGAGGGCGATGAGTCCGCTCGCTCCCGCAACGATCCATGGGAGCGACGATCGTGGAGCCTGGGATTCCTTGGGCACCGTGTGCTCGACGGGTGCCATCGCAGGAGTTCCGGGCTCCGCGACGTTTGGACCGCGCGCGCCCGGCGTCACTCGAATCGTGGGCAAACTAGCCGCAAGTGATGGCACGGGGAATTTGCCACTGGCCTTTTGCCAGGCTTCATCCAACTCCGCGAGCGACTGCACCCGCAGCGAGTTCGCGAGATTGCCGAGAAAGTCACGGCGCACGGCTTCACGCAAGGCGTTCTGCAGATCCACTTCAGGGGTTTTCAGTTCTGCGCGAAGTGCAATGGCGAAGTCCACGGCCGATGGAAAGCGCTCACTCGGCTCTTTCGCCAAAGCCTTGGCGATGACGGCGGATAATCGCTCCGGCACGTCTTCTCGGATCGTGTGAAGGGGTGGCGGGACGAGAGAGATGACCTTCCGCATGATGACGGAGGGTTCCGCGGCCGAGAATGGATTGTGCCCCGCCAAGAGCTGGAAGAGCACGACGGCACAAGCGTATACGTCGACGGCTGGCGTTGCCGGCTCGCCGGAGAAGAGCTCCGGCGCGGCGTAAGGGAATTTCCCACGGAAGACTCCCTTGGCGGTCAATTCCTGCGACGTTTGCTCTGCAGCCATTCGAGCAATCCCGAAATCGACGATGCGCACGTTGCCCTCGATATCGACGAGGACGTTGCTCGGTGAAACGTCACGATGCACAATCGTGGCGAGTTTGCCGTCACTCTTCGTGAAATGGTGAGCATAACTCAGCGCCGACAGGACCTGAATCGCCACGTGAACGCAGAGTTCCCACGGAATGGACTCGCCGATCCGCGCGACGTACTTCAGCCATTGCCCGAGATGGTACCCGTGGACGTACTCGAGCACCATCAAGTACGAACCGTCTTCCTTTCCGAAGTCGATGACGTCCACGATCCCAGGGTGCCGGAGATTGGACAAGATCTGGGCTTCTCGGATGAATTGCGTCTGCTCGTCCAGCAACTCCGATAGATGGGGCAAAATGCGTTTGACCACGACGGGTTTGGCAAATCCGGCGGCCCCCTCGACTCGCGCCAGATAGACGGCACCCATACCACCTTGAGCGAGCAGCCTCACGATTCGATAACGATGGAGCACCACTCTACCAATGGCAGGGTCACGCGTTTCACTCATGGCTGCCTCGATGCTCTACGCAGGTAGACGTGCGTTCCCCGCTCCGGATTCGTCAATGTGATCGCCAGAGCACGCTCATTTACCGGCATCGTGACCTTCTCCGTAAATCGCTGCTGCCCGTCGAGCGCAACCGCTCGCCCACCCACCGAAACCGACCAGCCCGGTTGTGCGACGCCCGTTACGGACACCTCCTCACCGGGAGCAACTCGAAGTTCGGGTGGAGTCAGAAGACTCACCTTCGGGGCGGCATTGTCGAAGACGATCTCGACGGTAGTATGACGCGAGAATTTGCCTCCCCCCTCGAAGTGAATGGTGTGTTGCCCTTCGGCCAAGGTTCCCGAACGAAAGGTGTAGCTCGGAACCGTCGAGTGGAATTTCCTCAGCATCCGTCGGGTTTCGACGCCGATCGTATACGAGCCATCCTCGGGAGCCCCGGGCCATTGCACACTCAAGTTCGGAAGTTGATTCTGGTACGTCACCGTGTAAGTACGCCCATCGATGTTGAGCGACGTCGACGGTGGTCGGGTCGGTACCGGGCGCGTAGCCGCGTCACTCAGAACCGTGATCGTCCCCTTGGCTTTCGGAGCCTCATGGGGACCGTTCGAACCGAGACAGTGAAGTGTGTATGCCTGCTGTCCAGCGGGCAGCCCGAGGGACACGCTCGTCTGTCCGACGGCAAAGCTCTTTCGCTTCGACGCGATCCGAACGACACCTCCCGTCGGACACAGCGACCCAAATTCGAAGCGCACCGCCGTGGGGGGCCGAGGATCATGCACGCTCAAACTGTCACCGGCCTGCACCACTAAGTCGGAATACGCCAAGCTGGCGCCCTCGACATGGGTTTGTCCGTCCGAAGAAACGACTGCCGCTTGCCCCGCCGAGATTGTCGTCTGGCCGACTGCCGTTGTCACCGTTACCACCCCGCGAGCAACTTGGATCTCGGAACTGCCCGCGTCGGAGGTTCGTACGTTGAACCCAGCCGGAACCGTTGTCTCGATGACGCCACCTGGCACACGGATCCGAACGACGCCACTGGCCGTAAGTGTGCCGCGACGCACCTCCGCCAATCCCTGAGCCGTGCCGAGGACATAGATCCCGGAACTCGTCAGATCGACTTTCGCTCCACGGGACGCCACTTCCACGCGACTGCTCCCATCGACTTGCAGTGTGGTTCCGGCCGCGACTTCGCGCGTTCCTGAGGGAACGGTTTCGAATCCATTCGCCTTCGTCGGCTTAATCCGCACTCCATTCCCGAAGATTTGTGCCACGAGTTCATCGCCACGAGACCCCGTGTCGGCAGAGTTCGTCTTCGCGATCGCCGAAGATGCGCTCGCCGAAGGCCCCGAGGGAGCGTCTTCGAGCAACGCCGCCCCGAGGGCAACCGAGATCGACTGCCCAGTGGTAAGCACACGGGGCTCTCCTTCTCCTTCGAGTTCGGCCCTTCCGACCGTTACGGCAAAAGCAAGCTCTCCACGAGCTCGCAAGAGTGATAGACGCGACGACGGCGCGACGCGGGCAATCTTGCCTCCCGTTTCCAAAACGAGCTCCGACTTGCCCGTTTCGACGATGACCTCACCCGCTTCGACGTCGAAGGCTTGTCGACCCGCTTTCGGTCGCTGAGCGAGAAACCGCAGCACGGTGTCCTGCCGCAAGAGCAATTTGCTTCCATCGTCCAAGTCGAGCTTCGCCGTCGATGCATGAGCCGTGCGAACGGCGTCCCCAAGAACGAAGCTCATCCCCAAAACGGCGGCCTTGAACGCTGCATCGCGGCTGCCCCGGGAGGCGTCGACGGTTCCCTCCTTGCCCTTCAGCACCGCGAGGCTCGACTCCCCACGACAACCGTGAAGGCTCCCAACGAGTAAAAGTGCGCACGCCGCGCCAGCAAGGACGCGTAAGCCGCTCCTCATTGCTGCTCCTTCTCGAGATCGACGTTGAGGACGAGCACACCGTTACGCCGAACGACGACCGTTCGCTTTTGAGGTCGATACCCCGGGAGTTCGACGTGAACGGTGTACCTTCCTGGAGCGACATCGAAACTGAAGCTGCCGTCGCTGTTCGCGCTGCGCTCGATGGCCCCCGGTTCGATGCGGATCGACGCCGGTAGGTTTCCCCCATCGAACGCGCGCACCTGGCCGCGGATCTGACCCGAGGCTTCCGCAGCAGCGAGCTCGACGCGGAGTTCGAGGGGATGATCCGCGCCGATCTCGATGTCACGTTCCCAATCGCGCATCAAGTCGGCTCGGACCACGACGTGACCACGCCCAACAGGCAATTGATCGGAGACGAACGTGCTGCCCCGTTCGAAGGGGAGCACCAGTGTGCCTTCGGGGGACGAGAACAAAACAGTCGCGTCGCTCAATGGATGTCCAGCGGCATCGACGACGGTGATGATGGCGCGCCCGTGGGAGACGATGCTCGGTCCATCCGAGCTCGACCCCGTGACGGTCGTCGGCGGTTCCGTCGTGTGCGAAGCGGTGTTTGGCGAAAGCGGTGCAGTTTCCACTCGCGCCATGGCTTGCGAGCTTGGAACTGCTCCGACGCTGGCAGCGGCAACGCGCGGTTTCAACTCGAACTGGTAACGAAGTCCCACCGCGACGAGTAACCGCGGCTCCACCGGAACGAGGGGTGCGTTCGCGGCGACGGACGGACGACCACAGAGAGCCAATTCACCGAGAAGCTCCGCAGAGAATCGATCGGAGAATTGCCTTCGCACTCCAACATCGAAGCGCGCCGGAGAATGGACGAAGCGTGGAGCGTCTTGCCCCAACAGCCAATCGACTGATACCTCGCCAAAGAGTTCCATCGAACGAAGAGGCACGGCGACTGCCGCCCCGAAGAGCAGTGCATCGAAATCGCTCGCGCCGATGGCCAGTCGATCACCGAAGCGATAGCGCGACGCTTGGGTCGCCGCCTTGGCGGAACGATCGTAGCGGTAGCCCAAAACAGCGGCATAGCGCAGACGGCGATCCGTGCGTCCGAAGGCACCGCGAATATCGACGACGGCCCCGTCGAGGCTTTCGCTGACGCGCTCCGACCCTGGAAAGGTCGCGCCGACGTCGCCGCCCAGCCAAAATCCTGCTCCCAACGACACACCAGAGCGCGCCACCACCCCGACCTGTCCCAACGTACCGCTGTCGATTCCATTCGCATCACGCGGATGGCGATCGTATCGGAGGCTGCCCAGAGTCGCGAGTTCGAGAGCCGGCAACGGCACGTAAGCAAACGCCATGGAGCCGAAGGCTCGGTGATGCGACCCTTCGCCACTCTGGCTCTCGGTGAACCCGTATCCCGCGTCCGCCGCGGCTCCGATCTGCGGTGCAGACACGGCGCCGAGGAACGGAACACGATTGGCGCCTGGCAATCCAAGTCGTCCGACTGACGGCTTGGAGGTCTCCTGAGCCAACGCGCTTGCAACACTCGTAAGCACGATCAGAGTCGTGAATGCCGAGCTACCGCGCCGAAGTGCCATGCCGTCTTACGATACGACACGACGGATTCCAGCCCCAAGAAGCAAGTTCTGGGGCGCCTATCGCACCTCTCCCCGCACCCGACGACAAACCGAACCCGCGAAATGCGCGTTTTCACGCGCACTCGCGATGGTCGGCGCGTTGGCTCACTCGGTCACGAGCCGGCAACCTTGCTGGGAAAGGCAGCTGCCCGTCGAGAGCGAACTGCAAGGGAGGGGTGTCCCCGTACACGCTGGCATCCACGTGCAGCCTCGAACGCTGGAGCAGCTGAGACTTGAATATTGCGAGGAGCAAGAGCGAGAAACGCCGCTGCAATCCTCGCCGTAGGAGCTCCAGTAGCACCCCGGTTGAGAGCTACAGCTGTAACTCGAATACATCGAGTAGCAGCTCGAAGAGAGACCACTGCAGTAGCTCGAGTCCATACACCCGAGCGTGCTGATACAGGTTATGGACGACAAGAGACTACACGGAGTCGCGGTCCCCGTGCACTTTGGGATGCCCGATCCGGCGCCACCACGCTCGCACCATCCCGAATCGATGCACTGGGTCAAACTAGGACACTCCGAGTTCAAGGTACATCGACGAACACAAATGCCGGCTCCGATGCAAAAGCTGCCCTCCCCGAAGGTGCCCTTGCAGAAGTCGCTATTCTCACATGGCAGCGTGCACTGCTTGTGGGCGATGTAGTCCGTTGAGTCGTAGTGGCACTTGAGGGGCGACTTGCAATCGCTGTCGAGCTCGCAAGCTTTGCCGAGATCCCCCGTCTTCGTCGTGCTCGTGCCGATCGTTCCGATAGCGCTCGATCCACCCGTCACGCCGGACTTCGTGCTTCCGCCGGTGCCCGGAGCACCTCCCGCGTCAGCGCCCCCATCAACGACGTCACTCGGATTGAATTTGACTCGCTCACCGGGAGGCCCCGAGTCGACGGTTTGATCACCGTTCGAATCGTCGCAGGCAACGACGAGAAGCATGCCGACGAAAGGAAGGAGACTGCGACGAAGTACCGAGTAACTCATAGGATGACGACCATTCGAAAGGGAACGACTCTTGCGCAGGTTCGTTTCGCGGCTCATGGGCAACTCTTCGTATCCAGTGCAGCAGCGTAGATTTCGCGGCTACCCCAACGATTGTCTGCCCAAACTGCAACCAAACCGCTCCCCGTGGACACGAGGGAAACGTCGCCCGTCGACTGGATGTTCTCCGTGGCGAGCACGTCGACGGCCGGGTGGAGCGCTGGCGGGACGGTGAACGTCGTCGTCGGCACCGTGAAGCGCTGAACGCGATAGCGGTGTAGTGTCGAGTAAGGCCCGACGCGTTCCGTCCACCCAACGGCAAGAGGCGAGCCCGCCATGGCGAGCTGAACGTCCCCGACGTAGTTGCCGGAGACAACGGTCACGAGGTTACCGAGCACCGACGACATGGAGCCACGGTTCACGGCAATGTCACGACCACTCGAGCCAACCCACGCCGTGAGCCACGTCTTTCCGTCGTGTACCAATGCAGGCCAGGACGAGGAAGTGTAGACACTGGTCGACAGCGACACTGGAGAAAGCGTTCTCGAACCGTCGGCATTGAAGACGATGAATCGGAGGCCCCAACTGTCCCCACTCGCCACGCCCCAGGAGCCATCGGGTGCCGCTTGGACGCAACGCTCCCGACCGCTGGCGCTGGTTTCGGGCATCGACGTCAGATTCGGAGTCTCGAGCTTGGAAGCATCGGCGCCGATCCGACGAAACGCCAGACTGTAGCTTTCGCCAGCAATGACTGCGTAGCCGCCATAGGTCTCGGACCAGGCCAGATTGTGAGAGTTGGGCGACAAACCCAAAGCCGCTGCATTCCCCACATTGATCGGGGTACCTTTGGGCGATCCCGTCTCGTCCAGGCGGAGGAACATGAGCTGGTAGCCGCTCTCGTAAGCGATCCAAGTTAGTGCGTACTCTTTACCGTTCCAGATGAGCTCCGGCTGGGACGTGACGCCCTGAGAAGTGCCCGTGTAGGTCGTCAGTGCGACGTCCGAAACCAGTGTCCCATCGGGATTCACCAGGGCAAACCGGAGCTGCGAGTAGCTCGTGTTGATGGCTTGTGTATACGCGACACCGACGTGAGTTCCGTCCCATGCCGCAGCGGGTCGAGAATCCTGAAGGGTATTCGTCGTCAGTCTGACGGCAGTGCCCACGGAGGGCGAAGGACATTGACAGGTGCCGTTGGTGCAGACTTGATTACTTGCGCAGGTTTTACCGCACGCACCGCAGTTGGCCGTGTCCGTTGAGAGGTTACGACACGTATCGCCGCAGAGCTTCTCCGAACTGCCCGAGCAGATGCAAGCGGCGCCGCTGCAGACGGTCCCCGTGGGGCAAACCTTGCCGCAGGCGCCGCAGTTCTTCGAGTCGTAATAGATGTCGACGCAGGCGTTCGACTCTGTGCAGAACTGTTGACCCGAGTAAGGACAGCGGCAGACACCGCTTTGACAGGTTTGCGTCGACGGGCAGGCGTTGCCGCAGGCGCCGCAGTTGGCCGCGCTGGACGAGAGGCCCACACAGGCCTTCGCGCCCTCGCAATAAGTTTGACCGGTGGGGCACCGGCAAGTGCCGTAATAACAGGTTTCGCCGGCATGACAGGCATTGCCGCACGTGCCGCAGTGCAGTGCGCTCGTCTGGAGATTCACGCAGCCGTCGGTGTCGTTGCAAAATGTCTGTCCGCTCACGTTGCACGCACACTTGCCGGCACTGCAATACGTCCCTGTCTTACAAGCGTTGCCGCAGGTGCCGCAGTTCTTCGAGTCACTCGAAAGGTAGATGCACATGTCCTGATCGGGACAGTAGGTTTCTGCACTCCAACTGCACGAACAGACCCCGCTCATGCAGGTTTGTCCGGGCTCACATGCGTGGCCGCAGCTCCCGCAATTGGCCTCGTCCTGCAAGAGATTGAGACATTGATTGCCGCAGGCCCAAAGACTCGTGCCCGCGCAGGTGCATGTGCCACCCGAGCACACCTGCCCGGCCGAGGTTGCGCAGGTAGTGCCGCAGGCACCGCAATTGGCCGCGTCGTTCGAAGCGATACAGGCGCCATTGCAGTAGAGACCGGAAGGACAGGTGCAGGCACCAGCTTTGCAGGTCTCTCCTGTGGCGCAGGCCTTGTCGCAACTGCCACAGTGCTTCGCGTCCGTCTTCGTGTCGGCGCATTCATCCCCGCAGATGGTCCTACCGAGCTCCGTGCAACCGCAGGTGCCGTCGACGCAAGCCTGAACCTCTCCGCAGGCTTTCGAGCACTCCCCGCAATTGGTGGTGCTGGTCTTCACGTCGACGCAAGCGCCGCCACATTCGGTATTGCCCTCCGGACAGACGCAGGCGCCCGCCTTGCAGACGTGGTCCGCGGAACAAGCTTTGTCGCAAGCACCACAATGGGCCTTGTCGGTGTTCAGATCGATGCAGCCAACCCCGTCGCAGAAACTCGTGCCCTCCGCTGAGCAGACGCATTTCTCGTCTTTGCAGACACGACCGAGAGAGCAGGCGTTGCCGCAGCTGCCACAGTGATCTTGGGACACCGTAAGGGTGACGCAGCCGGCGCCCTCGCAGTACGTCTGTCCCTCAGGACATTTGCAAGTTCCGTCCACGCACTGCTGCCCGGGACCACAAATATTGCCGCAAGCACCGCAATTCAATCCATCCGTTTTCTTGCTCGTGCAGCCGCCACAATCGTCCGGCAGCTTCTCCGGGCACTCGCATTTACCCCGTGTGCAGCTTTGCCCACGATTGCAGACGTTGCCGCACCCACCGCAGTTGTTCGGATCGTCGTTGGGAACGGTAACGTCATCGCAAACGCGGCAGTCGTCAGCGACGCCGTTACAGTCGTTGTCGAGGCCGTCGCCACATTCTTCACGGGTGCCGAGCTTCAAGCAGGCGCAGATGTCGATTGGGTAACTCGAGCTCCGCACGCATTCCCAGTTCTCTACGGCTGGGCATACTGCCGGTGAATCCGAGCAAGAGACCGTGCAAACGCCGGTACCGTCAGACAATTCGACGCATACTGTCGATTCACAGTCTTCCGAACGCGTGCATGCGTCGCCCAACTGTCCCTGACCCGGAACCACGTCCGGCGCCTTCAATCCGCTTTCCGAGGAGCACCCAATGAACAAAAGGGCACTAAAAATGCCCATGAGACGAAGCAAATGCATAGCGTTGCCTTATACCGAGCGCACGATGACCAACACCGAAACTCACGAAGAGCACAGTCGTTAGCCACCGGACCACAACCGAGAGGGGCAAACGTTGCCATTCTTCATTGACGGAGAAAATACAAATCTTCACGTAACTTTTGCGCATATGTGCGTAATACGCGTCGCGCCGCCGGGCGCGCCTGGAAATGCAGCATCAAAAGGCTGTAATGCGCCGAAAGCGGCAGAGCCCCAAGCAGTTCAACCGAGGTTCGTGGGTAGATTTCAACTCTGCAATCTGCGTCGACGTAAGCATGAAAGCGAGAAGACGCGATCCAACGACTCACCTTTCATATTCGAAATGCGGCACGCCGCGGATATGTCGAAATTGAACAACAGCCCGAATGTACCAACTGAGTCCCCCACCGAGAACGCGATATGATAACTGAGCGTCCGAGCATGATTTCGAAGCCAACGGCCACTTGAAGCCGTTTGCGGCCTCGAAACGTACCGCAGCAAAACGCACCTTGCGCAATTCAAAGTACTTGCCTCCGCATGAGTGCAGAAGAGCACGCGTTTACGTTACGCGCCTCGCACGCGGACTAACGATGTACAAAGTCGGGTTGTGCACGGGCTGGCGCTTTGCGGCACCGATAAGCCGCATCGAAAACCAACGTCTGCGATTTACGGCGTGCAGTTCACCACGGCAACGTCATTCAATCGCTCTGCTTCACTCAGCGGATCGAGCAGAACGACGTCACGCGTAGCCCAATTCAACATGGACCTAAGGCGGTCCCGCATTTCTTTGGCTCGCACCTTGCGCTTCGCTTCTGGCTCGTTGTGACGCGGGCTCTGCGAGACGAATGCCACAATGCGAATTGGCTTCGTGAGTGTGCCGCTGATAGCGTTGGCAATGTTCGCAGGGGTGCCTGTGCTCGCGCATCCAACCAGCCCCGCAAGTGTATCTCGCACCTTGAGAGCGATCTCCAACGGTAGCGATTTCCCAGCGCCCCGCGTACGCAAGGGCATTCGGAGTCATGCCTGCCTCGCAGTCAATCGCGGGGCGAAAGTCTTTGGCTTCGGCGAGAACGAGTGTTCCGTTCTGAACGGCAACCAAATCGACCGCCTTTGTCGATTCAGAGCTTCCGTCGAGCACCCCGTGAAGCTTTGAGATCCCTGAGCGGTAGGCCCATTCGTCGTCCCACTTCGTAGCAAACGTCCAGGTGTCCCCGAAGGTGAACGTGAGTCGTTCGATATTGAGTTGCGTTGACATCGATCACCCGTCGGCTTGAAGCTCACGGTCGTGAAGGCTCGACAGGGCTTCCAAAATCGGGTTCTGAGAGAGCCCGAGAAGTCGGCTGGACTGTTCGACACTGACGCCCCCACTGTCGCCTCGAGCAAGACCGAAGAACACCGCTGCTGGTAGCATGAGGTCGGACAGACGCCGTTCACTTGCCAACGACAGCTCGGAAGCAAGCGCGTAGTCGTGAGACGCGAGAAACACCTGAACGCCCCAATCACCAAGGGCAAGAATCATCTCGCTAACCAGTCGAGCGAGCTTGGGATTCAGATTGGCTTCAGGTTCATCCCAGAACAAAAACGCATTCTCGGATAGGCTGCCGTTGACCACTAGATGAGCCAACACAGCAAGCTTCCTCAGCCCTTCGGCTACGAGGGGCGCTTCCATCTTGCCGTCCCCGAGAAGAACGTAGAACCGCCCATTCTCTAGGGCAACGACGCCTCCAAGCGCGGCTTCGATCGGCACAAGAAGCTGACTACGCCTTGCATCGCGCGGGCCGCGGAGTGGACGAGCATCGAGAGCCAAGCATAGGTCGTAGTAAGTGCGATTGAAGTTCGAAACTCGAGTCTGCCAGTCGCTGACGAATCCCGGAAAAATGGAAAGAACTTCCCGAGGGGAACAAACACAGACGTCGACAGCTTCGGGTCAGGACCAGTCTTCTCGACGGACAACTTCCCGAAGTTGGTGAGTGTTGCGACGATCTTCAGGCCTGATGACCATTCTGCCGAAATTTCCGCGGTACGATTGCCTACGGCCCTACGCACCAATCTGCCCAACTCCTCGGGCATGAACGTCTGCATCAGCAACGTCGAGAGCGCATGCTCCAGAGACGTGAACTGCTCGAGTCGGTTTCCCGACTCTGCTGTCAGACTCGTGCGGCGAACAGCTTCGTTGAGCACGTAGAGAAGTTTCAGAACATGTGACTTCCCTGACGCGTTTTCTCCAATCAACACGTTTACGCCCGCGGCAAACTCAAACGTAGCCTCTTTGAAGGCCGTGAATTTCGACAGACGTAGGCGCTCTAGTTTCACGCCTACGGCATAGCACACACGGAGGTCGAATTGAAGCGCTGAGATTCCGCGACCCAATCGCGCTTCCCGTCGTTCTCGAGCGCTCATCAGCCGCGAACTCCGCCGGCCTCGTCACCACGCCGCCCCAAACAATAAAAGCGCCTACCGCCCCCCGCCAACCAACTCGAACATCAACCGATCCACCCGCCCATGGTCGACATCTGCCGGCAACTTGCACATCCGAGCGACCTCTCCCATCTTCACCTGCAGCGCCGTCGTGGTCTCCATGAGTTCGTCGTAGCTGAGTGCGCCGTCGCGGATCGCCCGAAGTTCCTCCGCGTCAGGCCGACGAACACGTAATTCGCCGGATTGTAGGATCTCGAGCCCCATTCGCATCAAGCGTAATAGGTGCATGGCGTGCTTCGTGTCGTAGCCATGGCACGTTTCGAGCTCAGCGCGCACCGGGTTGCGCTCCGCCTTCCAGGTTTCGTAAGACTCCCACTGCTTCATGGCGGAGAGATACTTCTTCTCGGCATTCAGCGTGGCCACGACATTGGCTGGAGTATCGAGGGCGCAGGTTGCGACCACGCGTAGCCGTTGCTCGAGTTCCTCGTCGGAGCAGCGCAGCACGTCAGCCCAGAAGCGCTGGACGCGATCTTCGAGAGCGATGCGCGCTGGCTTCGGCATCTCCACGTTGTCAAGACCGTAACTTCGAATCTTCTCCGCGATCCCTTGCTCCAAGCGATGTTTGTCGTCACGGCTGAGGGTGCCTTGTTCGAGGAGGCCGAAGTCGGCACGCGAGGGCTTCTTGGTCGGGGGCGTGAGAAGCCAAGCTCGATGGGTTCGGATCCGCTTCATCTGCGCCATGGCGTAGCCAAGGTAGGTCTGTTGCACCTTGCGGGTGAGAAACTGAAAACGTTCGGAGTGTAGACGTCGCCAGGCGGCGGTCTCGAAGAGCCAATCTCGCTCGTCCGCAAACAAGAATCTCGAGGGCGTTCGGGTTGCCTGCTGCACAGAGCGAGAGGAACTTCCCGAGTTCGAATATGACGGTCTCAGTGCGTTGTTGCAGTCCCGCAACAGCCGTTGGATGTGCCAAGAGGCAAGACAGAACGCGTTGCTGCAGGGGACCCGTGAGGGGGGCCTCGCTCTGCTCGAAGGTCTCGAACAGAGAAACGCGCTGTTCGAGCGGGGCAATACAGACGCCGCGCAGATTGACGTCTGAGCCATCCCGCGCAGTGCCTTGGGCTTGGCTGCCTCCGAGGGTAACGAAGATGGTGTTTTCGCTGACGTCGAACATAGACTAGCGAGCCATCTCGGTCTTCAGGCGAAGGCGCACCACGAAGTCGTTTAGTGCATCCGTGGTCGTGGGCTCCTCGGGCAGCTGGCTCTGATCGTGGGCGATATTGAGCTCGACCTCGAGGCGCTCGAGATGCTTCTCGTGCAGAGCGACCTCGGAGTCCGCTAGCCGCATCTTCTCGGCGCCCTCGCGCTTGCGTTGAACCAATTCACCGACCTCGGTCAGGCGAAACAGATCGTTCAGGACGGTGAGATTGGCGACGACGTCACCCGTACGCATCAGGTGGATCCCCGAGAGATAGACCGGTATGCATAGAGTAGGTGCTTTACCGTCGGATCGGGCTCCCGCAGACGCTTCCGACGGCCTTGGGCAAACCCAAGGTAGTGGCGAACGGTTGGACGCGTCACGCAGCCCTTGCCAAGCTCGCGGAGCTCTTCGAACGCCTGGGTACGAAGGACCACCAGCGGCGAGAACAATTGCTCGAGGACGTAACCGTTGTGGTTCGTCATCATTCGAGCAAACTTGCGGATGTCATGGGCCACCCAATCGAGCTCCATGGTCGAGTTGTCAGCAATGGAGATCGTCTCCTCTGTCGGATGAAGGCCTAGAATTTCCCGCGCGGGCAGAAGGAACGCTCCTCGGAGATCGACATCACTGTCCGGCGACGCAAAACCGTAGAGATGAGCTCCACTGATGGTCGCAAAGACCGGTGGTGGGCCTTGGCGCGCGATACGCTCGAGGTGAACGCGGTCGAGCATCGTCCAGACCTCGTTCAGTTGATTCTGACGTTCATCATTCCATAGGTAGCACGGTCCGGTTGACCTTCGAGGCACGAGTCGGGTCGTGGGATGCCCAGTGGTGGTGAAGCTGACGAAGCGCCTATCGTGACATCGGCCGAGTTGTTTATGGCACTGCCCCTCCCCTCCACTTTCGAGCGCAAGCTCTGCGAAACGACGACGACGGCGACACGAAGGAGTCGTCTTCCGCCTCGCGGCGAACGAAGCGCTCGCGCCCGCCTTCGGAGCCCGCAGACGGGCTGCCCCGTCCACAAGCAACGATAACTCACCGAATTAATTCATGTAGCCGCTCACAGGGCGACTTGTGTGCTCCAGGCATCACTCGAGCTCTTGCTCCTCCGCCCACAACCCTCGCCGCGCAGCCCAAACAATCTACAATCACCCCTCACAAATGTCCACTTCTGGATTGCCCGTCCGCTTGCACCGCGGTAGAGTCGCGGCGTCACTGGGATCGGGCAAGGTCGAGTCAGAGCAAGCGCCTCCACGCGCGACGCTCACCCCCGCTCGGCAATCATTAAGGAGGTATTCAGTCTAACTCAGTCAATTCAACGCAAATAGACGGGATCCGCACTGTTACTAGCAGCCGGACCCCGGACCAAGGAAAGAACAGTTCCAATGGCCATAAGAAACATACCAGAGTCACTGGTAATCTCGTACCCTTTTGTCTCTCGTCTCAGCGCGCCGTCCCCAATCTTTGGGTTAGTGCGGCGTGGTAACGCTCCCCTCGGCTATTCGCCCAATAGAGCCATTTTGCCGAGTATTCGGCAAAAACACCGCTCCCTCGATCGCCGACAGCACAGTGGCGAAGCTCGCCAACGCGGGGTGCAGCCATGACTATCCGTTATCTCTACATCGAAGATACGATGCCCCGGGGTGACGTCATGCGCGTCATGGGTGCGTTGTACGACCACGCGCGGCAACTCACGGACGTTGGGTCCATCGTCGCAAACCTCCAAGTCTCTGCGAGCGATGGAGTGGAGATGCTCCGACAAACCGCAACGGGGATCCGTTCGAACGCCGTACAAACAACATTGCTCGCAAACCAGCTCTCGGAGCTGGCAGGAAGGCTCGACACTGTGGCGAGCTTTCTCGAGAGTGACCAACACCTCGACGATGAAGAAGATGTAACGGACGTCACGAACCGACAAGACGAATAGGTACGCTTCATCTCAATTAGTGGATGATAACTCGGCGAGGGTCGACCGGGGTTGAACCGATCTGCCTTCGTCGAGATCCGTTCGCCATGGCGCGACCGTTGCAAGGTGCTGTGCGCAAGCAATTCGACCTCAATCAGCTCATCCAAAGGAGTGAACGAACCATGCCCAAGAAGAAACACGCATTGACGCTCGCAGAAAAGCTCTACATAGAAGGTTGGAAAGAGGGTTGGCGGGAAGGCTTCAGACAAGGCTACGTGGAAGGCCGCCGCAAGATTTTACATCGCCAACTCGAGTTGAAATTCGGGCCAATTGACGTCGACACCGTTACCGGCTTGACGCTGCGAATCGACACCTGCTCTTTCGCTACATCGAAAGAATTCTCACAGCGACGAGCGTTGAGGAGGTCTTCGGAGATTTCGGAAGCGACGATCACCGTCCACGCAACTGACGACCATTCTCGCTCGATGAAGAAGGAGTCAACAAGGAATGCTCCATGCCGAACAGAGACAAACCGCACGACAAGCTTTTCAAATTAGCCCTCGAAGATCCAAAGGACGCCGCGATCGAGCTGCGCGCCGTCCTCCCGCCGGCCTTGGCCACCCATCTCGACCTCGAAGGCCTCGAGCGGCAGCCCGATACCTTCCTCGACGGTGCGTTCAAAAACTCGTCGACCGATTTTCTATTCACCACGCGCTATCGCGGGCGAGAGGCGCTCCTTTACGTCCTCTTCGAGCACAAGAGTCGGCCTCATCGCTTCACGGTGCTGCAACTGTTGCGATACATGCTCAATATCTGGGAGAAGTGCCTCACGCAGAAGCCACCTCCGACACATCTGCCCGTCATCATCCCCATCATCGTCTATCATTGCGACAGGGGTCGCAGTCCGCCCACGAACTTCCACGCCCTGTTCGATCCCTCGCTCATTGCAGATCCGGCGCTTGCTCGATTCACACCGAGTTTCGAGGCGCGTCTCGACGACATCGGTCGCCTCAGTGACGCGGAGCTGCGTTCGCGTGGCCTAGGGCCCGTGGCCACCCTCGGGTTCGTGTTCCTGCGAGACGCGCGCCGACGCGGCCGCATCCTCGACGCGTTGCTCCACTGGGCGGACCATTTCCGCGCCCTTCGCGGCATTTCAGAGGGGCCGCGTGCCACTAACCAGCTCTTCAGCTACCTTTTCACCGTCGCCCCAAAGCTCGACATTGATGATCTCCGCAAACGGGTCCACCAAGCTATCCCAGAATCCGAGGAACTCGTCATGACACTCGCACAGAAACTGCGACAAGAAGGTCGACAAGAAGGTGAGATGAGGGGCATCGACAAGGGCTGTCGCAACGTGCTCAGTCGACTGCTCGAGCTCAAGTTCGGCCCCCTCGACGCGGACGATTTCGGCGCGGATCAATGCTGCAGACAAGTCGACCCTCGACCGCTACATCGAGCGGGTGCTCACCGCAACGAGCGTCCACGAAGTCCTTCGCGATTGAGCGTCGCGGGTCAGGATCCGAGGAACTCGTCATGACACTCGCACAGAAACTGCGACAAGAAGGTCGACAAGAAGGCCGACAAGAAGAGTCTCGCAACGTGCTCAGTCGACTGCTCGAGCTCAAGTTCGGCCCCCTCGACGCTGACCATTTGGCGCGGATCAATGCTGCAAACAAGCCGACCCTGGACCGCTACATCGAGCGGGTGCTCACCGCAACGAGCGTCCGCGAAGTCCTTCGCGATTGATCGTAAAGCATGGCAACTGCGGACAGTCTCGCCGAGTGAACGAGACAGTCTAGCCACTCTTCTGATCGACACCTTCACACATCATTAATAGGTTGCCTTCGCGCCTAGCTCATGGCTTCATGGCAAAACCAACTTCAAAGCTCATGAGTCCATGACTCCTAATTTCCGCCAGAGTCTCGCCAAATTCCTAGATACTGCGCGACCAGTCGATCGGCTCGCACTCACAGGAGAGATGGCCTTCGGTGCCAATGGTGAACCCTCCACTCTCAGCCCAAAGGGCTACCGGTAGCCTCCAATGAAGTTTGTAGGTTCCATATCCCCTACCGGTAGCCTTCCTCGGAGTTTTGGCGTTCGAAGGCTCCCTACCGGTAGCCTCAGTCGAAGGTCGCGCGTCCTGAAACGGCTACCGGTAGCCTCGTGATCGAGTGTTTGATATCGCATTTCCCCTACCGGTGGAACACACAACGATTTAAGTCCTCGAATGTTGGCCAGCGGTAGACCGTACTCGGACTTTGAAAGCCAATTTTCGCCTACCGCTAGCCTCGATTCGAACTCCAAAGTTCAATTAGGGCTACCGGTAGCCTTTTCTTGGATGGGCACCGAGAAACCTGAAAAATCGATGTCGCTCGGAGCGCTCGAGACTGAGGTGCTGAAAGACCTGGCACAGGGGTAACGGATCAGACCGCGCAGACTATCTACGGCATCTCCGGTACAACGGCGTCCGCTTCGGTACAAACCACCGCCCATCTTGCATCGTCGAGCAAGATCACATCATCCACGTAGAAGTCGAAGGGAGCCGGCGCGGCTGCATCATGCGGTGGCCGATACGCCTCGAAGCGCATTCCAATAGAGTGCCACATTGGCTCCGACTCATTGAGTGGATACGGTCCCAAGATGCTAGGCCAGACCGCTTCGTGACCCGCGGGAGGGCCAAAGTGATCCCACCTCAGGCAGAAGGTCTTCATTTCCGTCGTGACGTCCAGCTTGCAGTGTCCGTCTGTCGTCATGTGCGCAAAGCAGGTGCTCTTTTCCGCGCCCACGGGTGCGCCGTCTGCGTCAGATGTGCCCGGAAATAGGCAGATGGGCGTGTTGACACTCGATGCGGCTTTCCCGGTAGGTGGGAGCCCGGCATAGAGCGTTCCGAACTTTTCCCCGAAAAGCGGATTTGGTACGTCCGTTCGATCCATGGCAAGCGACACGGAAATGGGGTTCTTGCGCGGATGATTGGGTCCCAACTTTAGCTTGAAGCTGATCCCGACTTTTCCAGTCGCCTGCTCTTCCAATGGGTGAACCGCGTACCTAAAATCAACACCAATCCCTGCTTCGCGAGTGAGCGGCACACCGCATCCAGCGGCAACGCACACCCCGGGCCCGAACCTGCCTTCCACTCCATAGAAGCCGTCCCAATAGGTGTCGACTTCGGAAGTGTCGCCAGGGGCTGGCGCAACGCCGACGACACCACTCACATGGTACATCCCGTCTTCGATCCCGTTGCCATTTTCGATCTGGCGAGCCAGTTGGATCGACTCCGGCTCACCGCTGCCCATGTCCACGATGCCGGTATAGGGCACGACCTGCGACTCACCCGAGCGATCGACGAACGTCGTCCAGTATCCACCAAGGATTGTACTATTCGTCTCCCCAGAGCCGATACACTCGACGCATTCATCGTGAACTGAATCATCGTGCCCGCACGCCGCCACGAGCAGACCTACAGCAACAGCAAGTGCGACTTGTAGCGCACGACAATAGCCACCAAGTTTCATCTTCCACTCCCTCCGGCTTGCTTCGCGACTTCGCACTCCTGCTCATGCGAGAGCATCGCCGAAAGTATCTCACTTGCTACGCGACTCAGTCCACTGCCACGGCCTGCTTGATTCAACGTCGTCGCGAACTCCCGAGCGACAACATATCAACACGACTCAAGAGCGTATCACCCTGATCCGCATCTCCCCTCACGCCGCGCATCTCCCGCCGCGTCCGCATCTCCCATCACGTCCGCATCTCCCATCACGTCCGCATCTCCCATCACGTCCGCATCTCCCATCACGCCCGCATCTCCCATCACGCCCGCATCTCCCATCACGCCCGCATCTCCCATCACGCCCGCATCTCCCGTCACGCCTGTGCTTCGCGTTCCGATGACGTCCCGGCGTCCGTTGGTAACGAGAAGCCAATCAGTGCGCACAATGCGACGATCGCCGCGACGGCGAAGGTGACGCGGCCGTGGCCGTGCTCGTAGAGGGACGCAAAGCCGAGCATTCCGATCGTTGCCCCGACGGACGTGGCCGTCGAGAAGAGCCCCTGTGCCGTACCGAGCAAGGTGACCGGCGCGCGCTGCCGCACGAGATTCATCAGAGCCATCCACACGACGGCAAATGAGAGTGCGTGCAGGGGCTGCAGCCAAAGCACCGTGCCAAGATCCGAAGTCGCGGCCAAGGCGGCGAATCGAATCGCGGTCCCGATGATTCCAATCTTCAGCCAGCGCTCACTTGGCGAGCGCAAGGCAAGCTTTGCCCAGAGCGCCATCAGTAAGATTTCTGCGATCACGCCAATGGTCCAAGCCAAACTGGTCACGAGCGGCGAAGCACCGAGATCCTTCAGGTGAAGGGAGATGCAGAGATCATAAGCCACGTGCGCACACGCCCAGATCGTCGTAGTGACGAGCAACGAGACGAACGCCGGACGACGCAGTAGCTCGATGGCATCCGAAGGCAAGGGTCGACGCGGCACGGCGACGCGATTCGGGAAGCGGAACGAGAGCCCGAGTGAGAAGAGAAACGCGAGGGCAACCGCCGCGGGAAACTCGAGGGCTCGAGTCGGATCGACGAATTTTCCGGCGAGTAACGCCGCCGCCATGAATCCGAGGGAGCCGAACAGGCGGAGACTTCCGTAGTCCTTCGAATGCTCCAGGGCGGACACGTCCGCAATCGTCATCATCGGCACGCGAAAGAACGACGAAAGCGCGACAGCGAAGAGCAGTTCGGGGAAGGTCAACGAGGCTCCCTTCGACGCCCAAACAACGAGCAGCGCGAAGGGCAAGAACGCACCGAAGCACGCCATCTTGAGGATCCCACCGCGAAGGCCCAGCGTGTCGGCAAGCCACCCGAAGATCACCGGCGCTAGAATGCCTGCGAGCGGGCGAGTTGCCGCGATGAGCCCCAAAGATGCCCCTTTCATTCCGAGGGCCAAGAGCCACGGTGAGATGAAGGGAAGAAAGATCCCGATGGAAGCAAAGGACGCGAAGTAGTACGCGCGAAGGGTGGTCGACTGGGACAAGACGCCGCAGCCTAGCGCGCTACGCCGAACAGCGTGGAGTGGACCCAGGGTCATCGCCCAATGGACGGCAATCGACAGAAATCATTGACGACCATCCGAGATAGGTCGGGCGGACAGGTCCGAATTACATCGGTCTGAGTGCGTGTCGAAGAGAAGCATTGCCGACCGGACGACGGATTGCTACCGTGCTGATTGCATGTCGGGACTGGCACCAGGCCTCATCGTTGCTGCGCCTCCGCTCGGAGATCCGAACTTCGAGCGTTCCGTCGTTTTGCTCGCGTCCCACGGCCCAGAGGGCGCCTTCGGGTGGATCATCAACGGTCGTGAATTGATGCCCCTTTCCGAGCTCCTCGTCCGCGCCGAGGTGACCACTGACGCGCCGGATTCTCGAGGGTTCCGTGCGACTCGGTGGCCCCGTGTCCACGGATCAGGTGTGGCTCGTCTATAAATCGAGGATCGAATTCGAGGGAGTCGAAGGGCAATTCACCGTCGGTTCCCACATCATGGCAACGGCTTCGAAGCGAGTGCTCGAGGTGCTCGCCGAAGGGACGAAAACGGCGTCCAGCATCGTCGCCTTCGCGGGATACGCCGGTTGGGCACCGATGCAGCTCGAGAACGAGATCCGCCAGGGCGCGTGGCTCCCCACGGATTCGACGTGGGGATTGTCTTCGATGTCCCTCGCGATCGCGTTTGGGAGCGCGCTTTTGCTCTCATCGGCGCAACACCGATGTCGTTCACGTCACGCACCGTGGGTTCTGCGTAGGTGAGCGTCACGGCCGCGCACAATCGATCGATCCGAAGTGCCGGGCCAGCACGCAACTTCGCACGCCAGGTTCTCGCAACGGGACTTGGCTGCGCCGCGCTGGCCGCTTTTGTTGGTCGGGCCGTCGCGCAAACGTCCCTGCCCGTTTCGTCGCGCCCCCCCCGCGCGTGCCCATCGGACATGGTGCGGGTCCACGGGTTTTGCATCGATCGCTTCGAGATCGTCACCGTCGACAAGACGACGAAGCAGCCACTCTCGCCCTATTACCCACCGCTACCCGGCTACGTGCAGCGCGTACTCGACGTTTGGCAGCTCGAACGCTTCGAGTGGGGCAGTGAAGCGGCGCGAGCGCTCCCGTTGCCAGAATTGCCGCTCATTCAGCAGACATCCCGTTACGAACCCCTCGCCGTGAGCCTTCCGGGACGGATCCCACAAGGATATCTCTCGCGCGAGGTCGCGCGCCGCGCCTGTGCGGCTGCGGGCAAACGGTTGTGCACTTACGAGCAGTGGCAAACGGCCTGTCGCGGTGAGCGCGGCACACAATTCCCCTACGGAAATGACTACGTCGAAGGGCGCTGCAACGTGTGGCGTGCCGTGCACCCCGCTCGGGTGCTCCACGGCAGCGCCTCGATGGGCCACTTGGATCCGCGCCTCAATCTCCTCGTCGAGTACCCCGCCGATCCGCTCCTCCGCCCGACAGGCGAAACCAAGAGCTGCGTGAGCCGTTGGGGCAACGACGCCGTTTACGACATGGTGGGCAACCTCGACGAGTGGGTCGACGATGATCCCGGCATGTTCGTCGGTGGGTTCTACGCGAGAAACACCTCGAAGGGCTGTGAATCGAAGGTGCAAAACCACGCGGCCACCTACTTCGACTACTCGACGGGAGCGCGCTGCTGCATCGAGCTCCCGTGACGACACGCGCCCGTACGCGCTGCTACATCGAGCTCCCGTGACGACACGCGCCCGTACGCGCTGTTGCATCGAGCTCCCGTGACGACACGCGCCCGTACGCGCTGTTGCATCGAGCTCCCGTGACGACACGCGCCCGTACGCACTGCTGCATCGAGCTCCCGTGACGACACGCGCCCGTACGCACTGCTGCATCGAGCTCCCGTGACGACACGCGCCCGTACGCGCTGTTGCATCGAGCTCCCGTGACGACACGCCCCCTCGCGCGGTTGCGGCGTCGACCTGCGGCACGCTCACACGAACAATTGACGCAGTCGGGCTAGGCTCGCCGGGAGGGCGCGAACCATGAGACGAGCCCCGGTCTCTTCGTAGTTCTCCGACAGGACACGGCCCACCTCGTAGATGGCGCCCACCTGCCCCTGCTTGGCGTAGGGAATGAAGAATTCCTCGTCCTGCATCGCGGTCTCGAAGTGCTCGATGATCCGCTCGCGAAGACTTGCAACATCCTCGGGCAGCTTCGCCGACAGCGGGATCCCTCCCGGGTGGCGAGCCATGACCTCCGCGAGTTCATCCGCACCCAAGCAGTCTACCTTGTTCAGCACGAGCAGCTGCGGAACCTGAATCCGCCCCGATCTCGGAGAGGACCTGGCGCGTCACGGCGAGTTGATCGTCACAGGTCGGATCCGACGCGTCCATCACGAGCAACAGCAGAGATGCCTCGAGGGCCTCGTCGAGGGTCGACCGAAAGGACGCGACGAGATCATGGGGAAGCTTCTTGATGAACCCCACCGTGTCCGAGACGAGCAGCCGCGGCTTCGTTTCCGGATAGAGCGCGCGCACGGTCGTGTCGAGGGTCGCGAAGAGCTTGTCCGCCACGAGCACGTCACTGCCCGTGAGCGCACGCATCAGCGAGGATTTGCCGGCATTCGTGTAACCGACGAGGGCCACGCGGAGTTGGTCCTTGCGCGCCTGGCGGCGATTCTCGTGCTGCTTGGCAATCCCCTCGAGCTCGGTGCGAAGCTCGGAGATCCGATTGCGGATTTTGCGCCGATTGAGCTCGAGCGCCGACTCACCCGCGCCCTTGCCCTGCTGACGCTCTTTACGTCCAGTGGACTCGCGGAGCCGCGGCGCCACGTACTTGAGCCGCGCGATCTCGACCTGGAGCTTGGCTTCGCGGCTGCGCGCGTGGCGATGAAGATTTCGACGATCACACCGGTGCGATTCGAGGACCTCGACGACCCGTCGCGCGCTCGAGATTGCGCGACTGACTCGGCGTGATCTCGTGATCGACGACGACGAGGGACGGTCGTTCGCCGTCCGATGACCCATCGACGAACTCCGCGGCACCCGCGCCGGCATGTGCGAACGTGCCCACGCCGCCCCAAACACCTCCACCGCTCCCATTCGCTCGAGAGCCGATACCTTCCTCCGAAGCGCCGTCCACCGTCGATTCGTCGTCATCGTCGAGCGCTTCGGCGTCGTCCTCGTCGAGATCTTCGCCGACGGCCGCGGCTTCGAATCGCGCGCGCGCCTTGGACACGGTTTCCTTTGCGAACCCTGGGACGACTCCCGTGCCGTCGGTGTAGCTCGCGAGCTCACGCAGCTTACCCTCGCCGAGCACGGCCGAGGCAGCGAGGGACTCGCGTCGCTGCGTCACGGCTCCCGCGACGTCATACCCCAAGGTGGACACCAAACGCCCGAGCTCGGCGATTTGTGCGGCGTGCTCCGCATCCGTCACCTGAGGCAATTGGACGGAGACCAACACGGCGCGGGGACGTTTCGGAGTGTCTGACGGCATTGGCCGCGGTTTAGCATGCTTTGCCGCAGCGGCCCGAGTCGGGCTCGCGTGACGCTCAGCCCACGCGACTACGGTACGAGGACCACGTAGCCTTCGGCATCGAGGCGCACCTTACCGCGCTTGATGAGTCGCCCCACCGCACGCTTGTACGCCTTCTTGCTCAGGCCGAAGAGCGAGCGGATGAGCTCCGGATCGGTCTTGTCACTGACGCGCACGAAGGCCCGCGTCAGCCGCTCGAGTACTCGATCCGCGTCGGCTTCCATCTCGTCCTTGGCTTGTCGACGGAGGGACAACTGGATCTTGCCGTCCGGCAACACCTGGCTCACGCGGAACTGCGCCGACATGCCGCGAGTGAGATGGTGAGGCTCGCTCTCGGGCAAAAGCCCGAGGTACTGCTTCTCGACGATGACGAACACCCCGAGCTTGGGTTCCCGCCGAAAGGCCTCGCCGTCGACCCAATCGTCGACTTCATAGGGCGGCACCGAGCGCAGCATCTCGGCGACCCGTTGTGTACCAATCAGTCGTCCTTGGCGATCTTCGGTGACGCCGATGGCATAGCGTTGACCGCGACGCATTTCGCAAGTCTGCTCGGCGAAGGGCACGAGCAACTCCTTGGCGATGCCGTTGTCGACGAAGACACCGAAGTCCACCTCGTCGGTGACTTCGAGGAATCCCACCTGCCCCAAGGCGAGGATCGGCGTATTCGCGTCGGCGGAGGCCGCAACCGAAGAGCCCGTTTTTTCCGGATGAACCACGCTCCGTGGCCCAGAATGCGACCTGTTCATGCCGCGCGCTCTTAGCACGTCGACGCTCGCCCCCGAGCGCGATCGCCACGGCCGATTGGCCCCCCGACTCCATCGAGCGCGCGAGCTCTGCGCGGAATTGGAGGAATCGTAGCTCTTCGGCAGAAAGCACCTCGGGGAACGACGGAGTTGAGTTATCCTGTCGCCGAATCCCCCCGAGATTTGAAGAGACACTGGCTTTGAGCAGTCTCCATGCAAAAAGTCCAATTCTTTGCGCTCGATCGCGCCGTTCAGGACCGATTCGTCAATTCGAGTCACGGTAAAGAGGTCCCCGCCCCGCTGCTTTACGAGCGCCCACGGCTCAACTCACGCGCCGTGATGTTGGCTGGTGCCGCGGCCTTCCTGGTCCTGGTTTTGTTGGGTTTTGCCGTCGTGGGATACGGCTCCCTCGGTCACCCCTTGGCGCGAGCTCCCCTCGGCTGGCTCGGACTCTACGCTGGGGTGAGCGCGCTCGCCGCAGCCTTGGGCGTCCTCGCTTGGCGACTCTTTCGCGAGGACGACAAGCTGCCCTTCTTGAGAGGCAATTTCCTCTACCCGGTTGGCGTCATCGAAGCGACGGAGCCCGAGCTCGTCGTACACGAGCTCGTGACCCTCAAGGACATGAACGTCGAAGGCAGCCAGATCAAGCTCACCTTCGAGTCGGGCAAGCAATTCGACTTCACTTTGCCCAATGCCGGCGCAGGCTCCGCCATCGAGACCGTGCTTCGCCAGGCCCAGGCTCGCGCGAGCCTCCCCCCGGGTGCGCACTCTCAGCGCGAAGGGATCTTGCAGAATCCACTCCTCGACACCGGTTACAACAACCCCTTCGGGCCGCGGGACTCCTTGCGACCCGAACCGCGAGGACACGCGGTGTCGACCTTCGCGTTGTTCGTCCTCGGGGCCGTCGCCTGCGGCGTGGGCGCGTTCTTCCTCCGGAAATCACCTGAGCGAGCGCGCGCTGTACGCCAAAGCTCGCGCGCTCGACACGACGACCGCGTACCGAGCCTACTTGCGCAGTGGTGCATCGCGCCCCGACGTCGTGGAAGTCGCACTTCCCCGTGCGGAGCTCCGCGAGGCCGTCGCGACCGGCAAGGCAGACGCCATAGAAGCCTTCCTGAACCGGCACCCCCACTCGAAGATCGACGGGGAAGCGACGGCGGCGCTGAAGAACGCCCTCCTCGTCGAGCTCGCGAGCGCGATTTCCAAGCACTCCCTCGGAACACTCCGAGAATTCCGGGCGGGCGATCTGCGCCGTAATCTGGTGGAGTCCGAGCGACTCCGCGCGGAAACCGAGCTTTACCGAGAAGCGCTCGCCAAATATCAGGCAGCATCGACGAACCAACCCGCACACGTGGAGTTCTTCGCACGCTTGCTCGAGTACACGCGAAAGCACGGCACGGAAGTCACCGTGCGATTCCGGCGTCGCATCACCGAGTCCGTCGACAAAGTCGAGACCCAGGTGAGAAAGAGCGCCTATTACATCGGGCCGCCGGCGCTACCGAAACAGTACTTCGACGCCACGCGCGCCGAAGCGCGCGAAGGGCGCGTCGCTAGCTCCCTGCTCGAAAGATTACGGGCCGTCTTCCCCGAAGACGTTCTACATTTCACCGTGGGAGAGCCCCTCGCCGACGACGGAACCGAGCTCCCCGACGTCGAACGACCGACGTGGTTGATTACCCACCGCATCGACTTCTCGGGTCCGTTCACCAGCACGGCACCTCGAGGCGCCTTCGTCGGGGTCGGCTTCACCTTCAAGTCGACACTCCTGGTACCGAAAGATCCGAACCCCCTCACCTTCCAGTACACGACGTGGGTCCCACCGAACCTGCGCAAGTTGAAGGAGGAGCACCTGAGCATCGGAGAAATGTACGGTGCAATGGCGGGTGACGCGTTTACACGGTTCTCGAACAAGCTCGAGGCTGCCCTGTTCCTTCCGCTCCGCCACTGAGTGGCAAAGCGACGTTGCCTGGCGTCGGGCTTCATGGCACGAGAGGCTCGATGTACACCTGGAAGACGACCCTGCGACTTTCGGCTGCTCGTGAACGAGTTTGGAGTGCACTCACGGATTTCGAGCGCCTCCACACTTGGAACCCCTACGCAGGGAAAGCCACGTTCGAGTCTTCCGGGGACATTGGGCAGGGGACACGGGTTCATCTCGCCAACGGCGGCAAAGGAACGCGCCTCACGATAGAGGAGTGGGGACCACCACGGCTCCTGCGTCTGTTTCTCACGGAGGGAAAGACGACGGGCAGCGCAAGGTATTACCTGACTAATTCCACTGACGGGGGAACGCAGCTCGACCACACACTCGAACTCGACCCACCGCTGCTCCGTGAGCCGCTCATGCTCTTCGTGGGCTTCCGTGTCAAAAAGGAACTTCAGGCACTGAAACGTTGGGTGGAAGGGCAATCTTAGAACACTGGCAACGGAACGCCTTGCCGCCCGTTCCACACGGATGAACCCGTTGGGCTAGACGTTCCAAAGGTCCCCGGACGCAATCATCGAGCGCCCAGAGCCCCCACGCTTTCTTGGCCGTCGAACGGGCGCCCAGAAGCTGCAGCGAGCCTCCTTTACCTCCCTCGCGCCACAAGGTAGGCTCGCGCCGATGCTAGGTCGTCTCTTACTTGCGGAGGTCGTCTCCATTTTCGTCGTGGTCGGGTGCAACCCGCCCGAGCGAGACCACGACGAGATTGAGCTGAGCATGTACACCTGGTGGACCGCAGGTGGCGAGAAGGAGGCGCTCGACGTTCTAAAGGCGGAGAACCTTCGCAGATATCCGAACGTCACGGTGAAGACCAACGAAGCCAAGAACGCCGAAGCTTCCTTCGCGCAGCTCGACGCCGAATTGATGACGTTCTCTCCCCCCGATACGTTCCAGGCGAACGGGGGCAGCAAATTGCTCTCACGCGTCATCTTCAACACGAGCGATCCGCCCAAGGTCGATCCGAGACTCACCCCCATCGACGACGTTTCGACACCGCCGGTGTCGACATCTGGTCGGACATCCTCGACCCACTCGTCAAGGTACATGGGTCGTTCTATGGGGTGCCCCTGAACATTCATCGGATCAACAACCTCTACTTCAGCGTGCCGAAGCTCGCGGAGATCATGGGCTTTCCGGATGATTCTTCTTCCTACGACGCAATCAAGGCTCGCCTACCCCACAGCGTCGAGGATTTCTTCAAACTGGTCATCAAGAGTTCGGAATACTGGCAGGTGCGCGGAAAGGTCGGTGACGACGCCAAGCCGATTGGGATCGGAATGACGGATATCTGGACCCTCGAAGAACTGGCATTCGAGAATCTGTTGCCTTCCATTGCCTTGGCCGACGAAAAACTTGGTACCTTCGAGCAACGTCAGGCGTTCTTCGAGACCTATTGGAACGGAACCCGCCGTCCCGAGTCCATTGAAGATCGTGCCGTCATCGAAGCCACGTTGGAGAAGACACAAGAGCTTTGGAACTACGTGCACAGTTTCGGTGAACCTGGAGTTTCGTCGGTCGACGGAAAATGGTCAGGCCCCTTCGACAAGCTCGTCGATCCCGATTCCGCCGTCACGTTCGTCATCATGGGCGACTGGGCGACGGGGTACTTGCACGAGAACGCGTACGAGCCCAAGACGGACTACGGCGTCGTCCCCTTCCCCGGTACGGAGAAGCTATTCATCTTCACTTCGGACACCCTGCCCCTGACGATCACCTCCCGCCATCCCGAAGAAACGAAGGACTTCCTCGCCACGGCGCTGTCCGTCGAGGCACAGCTCGAGTTCAGCGCAAAAAAGGGTTCAGTTCCTGCCGTGATGCTCGATTCGAGCTCCAGCAGGGAACTAACGGAGGCGCAACGCGAGACCATCGCCGCCCTCGGCGACGATACGGTGAAGAAGTCCCTTGCCATGTCCGGCATGGTGACGCCCGATGTCGCTCCCGATCTCTACCGCAAATCCCTCAAGGCAATGTTGGACGAGAAGACCGACAAGGTTTACGGCCGCGACCTGGTCCACCACACGCTCGAGAACCACTATTGGATGCTGACCCGTTGGACTCATCTGCTGAACGAGGCAAACCAGTAGTGATGAGCGCGATTCGTCTGATGCGCCGAACGGGCCGAACGTTGTTCGTCTGCCTCGGGATTTCGTGGTCCGCGAGCGCGGCGCCGAATTCCGCGTCGTCCGCGAGCGCGGCGCCGAATTCCGCGTCGTCCGCGAGCGCGGCGCCGAATTCCGCGTCGTCCGCGAGCGCGGCGCCGAGTTCCGTCTCGTCCGCGAGCGTGGCGCCGAATTCCGTCTCGTCCGCGAGCACGACCTCGGCGCAGACGTCGGGAGATCCTCTCTCGGTCTGCGTCGTCACGCACCAAGTCGCGCGAGGGGCCTATCAGAAACGCAATCTGCTCGACGTCCGAGGGGAGCTCGGTCAGTGCGCGTCCGACGGCTGTCCCATCGCGATTCGATTCGAATGTCGCGAGTGGCTCGCGGAAGCCGAGCGTCAGGTGCCCACCGTCGTACTTTCGGCAACCGCCGAAGGTGGCGACGTCGATGAAGCCCGGGTGACGCTCGATGGCACACTCATCGCAGAACACTTGGATGGTCGACCCATCGAAGCCCCGCTCGGTATCCACGTGGTACGCTTCGAGCTGCCCGACGGACGCCACCAGGAGATGCGCGTACTCATCGGGATTGGTGAAAAGGAGCGCGCCCTTCGCGCAGAGTTCCCACCATTGCCCGCGACCCGACCGACAGAAGCCGTATCGCCCGCGCCCCGAGCCGTCGAGATCAAGCACGCCCCCGAGCCCATTTCACGTCCGCACCCCGCCGTCCGTCAGCCAGACCTCGCCTACGTCCTCGGGCTCCTGTCCATCGGCAGCGCAGTTGCAGCGGGCAGTCTGCTTTACGTCGGGATCAAAGAGCGAGATTCGACGGCGCAACAGTGTTCGCCCGTGTGCTCGGATGGTGAGCTGCGACGGGTCCGACGCTGGTTCATTCTCGCAGACGTCGCAGGCGCGGCTGCCGCCATCTCCGGCGGCGTCAGTGTCTACTTGTACGTGACGGGCGAGCCAAAGCGCTCACCGGCAGCGGCATTACTTCAGTGGTCCGGGAGCTTCTAGCCATGAAGAGCAAGGGTCAGCGACATCGCAATTGGAGACTTTCCGCCGTGCTTGCCGTATTCGGCCTGATCTCGTGCACGGTCGCTTTCGATTTGTCGTCGATGAGTGCCGGTTGTGGCGACGGTCAAAAGGACTGCAACGGTGATTGTGTTCCCAACAACGATCCGTTGAAGGGTTGCGCGGCCAAAGACTGCAACCCGTGCGACGTGCCGGAACACGGCTACTCCAGGTGCAGTAAGAATGGCCAATGCGAGTCGGGCCACGACACCTGCTTCGCACCGTGGAAGGATTGCAACAACGACGGCGGTGACGGCTGTGAAGTCAATACGGCCACGGATATCAATCACTGTTCGGACTGCAATCGTCCGGCCTGTGACGGCGGAATCGCCCCGGCGCACGCGGATGCCGCCTGTATTGGCGACTCGGACGCGGCCGAGCATTGCGCCATCGCTTCTTGCACGCGTGGTTGGGCCGATTGCAATCGGAAGGTGGGTGACGGTTGCGAGGTCGACCTCAAAACGTCGGACTCGGACTGCGGCACGTGCGGGAACGCCTGTGACGAGCAGCAACGTTGTGTCGATGGGATTTGTCAGTGACGGCGGCCCGAGATTGGCTCGTCGCGACGCTCAATTCTGACCGAAAAATCTGGCAATGAGATCTTTTGGGCGCCCCGCGAAAACGCTGCGGGCTCCTCCCATCCGCGCGCAGCGCCAAAGCGCGAGCACGGATCGGGGAGGAGCAAGGCACCCGAGCCGCGCGAGGGTGCCGGTGGTGGGCACCATCAAACCGAACCACGATCTGTGGTCGAATGGTCACGCCCATTGATCAGTGGCGGAAATGAATGGGCCGCAACGTCATGCTTCTAGACGCAGATCCATTCTTTATGGTCGATACGGCGCGCAAACGGACCTGACCGTGGTCATGTTTTCAGGCTGTGGTAGTAGACGCTCGCGGCCAACGGGTCGCCTTCTAGTCGAGAGGGAACGGGGTGGAAAGCTGGAACCAGAAGCAGCGAAGGTTCTACGAGCCCGACGGCTCTAAGCCTGGAATGCTCGCAACAGCCAGTGGAGCGACCGCTCCTATTCAGACCTTGCGCGCCCCCGGCACACTCGTCCGCGAGTGTGTCGCTGGCGACATTTCGGCCTGGAGAAGCTTGCATCGCGACTACAGCCACACCGTGGTGGCATTCCTGCGGCGTCTCGGCGTGAGCGAATCGGACATCGACGACGCCTCTCAGGAGGTGTTCCTGCAGCTGTTCCGAAGCCTGGGACAGTTCCGCGGGGATTGTGAGCTGAAGACCTGGATCTATCGGCTTTGCGCCACTCACGCCTCGCGTCTGCGCCGTCGCAAGCGTCTGCTCACCCGCATCGTCGACGTATTCACCCGGGCTTCGGACACTGAACCCGCGGCCAAGGGAACCGAAGAAGCTCTGGTTGCGCGCACGCTTCTCGACCGCGCCATGACCCGCCTGTCGGAGCGCGAGCGCCTCGTTTTCGTCCTTTTCGAACTCGAAGGCTTGAGTGGAGCGGAAGTTGCAGCAATTGCGGGGTGCCCAATCAACACGGTGTGGCGTAGACTGTCCGATGCTCGCCGCCGTCTCAAAGAAGCGCTGGAACAGGATAGCCGATGACCTGCGACACCGAACCCACTAGACTCATTTCGAGCCCCGATTCGGGCTCGGATTTCGGCGTCGGACAAGCTCGCCGGCCTCCTTCGCTCCGCCAATCGCGCTTACGAACGCCCCATAGACGAACCGGCTGCATGGCACCGTCTGCAAGCTAGGCTGAACCGCCCGAGCGAGTCCGGCTGGCGAGGGCTTTCCTACTTGGCCGTGCCCCTCGCGCTCGCAGCAAGCTACCTGCTCTACGTGAAATTGAGCACGGACTTTCCGACTCCCATGGCGTCGGCCGATCCGGCGACGGTGGAGGTCACGAAGGCCGCCGGGAGGCCGTCGGAGCAGCCCGTATTGCCTGCCGTCCCGAGCCTCCCCTCGAACGAGGTTCCGGCCAGCCCAACCCCGAACGTCCTCGAGATCCTTTCACCACGAGTCGACTGCGAAGCCGCCATCAAGGGTGGGCCGGCTCGAGTCGCGGCGAGCTGCCTCGAGCAACGCACGAACGGCGCAACCCTCGACGCCGAGCGCGCCGTGGTCGCATTGGCGCGCTTGAAGGAGGAACGTCTGCACGACCCAGCAGGCGCACTGCGCCTCCTCCGAACGTACCGTCAACGCTTCCCCGAAGGCGCCCTGCGCGGCGAGGTGGACTTCGCACTCGTCGCGCTCCTCCCGAAAGTGGGATTGGCGAGGGAGGCTTTGTCGGAAAGCGAGACGTTGTTGAACACCGCGTGGGGGCGCGCCCGCTCGAGCGAACTTCGACTCCTTCGCGGACGCCTCGCCCAAGACATGCTGGGCGACTGGAATTTGGCACTGAAGGAGCTCGGGTTCGTGAAGAACGAGTTCGGCCCAACCGGTGATGAGGCGATGTTCCGAACGGCGCAATGCCTCGAGCGCGTCGGCGAGCCAGATGCGGCAAAGTCGGCGTATCAAAAGTATCTGTCGCGAGACTCCGCTCACAACGCGAGTGAAGCCGCCGAGCGCCTGCGCGCCCTCGAATCCGCTCCGTAAGCGTCGTAATCGCCATCGATTGCCGCGCTCGCGTAGACCCGCACCGGGCGACGCGAGAATTCTCGCGTCACACCGGACATCCCGAGGCCCTTCGATGTCGCGCTCGCGGGAGCGTGGACAGCGCGCACCAGTTCCACTAGCTTGCGCACCGGTGGTGGACACATGAACCCATGGCTGCGTCTGCGAGCGATTACGGATCTTCGATCCCCGGGTGAGGTACTCGTCCTCGGGTGTTGTCTTTTCGCGTGCGCCTGCGGCTCGACGTTGATGAACCAGCGCGTCGAAAGCCGTGCCAAGGATTGGACGCTCACGGTCAGAGAAGTGTCGGACGGACCGAACTCCATCTCTTTCCACAACATGAATCACGTGCCCGCGGACGACGGTCGATTTCTCCACGTCTTCGTCACACTCCGTAATGACGCGCAGCAAAAGCGCTCGTGGAATTGGCCAAGATGTGGGCTCGATCACGGCAACGAAGAAATGCTTCCCTCGATCATCATGTACGACATGATCGTGAATTCCCCCGCGGACGAAGTAGCCGAGCTCGATCCTGGCGAAGCGATCGAGCGACGCGTCATCTTCACGTATCCAGAAAAGGGCTCACTGCCGACACGCCTCAAGTGCGGAGAACTCGTCATTCCCCTCAAGCTTTCGCAGTAGTTGAACTCCGCTTCTCGTTCAGAAGCGGAGTGTGTAGCTCGCCCAGGGCGTCGACGCGTGAAAAGGCGCACGCTGATACGCAGACGGGCCGAGTGCCAGACGTCGGCTCAAGGCAAGGTTGTAACGCTGCGCAAGCCGCTCGGCTTCCTCACGATCGATGACGGGGCCCGACATCAGCGAGCCGATGTTGGTTGCGACGACTCCGGTGAGGAATATGCCGAGACCGACGAGGATGTCCCCCTCCTCGACGCCGTCCTCGCCCTGAAAGACGAACGGATAGGCAATTGCACCGAGCGACACGACGAATCCGCCATAGAACAAGACGTCCGACCAAGTGTCGCGTAAACTCTGACGTTCGGCGAGGTTCGGTTGCCCTGCTCGCTCGAAGAAGTCCTGGCGAGAGAGTCCGTAGCGGTACTTGCCACGCACGGGCCACCATGTCTCTTCACTGACGATGGAGAACCCCAGAAACGTCAACTTCGTGTACCGCTGGCGTACGAGTGCGAGGTGGTTGAGCTCGAAGGTTTCTGTCGGTGATTCCCCTGCCTCGAGAACCTCCGGCAGCGATCCGAGCGCAGAGCGCTGCGCGAAAGCAGGCGCTGAAACGAGCAGCAGGAGCACCGGGAGACACAGGTAAACTCTTTGAAGCACGGCCCTTCGTGCACGGGTTGCTCCTTTTCGCCGTAGAAGTCAAGGAGGAACATCGGTGACGAGTCCCCGCGTCTCTATGCGACACGTATTGGTGAGCCTTTGCGCCTCCGCGCCTCCGCGCCTCTGCACGACGCACACGAAGCGCGTCGGCGTAAACCTGGCCAGTGGACGTCGGCGCAGAAGCCCTGAGGCACGCGGTCGCGATCGCCGTGGCACGACGACGAACATGAGTGCTCCACCGAGCGGAGGGCTCGTGGCGTCCATACCTCACCATGCGTTAACGCATCGGAGGATGCCATTTTGGGGACTCGGGGTTGCCGAGGTGCCGTACTCTCGAGTCATGAGCCAACAGACGTATCACGGGAGTTGTCACTGTGGAGCCGTGCGCTTCGAGGTCTCGATGGAGCCACCGGCGAAAGCACTCGCTTGCAATTGTTCGATCTGCTCGCGCACGGGCTGGCTCCTCACCTTCGTCGGTAAGGACGCGGTTCGTATTCAGACCGAAACCGACGCCCTTCAAGACTATCAATTTGGAAAAAAGCGACTACATCATACGTTTTGCCGAACCTGCGGCATTCATGCCTTTTCGAATGGCAATGGCCCCGACGGCAGCGCAACCTTTGCCATCAATCTCCGTTGCTTGACCGACTTGGATCCGACGGGTCTTCCCATCGAAACCTTCGACGGCAAGAGCGTCTAGCCGCAGGTCATTGCCGCGCGGGTATCGCCTTCGACGGCAAGAGCGTCTAGCCGCAGGTCATTGCCGCGCGGGTATCGCCTTCGACGGCAAGAGCGTCTCGTCGCGGCGAGCCACTCTCCACGCGTGAGCGTCATGGGCTCGAAGCGCCTTGGAGCGTGACACGGTAAGTATTTCGATTCCGGGCGCCCCAATCGTACTTGTAGCGCTCAACTCCCCGCAAGAAGTCGATCTCGGTCACGCCACGCCGTAAGGCATCCTCGAACAGATGGAGAAGCAGCAGTCGACCGGGACTGAAGCGAGCGAACTCCGGAGCGAAACCACCCACGTAATAGGCGACTTTTCTCGGCGCGCAGAGCGCATACAATGACGCCGCGGAACGACCATCGAAGCGAAGTTCGAGCAATCGTAGACGCCCTCGTGCAAGGAGCCGTGGCACGACCTCGCGATGAAACTCCCGTACCTCGGGTAGGATGAGTACGCCCGACTGCCCACGGAGCTCCCAGCGCTCCGCATGCAATCGAAACAACTCCGAAAGTTGCGTTTGCCAAGAGCTCGAGTCCGCCTCGACTATGCACACGTCGAAATTCCGCGCCGCGACGCGGCGCGCTTGCTCGACTCTGCGCAAGAATCCGCTGGGGACGACGGTCTTCAGATCCCCTGCTCCCTCGGGGAAAGGGACGAAAGGGCAGACGTCCTGTAACTCGACTTTCGTCGACCAGAACGGTAAATAATGCTTCATTTGCAGCCACGCCGACCCGTGTGGGAGTCGTTCACAAGAAAAGCGCCGAGTACGAGTGCGTTCTCGGACCCACTCGATGAGCGATGGGGCGAAGTGCTCCCGTGCCCTGGGCTCCGCCAAGAGGTCTTGATAGTCCGAGCATTCTTCACCCTCGAGCACGAGCTCGCCATCCTGTCGCTCGCGAAAGAGGGCCACACCAACCAGACTCCCATCGATTCTTCCGCACACGAGCGCCCGCCGGCAATCGGATCCGAAGTTTCGCCAACTCGCCAGCTGCCAGTCCGGAAGCACGAACGGCATTGCCCCTGGGCAGCGCTCCCAAAGCGTGGTCCATTCGGGCTCGAGCCGCCACGCCCGCTCCAAATCATGTATGGCTTCGAACTCGAACCGGCAGCTCACGTCGCTACCTGCGCCGGCGTCGCCCCGACGCGACGAATGCCCTCGTAAAGCCGCAGATACGCGCGCACCATACGCTCTGCCGAAAACCGCTCGACGGCGATCCGTCGACACGCTTTCGGATCGAGGGCATCGAGTCTCCCCACCGCGTCCGCCATTTGCGCGACGTCATCGACGATGTACCCCGTGAGACCATCGGATACGACCTCGGGAAGTGCGCCGCGACGAAACGCAATCACGGGTGTAGCCGAGGCCAATGCCTCCATGGCAACGAGAGAACACGTCTCGTCGACGACACTCGGTACCAACACACATTTCGCGGAAGCGAGCAATTGGGCTCGCTCCGCAGGTCCAACTGGACCAAGAAACCGACGGCGCTCGTCCAATCGCGGGCGGATCTCCTCCTCGAAGTATCGGACGTGCTCGGGATACGGGTACACCTGGCCCGCCAACACGAGAGGCAAATCGAGTCCCCGCGCGACGTCTAGTGCAAGATGGTAACCCTTTTCGGGACAGATGCGACCGAGGACGAGCAACTCGTCGGACTTGTCGTACTCCGGCGAGAAGTCCGAGATGCGAATTCCGTTGAGGATTGGTGCCACGAGTCGGCTACAGGGAGGACAGCTCCTGTGCTGGGACTCAGAAACGCAGTTGAGCACCATCGATGTCGCGCTCTCGCGAAAGATCTCCAACGGATAGAAGCTGGGCGGCAAATGCAGCGTGGCAAGCAGTGGGATCGACGAGTGCGGCAGGTACTCGTAGAAGTCGACCCCGTGAAAGTGGACGAGATCGAAGCTCCGTTCCCGAAGGAGCGCTTCGATCCGCAAACGCAATCGCGCGCGGCGCGACCGACGACGAAGCTCATCGAGTTCCCCGTCCTGACTCCCCTCGAGCTCAAAAACGCCGGAAACCTCCGAGCCTTTGACGGCAATGACGGTACAGTGATGCCCCGCTTCCACGAGACCACGGTCGAGCTCGGAAAGGATTTGTTCCGCTCCTCCGACGGCATCGGGGCGAACCGGTGCAAAAGGATAAGCAACCTGCAGCACGCGAAGCATCACGATGACCTTGGCAACGGGGCGGCCGGAGCCGTAAACCCGAAGGGCTCGTCGGCGAGTGCCGCGCGGGCCTTCTCCGCTAGATCGCGAAATGTCTCGCCAGTCATGGCCCACCCCAGAGTCTCGTAGTGGAGGGGCCCACCGTGCGGTGGAAGCCGAAAATCGTACCGCGGCGCGACACGAAAACACTCGTAGTCCGTTGGAAATCCCGAAAGAATGACGTGTTGGGAGCGATGGGCGTGAAACATCGCCCGTTTCATTTCCTGCGCGTGGGCGTCGAGATTCATTCGATACTCCTCTCCGCCGCTTCCGGGCAGAAACTCGCCCGTACGGAGCCTCCCTTCATAGCGATGGTAAAACGGGGTCTCGATCACGATGGGAACGGGCTTGTTTCGCGCGTCATGCCAGTCACACGCCGTCTGAACGACGAAGGCAGCGGAATCATGATCTGGATGTCCACCTTCGTAGGGGTGAGTGACGATGACTTCCGGATGGAAGCGTTCGATCAGCATGTAGACCTCCCGGACCAGCGACAGCAGATCCCAACAGGCTTCCTGATCGGTACGACCGAGCAGCACGCAGCGATCGCCGAAGACGTTCGCCACCTCCAGTGCTCGGTTCCGTTCTTCCGCACGCAGTTGGGCATAGGCTGCAGGCCCGATACATCCCGCCTGAAAGGCAAATGACGGGTCCCGAGGGGCGCCTTGTGTGAGGTACACCAAATTGGCAGAGGGCCAGCACCAGAGATGCCCGCCCACGGCGATGGCTTCGTCGTCGGGATGAGCAAACACGAGTAAGGCGTCTACGTCGCGCTGCGAGGCTATCCGCTCGACGATATCGCGCACTGGCCGCAATTGCTCACCGATCGATAGCGACATGGCTCGCTCGTTCCCCGGCTCTTGCAAGTCCGAGCGGAACGACTCCCTTACCGCGATGGCCATCCGCTTCGACCTTGGCTCAATCTTCGAGGAGTTGAATCCCTTGTCGGTAACCGTCTAGGGTGCCCACGTCCACGTAGGCTTCGCCACGAGGAACCCCACGGACACGGCCACCTCGCGCGATATAGGCATTGACGAGAGTCCCGAAGTATTCGTCCTTTCGTTCTCGTTCTCGAAAGAGCGCCATCGAGCTCCGCAAAACGGCGACAAGGCAGCCGGAAAGCGCCCCACACGAGTGAGGTGAAACACTGCACTTCCTTGACGAAGATCCGTCGAACCCACCCGTCGTCATCACAGGTCACGGCATCGAAGCGTTCGGGATGCATCGAGGGAAACAGTAAAAAGCTCAAGGCATCTCCATCGAGGAGCGCAAACCCGTCCTCGGGGAACCAGACGGTATCGGGAAGTCCGACCAGCACGTCTTCGTCGTCGTGCATGAACGGCAGGGCGCGAAAGATCGCGTCGCAAAGACCTTCGGGATTGGGCTGCACGACGTAACAAATTCGCGCGCCACCAATGGCTCCCCCGTAGTACTCGACGATATCGGACTTTCCCGGCGAAATGACGAAACAGAATCTTCGTTGCCCCCGCCTTCAGCATCCGTTCGACCAAGTATTCACTCACGGCACGTGGCCGCTCCACCCCTCCTTCGTGACGACTCCCAACTGGCAGTAGCTCCTTGGAAAACGCCAAGGGTTGAATGCGACTGCCGATCCCTGCGGCTGGAACTATTCCCCACATGAAAACACCTCCCGAGAAGCGCCGTCGTTTACCGCCGCAGCCGCTGCACGACTCCCCGCTTCCGGGCTGAGAGATGGCAGTCTTCCGGACAACAACGCGACGAGCTCACCGGCGCGTACGAAGCCCGTGTGTTCGGCGAGGGTGCGCCGACGCGCAGCACGACCGATCCGCGCAAGCTCGGCTGGGTTTCGTGACAGCACGTCGAGCGTCTCCTCGACGCTATTCGAGAGCAAGACCTCCTGCCCGGGCTCGAAGAACTCGTCCATTCCCGCCCAGCGATCGCTCAGTACTGGCGTTCCGCAAGCGGCCGCTTCGAACAAGCGCCCCGACGGACAATAGCCACAGTGGACCATCGGAGCGCGAGTGACGTTCACAGTGAGGGGCGAGGAACAGAAAATGCCGGATGATCCGGTGGCGCAACGTGGGGCAAGTAAAAGACGTTCGGTCGCCACGGAAACTCCGCTGGGTATTGGGAGCCACCCAACAAGAACTTCGCGTCCGTACGTCGGGATGCCGGCTCGACGAAGAGCAGCTCGAGAGCCCGCTGTCGATCGGCTGAGTACGTTCCGAGGTAGGAGAGATCCGCCGCGAAGCATGCTTCGGGAGGCACCGGCCGATGCACGTCCGGATCCACACTTCCGTAAAGAGGTGCGACTTGACGGGCGTGAAGTCGGGACTTCAGTGCGTCGAGCGACGTCCCACCGGTAAAACTCAGCACTAAATCGAAATCCGCAAACCCATTCGCGGGTACGTACCACACGTCTCGCCCCGCATCCAAAGCGGCAAGCGTGACGGGCGTGTCGAGATCGTAAAAGGCGCGAACACCGAGGGGAGCATCGAACAGCGCGCTCATTGCCGAGATCGCATCCGGACAATACGACGTAACCATGCCAATGTCGGCATGGCGAAGTGCCGATGCAGCCTCCACGCGCACTTGGGACCAATCCTCGTAAAGGACCAGCCGACTCTCACCCTCGAGCTCCCAAAGATCCCGATGCTGTCGATAATAAGGCACGTCGCGTTCGAAGAACGTGAGGGAGTGGCCCCGGCGTTCAAGCCCTCTAGCGAGCGCTCGCCATAACGTCGCGTGCCCGTTTCCCCAGGACGAAGACATCGCCAGACCAAAGACGACGAGCTTCACTAATCCTCCTCGCACCCTCGATAGATAGACGTCATGTCGACCCTGGGCTCCGACCGTTGGGGCAGCAACCTTTCACTGAATCGCTCCGGCATTCTTCCGAATTTCACGTTCGCGCTCGTTTGCACCCAAAGGGCCGTCGCCGACCGATATGGCACGCGCGGCACGCATCGGAACACGTTCACGTAGACGCGCACCAGAGTTCACGATTGCAATCTTGCGCTGTGACGCCGAAGTGTCGAGGGGCGGCTGCGCAGAACTGAAGCGTGGTCTCACGTACGCGTTGGCACGATGTGACAAACGGCCACTGCCGAGGCATTCGACGACACGAATGCCCGGTGTACTTCAGAACGGGCTAGAGATCCGTCCAGCGATGGTACGGAACCAAACCCATGGCTTCGATTACCCCTTCGCCTGGGGCAACGATCGCGAAACCGTTCGACTGTCCCATTGGCACACTCGAGCCCGAGCTCTGACTCGGATGGGCAACGAAGCCGAGCCGGCCTTCGTGTTCGACGAGCGACCCAAACACGAGCCGCGTGCGAGCCGCGTCGCGCTTCATCGGATCGATGGTCGGGACCCAGGATGATAGCGGAATCGGTGCATCGTCCCCTTGCATTGCACGCAATAGTGGCATGGCGAACACGGCAAACGTCGCCGCTGCGCTCAGCGGATTGCCAGGCAGACCGATGACCCGCTGTTCCCCGCGTCGACCCAGCGTGATCGGTTTGCCGGGCTTGATCCCGACTTGGTGGATCGCGAGCTCCACCCCCAAGCCTTCGAGCGTCGGACGTACGAAGTCGTAGTCGCCGACGCTGATCCCGCCAATCGTGACGAGAACGTCGCAATCCGCGAGCGCGACTTCGATGGCACGACGAATCGCGTCGGGCTCGTCGCGAACGACGCGAATCCCTGCGAGCGTTGCCCCCGACTGCCGTGTCAGCGCCGCTATCACGGGAGAATTGCACTCCGCGATCGTGCCCAAGGCTCCGGAACTTCCCGGAACCCGCAGTTCGTTGCCCGTGCAAAGGATCGATACTCGTGGCGCACTCGACACCCATACTTCGGCACGATCGAGAAAGGAGACGAGGCCGAGGCTTCCAGGGTGTAGACGATGTCCTGCAGCGAGAACCGTCGCCGATTCGGCAAGATCTTCACCACGCCAGCGAACGTTCTGTCCCGGTTTCACGGGCCGCTCCCCGGAGATCCGCTGACCGTCGAGGACAACGTGCTCCTGCATCACTACCGCGTTCGCGCCGTAGGGCACCGGAGCGCCGGTGAATATCCGCATGGCGGTTCCGCGCACGTGCGCGACGGGCGAGCACCCCGCAGCAGACTCACCCTGAACGGGAAGAGAAAACGGTACGGCTCCAATGTCCCGAGTGTCGAGGGCAAAGCCGTCCATCGCGCTGAGATCGAAGGGCGGCAAGGGTCGGGGAGCAACGAGCGACTCAGCCAGCACCTGCCCAACGGCACGTTCCACCGGGAGACGAACCCGTCCGAGCTTGGGAGCAGCCGAAATGAAGCTCTGTCGCGCCGTTTCGAAATCGAGCGTTCCGTGGTGTGGCATTGGTCGTCACCGTACCTCGGTGAGCACCACCCCGCCATGTCGTTGGTGCACAGGGCCCTCCGGCGGCGAAGAGCAATCTCGCTCGATCCTGACGCATCGTCGTGCTCGTTGGATGCGCCCCCCAATGCGAAATCGGGTTGTTTCGCTCGCGATGGCGCGCTCCGAAGTGCACCCGGGACAGGTTGGCCTGACCGCCGTGTCGATCGCTCCCTGCAGATCGGGTCGCTGCGCACATCGTGTTTCGAACCCGCAACGAAATAGAGACTCGAGGTGCGACGGTGTTTCCGCGCCGTAAAGACCAGCCTGAGGCCGCCCATGCGAAGCCCATCGGCAATCCTGCTCTCGTGGGAGCGGGCACGGAAACCGGTTCGAGCCGAGCAAGCTCAACGCCGGGTGCCAATCATGTCGAGCAAGCTCAACGCCGGGTGCCAATCATGTCGAGCAAGCTCAACGCCGGGTGCCAATCATGTCGAGCTCCCCGACGCTCGCGAGGTTGCTGTCGGTTGCCACACCGCTCGTTGCGACGAACCGGACGTAGCGTCCCGTTTTTCGAGCGAAACGTACCACCGATGCCTCGCGAGTCGCAGTGAAGGTTCCCGCAGCGACCTTCGCGCCGAAGTCCGATGGATTCATGGTCACGTAGAACTCGTAACCAGCCACCATGCCGTTCTGGTCTTTGTCCTGTCGCGGCAAGTGACGAAAGCCCTCGAGATCGTAAGTGGCGCCGAGATCGATTTGAATCTCGTGAGGAAACGGCGGTTTCTTGGCTTCATATTCCGTGTGCCAGAACGTCGATCCATTGTCGTCGAATGCGTTGATGGCACGACCGTCTTCCGCTGTGGTCTCCTGACTGTCGACGTAAATCACCTTCCACTCCGCACGTGAAAGAAATCCGTCCGTCGCCGACCAATTGCCCGTAGTGAGGTTTAGCTGCCAGTCGTCGTAGTAGTCCAGCCGCAAGGTCCTCCCATTCATCTTGAGGGGAAGAAAGACGTACTTCGAACCGACGAGATCAGGGTCCTGCCATCGATCGGCCGAGAACACGAACGTCGTGTTCTTGCTCCCCGCAATGGGAATGACGTAGTTGGACTGGGTGTCGTAGGTGGTGCCGTCACCCAGGGTCGCGAGAGCAGACCAGGGACCTTTCAAGTTCGAAGCCGTGGCGTATTTCGCCTGATTCGGATCCCAACCCGTCGCCCCTGACGTGATCAAATAGTAGAGGCCGTCGGATTTGAACAACGCCGGAGCCTCACGCCAATTGGAGGGCCAGAGTGTGACGAGCTGTTGCTTGATGCTCAGGTAGTCCGACGTAAGCTCGTACAAGATGAGGTCTTTGTTCTCGTTCGCAGCCGAAACGAAGTAGGCGCGACCGTCGTCGTCTCGAAACAGAGTGTCGTCCCGCGACATGTTGCCGCTCGGACGAAACGCCTTTTGGAACCGATATTCACCATCGACGGTGCTACTCGTGAAGACGCCAGCTTCGGCGTCCGCGTAGTTCTTGCCATCCCAATGCAGCCACATGACGTACTGCCGGGTCGATTCGTTGTAGATCACCTTCGGTCGTTCGATGATGCGATCCGCCGTGTCGAGCTCGGGAGCGCTCGCCCGGGTCACGACCGCGCGCACGAAACGAAAATCAACGAGATTTGTCGACGCATAGCAATTGACGGCCCGAAATGTCCCAGCATTGTGGGATTTGTCCTCGCCGAACCAATACCAAGTACCCCGGTCCAGCAAGAAGCCGCCGCCATGAGCTTCGATGCGCTTGCCCGAAGTGTCGTTCCAATACACGCCATTTCGAAACCGGGAGATCACGTCGCTCGGTTGCGGACTCTCGGAGGAGGGATTCGAGGCGCCCCCTTTTCCGCCGACCGAAGCGCTCGTGCCGCCGGTGCTATATCCACCAGACGACATCGTTGCGCCACCCGGACCCACCGCGCCGCTTCCCCCATGACTGCGCACGCCACCGCTCCATTCCGTCGCGCTGGTCGATGCGTTGGTGCTGCCGCCTCGCGAGCCCGCGACGGGCGAGCTGTTGCTCTCGGCCGTCATTGCGCCACCCACGGACGTACCACTGCCGCGCCCAGAACCACGCGTCGAACCACCCGTCGTACCAGCCTGGCTCGAGGTGCCATTCCCATCGGCGCCGCCGTTGCTCCCGGGCTCGACGGAGCTCGAGTCCGCCGAACTGCAAGCACTCACAATACCCACGAGCGAGAACAGACCAACTTCGACGCACCCAAGGCATCCAAACCTGCGCGTGACCCGACTGCGGAACGACAGCATGACGATCCTCTCGCGCGAACTAGGTCAACTAGACGCATGCGCGGGATAAGCGCACACTTCGCACGATGCCTAGTCTAGCCAAAGACCGCTAACACGCCGAGACTTGAACGCGAAAATGCGAAAGCTTGGCGAAGCTCCTTCTCACTTCGAAACCTCGAAAAAGTTACGCGAACTCTCACCCTCGCAAAGAACGCCTAGCCTGCAATCTTCGACGAACACTGCCCTCGCGTGCGTCCAAAAGGAGCTGCATCGCTCCGATTGTCTCGCTCCCCCGCGCATTTGAGTGGGGCGACCGTAGAAGGAGCCGCGTCGCTCTGATTGTCTCGCGACAGGCTCACTGCGCCATGACCGAAGAATCGCGAAAAGCGCAGCGTTTTCTGGACCACGCCGCCAATCAGCATCGCCACTCGACGGGCGACGAAACGACGAAGCCGACGAGGTGGCCTCGACGGCCACGCTCTCGTCGGCTCCGAACGTCGATCGACGGCTTCAGGGACGCACTTCGAGCACCTTGCGGGCGCCCAAGGGCATGACTGGCCGCGCGTTGCCACCGTGAATCACGTCCTTGAACTTCTGCAATTGTGCCTCTGAAACCTCGACGGGCTGCTTCAAGACGAACCAATGTACCCCTTCGCTACAGGGCGGCGTCGTCAAGGAGCCAGAGTAAGTGTAGTAGCTGGCCTTGGCTGGAACCAGCTTCGCAAGCTCGATTTGAGCGCCAGCGACGGGCTTGGCGTCGTGGCCTTCCTCCTTTGGTGCGGCGGCGAAGACGGGCGCGAGGGTCTTGTTCTCTTTGCCCTTCTTCAGAAGGATTCCAATGACGGCGAGCTCACCGGAAGCACTCTTGTGGACGAGATGCAACTCACCGTCGTAAACGACAGAGGCCACCGTATGCTCGCTGGGCGCATGCAGGTGGAATTGTTGCAACTCGAAGTCTTTGCCGTCCAACGTCAGCTTCCCACCACTGATGCCAGCCACTTGAACGGTATGGCCGTTGTTGAGGATCTCGAGAGGAAGCGCGTGGTAGTTCACGGCAAGCGGCGTTTTGCCATGCGGCTCTCCTGCTTTCGGCAAATCCACGGGGGACTGCTCCGTCCCGGTCTTACATTTCTCCCATTCGGCAGCGAGCTCGCCCCACTTGGCAGGGCCCTCTGCGCCTTCGTAATGCCAGTGAGGTGGCTGCTTGGCATGCTCCTCCGGAGCTGGTGTCACCGGGGCCGCAGAGGAGGCTTCTGCCGGTTTCGAAACGACGTCACTCGGCGGCACTTGGCTCGCCTGCGGCGCCGCCGGAGGCGGTGCTGGTGGCTGCGACGAACTGCCGCAGGCCGCAGTGCAAAGGCCAAAAACGGACAACAAAAACACGGAGGCCGTCCCCAGTTGCTTCATCGATATGCTCCTTCGAACGCTCGACGCTGCGTCAGGTCCGACGGCAATTCAATCCCGAGGTTGGGCGCGCTGGATGCAAGGAAATGGAATTCGTACGCTCGGCGAGATTATCAGCAAAAACTACGCAGCTTCACGACCGTTCAGTGAATTTTCACTCACGAAACCGAGCCCCGCCAAGGGTTCGAGCGGGGAAACCAAAGCGCCGGCATCGCAGCGCGAAGCACGGCTCGTGAATCACCCGTCACCGAGAAGCGACCGTCAGAGCCGCTCCATTGGGCATGCCCGAACGACGACCTCGTGTTGTCGAAATCGGTGCTCGAGCTCGCGACGATACTCGGACCAAAACGTTCGATCGATCTCCTCGACCATGGTTTCGAAGAGCACGATCGAATCGAACACTACCCGAGTCTCGTCTCGCCACACGCCCATCGCCGGTGCGGCCAAGTGAACCGTCACACCGCCGAATCGATCGACGAGCTCCCGACGGACCTGAGCAAATGCGTCGAGCGGGTACGGCCGCTTATCGTTGTCTTCGAGTGGAAGAAGAATCTGCACGAGCGCGGCATTAGTCATGGCGAACGCAAGCCAAGCACTCGTCAAGCGCGGTGACAAGGCCCCTTCCTGCGACGCACACGAGGATTCTCGTGCTCACGGTTAGCAGGATTGCTGGCTCGGCGGAGTTGCCACATCGGGACAGGATGCCGCGCGCGTCGCATTGGTACGCCCCAAGACCTCGGCGAATGGATTGCATTGGGCCCAGGGCTTGCAGGACGGCAAGCACCACCATTCACGGAGAGTACTCGTGTTCCCAAAAAGCGGTCCCTGGATTTACGTCGCGAGCGGTGCAGCAATTGGTCTGGTTGCGTGGGGCGCTCATACACGCCGCCAACGCCTCAGCCGCGCTCGTAATGACGCACCCTTGCCCTCGACGAATGACACCAATGCGCGCGTCGCGCGTCGCGCAGAGACGCACTCGTCTCCACCCCAAGTTACCTCTCGACGACAGGAGGCGACGAGAACGACCCGCCACGGCGATGCCGACCTCTCGCAACCCATGAAGGAGTCCCTTTCGGCGTCGACACACGCCCATCTCGCGCGGAAAGTCCGAGACGAATTCGCGCAGGATTTCGCGGCCCGTGCGGAACGCAAAGGTTCGCACCAGAAGGACGAGGAACGGCACGAAGTGAGCTCACTTGCTTCACCCATTGCGCTCGCGCCAGACACCGAAGAAGCGGGAAGACCACTCCGCGATCCCGAAGTCTTCGAGGTACCTTTCGGTCAATCTGCCGATCCGGACATCGACGCATTGCTGTTGGACGACGAAGCAGTCGAAGCCGAATCGACGGGTTCCGCTTTGCGCACCAATCTGGCAACCAGTGGTGTGCACGAAGCCATCACTCCGAGGCAGAAGCGAATCGACGACGAAGCAGCCCTAACGGCGCGACCTTCCGACGATAACGTACCGAATGACGACGCCTATGACGCCGTCGCCCCCGATGATCTCGGGTCGGAGTGGCTCAATCGAGCTACCGAGGCTGCCACGGTCGAGAGTCGCCAATCCTCGCGAGAGGCGATCCCCTCCAGAGCTCTTGCTGGAGTCGGCGATGACCGGCGTCAGTGAGGGATTGGTCAATGCCGCCAGTGCCGAGCGGCTCGAAGGCACAGCGTCGACGGAGCTCGAGGAGGGCGTCGACTTGGATGACTGGGAAGCCCCCTCCGAAAGACGTGGTCCACGATAGTCATTGCTTTCCCGAATTCGCGCAAACGAACACCGGACACCTGATGGCATCCGAACGACAAGACTTGGAGCCCCTTTACCGCCGCATGCGCCTCATCCGCCGTTTCGAGGAGGAGGCAGCGCGCGCCTACTCCGAAGGAAAGATCGGAGGATTCCTACATCTTTACATCGGACAAGAAGCCATCGCGGTCGGAGCCGAAGCAGCCATTCAACCCACCGACTACGTTCTGTCGACCTATCGCGATCACGGTTCCGCCCTTGCACGAGGAAGCACGCCTCGAGCCGTCATGGCAGAGCTATTCGGCAAGGACACGGGGCTCGTCAATGGGCTCGGCGGTTCCATGCATCTGTTCGACGTCGCGCGCCGCTTTCTCGGAGGTCACGCCATCGTTGGCAGCCATATCCCCATTGCCGTGGGCGTTGCCTTTCGCTGTCAATACGCAAAGAGTTCGGAGGTCGTGCTGTGCTTCCTCGGCGATGGCGCGACGAACATCGGTGGATTTCACGAGGGGCTTTCGCTCGCTGGGCTCTGGCGGCTTCCCGTGGTTTTCGTCTGCGAGAACAATCAGTACTCCATGGGCACACCGCTCTCACGAACCACCCCGCTGAAAGATTCTCTCGTCGAAAGCGCAAGGATACGCAATTGTCGGCGATCGATTCGAGGGGCACGACGTCCTAGTCGTTCGCGATCGTCTCCGCGTCGCCGTCGATCGAGCAAGGAATGGAGATGGCCCGACGCTCGTGGAAGTCCTCACTTACCGGTTCCGCGGACATTCGATGTCCGATCCGGGCAGCTACCGCACTCAACAAGAAATCGACGACTTCAAGCGCCGAGCCGACCCGTGCAATCTTGCACGAAAGCGTCTCCTCGAACTCGGAATGGCTGGGACCGAACTCGAAGGCATCGAGTCTGAGATTGAGGCAGAAATCACGGACGCCGTGGACTTTGCCACGCAAAGCCCACCCGCCGCAGCAAATAGCATCACGCGCTTCGTCTATGCAGCGCAGGACGAGTCCTAGGGTGAGGCATCCATGAGGCAAATTCGATATCGCGACGCGATCCGAGAAGCCCTGGTCAAAGAGATGGACCGGGACGAACGCGTCTTCATCATTGGCGAGGAAGTGGGCCACTACCAAGGAGCCTACAAGGTAACTCAAGGACTATTGGAGCGATTCGGCGAGCGGCGCGTCGTCGACGCACCTATTGCGGAAGCGGGATTCGCGGGATTGGCCGTCGGCGCAGCCATGGTCGGCTTACGCCCGGTAGTGGAATTCATGACCTGGAACTTTTCCTTGGTCGCCTTCGATCAGATTGTGAACGGCGCGGCGAAGATCCATCAGATGAGCGCGGGACAATTCCGTGTTCCGATTGTCTTTCGCGGCCCTAACGGTTCCGCCCGCCAGGTCGCTGCCCAACACAGCCACGCCGTCGAGTCCTTCTACGCCTGCGTGCCTGGGCTTTACGTGATTTGTCCTACCAGCCCGCGGGACGCCATGGGATTGCTCCGCTCTGCGATCCGCGACGATAACCCCGTCGTGTTCCTCGAAAGCGAAACCCTCTACGGCGCGAAGGGAGAGGTCCTCGACGCGGGCGAAGAGGAGCTCATTCCGATTGGCAAGGCGCGACTCATCCGTGAAGGACGGCACGTCACCGTCGTGACCTTCGGACGCCCCCAAAGATTGGTGCTGACACTCGCCGAAGAGTTCGCACGCCGAGGAATCGAGCTCGAAATCATCGATCCCAGGACGCTACGCCCACTCGATATGGAAGCCATCCTGGCCAGCGTCCGAAAGACGAACCGCTGCGTCATCGTTCACGAGCACTGGCCCTACGGGGGCCCAGGAGCAGAGATGGTGTCTTGCATCCAAGAGGAAGCGTTCGACTATCTGGATGCACCCGTGAAGCGGGTGTCGAACCTCGATGTGCCCATGCCCTATGCGGCCAACTTGGAAGACCAAGTATTGGTTACCGCTGAACGCGTACGTCGAGCGCTGGAATCGGTGCTCTATCTCGGCCGCAACGAGGATCAACCATGGCGAAGTTAATCGGCCTACCGCGGCTCTCGCCCACGATGGAAGAAGGCACGCTGTCACGTTGGTTGAAACACGAAGGCGAGCAGGTGAACGTCGACGACGTGCTCGCCGAGGTAGAAACGGATAAAGCGACCATGGAGTGGCACTCCTTCGACTCCGGGATTCTACTCAAGCTCTTGGTTCCGGAAGGTACTCTCCTTTCTCCCGACGACCCCGTAGCGATCCTAGGAACGCCCGGGGAAGACATCGATGCGCTTTTACGAAAACGAACGAGTGAAAAAGAGGCGGCTCCCGAGCGCGACGCCCCGCATCCCGATTCATCGCCGTCTGGACCCGAGTCGGGCAGTGCCGAGGAACGCGGCAATGCCGATCCGCGCGCCGAGAAACGCGACGCCACTCAGGCGAAGGCACCCGAAACCGAACGCGACGCCACTCAGGCGAATGCTACAGAGGACCGAGCCGCCAGCCGCAACGCGAAACGCGACGCCACTCCGTCGAAGGCTACAGAGGACCGAGCCGCCAGCCGCGACGCGAAGCGCGACGACACTCCGTCGAAGGCTACAGACGAAGACACCGGTGCCAATGTGACTCGGCTCGTTGCGTCTCCTTCGGTGCGACGCTTGGCTCGCGAACACGGGCTCGATTTAGGCCAGATCCGGGGTTCGGGTCCGTCCGGTCGGATCATACAACGCGATCTGACGGACGCCCTCGAGTCACGCACGAGGCGACCAACATCGAGTCAGCCCCCGCCAAGCGAAAACTTGTCCGAGCCACAACGACCGTCGCCGAGGGCCATTCCATTGAGCGGCAGTCGCCGAACGATTGCGCGCCGCCTCACTGAATCCAAGCAGACCATTCCCCACTATTACGTCTCCATCGACGTCGATGCTTCACCGCTCCGAAAGGGACTGCACGAACTCAATGCCTCGCAGACCGAAGGCGCCCCGAGGGTGTCGGTGAACGACGTCATCTTGCGGGCCTGTGCACAGACCCTTCGCATCGTTCCCGAAGTCAATGTCTCGCTGAAAGCGGAGATGCTCCTCTACCACCAGGTCGTCGATATCGCCGTAGCCATTGCAGTGGACGATGGTCTCATGGCGCCCGTGGTTCGCGATGCAGACGCGAAAGGTGTTCTTGCCATCGGACGAGAGGTCCGCAACCTCGTCAACCTGGCGCGGGAAAAGAAGCTAAAACCAGAACACATGGCTGGTGGGACCTTTTGTGTGTCAAACCTCGGAATGTACGACATTCACTCGTTTTCGGCGATCATCAACCCGCCACAAGCAGCCATACTCGCCGTGGGCGCGATCCGAGACGAACCCGTCGTCGTCGATGGCCAAGTTCGCCCTGGAGCGAAGATGCACCTAACCCTGTCATGCGATCACCGCCTCATCGACGGGGCAGTCGGAGCACGCTGGCTGCGCACTTTGGGTGATCTTCTCGAGACCCCCCTACGCATGCTCCTCTAGCCAAACCGGCGGTCTGCATCGCGCGCCCACGGCAAGCCCAAACCTCTGCCAGGGTCGGCACCGCGACGGCGGCGATCCCAGCTGCGACCACATTGCGCGCGCAACTGGGACATGCCGCGACATCATCCAGCGCTCACAGGGCGCTCATGGGTACCTCGAGGGGCTCCGGCCGCTTCTGTGCGGAAGCAAGCCAGAGACGGACGCTACTCAGATGTTCGGCTTCGGCCTCCCTAGCGGAGACGAAAGCACTCGACAGCTCCTCGTCACCTTGTTGCTCGGCCAGCACCGATAGCGTCGACCAACACTCATTATCCGCCAATTCCGCAACGAGGATCGCTTCGAGACACTGCGCGAAGGTCGTTCTCGCGTCGACCATGACCTCCAAAATTCCCTTGCTCAGATTCGCGTGTAAGTCAGCCGACGGCGTCATGACCGTCGGATCACCACCGAGCTTCCGTATCGCCTCGGTCAAGAGCCCAACGTGACCGTATTCCTCGAGCATTATCTCTTCGATCTTTGCACGACTCGGCCCACCGTCGAACCCGCCGAAAGCGTCGTACTTCGAAAGGAGCGCCGAATAGAGGCGAACGCCCGTGCGCTCGAAAGCAAGTCGTTCGCCGAGCTTGTCCAAAAATTGCGTCGGTCTCAGTCCCTGGAGACCCTTTGCGGCAGCCTTGAGGATCGGCACGGCACCCGAGGGTGGTGGTACGCTTCCGAGCGGTTCCGAAACCTTCGCGTAGGATTCACGCACCCGGGAAATGTCCCGCTCGTCTCCAGTGCTGTCGGGGAGAAACTGCCTCGTCCCCTCGATCATCTCGTCACTTAGCGTAGGCGACGTCACGATCCCCGTTCGATTTAGCCCAACTTCTGCATACGTCGACATTTCGTTCTCCAATTTGGAAACCGCGGGCTCTCGAGGTGCCATCGACCCGACCCGAGTTTGCGCGGCACTCATGCGCGGACCGTGCCGCGCCCTCTGCGCGAGAGCCGCGCCCTCTGCGCGAGAGCCGCGCCCTCTGCGCGAGAGCCGCGCCCTCTGCGCGAGAGCCATGACGGCAGGGCACTTCGGCAGCACGCATGTATTCCCAAGACGAGAAACGCATCACGGTCGAGAGTGCCGTGCGGGCCCAGCGGCTTGGGGACAATGACTTCAGCAACTTCCGCGGTGTGGCAATTCGCGTATTTGTGACACCACGCCACGAGTGTCGTCGGATCCTCGACAAAAGTGGGAAGAGGTACCGCACCCGTGACCGGTGTTAAGGTCGATATTGCGTGTGTTGTCAGACCTCCGCTCACCATGTCGTCACCCGGAAGGGCCATCGCCATTCAGGAGTGGGATCGGCCCCAGGTCGTGGAACGGTCACGACGCCGATTGCGTTCCGGCGACATTTCACATGCATTTATAGTATGGCACGAACATCGCACTCCTTACGAACGGTTGCGCATAAAGGAGTGATACTGATGAAATCGAAGGGGACATACGCTATCGCGCTCGTTGGACTGCTCGCCGCATGCACTCGCCGCGAGCCAGGTGGAACGGCGGAAGGAGTCGCGAACGACAACCATCCGAAGGGCCCGGCCGCAACTTCACCCGTCGTGGCTCCGACAGAGCCTATGCCGGCAACGGGAGGTGCGGGCGTCGGAGGTGCGGGCGTCGGAGGTGCGGGCATCGGTGGCGCTGCCGCCGGGGCGACGACCGCGGCATCCAGTGACCGTGAAGCCGAGGGGGACTTCGAAGCCGCTAAGGGTTACAAGCTCAAGGGCGAGGCCGAATTCAAGGAGGTTGCTGGAGGCGTAGCGGTAAAGATCGAAGTGACCAACGGCCCTCCCGGGCGACGAGGGATCCATATCCACGAGAAGCCCGATTGCAGCGATATTCCAGGAAAGAGTATGGGCGAGCACTTCAATCCCGCATCGAAACCCCACGCCCTACCCGCTACTGCTGAGCGGCACCTGGGTGATCTGGGCAACATCGACATCGACAAGGATGGCAAAGGCAAGCTCGAGCTGACCGTTCCCCACGCCAATCTGAAAGAAAACGACCCAATGTCGTATCTCCGCCGGGCCGTCGTCATCCACGAGGCGGAAGACAAGGGCACGCAACCATCGGGCGACTCGGGCAAGCCAATCGCGTGCGCGGTCATCAAGAAGGATTGATCGATGTGTCACGGTACGCGTGACCGCCCATACCCGGGGCGTGTCACGCGCACTGCGTTCGCCTAGAAAAGGAATCGGCACGCGCCGTGCTTGCACCCGGTGGCTCGCCCATGGAGTCCTCCCCCGAACCGCCGTACGCGATTCACCGACAAAAGAACGCCGTTCTCGTTTCTGGAGATCTCCAACTCGTCGACGCGAACGGGATTTGGGAGGACCTTCGACGAGCGACGGTAGAGAGCGCATCGAGACTCGTCATCGATCTTGGCGGAGTTCGTTCGGTGGACGGTGCCGTGCTTGCGCTATTGCTCGATCTCCGCCGAGAGCTCGAGGCACGCGGTGTCGTCACCGAGTTTTGCCACGCGAGCGAACGCCTCAGTGAGATCCTAACGCTCTATTCGGCACCAGCCGCATCCTCGCGCAATTCGGAAGGGGACAAGATCGAGAACCAGGGCAATCTGGTCGAACACATCGGAAGGCGCACGGACGAACTGCTCGACGAACTTGCCAAGTCATTCGACTTCTTCGGTCGCCTCATCGTGGCCGCAGGGGTCTTACTCAAACGACCGCGCGCAGGCAACTGGCGAGGGTTCGGGATGCTCTGCGAGCGCGCAGGCGCAGGCGCGGTTCCAATCGTCCTATTGATCAATTTCCTCGTCGGCTTCGTCATGGCCTTCCAATCCGCGAAGCAACTGAAGCTCTACGGCGCCAATCTGTACGTTGCCGATCTCGTCGGAATCGCACTGACGCGTGAGCTGGCCCCGTTGATGACGGCAATCATCGTTTGCGGGAGATCGGGAGCAGCCTTCGCCGCCGAACTCGGAACGATGAAGGTCGACGAAGAGGTCGACGCCTTACGCGCTCTAGGCTTGCCGCCCTTTGGTTGGCTCGTGGTCCCGCGAGTACTCGCGCTCGTCTTCGTGCTGCCACCACTCACGCTCTTGGCCGACTTCGTCGGGATTGCGGGCGGTCTCGTCGTGGCCGCGGTGGATCTCGACGTTCCACCCATGGGCTACTTCAACGAAACGCTCATCGCAATCACGCCCTGGGACCTAGTCTCGGGACTCATCAAGAGCGTTGCCTTCGCGTTTGCGATTGCTCTGATCGCGTGCCAGCAAGGTCTCGCGACTACGGGCGGAGCGGAAGGTGTCGGCAAACGCACCACGACGTCTGTCGTCACGACACTCTTCGTGCTCGTTGCACTCGACGCCACGTTCACGGTCCTCTTCCGCATGGGGGAAGGATGAGGCCGACAGCGCCCAGCGCCAAGCCGACCGAAAGCAGTCGCGGATGGAGCGCCGGAGTGGTTCGGCAACCACTCGGCAAGAACCTCGCGCCGAAGCTCGACGTAAACCTTCCGATGATACGCGTGAACGCTCTTTCCATAGGCTGGGGTGACACGGTCATCCAACGGGATTTGACCTTTACCGTGGAACGAGGCGAAGTCTTCGGCATTCTGGGCGGAAGCGGAAGTGGAAAATCGACCTTGCTCCGATTCCTGATCGGACTAGGCAGGCCTCTCAGGGGAACCATCGACATCGCGGGACGAGGAGCGCCGGATCTGGACCTCGGACTGCCGCCCTTCGGTGTCATGTTTCAGGCTGGTGCACTCTTCGGCTCTCTCACCGTCGAAGAAAACGTCGCATTGCCGCTCGCCGAATGGACGACCTTGCCGAAGCAAGCGATTTCGCTCATCGCCAAGACCAAGCTCCGTCTCGTCGGGCTCGATGACGCAGCGGAGAAGTACCCGAGCGAACTCTCCGGCGGCATGCGTAAACGCGCTGCAATCGCTCGTGCCCTTGCGCTGGATCCGAGCCTCGTTTTCCTGGACGAACCGTCCGCAGGACTCGATCCGATAGCATCCGCCGATTTGGACGAACTCATCCTGTCTTTGTCACGAACACTGAACATTACCATCGTCATCGTCACGCACGAACTCGAGAGCATCTTTCACGTCGTCGACCGCGCAATCTTACTCGATGCAGAAGCCAAAACGGCCATTGCCCTGGCAACTCCCCAAGAGCTACGCCAGGACCCTTCGCCTCGCATTCGGGCATTCTTCAACCGTGTCAGCAGTCGTAGCCATGGCAAGATCCACACGCCACGTTAAGCTTGGACTGTTCGTGCTCACCGCAATCGCGGCCGCCGTCGCTGCGGTGCTGCTTCTCGGCGGTTCGCGATGGCGCAAAGACGTGATCCCAATCCACAGCTATTTCAACGAATCGGTCCAGGGGCTCGAGCTCGGGGCTCCCGTGAAATTTCGAGGCGTCACATTGGGACATGTCACCGCCATCGAAATCGCGCCCGACCGCCGAATGGTGGATGTCGCATGTGAGCTCGACCTCAAGGACGTCAATCGAATGGGGCTCACCGAACGCGGCCCGAGTGGCAGACAACGGCTGCACGTTCCAGACGATCTACGAGCGCAGCTCAACTCTCAAGGAATCACCGGCATCAAATTCGTATCCATCGACTTTTTTGACGTCAAGGCGTATCCGAAGCCGCAACTGTCGTTTCACGCACGTGAAGACCAGTACGTACCCGCGGCGCCGAGCATGATGAAAAATCTGGAGGATACGATCAATCGAGCCATGGATTGCCTACCGGAAATGGTCGATGCTGTCGTGCTCATCATGAGTCGAGTCGACTCGCTCGTCGCGACGCTCGTCGACCAGGACGTCACGTCGAAGGTCGTCACCACGCTGAACCAAACCAATCAAACCATTCAACGGCTGGATGGGGTATTGGCGGAAATCCAGGGCCAACGTCTGGGCGAAAAGGCAGCCTCCACCCTCTCTGCGCTCCACGTGGCAGCAGAGCGCACCAACGGAATCTTGACGGAGCTCAGCGGTCGGGGCGGGCTCCTGGCGAGCGCAACCGAAGCAACCAATGCATTTCGTGAAGTCGGTCGCGCTGGGTATGGCACTCAAAGAGAGCTCGAAGCGACGCTTCGTAACGTTAGCGAAGCCGCCGAAGCGTTGCGCACGCTGATTGATTCGCTCGAACGGGATCCAGACATGTTGCTCAAAGGAAAAACCGTGCGAAGGACACCAGAATGACGCCGACGCACTCGCTCAGGACGGCATTCCTCGGCATCGCCATTGGTGTGACAGGAATGAGTTACGGTTGCGCGCTCTCGACCAAGGCCGACCTCGTCCCCATCCGCTACTTCAGTCCTGAACAACTCGCTCCCACTACTTCGACGCTCCCGCCGCTGACGGCGCACGAGCTCAAGCTCGGCAGAATCACCTCGGGCCCGAATCTACGGGAGAGAATTGCCTACCGACAAACCCGTTACGAACTCGGCTATTACGACGACCTCCGATGGACGGAACGCCCCGAGACGTACGTGAGACGAGCCATGGGACGCGCCTTGTTCGAAAGCGGACGGTTCCGAAGAGCCATCCACGGTCCGGCGCCGACGCTCGATATCGAGGTCCTGTCCTTCGACGATCTGCGTCTCGACGATCGCCGTGCGGCGCGTGTCGCACTGAGGTATGTACTCCAGGACGACACTGGCGTGCGCATCGAGCGTACCGCCTCCGAGGAAACTCAAGTCAGGGGCGCCGAGCCGCGCATCGAGCAGGTCGTCGAAGCAATGGCATTCTCACTCGATCGAGCCATTCAGAAGATCGTCGTAGCCGTCGACGAGTGGTTTGCGGGAACGATCGCCGCCCAGTCCCAATTCCGAACACAAAGCATCGACGAGCAAACGGAACGCTCACAGGGCGACGAAAGCAGTCCCCGCGCTCCTATCGGCGTGACGAACGACGGCAGCACGGAACAGGGCGCGCCCCTTAGGATGTCGTCAGCGGTGCTACCTAACGTCCTTCGTCTCGACTCGGATCGTCCATGCGTTCCGACCACGACGAGTTCGGCGCTTCGTTCCGAAGCGAAACGAATCACGGATTCCGCAGGACTGCCGCATAATACGTGAGTGCGTCCTCGTGCTCCGAGGCCGAGCAGCGCTTTAGCCAACGTGGAGTGGAGCGCATCACGCGCTCGCCGCAAGCTCCGCGGGAGGCAGGGGCACGGACAAGCCGAAAAAGCTCCCGACGCTTGCGGCATATAACCCGGGGGTTCGATCGACTACGTGGACCACATTGAGTGTTACGCCGCGGCGCTGGGCTTCTGCTGCACCAAGAGAGATCGCTAAAAGCGAAGGATCGGACAAGTCGGTCGCACCGACGACTTCACCTCGTTCGTTTCCCAATCAATCGATGCACCGCCGACTGACGAGCACCGGACAATGGGCAGCGTGTACGACTCGCTTCGTAACGCAGCCCAATAACGATTCGACGAGTCCCGATTGACCTTGGTTTCCCACGACAATCAAGTCCGCGCCCCAACGTTCCGCACACGCCACGATACGAGTCGCAGCTGGCTCCTGCTCGAGAAATGGCTGCGTCGATGGCTCGAGCATCGCCTCGCTCATCCACGGCGCGATGCGCTCGCGTGCACGAGCGGAAAACTCCTCGATGCCCGGCAATGAGTCGAGCGCGGCCCGGGGATGCAAGGTTTGCAGATCCACGAAATCCGGCAAAACATGCCCATGGTCGGACATCCAAGGCGGGCGCACCGAGCACCCGAAACAGACTTTTACTACCGCTCACATATGACTTATTTGCCGCCTTTGACCACGAAAACAGCTATCGTCCGCGGGGTGAGCGGTGCGATTATCTCGCCAGACCCAACGATGGATTCCGGAATGAACCTGAGACCAACGGGAATCGACATCATCGGCGGCGCGCCGTGGGGGACGGATTTTTGCCATTTTTACGCCGACGAAGCGGAGCTGGCGGCCGTGGTCGTGCCCTTCTTCAAGGCGGGGCTGGAAACGAACGAGCATTGCGTTTGGGTGACGGCCCCACCCTTCGATGCGCGTCGAGCCTACGACGCGTTGTCCCGAGAGGTGAAGGACGTGGATTGATTCCTCGAGAGTGGGCGTCTCGAGATTCCTCCCTCATACGGAGTGGTACCTGCATAATGGTGTATTCGAGAAGGAACGCGTCCTCGATGGCTGGCTCGGAAAACTCCGTCGCGCCAAGGCTGCCGGTTCCGACGGGCTCCGCGTCAGCGGAAGCACGTCGTGGGTATCCGAAGCCGACTGGATAAGCTTTACCGACTACGAGGCGAGCGTCGATCGCTTGATTGGTCAGCATGCGATACTGGCACTCTGTTCCTACTCTTCACAGGACTGCGGGGTAGCAAACGTCGCTGACGTCATAAAGAATCATCAGTTCGCTCTCGTCAAACGCAGAGCGAACTGGGAGCTCATCGAGAGTTGCGACAGACAACGAATCAAGGAGGCGCACCTACATGCACTTGCCTTCGAGCGGGAGCGTCTCGCCGTTACCCTTCAAAGCATCGGGGATGCCGTCGTGGCAACGGACACCGATGGCGCCGTCACCGTGCTCAATCCGCTTGCGACTTCTCTGTGCGGATGGTCGACTGCCGACGCCCTAGGCCGCCCCTTCCCTGAGGTATTCCGTCTCTTGGACGAGCACACGTCCGAGCCGGTCGCCGACGCACTGCTCCGTCAAGAGCAGTCAGGCGCAGACATTCGCGTTCTCGTCTTGTGCTCACGCGATGAAACCCGTCGCTGCGTCGCCGTGACCACTACACCGATCCGCGGGACGGATCGACGCATTCAAGGGCGAGTGCTCGTGTTACGCGACGTCACGGCAGAAAGACTTGCCGAACGAGAACGGGGACAAGCCTTACGTCGATTCGAATTGCTCGCAGGTACTGCAGGTGAACTGCTACAGACCCGACAGCCCGAGCAAATCGCCTACTCGCTCTGTACCCGAGTCATGGAGCACCTCGATTGCCAGGTCTTTTTCAACTACTTGGTCGACGAGGGCTCGAATCGTCTACACCTGAATGCTTGCGCGGGCCTTGCGCCTGACGACGTACGCGTCCTCGAGTGGCTCGACTTCGGGGTGGCTGTATGTGGCCTGGCCGCTCAGTGTGGCACCCGGATCGTCGTCGGAGACATCCAGACGACGGAAGATCCGCGCACGACGCTGGTGCGTAAACATGGAGTAAGGGCATACGCTTGCCATCCGCTGCTCGGCCCCGGCGGATGCGTCTTGGGAACCCTATCCTTCGGCACCAAGAATCGTGACGGTTTCAACGATAGCGAACTCTCGCTGATGCGAGCGGTGACGGACCAGGTTGCGGTCGCAATGGTCCGATTGCGCGATGAGGCGTCCCTCCGACGCAGCGAGGAAGCGCTGCGCGAGGCCGACCGGCGAAAGAACGATTTCTTGGCGGTGCTCTCGCACGAACTCCGCAATCCACTCGCCCCGATTTCGAACAGTTTGTACGTTCTCGAACAAGCAAACGCGACTCCCGCTCAGACGAAGCGCGCGCACGCCGTTCTCCTTCGACAAGTCGAACATCTCTCTCGACTCGTAGACGACTTGCTCGACGTCACGCGAATCACCAGAAACAAGATTGCCTTACGCCGTGAAAGCTTCGAATCTCCAGGAGCTGGTACGAAGAGTGGTCGATGATCAGCGCGGACTATTCGAAGGAGCACAGCGCTCTCTCCGCCTACTGGAAAGCGACCTCGTACTTTACGTCGACGCCGATCCGACCCGCATTGCCCAAATTCTGAGTAATCTGCTCCAAAATGCCGTCCGCTTCACCAGTGTCGGGGGACGCACCGTAGTAACCATCACTGGAAATAGCGAGCTCCAGACCGCATTCCATCCAGATCACCGATGACGGAATTGGAATAGCTCCAGAACTGCAGCCGCTTCTCTTCGAGCCGTTCATGCAAGCAAACACGACGCTGGCGCGAAAAAACAGCGGCCTGGGTCTAGGCCTCTCGCTCGTAAAAGGTCTGGTGGAACTCCACGGAGGAGACATCACCGTCCACAGTCAGGGCGTGGGCTTCGGGTCGACGTTTACGGTGCGCCTTCCGGCGCGCATCGAACGGCGGCCAACCGAAGCCCCCGCGCACGTAGCGAAAAACGTGGTTCCACGTCGAGTACTCGTGATCGAAGACAACCAAGACGCAGCAGAAACACTCCGGGACGTACTGCTTTTCGGCAATCATGATGTCGAAGTCGCGTATGACGGCTTCGAAGGTCTTCGTAAGGCGCGCACCTTCCACCCCGATGTCGTTCTCTGCGACATCGGACTGCCCGGCATGACGGGTTACGAGGTCGCGCGTGCGTTCCGTCGAGAAGCAGGGCTGAGAAACGCACACTTGGTAGCGCTCACGGGATATGCCCTCCCAGAAGACCGGAAACTTGCAACAGAAGCCGGCTTCGATCGACATCTTCCGAAGCCATCGAGTGCGCAAATGCTGCAAGAGGTACTGGAGAGTCTGCCCCCTCTGCCACACCCGTAGGCGCAGGCGCATCACCGCGAAAGCTCGCTTCCGCCTTCACCCATCTCTTTCTTCGCCTCGCGTTTCTCAGCGAGCAGCCTCTGCCGTTGCTCGGTCAGGTTCCGTACCAAACGTTTCTCGACCAAGTTGATCGCTTCGAACAGATCGTGGGTTTCTTCGGTAATATTGATGTCTTGGTGCGCAGGTAGGGAAAGCATGACGTGACAGCGATATCGCGACTCGTGTTCGAATTGAGTGAGCTGAACCTCCATCCTTACGAGATCGTGAGCTGCAGAGCGAGCCTCGACGGCGTGGACCAATCGCTTCTCCACGTAATTGCGAATTGCAGGAGTCATCTCGAAGTGTCCTGGTCTGGCAGTAACGTAAAGATCCATGAATTGCCTCCGTAGCAAGCGTGTGCACACCTCGTGCCGATCCCGGGCGATCGTTCGTCGCGTGGGCACTCAGCAAATTATTCCGGCTGGTCTCGACGTTGCCGCAAGCACGTCGCGGCCAACCGGGCGCAGGGGCGCGACGCTCGCCTGCGCTGCCAAGCGAAGAATGTTGGGTCTTTTCGACGTAATTACGGAATCTTGCGCGTACGCCGCGCAGCGTCGCTGCATCGACGCCTTCTGCGATGCCCCGCCCCCACCCCCCGGCGTGCGCATCTGAGTGAATTCCGTGCTTTGCAGGGGATCCCGCTGCAGGTAGATTGGGCCCAAACCCACGGCCTCAGGCATGACTCACCACGAGCCCCCGGTCACGGCCAACGCTTCGGTCATCGACGCATTATTTCACGCACTTCCGGGCATCGCCTACGTCATCGACGACCAAGGACGATTCCGGCAGTGGAATCGTGGTTACCATCGGCTACTCGGGCTCGAGGACCACGAACTCACCGAGATCTCCGCGCTCGACCTCGTCGTCCCTGATCACCGCGAACGCGCTGCCCGAGCGCTGGCAGACGCCCTCGCGGGAAAGGCGGTCACACTGGAGTGCTCCCTTCGCTGGCACGATCGCGAGGTTTCCGTTTACGGAACGGGTATCCGCGTAGAAGTCGACGGCCGCGTGCTCGTGGTCGGAACCGCGTTCGACATCTCGCACTACCGAGCAACAGAAGCCGCGTTGACTCGAAGCGAACGCAAGTTCCGCGAAATCTTCAACGCGACCAACGATATCATTGGTATCCATTCCGAGGACGGTCGATTCACCGACGTAAACGATCAATTCTGCGAATTGTTCCAGTGCAAGCGAGAAGACGTCATCGGACGCACGGCGCAATTCCTCGAGTACTCCGACCCACCATACTCGGAGCTGGACGCACTCGAGCGAATTCGACTTGCTTGGAACGGAAAGCCGCAGCTATTCGAATGGCCTTGCCGACGCGCAAACGGCGAAACCTTCTGGACGGAGGTGTCGCTGAAGCGCGCACGAATCGGCGGAGAAAGTCGCATCATCGCTTGCGTGCGCGACATCTCCGAGAGAAAAAAGACCGAAGTTGCGTTACGAGCAAACGAGCACAAATTCCGGCAGCTCTTCGACGGCGCGGCCGACGCGCTCTACCTCGCAAACCCCACGGGACGGTTCGTGGACGTCAATCGGGCCGCAGCCCAGAGTCTCGGTTTCAGCCGGGAAGAGCTCCTCGGAATGACCATCTTCGACGTCGACGTCGACGCGCAATTGCGGGAAATGGGACCTTTATGGGAAGCAATCAGCTCGGGCGCCAGCATTTCGGGTGAGCGGCGCCATCGGCATCGAGATGGCACTATCCTCCCAGTAGACGTCCGGCTGTCGGCATTTCACGATGGCGAACAACTCCTCGTGGCAGCAGCCGTACGTAGTCTCGCGGCTCGACGACAATCCGAGCGCGAGATCGCAGAATGGAAACAGCGGTACGATCTCTTGACGCGCGCTGCGGGACAGATCGTCTACGATCGCGACGCATTGGGTAACATGGTGTGGGGAGGCGCAATCTCCACCATGCTCGGGTACGGTGCAGCAGAAATGCCACGTACCCTGGGGGAATTTCTGGTTCTCGTCGTTCCCGCGGATCGAGCTCGGATCGAGGCGGAATACGCCCGAACGGACTCTCGCCACGGGGAGTATACCCTCGAGTACGGGCTCCTCCACCGTTCGGGAGCGCGTTTGCTCGTTCTAGACCGCGGCTATCCGCAATTCGACGAATCGGGAGAGCTCGTACGCTACGTCGGCATGATTCGGACATCACCGAGACACGACGCGCCGAGGTCGAGCGACGTCGGCTCGAAGACAGCCTGCGTCAGGCGCAGAAGATGGAATCCATCGGACGTCTCGCGGGAGGCGTTGCCCATGACTTCAACAATCTACTTACTGCCATCAGTGGCAACCTTCACCTCGCGATGGTCGATGGTGTGCTCGACGTTGACACGCGAGAGCTGCTCGACGAAGCAATCCGAGCAACAGACTCAGCAGCGGGGCTTACCCGACAACTCCTGACATTCTCGCGAAAGCAACTCATTAGTCCGACGATACTGTCGGTGAACGACATCGTTCACAACCTGGAGAAAATGTTGCGCAGGTTGCTCGGCGAAGACATTCATCTCGTCGTGCGCCTCGAGCCGGAGTTATTTCCGGTTCACTCCGACGTTGGGCAATTGGAGCAGGTCATCGTCAATCTCGCGGTCAATGCGCGAGATGCGATGCCTGGCGGCGGGCAATTATCGATCGCTACCGAGAACGTGCACCTCGACGGCGAGTTCTGCCGAACGGTGGGGCAATTGCCTCGGGGCCGCTACGTGAAGATCACGATTGAAGACAATGGGATTGGCATGAGCACCGAAGTGCAGGAGCACTTGTTCGAGCCGTTCTTCACCACCAAGGAGCTTGGCAAGGGGACCGGTCTCGGGCTTGCCATGGTGTACGGCGCAATTCAACAAAACCGAGGCCACGTCGGGGTCCAGTCTGCTCTAGGCTCTGGAACGGCGATACACATCTATCTTCCAGCAGCAGATGGCTTTGCCAAATCGATTCCGAGCGGCAAGCACGACCATCCAACGGTTGGAGTCGAGACGGTCCTTCTCGTAGAGGACGAAGAGCAAGTGCGCACCCTGGCCTTGAGGATTCTTGGCACGCCAAGGTTACCGTGTGGTCGCCTGCGGCAGTGGCGAAGAGGCACTGCTCGCGCTAACCGAACTGGATGCGCCAGTTCATCTTCTCGTTACCGACGTGGTCATGCCAGGCATGAATGGCAGGCAGCTCGCTGATCGGGCGCAGCGCATGCGGCCGACCTTGAAGGTCCTATTTACGTCGGGGTACACGGAAGACACCATTGCTCACCACGGCGTGCTCGACGAGGGCATCGAGTTTTTACCTAAACCGTACTCGGTAACGGCCCTCCTCCAGCGAGTGCGCAAGATTCTCGACTCGCCCGCCTCCTAAGCCTCCAACGGAAACTCACGACGGGAGGCGAACCGGACGACGCCAATGCCCCTCGACGACACCTGCAGGCGGCTCGACGACACCTGCAGGCGGCTCGACGACACCTGCAGGCGGCTCGACGACACCTGCAGGCGGCTCGACGACACCTGCAGGCGGCTCGACGACACCTGCAGGCGCCCCGTGAGGAGGTAAACGAAGGTCGCGCTCGTCTTCACTTTCCATGAAGCCGCCCTGAGGTTCGATGGCGCCGATGAATGCGCTAGCCAAGCACACGTGAAGCCGAACTACTTTGAAGTTCCCGTCGGAAGTGGAGCAGCCTCGATGGTCTGTTCGGGAACCTTCTCACTCGGGTCATCATCGATCTCGCGAGCAAACATCTCTTCCATTCGTTGCCCAAGTGACCGCAGCATCTTGGGATCGAGTTCTTTGGCCACCTTCGGAAACAGCTGTTCCTCTTCTTCCTTTACGTGATGTTCGATTTGTTCGCGCAGTACCTTCACCTTGGCGTCGAAGGACTCGTCCTCGGAAGTCAGGTCGAGCAAGTCAGCGATGATTCTTTTGGCCGCCAAATGCTCTTCGACCGCCTCCTCCAGAAGCTCCTTCGTTGCCTCGGCGTAGGCGGCGGGATAGAAGAGTTTCTCTTCGATCGTCGAATGGGCCGCAAGAGTATCCGACAGCTCCTCCAGCAGAAGATCTTTGTCTTCCAGGTCATCGGACTCCTCGAGTTCCTTGAAGAGCCCCTTCACTTCGTCGTGTTGCTTCGTCAGCAGTTCGATAGCGTTCATATGGGAAACTCGTGCACGAGGCATACCAATTTTTTAGGAGTCAACGCGGAGGGGCCTGCACGGTAGGGAACCGACGACAGGACTAGAGACGGTCCGCATTCCCGACACGAACGGTGTTGCCAGATTGTCCCACATGTTGCCCTTCATCGACGCGTTTGAGCACCCTAGCCAAGGCGTCCATGTCGGTGAGATCCAGCCGCAGGGGCGTCATCGAAATGAACTGATGATCCGTGGCCCAGCGATCCGTCCCTTCCTCCGTTTCCTCGACGGGAAAGGCCGAGAACCAATAATGTAGCCGCCCCATTGGGTCCTTGCTCGGCACGATCCTACCGTCGTAATGGCGGACCGATTGCCTCGTCCACTGCATGCCCAATGGACGTTCCGGTAAGTTGACGTTCACGAGTGACCACTCGGGGTGCGGCAGCAAAGCCTGCAACACCTCACAAACGAACGGCCTGAGAGCGTCGAAATTGGGTTCGTCCTTGGTCGCAGCGGTACTGAGCGCGATACCTCGACGCCCCATCAGGGCAGCCTGTTTCGCGCCGGCGAGCGTTCCCGAATGCCACATTCCATTGCCGAGATTGAATCCAAGATTGATTCCGGAAAGGACGATATCCGCCTTTTCCCAAACCGAAAACCCAACAGCTACGCAGTCTGCCGGAGTGCCGTCCACCCGATATGCGTCGAAGTCATCAAGCGGCGTTCTCCGGTATGACAAGGGACGATTGTGCGTTACGGCGTGTCCCATCGAGGAGCGCTCGACGTCGGGTGCCACGATACGGACATCTCCGAACTCGCGCGCGGCGCGAGCGAGGGCCAAGATCCCGGGGCTGTAGATGCCATCGTCGTTGACGATCAAGAGATGCATGTCTGCGGCCCACTTTCTGCATTCGGAGACATCCAATCGCCTTCCAGGGTCCCAATGCCCCTCCCGGCTCCATGCTGGTTACCTTGTTTCATAACGCATTTTCGGGAAGCGAAAACCATACCGCTGCAGATCTATCGGCCTGCGTGAAGCGCGCGGGACATCACGTCGTGGCAATGACGAGTAGCCTGCGAGAGCTGCAAGTACTCCTCCAGTCGAAGCCCGTGGACTTGTTGGTAGTTGCGGGCGGCGACGGAACACTGAGCCTCGTCACCTGTCACGTCGAATCGCTTCCTTGTCCGCTCACGATTTTACCGCTAGGTACAGCGAACGATGTTGCTTTGAGCCTTGGCGTGGCAGGCCCGACCGAAGCACTGATCGCCGGCTGGAACCATGGTCGTCTCGTGCCCTTCGATCTCGGAGCGCTCCAATTTCGGAACGGAAATGGTGCACGAGTTCATCGGTTCGCGGAGGCCGTAGGATGGGGCGCGTTTGCCGATCTGGTGTCCGCCTCCGCTCTGCTTCCAAAAACAGAGGACAGGCAAACGCGGCTTCGCACGGATCGTCTCCGGTTCTGGCAACAACTGCGACGCGCGAGCCCACGGCACTACCACATCAGCGCCGACGGAAGGGATTTCTCGGGTCGATATCTGATGGTCGAAGTCCTAAACGTTCCTTTCATTGGTCCGAGAGTGTGTCTGAGCAGCAAAAGCAATCCGAGCGACGGCCAATTCGAGCTCGTCCTCGTCGGTGAACGGGAGCGCTCGACCCTCATGACGAATCTCGACGACACATGCCCAACGGCTGAGCTCGTCTTGCCATGCTATTCAGCCCGTCGAATCGACGTCCAAAGCAGCACCGGTCACGCACACCTGGACGGCGAAACGCTCCAGCGAATTGCGGAGCCTCCCAATGAATTCTCCATCGGGCTCGACGCTCGATCGGCGCGCTTACTGGTGCCGGAGTTCAGCAGCACGAAAGCGTCGCTAGAGTCGGTCCCCTGATCTGTCACGAGAAGTTCAAGACTGACCATTGGCCAACGATGTGGAACGCGGGTATCGGTGGAACGCGGGTATCGGTACAACACTCCCGACCGATTTCGTTCAGACCAATGCTCGAACGCAGAAGCCTTCCCGCCTTGTGCGCCGACCGGTTTCATTGTCGTCATGAAAACGCCGAAACCAACGCGAGCCGAGCGACCGAGGAGCGATCACCGGAAGACTACTGGCGGTGACCCGAGAAGCACCGCGAAGAGGCCGCGCAGCCACAGCGAGAGGACCGACGTATGTAGTAGGCAATTCAAGCCGGTCGGTGCTCTCCTTGGCGTGTACGAGATCATGCCCGATGAGTCCACAATTGCACGGATTCGCGTCTCCTCCCGATCCCTCCTAAATGACCTGTTTCCCCGAGCGACCGACGCGATGAGCGATAGTGCAATTTGCCCCATTGACGCAATCGGATCCCGCACGAGCGACAAAGATGGTCGTCCTACAATCCGGCGCCCAATTCGATCCCCCGCGGAAATCCGTCATGGGACGTCAAAATCCGGTCCAGTGGCGTGAGCATTGCTTCAGAAGACACGAAAGCGATGCGGATCGACGCGCCCCCAAACGGTGATCGCAATTCTTACGCGCCCCACTTGTCCACGGAATCTGGAGCCGTCGCCCCCTCTTGGAAGGGATACTTTTCGAATCCTTACACAAGCTGGACGAAGCTTCGTCGACGACAACGCATCGCGGCTCGCTGCCGCATTAGCTTGCTATACTCTTCTTTCAATGGCCCCCCTCGTGGTTCTATGCGTCGCCATTGCCGGCCTCTTCTTCGGACGAGAAGCCGCACAAGGCCAAATCGCACATGAACTCGGGACCGTCGTCGGTCAAAGTGGAGCGAAAGCGATCGAGTCGGTTGTCGCCAATGCGAAGAACCCCGGCTCGGGTGTGTTGGCGTCCATCGGAGGGATCGTAGTGCTGTTGTTTGGGGCTTCCGGTCTTTTCGGCGAGCTCCAGTCCGCACTGAACACCGTTTGGTCGGTGACACCAAAAGCAGGAAGAGGGCTCTGGGGAGTCATCAGGGATTGATTCTTCTCGTTCACCATGGTGCTCGGCGTTGGATTTTTGCTGTTAGTGTCCTTGATTGTCAGCGCCGCGTTGGCAGCACTCGGCGAGCACCTGGCCAACGTAATACCCCTTGCTCCACTTTGGCAAGTCGTCAACACGCTCGTCTCGATCGCAGTGACCGCACTGATCTTTGCACTGATTTTCAAGGTGGTTCCCGATGCGAAGGTTGGGTGGCGCGATGTCTGGATGGGCGCATTCGCAACCGCAATTCTGTTCAGCCTGGGTCGACTATTGCTCGGTCTATACATTGGGCGTTCAGGGGTGAGTTCTGCTTATGGCGCTGCGGGCTCCATTGTGGCGCTCGTCATCTGGGTCTACTACTCGGCACAGATTCCTTCTCTTTGGTGCTGAGTTCACGGAGACCTATGCCGCTCGATTCGGTTCCCGAATCGAGCCCAAAGACAACGCCATCGGAGCGGCGTCGGAACAGAACAGCGCGAGCGGTTCCAATGCGCGTCACGCTTGAGCATGCGTTCCGATTCTTCTCTGCGGAGCGCCAGTACGTTTGGTGAAACCGCTCCATGGCGCCCCACAATCGTCGAAGACTGGTCTCCGAATTTTCGCGTCGAGACGTCTGCAGTCGGTGTCGGATGGGACCTAAAATATCTCTCCGGCTGCCAGATATGCAGCAATCGGATTGGCGTCGGGTGACCAGGCGACGTCGGCACGAATCACGAAAGACTTGCCCGCAATGACGTGCGGACCAGCACCTACTTCCCATTTCAACCCCAAGTGACGCCCATCGAGGTCGGCTCGAGCCCCATAGTCTGCCCAAACGCGACCGACATCACAGAATAGCGCAAGCGCCAACAGATTGGTTTTCCCTAGCAGATTGAAGTCGAATAGCACTTGCCGCAGCTGAACGTTCATGAATGCCTTGGCCCGACCTGTGATACCGTTGCGCTGGGATGCCGCGTACACCCTTCGGTCCGCCAAGAGCCGACGTGTCGTCGTAGCGAGCCAACTCGTATACGGGAGCATTTCCAAAGAGACCGTCGGCAACGATTCGTACGCCCAGAGTCGAGTTCTTCTCCCAGAGCGGCGTAAACCAGCGAAGATTCGTATTGAGGCGAGCGTAACGATACGGCACGGCTTCCGTCCCTCCGGGAAACAGATATCCAGCCGAATTGCGTAATACTGGCCTTTTCGCGTCACGATGACTCGTCGCCCCTCAGGATCCAACGCGAGCCCGTACCCGAACCCTACCGATGAATGCTCGTTGTCGTAGCCAACGAGATGCGCCACCGTGGATGATCGGAATTTGCGTCCAAATCCAAGAGCGTTCCTTGTTGAACGTCGACGCGATTGTAGGCGTACGCGATCTTCAATTCGGAGAACAGTCTCCCCAAGAGGTGTTGCCGATATTCGCAATCGCGCCTCGGGATGAACCCGGCGATACTCGTAAAAGGGATCGGTTAGTTCGGTCCCACCTACGAGCCTTGCCGCATTTCCCAACCCGTAATATTTCAGATTCGATTGGTCCGTGTAGGACGACGCAGATTCGACCAGAGTGTGGTGTTTCTTCGCGTGCGGAAGCGATAACAGGAGATAGTAATCCTGGTTACGGCGTCCCCCACTTCGAATTTTCGTGCTGAAGCGTCGTCGTCGTCCGACTTCGATTCTGAACAGATAAGGCTCGCTAGCCCTCTCTTCGCCGCGCGTACGAGGCGAGTACCCCTCCCACCTATGCCCACGTCGCTGCTTCCGCCAATGAGGGGCGCTGGAGTGAACTCATTCTGTTTCGGATGTTCCGTCGCAGGAGGCAGCGCCATCGCAATCCGCGCACCCAAGAGGACTGAAGCCGCGATCCATGCCGAGGGCAGGCCCGGACGCAATGATCGTCAGCGGCCAAGTTGATCGAAGGAATCGACGCCACTCGACTCGAGCGCCGAACGTGGTCAACTGGAACATTTGCACGCATACGCCACGTGATGCGCTAACCGCCCCCGCCTCCTTCGAAAGGCTCGGAGCCCCCCGACGATCATCAGAACGAGTACGACTACGGCGATGACGCCGGTCCATACACCTGCGCGAATATCCCCATGATCGCGGAACAACCGGACAAGTACGGAAGCAGAAGGAGCAGCCCTATGAGCAATATCAGGGTCGAGACTTTTCGTTACTCATTGCACGGGAAGCGAAAGCAGTATACGTGCCAATCCGACGACATCTTGCGTTCGCGACGTGCCATTGAACTGACGGCATCGATTTTTCTCAACGTACACGCCACAGAATCTGCGTCCTCTCGTTCGAGAGGTGCGCGCCACAGAATCTGCGCCCTCTCGTTCGAGAGGTGCGCGTCACAGAATCAACGTCCTCTCGTTCGAGTGGTTCGCCTACGAAACTGAATCCCTCCGCCGAAATGACGTACGTAAGAAGTCACCAGTGAACAGCCGCGTCAAACCCCGTCGGATAGCCGCTTGGGATTCGAGTCGATCAGGATATGAGTGGCGCGTATCTTGCTGGGTCCCGAGCGCTTCACCTCACTTCGTTGCCAATCGGCCTCGGGTGAAGAACATGCGCATGGGCTCATCTCGACGATTCATTGGGCGCGTGATTGTCCGCGTCCTGCTAGTGCTGGTCGCACTCGAGGCACTTTACCTTGGAGTGTCGAATCTGATACTCGGAACAAGGCTCGCCAGAGTGACGGCGGAATCGGCCGAGGGGCTCCGAATCGCTTACGGGCGCGCCTTTAGTATCCTCCCCGGTCGAGTGCACGTACGGAGTCTCGTGTTGAGATTCGAGGACTATAACGTACAGTTCGAGCTTGGAATCGATCGGGCGCGTGTAGAAGTCGATCTACTCGATCTCTTTCGAAGACGCTTTCATGTCCATTCCGTCGAGGCAGCAGGAACCGCCTTCAAGTTCCGGCACAAGGTACACTCGACGAAGAAGGGCGAGGCGCGACTGGCGGCTTTTCCACCGATCGCCGGATTCGCCGACCCACCGCTTTACCGCGGTGAACATCCTCCGCCCGTTGCCGACGCGGACTACGAGCTCTGGGAAGTCCACGTCGAGAACGTGCGAGCCAAGGTCAACGACCTCTGGATGCTCGAGTATCGCTTCCAAGGCAACGCGCTGGCTACCGGCTCCTTCACCTTGCGGCCGCAGCGCTGGGTTCGCGTCCTTCCGGGCGAACTCGCCATACACGATGGACGCTTATCAGCCGGACCGTATCTGCTTGCTGGCAAAATCGCCGGCACTGTCCAGTGCTCCATCCCTGGTTTGGACGTCCGGGCGTCGTCTGGCATGCAAGTGTTCAAGGGGATCTCCGGGGAGGTCAATCTCGACCTTCAAAATGGCACCATTGACGCAACCAGGCTCTACACGGAGCCATACCTGAATGTCGTTGCATCGGGGCCGCTTGAGGCGAAGGTCCGCGCTCGTTTGTCGAACGGAGTCGTTACTCCTAAGACACGCATCGACCTCTCATCCAATGATCTCGAGGTTGGACGTCCGCCAGTAACGATTCGCGGTACATGGAGCGCCAGACTAATAAACGAGGAGCCCGCAGTCGAGCCTCGAATCGAGGCCGTATTTGAACGGGGTTCTCTGTCCTATTTGAACGGGACAACCAAGGCGCCTCGAATCGACCGCGCTGCCACGACGCTCCAACTCGAGTCGCTCGACGTGACACGCCGCATTGAATGGGGACAATCGCACTCTCTACCGACATCAACGTGCCGGACCTATCGGCCTTGGAGGTACTGTTCACTTCCGACAGTCTGCAGCACCTTCGAGGAGCGGGTCACAGTCACGTCGAAGCCGTCATTCATTCGACCGGCACCGGCAAGGCCACCGCTGAAATGCGAATCGAAGATGGGCAATGGACCTCCTCGGACTTCTCGGTGAGAACGGAAGGACGCATCCTCTCCAGCTTCGAAACGTTGCCCAAGGCCAACCCCAAAGCGGTACAGGGCGTCGTCTCCTTGGACGTCTCGGGTGCGGACTCGCTCTTGAGTTTGGCTATGGACGAACCATTCCATTCGATGCTGGCGAGCGCACTCGAGCTCGAATCGAATGCGGGCCAACATCGCCGTGTACGCGACGAAATCCGGCATCGAACTGGAGTTGACCGACGCGCGCAGTGGCTCGGCGCGGGGTCGAGGCCATCTCCTTTATTTTCGCGGTTCGGCACCCCGGGCCGCGGTAATGCTCTCGACTACGGGACTGCGAGTCGGACTGATTCTCAATGATACGACGCTTCGAGTGACACCGTTCGTAGCAGAACAATGGCTATCCGACACGTGGAGGACGATGGCATCGGTAAAGTCAGTATCCAAACGGAACTAAGCGAACGCGCAAGGTCGTCCGTGTCGGATTCTGAGGCTATGCGACGGTTCGATCTCATCAGACGAGATTCCGACGGAGCTGGCCAGTCGCTAAGTCCTGACCGAATCGTTCTTGACGGGGTTAGCCGGAATTGGGCGACCTCGTGGCGGCCAAGATGCAACTACGAAATTGCTTGAGCAACCACCGGCAGAAGCGACCGACTGGACCACGAAGCACGCGATTTAGAGCGATTTGCAAGTCGTTCCACAAAATTGCCCGAAGATTCTGGACGAAGGCGCGGACACTTCGATTGGACGTGTTGAGTCGAAGTCGCTCTCGAAGCAACGACTTGATGAATCTCTGGAACTCAATCTCGACATGAGCCTGCCGTCGCATGACCTGTTCGACGAATACACGGGCCTCACCCGCGGAACCGAAGCGTTGCGAAGCGTAGGCTTCCGCAATATGCCTCACCAGTGCTTTGGGCAACTTCCTGATGAGCTTGGCCTCCCGCCGGAGCAAGGAAAACGGCAGATCGATGCGTCCCTCAACGTAGTCTGCATAAAGAGAAATGTTCGTGCATTGGGAAGTGTTGCCTTGTACTTGGCGAAGCGGCTGAGTTCCGCACTGAAGTTGCTAGCGAAGGCACGGTCCCAATCGACGTTCACCGGAAAGGCATCGGGGCCAACGAGTGCGTATTGACTCGTGTTCGTGTCCAAGTTGTCGAGAAACCACTCCCAAGCGTGCTCCGCGAGCATGACGTTGCGCTGCAACTCCGTCCAGCGGGTCGTGTCGACCTGCAACTCCGAGTTCGGATCGAACTCGAGATAAGGTTTCACGAGACCTTCAACGACACCCAACCCGGAAAGCTCTACCGAGACCACTCGTGCCGGCAGTGCGGGACGCCCGCCGAGGGACCGCATTTCGTAGGCAGCCTGTTCGGCTGCCATGAGAGGTAAGTCCCCTCTCTTGAGTACGTATTTCCTGCCGTCTTCGTCAATCAACGTCAAAAGTGGCTTCGAACCCATTCTTTGCTCGCCGGCTTCGATGGCTTGCAAACGACGCCTTTCAATCCCATCCAACTCGTTCTCGATTCAGCGTGTCTCTAATCCGTTCTGCAACCTTATCGAGATGGTGCCACGAGACACTTCCAGAATGGGGAACGTCTACCATGGTAGACTCGGATGCAATCCGTGGGCCCGAAAAGTGCACACCGGAGGGGTACCGATGAAAAGAATCGCCCATATTTCGGATCTCCACTTCGGAACTACGGATCTTCCGACTCGTGGATGCCCTGCGAACGGACCTGCTCGAATTCGGCTACGACCTCCTCGTGCTCACTGGTGACCTCACGCAACGAGCGAGACGAGCGCAATACGAACAATGTATGGCCTTTCTTTCGTCTCTGCCAGATCGACGCCTCATCGTTCCCGGCAATCACGACATTGCGCCGCTGTATTGCCCATGGCAGAGGCTCTTCGACCCCTATCGTTCCTATCGTCGTTATGTTGCGACTGATCTCGACCAAACCTATTGGGACGATGACGTGTTCGTCGTCGGCCTGAACACCGTCGACCCATTGCGCTGGAAGGAAGGAACGATATCTCGTGAACAATTGCACTGGCTCGAATTGCAGGCCTCACGCCGGAGTCGTTCTAAACTCAGCATACTGGCGGCACATCATCCGCTCGCCCACCTCGAAACCACTGGACTCAAGCACAGCATTCGACGCCATGCCTCCCTACTCGAGCTACTCGACCGCTTGGACTTCGCGCTCGTGCTTACCGGACATCTCCATGAAAGTTATAGCGGAATTGCGGCATCCAGTTTCAGCCCGTCAAATCGGCTTCTCGTCGCCCAGGCATCCACGGCGACATCGACGCGCGTGCGTGGGCATCTCAATGGATACAATAGAATCGTCATCGATCTGCCAGAGTTGAGCGTGGACCTTCGCACTTGGAACGGCAATACCTTCGTGACCGAACGCATGAGTCGGTTTCGACGCGTCGCGACGGAATTGACACCAGCCCAATCCGATACGTCTCTGCACCGCGGACGATGGCTTCGCGCGTCGACGCCGAGTCAGCCGCTTGCCGCCGAGCTCGCTCATGCGGAATCTTCAGCCGCTTCCGAGCGATAAGTGCGCACGTCCATCGGAACTACGATGTCCCGCAAACATCGACGCCGAGACCGAACAGCCCTGAAGGTCTCTCGCGCCGCGTACCGCCACTAAACGAGCGCAACACCCGGCAAACATCTTCTTCGATGGAACAGCTGTTCTTTGGCGAAGCACCCGACCCCAATCACGTCCGAATGGCAGAAATCTGCGGTCCCGGTGCTCGCGCGATCTTCGAGGCAACGCCGCCGATCACATCTCCTTCGTGACTCCCACCACGCCGCAAGCCTTCTGTGCCATTGTGCTGAGGCGCGTCGAGCTGCTCATCGTGCAGCAGCCGCAGACCTTCCACCGCCAGTCTGACGAGCAACGGCCCAAGCAGAAGGCCAAAGCCGCCAAACGCTGCCACGCCGCCAAGCATGGCGATGAGTAGCACGAAAGCCGATAGATCCAGCTTGCCGTACTTCGAAAGCCACGGACGAATCAAGTTATCCAATACGGAAACCACTCCGCCGACGATGAGCAACGCCACGGCAGCTTGGCTTCGACCGGTCAAGAACAGCCCAATCACCACAGGAACCCAAACGAGACCAGTTCCAAGTGACGGAACGAGGGCTGCCAACGCCGTCATGAGACCCAACACGGCCGCTTGTGAAATCCCGATCACGAAGTACGCGACCGTCGCAACTGCTCCTTGGACCAGCGCGGTAAGTCCGACACCAACGAGTAACCCTCTCCCGGTCTCGACGAACGCGTCACCGAAACGAACGCCATAGGCACGCGGCAATGGACTACGCTTGAGCAACCACGCATACGCCCTTCTTCCTTGTACCAAGAACGTATAGAAACCCACCGCGAAAATGAATGCTCCCACGACGGCAGTGGTTGCTGCACCGAAAATGGTCCGCGCCGTCGACAACGCACCCCACCCTTGCTGACGTATGAGCTCAATCACCCTCTGGCCGTTCCAATCGAAGGAGAAGCCGTTACCGCCCGAGTCCCGAGCCGCGAGTTGTTTCAAAGCCTCCGAGCCGCCCGAAGAGTGCTGCAACCGCCTCAACAGCTCGATTGCACCATCGTAAATCGACAATGTCGGAAATCACGATTGGAATGAGGGCAAAAACGGCGAGCAATAGCGTCAGTAGCGCCGCTGCACTCGAACGCCCCTCCACTTTCCTATAGAGTCGGAGGTACAAGGGCTCCGCCACGATAGCCACGAACGCGGCGAGAAGCAGCGGCTGCCACAAGGGAAGGATCGTGAAAGCAGCGGCAAGACAAAGCAGAAGAACCGTCCAACGCGTTGCGCTGTAAGCACGCCGCTCGTCCTCGTCGGAATGTGCCTCGATTCTCCGAGCCGTAAATGCGTCCGTCGAATTCATACGCGTGATGTGGGTCATAGCAATCCCCATGCCTGTCAGCGCCCCAGCATCCGCACCCCCACTCGGATGCACGGGCGCGAACATGGCCGATACATAGCAGGATCGCCTCGAATGAGTCATTCACGCACGTGCCGAGGGCGCCTCCTCCGCAGTACTGACCGCGGGGGCGGCGGAGACGGCCACTCGATGAAGCTCGTCGTAACGAAGCGCGGACGTCCCCGTTGGACACGAGAGAAGTCGACAGCGGCGCTTGGGGGAGTTGACACCAGTCCCCAATCCGCTGTCTCGTAGCGACCCGAGGGGCGGACTCGGTGCGATTCGTCGACGAATGGCGTTGGTCCGAATTCTGCTTCGAGCAGGTACGGACCGAGTGGGCGTGTTCCCCGAGTTCGGCTCACCTAGTCCGCTGACTCCTTCGCTCTACGAGAGGCAAAAGCAGACATGTCACTCATGTACTTGGTATTGACCCTCATCGTCGTCGGTGTGTTGCTTTGGCTCATCAACAACTTCATTCCGATGGATGGAAGAATCAAACAGATCCTAAATGCCGTCGTAGTCATCGTCGTGATCCTCTGGCTACTTTCCGCCTTCGGACTCCTTGGGAATGCGTGCAACGTTCGCGTGCCACGGGTCTGATGACGCCACCCGAAGGCGCAAACCTCGCGAGAAAAGGAGCTACCATGTTGAGAAACGTCAAGGACCTCAGAGAATACGCGGTAAGTGGTGTCGACGGTGATATCGGCAAAGTGAAAGACTTCTACTTCGACGACACGCTCTGGACGATTCGATATCTCGTAGTAGATACAGCTGGGTTCTGGGAAGCCTCGAACCAGGTCTTGATCTCTCCCATTGCTTTTCGCGACGCTGACTACGCCACCAACCGCTTTCACCTCAGTCTCACAAAAGACAAGATTCGGCACAGTCCGAGCGTCGACTTGGACAAGCCAGTTTCCCGCCAATTCGAGCGGAGATACTTTCAGTACTACGATTGGCCGTTCTATTGGGGATACGGTGGCGTCTGGGGACCCGAGGAATTCCCTGCGGCTTTGGCTGCTGCCGCTTCGCCCCGAGATACGCCAGAAGCGGAGTCCGCAAGCGGAGATCCAAACCTAAGGAGCGTACGGGAAGTTACCGGCTACCACATCAAGGGGCTCGATGAAGAGGTTGGACACGTCAAAGACTTCATTGTCGACGACCAATCATGGACCATCCGCTATCTCGTCGTCGATACCAGCAATTGGTGGTTCGGCAGAAGCGTCCTTCTCGCGCCCGAGTGGATTGACCACATTAGCTGGGAGGAGAACCTGGTTTACGTCAAGTTACCGCGTGAGCTCATCAAACAGAGTCCTGAGTGGGAAGCGGATCGACCGATCGGGCGGGACTACGAATCTCGCTTGTACGAACACTACGGCAGGCCGTCATACTGGAATGCCAGCACCAAGCGTGCCCCATCCATTCCGACGCGCGGTCACGAGCGGGTCGGACAAGCGCACGAGCACGGTCGGCGGGAGTAATCGTGGATACGTTGCCATTGACTAATCCCCTCAAGGACGTCGAGAGACGCGTCATGGTGCTCGCCGTCGACGTCACGACCGCAAATCTGCCGCTTCTCGAGGCAGCCATTCGGCTGAATGATGCTAACGGCAGTGGCAACCTGGACTTCCACGTCATCCACGTTGCCACCCCCGCTGAGCCCCTCGCCAATTCCATGCATCCGGCCGTCTTCGAGGAGAGTCACCTCATGTCGAACGAGCTCGACCGTCTTCGTCGCCTCGTTGACGACATGCTTGAGTCTGCGCGTGATGTTGGAGCGGATTCGGCAGCAATTGAAAACGTCGTATCGCACCTGCGCATCGGGGACCCTGCACATGAGATTGCGCAACTCGCGTCCGACTTCGAAGCGAGCGTCATCGTCATCGGAACGGAAACGTACGCACGAAACTTGTCTATGCCGGCACAGACCTTCATTGAAGCCCTAGCTCGGCTCTCCCCGTGCCCGCTCCTCCTCGTACGCTCGCGCGGCAGTATTCCTAGTCGAATCGAGGCACCACCATGTGCCAGCTGTAAAGCAGAACGGCGTGACAGCCATGGCGCCTCGTTGTGGTGCAGTCGGCATCTCCAGCAATACGGCGAACGCCATTACTTTCATCACGCCCCGAACAGCATCGTGCCACCGCTGTCGAATCGAATCCCCCGCATCACTAAGACCGATTAAACGAGCAACTCCGCGTTGCCAAAGGCGAGAAGGATGAAGTCGAGTCGTTTCTTGGACCATCGCACCGTTGCCTCCAGGGGAAATCGTCCTCGGTCTCAGGCGAAACCGACGGTGGACGTCCCCCGTCATTTCCCGAAAGACGGGCTAAAACGTCTACATCGACGGATCGTATCTCGACCGGCGATGAACCACGAACGGCACGCACGTTGCTAGCTTGACTTCGGTCACTGACTCATTGCAGTCACTCACCCAGGAGTAACCCTACGATGCGACGAATCGCCATCACTTTCGCCGTCCTCGCGACGACCATCGCTACATTCAGCTGTGATGCAACCGACAAGGTGGAAAACAAAATCACCTGTGCCGACGTATGCAAGCGATACAAGGACTGCTTCGACTCCGACTACGACGTGGACAAGTGTACCGATCAATGTGAGTCCGAAGCGAATTCCGACGAGGACAAGGACAAGCAGCTCGAAAAATCCGACGACTGCATTGATGATGAGTCATGCACCTCCGCAGTCTTCAAGTGCAGCACTGACTGCACCGGTGTACTGCTCCAGTAGCGCCGCACAAAATTCGCGGCACGACGGATGCAACAGGTAGCTCAAAGGAGGTGGACATGGCATCCACGATGACTCACGAGCGCCACAGCCAAGACCTATTCCTCGACCGAGCCCTGGCGCAGATACGCCATGATAGGAAGCGCAACACATGGCTCGCTGTTGGAGGAACGATTATTGCGCTCTTTCTCTTGGGTTCAGGAGTGTACCTCGCATACAACGACGTTCCCGCTCCCGAACGACCGGCGAACGTGACCCCTTGAGGAACCTAGCGCATGCCCCCCGGCAAGCTCGGAATGGCTAGTCGCTTTGCTCCCGTTCCGACTCTGCCGTGGGGCACGGTCGACCTTTGATGACTTGGACAAAAATACCGGCCTGATAGAACCGGCGATCGTATCCCCGGAGCTACTTTGACGCCTCTCCTCGCGGATGTTGCCGTAGCTTCTCGATTGCAGTCCAAGCTGCACGGTAACCGGTAAGCGCACGCTGCGAATATTGACCTACAAAGTTGCAGGTCTCCCGGAAGACCTCTCCAACTTGCGCACGAACTGGACATTGCCGCAAATCGTCGTCGCCTCGACAAGTACGCTCTCGCGCACCCTCAAGAGGACTTTGCCCATCGCGCTCACCTCAGAATAGCGCGCAGCTAGCCTATGCATCGCCTATCGCACGAGGCAATGCGGCACGCCGAAGTCGGCTGGAACAGTTTCGCAATACCATACAAGTGCACTCGGCTGCGAAGCCGTTGCTCCTGACGGAGCTCTCAACCTCTCCCGTGCGGCGCGAGAGGTGCTCTCGACGTTCGCCCACCGATTGGAACGCGCGGACGTCCGTGACGCCCTTGCGGCAAGCAACCAGACAGAATCGAGCGCGTGCTCGTACGCGACTCGGCAAAGGTTTGTCTGCCTCCACCACGTCGACGGTACATCGACGCTCGCTTTCGAGGCGACCGTAGCGAAGCACTGGCCAACCACCTTGCCTTCGACGTCGAATGGATCCGCTTGGCGGGAGCAGTGGTCCAGGACCTAAACGTCCTCCAAGAGAACACTCCGCAAGAGCCCCAAATGAGACAAATCGCCACACTGGTGCATTGTCCAACGGCTCCGCATCGCGGCGGTGCACTCAGAGCAGTGCGGTTCGCCCAGAATCGGGCGAGGCGGGAACCTGCGAGAGGTCGCACGGGCACAACACCAGCAGACGAGAGCACCAGACTACTGAGTAGTCGTCGATTCCCCAATGGCATGTTGCTTGCGTACGTCGGCTCTCCATTGTTGAAGGATTGCTCATGCCGTGTGCAACAAAGCCCACTTACCGTATCGAAGCAGCTCTCCTTTTTGAACGACGATGCCAACGACGCCGCGTATCGGCGCAGTGTCCAGAGGGAACATCTTCCTCGGAGCCGTCAAGCGCGCTCACGGCTGCGCCAACTCGAGATCAACGGGGCCGAGCTAAAGCCAGTCGCACCAGTCCTTGGGAGAGAAACTTCGGGGGTACCAGCGCTCCGGGTGATTCATGAAACTCCTACCAGGCTCACCACATCCACTTGGCGCAACTTGGGACGGAAAGGGCGTTAATTTCGCCATCTTTTCGGGAAAATGCCGAACGCATCGAACTGTGTCTCTTCGATGAGAAGGACGTCGAGACGCGTCTCCCTTTAGTGCACAAGACGACGTTCATCTGGCACGGTTACGTGCCCGATCTCCGGCCTGGACAACGCTACGCGTTTCGCGTCCACGGCCCCTACGCACCCGAAAGGGGCATGCGATTCAATCCGCACGTCCTCCTCATGGATCCATATGCAAAGGCGTTGGCCACTGCGGAACGCTGGGAACTTGGCTGCTTTGCATACGAATTGCAGGACGAATCCCGAGATCTTCGCCCAATACAACGACCAGCCAACGGGACACCAATGGCGGTCGTGATCGATCCGAACTTCGATTGGGGTACCGACGCGCCTCCTCGCGTACCACTCCGCGAGACCATCATTTACGAAACCCATGTTCGCGGTTTGACACTCAAGCATCCGGACGTACCCGAAGAGCTCCGTGGAACGTATTCCGGCCTGGCTCACCCGGCGATCATTTCGCATCTGAAAGAACTCGGGGTCACCGCCGTCGAGCTCATGCCCATTCACGCGTTCGTTCGCGACAAGCATCTCCTCGACCGCAACTTGACGAACTATTGGGGCTATAACCCAATCGGCTTCTTCGCTCCCGACATCGGCTATAGGACTACCGGTGAACCGGGAAGCGAGGTCATCGAGTTCAAGCGGATGGTGAAATCACTCCATCAGGCGAACATCGAAGTCATACTCGACGTCGTTTATAATCATACGGCAGAAGGGAATCACCTTGGCCCGACTTTCTGCTTCAAGGGAATCGACAACGCCGTGTATTACCGGCTTTCGGACGATCCACGATATTACATGGACTACACGGGCACCGGCAATACGCTGAACGTTCGACACCCGCAGGTCTTTGGCGTTAATCATGGATTCCCTTCGTTACTGGGTCGAGGAGATGCACGTCGACCGCCCCGACCTCCTGCGAGAAGAACACGTCGGCGGCGGGGTCGACTCGCCTCCTCCAGCAGCGCGGCACCCATCTCCGCCGAGCTGCCGTAGCGCACTTCGACCGTGACGCCGGTCTGTGCCTCGAACGCGTCGATGACCCCCTGCACCAGGTTCTCGTTGCGGCCGCTGTACAGCGTGAGCGTGGTGCCGGCGAGGTCGTCGCCCGCAGCCGCCGCGGTCGTCTCGGGTGCAGCCGTGGTCGCGGCTGCCGCGGTCGTGTCCGGCGCGGTGCTGTCGGATCCGGCGGCGGTCGTCGCCGCCGCTTCGCTGGTCGGCGTCGTGGTCGCATCACCGCCGCCGTCGTCGTCGCTGCCGCAGGACAGCGATCGCGGTGAGCGCGAGCGCGGCGGCGACCAGCGACCAGTGTCGGGTCCTTCGTTGCATGGGGCTTCCTCCTGAGAGTAGATACCTAGACCGCTATGCCTAGCACACACAGGTATTGTCTATTCGGCCCACCTTCCATCGACTGCTCGCCATGATGAACCTGCGGAGGATTGCCCCGGCGGCCGAGGTGTTCGACCGGTGCTGACCGAGGTGTTCGACATCGGGGTGCGCGAAGGTCTCGAGATCTGCCTGGTCATCGCCCTGATGGCCTCGCTCGTGCGCCGGCCGTGGTCCCGCGACGCCTGGCGCGGGCGAGAACGGGCGCGCACGGCGTGGATCGCCGGGGCGGCGGCGGCCAGCCTGCTCGTGTCGATCGTCGTCGTGCAGAGCGGCACGGAGGTGTCGACGCTGGCGATGGCAGGGATCGAGACCGGTGCTTCGGCGCTGGCCGTCGCATGCTCAGCGCCACCGTGCTGTGGACCGCCCGCCTGGGTGGACGCGCGGGGATCCGCCGCGTCGACGGCGGCGATCTCGGCCTCGCTCACCGTCGTCCTCGTGATGATCGAGGTCCGTGTGCTTCGCGATGGGTGGGGACGACGGGGTGACGGTCCGGTCGATCACGGTCTCGCCGGTGGCGGTGCCGTCGCCGTGGTCGCCACCGTCTTGCTGTTCGCCGGTGCTGTCGCGGTTCGGCCGGCGAGCGCAGCGCCGGGTGGCCGAGGTGATGATCGTGTTCGTGGCTGCCGGCATGGCGATGTCGTCGGTCCACTGGCGAACGAGGTGCTCCATCCCGACGGCGTGCAGGTCGCGTCGCTCGAGCTCTCGCAGGTCGAACGCCCGCCTGGAGCTCAGCCGCGTGCGCCCGATCCTGGCGGCGTTCGGCGTGCGGGTCGTCGGTGACCGCCGCCGAGGCGATGGCGTGGGTGGGGTATCTGGTCGTGATGGCGATCGTCCTGTGGCGGCTGATGGCGGCATCGACGCGTCGGCAGCTGCTGATGGTGCGGCCATGAGCGGTGGGATCATCGACGGCCGGAGGGCAGACGGCACCAGGACCGCGCGGTCAGCTCGATCTGCTGGTGCTCGCCGTGATCGCGCGTCGCCCGGCGCAACGGCTACCTGATCATCAAGCTGCTGCACAAGCGCAGCAACGGTGCGTTCAACCTGCCGGAGGGCACGGTCTACCCGGCGTTGCGCCGCTGGAGGAGTTGGGCTGGATCGACGGTCGGTGGGAGTGTCCACAACGGACGCCGGCGCCGCACTATCGTCGCCAGCGAGACCGGCGCGAGGTGCTCGAGGTGCAACAGCAGTGAGTGGTCGCGGTTTCTCGGTGGGGGTGGACTCGGTGCTCGGTTGGTCGTCGTGATCGGACGCGATCGAGCGCTACCGCGTCGAGTTGCACGCTGCCGGCGGCGCTGGGAAACGGTACGCGTTGACTGACGAAGCGGTCGACCACCTCTCCGATGTCCGCGACGAGTTGGTCACGGCTGGCTGGGCGCCAGACGTCGGCGGCGGCCCAGGCCGTCGAGCGCTTCGGTGCCCCTGGACCTGATCGCCGAGCGCTTCCGCGGACGTGGCTCCCCGCGTGGCACCAGATCGGTTGGTTGATCGCCGTCGCGATGTGTGCCGATGGTGCGCGGCCGGGTCTTACCGTCGCGTCGGACATCCGCAGCGTGGCCGGCGGCAGCGCCTGGTTGCCGACGCGGATGCGCGGGTCGCGTCGCGCAACTTGCTGCGGATGGCGATCGGCGTGATCGGTCTCGGCCTCGCCGAGTTGCTCTACGTCCGGCGCCGCTGACCGTCGCCCGCTGCCGGAGCAGCCGGGTGGTCCGGATGGGTTCGTGGCGCTGCCGTCTGGGCAGCGGTGCTGGCGGCGTTGACGGTGATGGCGCTGGTCGACGTGATCCTGATGATGCCGGGACGTTGGGCGTCGCTCGCCGTGTCCTCGCTCGCGGCGACGTTGGTGTACCGGCGGCTACCGGTCACCGCCGGGTGATCAGCGGCCACGGGCGCGGCGGCGGTCGGCCTCCCACGCCTCGCGCATCGACAGGCGCAGCGGCGTGGTGGCCCGCGCCTGGTAGGTGATGCCGGCGATGGCGAGCACGACTGGCGACCGCGTACCACCACCAGCCGTGGTCGGCGTGCTCGATCACCTGGCCGGTGAACTCGTCGACCTCCACGCCGCCGAACAGCAGCAGCAGGCCGCCGGTGATCGTGGCGGCGCCGCCGAGCAAGCACGCTCAGCACGACGAGCAGCGCCGTCGGCAGGTCGGCGACGATGGCGAGCATCGCCAGCAGCACGCCGGCGGCGATGCCGGCGAGCACGACGAACCAGCGCCAGTGCACTGCGAGCACGTACATCAGGCTCGTGCCGAGCATGAACCCGATGGCGCCCATACGCGACCACGACCGACACCGCGTAGTAGAGGTAGGCGACGACGGCGAACAGCAGGGCGACGGCGATGCCGACGATCCAGCTGACGCCCGTCGAGAGGAAGCCGTCGCCGGTGATCTCGGCGACGAACCCCGCCCCGACCGAGAACCCGGCGAGGGCGCCCCAGATCGGGATGATCAGCCGGAGGGCGAGGTAGCCCTGGAAGCAGAACAGGGCGCCGACGATGATGGCCAGCAGACCGAGGACGACGTCACTCATCGGGTGCTCGCTTCGCTGCTCACGCCGATGGTCGCTTCGTCGCTTCGCTCTTCGCAACCGTGTCGATGATTCGCTCGCTCCGCTCACTCATCCTTCCTATCGCCGGCGGTTCGGCGGCGGTGGATCGCTTCAGCCGACGATCTCGGAGATCTGGGTGACTGGTTGGATCGTGGTGTAGTTGGTGATGTCGGCCATCACGGCGACGGTGCCTTCCAGGCCCGAGCGCGGCGTTCATCGAGTCCTGCGACTCGAACTCGAAGTGCACGGCGGCCACGTACGGACCGCTGACGCCCTTGTCGATCTGAGCGCCCGACAGCCCCCATGTCTTCATGTGCCAGCGGCACGTGGCTGTTGGCGTAGTAGTCGTGGTCGACGGCGGCGCCTTCGGTGGCGGGGTAGAGCACGCTGAAGCGGATCATGATGGGTCCTTCGCGGTCGACGTGATTCGGTGACGTACTGGATGAGCTCGACGAGGTAGCCGTCGGGGTCGAGGAAGAATGCCGCGATCACCGGCCAGCGGTCGAGTCGTTGGGGCGCGAAGGTCGGCGTCGCAGCCGTAGGCGACGGCCTTGTCGTGGATCGCCTGGGCGTCGTCGACGATGAAGTAGATCTTCCACAGCGCGAAGCTGTGGTCGATCGGCTGGCCGTCGTTGTAGCGCTCGGCGGTTGCAGTCGCCCGCCACCGTCGTCGGCGGCGACGACGATTTCGTGGACGTCGTCGATCTCGGTGCGGCTCTGCACCTTGAGGCCGATGACCTCGGTGTAGAACTCGTCGGCCTTCTCTGATGTCGCTGACGTAGATGCAGTACTGGCCGACCTTCGTCGCCATCGGTTCCCTCCTCAGGGTTTCACATTCTCCATGCCGGCGAACGCCGGGCACTTCAGCGCGGCGAGCGGCAGGTCGCCGGGGCCGAGCGGCTCGTCGATGTCGACGACGTGCTGGCCCCACTCGGCGGCGAGGGGGCGGAGCACGTCGAGGTCGAAGCCGTAGAGCTTCGCGGCGTTGCCACCCGAGCATCGCCGCGACCTCGTCGGTCGGCACGCCGGCGAAGCTCGAGCGCAGCGCCTCCTGCGAGTACGGGTAGCTCGACTCCTTGTGCGGGTAGTCGCTGCCCCACATGATCTCGGTCGACGCCCGACCTCGTGGCGCAGTGGCACCTCGTGGGGGCGGATGAAGCTGGCGCCGATGTGGCACTGGCGCTGCCCAGTACTCGCTGGGCTTGAGCGACAGGCGCTCGACACCGGCGCGGCCCCAGCACGCGCCTCCTGCGAGCCCGACGCGTTATCCATGCGGTCGAAGAAGTAGTCGAGCTTGCGCCAGCTAGTCGGGCACCCAGGCGGTGCCCTGCTCGGTGAACACGAACTGCAGGTTGGGGTGCCGCTCGAGCGCGCCGCCGACGATCAGGTGGGTGAGCGCGCGGTGCGCGCACCACGACACCTCGAGCAGGAACACCACGGCGTCGACGTCGGCTCGGTGCCCATCGGCGGCGCCGCGCTGCCGGCGTGGTGGTTGACGCGGCATGCCGAGCTCCTCGCACACCGTGCCAGAGCGGTTCGTAGTACGGGTCGAACAGCTGCGGCAGGCCGATGCCGGGCGGCGTGCCCGGGCAGCAGGACGCCGCCGCGCAGGCCGGCGTCGTGCGCCCAGCGGATCTCGGCGACGGTGGCGTCGAGGTCGTGCAGGTTGATCTGCGATCACGCCGGCGCGTCGGCCGGGCGTCGCTGCGCAGAAGTCGGCGAGCCAGCGGTTGTGCGCCTGCAGTCCGGCCCAGCGGCGCTCGCATGTCGGCCGCGGTGACCGCAGGCGGCTGCGACGTGAGCGACACCTTCGGGAAGAACGGCGGGACCGTGTTCGGGAACATGCACCTCGGCGACGACGCCGTCGGCCTCGAGGTCGCGCATGCGGCGCGGCGAGTCCCAGTTGCGCTTGCCCGAGGTCGCCCTTCAGGTCCTCGTAGGGCGATCTCGTAGCCGGCGGCCCAGGCGTCGAACTCGTCGTGCCACTGCGCCGTCGAGGTACGGGCGGTAGTCGTGAATGTCGCCGCCGCCGTGGCAGTCGGACGAGATGACGATGTAGCGGTCGTCGCCGTGGTCGTCGATCGCGATCGACGTGGTTGTCGATTGGCGCATGGTTCAGCTGCCTCCGGGCATCATCGAGAAGTCGTGGCCGGTGAGCCAGTGGCGACCGACCGCCTTGACGCCGGCCCACCGGGCTTCGAGGTCGGCCGCGGTCTGGGTCGTCGGTGAGCTGACCGAGCTCGGTCGGCGTCGGGCCGATCTTGTCGGCGAGCGGCTGGCAGCTTGTCAGTGTCGAAACCGAAGATGTCGCCGCGGCGAGGCCGAGCATGCGCCGGGTCTCGTCGATCGGGATGTCGAAGAAGGTCTTCTTCAGCCAGTCGTTCGTGTTCGGCCACGTGCCCTCGGGGTGCGGGAAGTCCGTGCCCCAGAGCATGTTGTCGATGCCGATCTCGTAGCGCATGCCGAGCTCGCGGCGCTTGGCGTTGGCGAGGCCCGGTGAAGCAGTTGCGGTCGACGATCTCGCTCGGCAGCAGGTCGCCGAGCGCCCCGGGAACTTGTCCTTGCCGAGCTTCTACGCGCCCGGGCGCCGAGGCACAGCCGGTCCCACGAACCAGAGGAGGCTGCGGCAGCCACCAGCAGCCGCCCTCGGTGACCCCGAAGCGCAGCCCGGGGAAGCGCTTGAAGACACCCGACCAGAGCAGGAACCACATCGGGCGCGCCGGCCACCAGGTGACCTCGGTGACGTAGATGCCGAGGTTGTCGCCGTACTCGTCGCGCGGCGACGAGCCCGAGTGGGTCACGACCGGCATCTGCAGCTCTTCGCACAGCGCCCACACCGGGTCGTAGCTGGCGGTCGTGGTACGGCGTCTGGTCGACACCACATCGCCGGGATCATCACCGCGCCGAGACCGGACTCCTTGGCGTGGCGGATCTCGGCCAGCACGTCGTCGATCTCGACCGTGATCGGCACGAGCGCCACGCCGCAACGCCGCTCGGGGTTCACGAGCAGAGGTCGGCGAGCCAGCGGTTGTGCGCCTTCGCGCCGGCCATGCCGAGCTCCGGGTCGAGGTCACCCGACAGACCGAGGCCGGCGCCGAACGGCACGCACGTGCGGCTCTCGACCGCGTCGGCGTCGGGGTACACGACCTCGCCGGCCACGCCGTCGGCGTCGAGCGCCTGGTCGCGCTTGATCGCGTCCAGCCGCCGGCGAGCTCGTCGTCGTGCTCCTCGAACCAGTGCTTGGCGAACTTGTCGTCGCGCACGCCGAGGTTCGTCGAGGCCTCGATCGCCGCCGCCCGCTCGCCGAGGAACTCGTCGAACTGCGGGTAGTACTTCTTCTCGAGGTACTGGCGGTAGTGCTCGGTCGGCAGGCCGGCGTGGCTGTCCGCCGCGATGATCAGGTATGGATCGTTGTCACCCATGGCGGCCCCCTCGGCTCTGATACGGCCGTACACTGTAATGGCGTTACACGGATCGGTTCAAGGCGGGTAGCATCACCGGCGATGTCCGATCGGGAGCGGTGACGCGAGATCGGGTCATCGACGCCGCCGAGGCGATCGTCGAGGCGGAGGATCTGGCCGAGCTCGTCGATGCGCTGCGTTGTGCGAGAAGCTCGACGTGTCGGTCACCTCGATCTACTGGCACGTCGGCAACAAGGACGCGGTGCTCGACGCCTGTCGTCGAGCGGATGACGGCGACGATCGTGCGCCCACCGGCCGGCGGGCCGCACGCCGAAGCAGCGGATCCGGTCGATCGCCCGTTCGGTGCTCACGTCGCTCGAGGCGCCACGGCGAGCTGATCGGGCTCGCCCACGGCCGCGGCGCGATCTCGGCCATGGTGTTCGCGCCGGCCTGGCGATCGCTGGCCGACCGAGCTCTCCGCCGCCGGCCTGCGCGGCGAGCGGCTCGCCGACGCCACCAACGCGGTGCTGCAGTTCGTCGTCGGCTACGCGATCACCGAGTCGGTGGTGGCCCGCATCCCGGGCCAGGAGCGCGAAGCGTCCGACTTCCTCGACGGCGAGGTGCCCATCGACGCCGTCGCCGCCGAGAAGCTCAACCGCCGCCCCGACCGGGTCCGCTCCTTCGACGTCGGCCTCGACGCCCTGATCACCGGCCTGTTGACGTAACGCCTGGCTCGCTGCGCTCGCGTCTGCGCCTGAACCCGGCCCGGTGGGGCTCGCTACGCTCGCTGGGCTGGCGGCTGCGGCGCAGGTTAGTTGTAGCGCTCGCTGTGTCCGGGGGGCTCGCGGCTCCGGCGAAGCCTCGGCAACGCCGTACTGCTGGCTCGCTGTGCTCGTGAAGCCTCGGCAACGCCGTACTGCTGGCTCGCTTCGCTCGCGAAGCGTCCACGACTGAAAGAAGTCGTGCGTCTGAAAGAACTCACCGTACGCCGACCGGCCTCACCGCCGAATCGTGTCTTTCAGACCGCCGATGTCTTTCAGACCCCGACACGCCGCCGAGGGACGGCAGCCCGGTCACCGAGGTTCGGTGAGCACCACGGACGCAGTGGGCGCAGCGTCGGCCGCGGCGCGGATGCCGCAGCGAACCTGCGCCGCAGCCCCAGCTCGCCGAGCGCAGCGAGGCTTCCGGGGCGGGTCCAGGCGCAGACGCGGGCGGCGGCCCCGGGTCCTCACGAACGGGCGACGCTGGCGCCGCCCGCCAGCAGACCCGCGAATCCTCGGCGAGCTGGGCGGGTTGCACCATCGCCGGGTGGGTGCAGTCGAGGTCGTGGTTCACGATCCGGCCGTGGACGTGCCGCTGCCACCCGTCGTGTGGCTCAGCCAGGTCTCGGGGCGGGGCGCGGCGGCGGTCACGAACAGCACGTCGCCGTCGAAGCAGCGGTGCTCGTGGCGCTTCATGAGCGTGCTGTTGTTCAGCACGACCTCCACCATCCGGTCGAGCACCGCCGCCGGGAGGTGTCCGAGCGCGGCTGCGGCTGGCCCGGAGGCGGCGGACGACCGCGTCGCGGCTCGAGCTCGCCGGCGCCGAGCGTGGCGGGGTCGATGCCGGCGATGTGCAGCAGGGCGCGGAGGGCGACGACCTGTGAGGGTTCGGCGACGTCGACCCACTGCTCGCTCGGGTAGCAGTCGAGCAGGCACAGCAGCTCGACCGGCGTCGCCGAGGTGCTGGAGCCGCACCGTGATCCGTGGGCGATCGTGCCGCCGACCGACCAGCCGAGCAGCCGGTACGGGCCCTCGGGCTGGCTGGCGCGGATGCGGTGCACGTAGCGCTCGGCCATCTCGCCGAGCGTGCGCGGCAGCGCGCCGCCGTCGAGGCCGTCGGCCTGGAGGGCGAGCACCGGCAGCCCGGCCGGGGAGGTGGGCGAGCAGGCCGGCGTAGCACCACCCCAGGCCGCCGGCCGGGTGCACGCACCACAGCGGCGGCTGGTCGCCGGCGCCGCGGCAGCTCGAGCACGGCACCGAGCCCGTCGCTCTGCTCGCCGGCGTCGACGCGGGCGAGCAGCTGCGCCGCCGTCGGCGCCTCGAACAGCGCGGTCACCGCGACGGGCACTCCGAGCAGCTCCGACAGCCGGGTGGTCGCCTCGATCGCGAGCAGCGAGTGGCCGCCGAGGAATCGAAGAAGCCGTCGTCGGGCCCGACCGCGGCCACCCCGTGCACGGTGGTGACCTCGCGTACTCCAGATCCTCCGGCGAGGGGCTTCGGCCTCGGTCCTGCGCCCGACGTGGGGCTTCACCGTGGAGGCCTCGGTCCCGGGGGCGGGCGGCCTCGGTCGATCTTGCCGTTCGGCGACAGCGGCAGCGATCGAGCGTGACGTAGGCGGTCGGCACCATGTGCTCCGGCAGGAGCTCGCCGCAGGAGCCTGCGCACCCGTCGGTGGCCGGCACGCACGCTCTCGGGCCGCGGCACCAGGTAGCCCACCAGGCGCTGGCTCGCCGGGCCGGTCCTGGCGTCGAGGATCGCCGTGGCTCGGCCACACCGGGTACCGTGCCGAGTGTGACCTCGATCTCGCCGAGCTCGATCCGCACTGCCGCGGAGCTTCACCTGCTGATCAACGCGGCCGAGGTACTCGATCGCACCGTCTGGCCGCCAGGCGCGCGCCGGTCGCCCGTGCGGTAGCATGCGGCTCGCCGGGCGAGCCGAACGGGTTCGGGGAGGAACCGCGCCGCGGTCAGTCCGGCCGGCCCAGGTAGCCGTCGGCGAGCTGCGACGCCGCCGATGTACAGCTCGCCGGGCACGCCGAGCGGGCACGGGACTGGCAGGTGGTCGGTCGAGCACGCCTAGGGCTGGGTGTTCTAGACCGGGGCGGCCGATCGGCACGCTGCGCGAGTGCGGTGACGGCGTGGGTCGACACTGCCCACTCGGTGACGTCGATCGCCGCTTCGGTCGGCCCGTAGAAGTTGCGCAGCTCGACGCCGGCGATCGCGGAGCAGCTCGTGGAAGCGCGCGGGCGAGGTCGGGCGGGCAGCTCCTCGCCGCTGCAGATCGTGCGGCGGAGGAGCCAGGAGTCCGCGCCCGCTCGGTCGTCGAGTTCGACGGCCAGGAAGGCCGGCAGCATCGACGGCACGAAGTGCACGGTGGTGATCGCCGTCCTGCACGAGACATCGCGCGCAGGTAGCTGCGGGGTCGCGGTGGCTGCTGGGCTGGGCGATCATGCAGCTCGGGACGCCGGCTGACGAGCGGCCAGAAGAACTCCCAGACCCTGACACGTCGAAGCCGATCGGCGTCTTGTGCAGGATCCGCGTCTGCTCGGTCCCGAGGCGTGTACCGTCGGCTGCATCCAGAGCAGTCGGTTCGACGATCGCCCGGTGCGGTATCGACGACCCCCTTGGGGCGACCGGTCGATCCCGACGTGTAGATCACGTAGGCCGTGTCGTCGGGGCGCGGCGCCGTGCCGGCGGCGAGCGCGCCGGCTGGGCTCGGGAGGCCGGTCCACACGGCCACGCCGTCGGCGCGCAGCGTGTCGGCGCGCTCCGCGTCGACGATCGCGAACGGGCGGGCGGGCGTCGGCCAGCATCGAGCGCAACCGGGCGACGGGGTAGTCGAGCTCGAGCGGCAGGTAGGCGGCGCCGGCCTTCAGCACGCCGGCGATGGCGGCGACGAGGTGGGCTCCGCGTGGCAGCCCGATCGCGACCGTCGTGCCCGGTTCGGCGCCGGCGGTGCGCAGCTCGGCGGCGATCGCATCCGTCCAGTGGTCGAACCGCTCGAACGTGACCACGTCGTCACCGTCGATCAGGGCGACCGCCGACGGAGCGCGCCGGACTGTGCCGGCGAACAGGTCGACGAGGGTCAGCGAGGCGTCGACCGGGTGGGCGGTGGCGTTCCAGGTGTGCAGCACGCGCTCGCGCCTGCTCGGCCGGGCTCACGACGTCGAGCGCGTCGACCGTCGGGTCCGTGGGCAGCTGGGCGAGCACGTGGAGGAGACGTCGGAGGTGCGCCTTGACCGCCTCCTCGTCGTGGACGGCAGGGTTGGCCTCGATGCTGACGACGAGCTGGCCGCCGCTCGGCCGGACGTCGATCGTGACGTCCTCGACGGGTCCGGCGGCGACGTTGTGCACGGTGGCGTGCACGTCGCCCAGGTCGAGCCGCTGCTCGATCGGGAGGATGTTGACGGTCAGGTCGAGCAGCCGGCGCCCCGGCCCGTAGCGGCCGAGGTCGTGGCGCAGCTCCTCGTGCCGGTAGCGGTGGTGGCGGCGCCCGGCGCGGACGAGGGCGGCGGCGTCGGCGGCGAGCGCCGAGATCGGCCGTTCGCCGGCGACGTCGAGCACCAGCGGCACGATGTTCATCACGGTGGCGGGCACCGTCGCCGCCGGCCCGGTGCGGTTCATCACCGGCAGGCCGATCGCCACGCGCGGCGTGCCGTTGACGCGATGGATGTACGCAGCCGTCGCCGAGCACGGCGTCGCTCCAGCTCGCCCCGTGCTCGCTCGCCGCCGTCGTGATCGCGGTCAGGGTCGTGGCGTCGAGCGTCGCCGTGCGGCGGATCGCCCGCGGCGGCCGAGCGCCGTGGACGCGCCGAGGCCGGCGGGCTCGAGCCCGGACATCGCCGCCGTCCAGTGGTGGCGATCGAGGTCGAGCTGCTCCGACCGGTGGTAGGCGGCGTCAGGTGCTGTTCGGATTCTATCGTGTTTCCCTATTAACCTT
>JASGIX010000036.1:0-269946 GCA_049840955.1 Polyangiaceae bacterium
TGGGTTGGGGAGGGACATTTCGGCCGTTTCTGCGTTACATCTGCTGACAATTCCGTCGGAATTGCCCATAAGATAAAGAAAGCGAGTCTCTGACCATCCTTATGGCAAAACACGGCTGGGCCTTTCGCACTTTCGACTCGATGCTCCGCGCTGGGACAGTCCTCGTGTTCGGTGCGCTCTTGGGCTGCAGCGACTCAGAGGGCGATTCCGTAAAGAAGTTCAAGATCGGATTGTTGCTGCCTTACACCGGCGCCAATTCTGGAACCGCGACGAACTTCGAACGGGCCGTCCATCTCGCCGTCGGCAGGGTGAACGACAGCGGTGGCGTTCAAGGTCGCGAGCTCGAGATCATCGCGGCGGATACCCACTCCGACGTCGATCGAGCGGTCAAGAGCGTGAAGAAACTCATCGACGAGGAAGTCGTGATTGTCGTGGGTCCCGAGAGCTCCGAGGTTGCCGACGCAATCGCGCCAATCTTGCACGAGAAGGACGTCGTATTCCTATCGCCGCTCGTCGGCGCGGCCAATGACCAGGCTTACGACTGCACCGATTGGTGGTTCCGCCTCGCTCCTTCGGCACGGTCCTTGGGAGAGGCGGTGGCCAAGCGTCTCGATGCAGACGGCGCAACTCGCACCACGATCCTTCACGCCGAAGGCACGTACAACGACGCCTTTCAAACCGCCGTCGCTCGCCGCTTCAAGTCCTTGGGCGGAACCGTTACGGCGGAGGTTGCCCTCGATCCGAATGCGCAGAGCTACGATAAGGTCGTTTCTGGGGTTCTCGCTAGCGGCGTCGAGACCGTCGTTTTGGCTGCGTCTCCGAGGACTGCGGCATTGGTCGTCAACGAGTTCAGCGTCACGACGAAGCATCCCCCGACCTGGTATCTGTCGCCGCTGCTGAAGACGGAGCTGCTTTTGCAGAACGTCATGTCCCATTCTCTCGACGGGGCGTTGGGCGTCGCGCCGAAGATTTACAACACGTCGAAGGACTTCCCCGATGCCTTTGCCAAGCGGTGGTCGGGAGACACGCCGCTCGAGGGCGCCTACTTCTACTACGATGCCATTGCGTTGCTTGCCCTCGCACTCGAGAAGGCCGAGCTCGAGGACGGAAAACTCGAACGTTCGGCTTTCGAGGCTGCGATCCACGATGCGGCAGCGCCGCCCGGCGAAGCCGTGGGCTGGAACCAGTTGGAGGTCGGCCTGAAGCGCATGAGCAAGGGCGACAACATCTACTATTCCGGGCTCACGGGGCCGATGCTGCTGGACGACTGCGGACCGCGACGCACGGGCACGACGAGCGTTTGGTCCATCGAGGACGATGAAATCGTCATCCTCGAGTAACGTAGGACGCTTCGAGGGTGCCAGAACGGGGCATCGAGCGCCCGTCATGGGCTATAGAACCAACTCGAGATGGCCGTTCTGACCGAGGATGGCCTTTCCGGTTTCCGAACTCCTCGATGACGTCGTTCGTCTCTGCCCTTTGCCGGCAACGACGAAGAAGGTCATCGAACTCGCGGATTCCGATTGTTCGAGCATCGGCTCGATCGTCGCTGCAATCTCGACGGGATCCGGCACTTGCCACTGCCGTACTACGCGTGGCAAATAGCGCGCTCTACGGTGGAATGAAGGTGTCGCAACTCGATGCGGCCGTCATCCGGATCGGCCTTCGAGAGTTGAAGGAACTAGCCACGGCCATGAGCGTGCTCGCGGCGTTCCGTTCGAAAGAACCGGTCCAGGGGCAACTTCACGAGCGCAGCGTTCTGAGTGGAGGTATTGCCAACAAGGTCGCCAAGGCGACGCGACTCCAGACGCCATCCACGGCGTCCACCTGCGGGCTATTGAGCGAAATTGGAGCGATGGCGTGTTTTGCCGCGGACGCCAAGGAGTATGGGAAACTCTGGCGGGAAACCTACGGTAACGGCCCCTCGCGCGTCGCACGAGAACGCGAACGCTATGGCGTGACGAGTTTCGAAGTGGGCCGTCGCTTCCTCGAACGCAACGGCCTTCCTGAAGAGGTCTACTCCACCGTTGGTGCCGAACTCGGAAGTGCGCCGGAGCAATACACCCCTGAACAGCGGATTCTGTCTGATTGCACGGCATTCATCGGAGCTCTTGCTCACGACAGGAGCGGAGGACGAAGCCGCGACCGAGCTGCAGCTCGGCGAGCTCGTCGCCAACGTGGGCCTCACGACTTTGGACGGAAAGACCTTGTACGAGCTGTACCTTCGTGAAGGTCTGCTGCGCGATTCTGTCGCGACGGTGACGCTCCGTGAGCGATTCGTCCCGGAGACGACGGCGCGGCGACTCGCGCCCGGCAAGGGAACTCGCACGCGCCGACTCGCGCCCGGCAAGGGAGCTCGCACGCGCCGACTCGCGCCCGGCAAGGGAGCTCGCACGCGCCGACTCGCGCCCGGCAAGGGAGCTCGCACGCGCCGGCAAGGGCTCGAGCTCGATACTTGGAACACCGGCCTTTGAGCCTCGATGGGGTACAACTCTGGAACGTAGGGTGCTGCCCCGCCGTGCTGTGTCGGCAGCTCGTACGAGCGGCCACGTCAGGGCCAGTCCTTCGCGAGGTGCGCGGATTGGACTCGGGATCCCCCCTTGCGCCCGTGGTCTCGTCGCCCAAGGTATTTCCCCGCCATGCGGATCCTCGGTGCGCTCGCGATTTCGGTGCTGGCGATGTGCTCTTGCTCGTCCTCGACGACGACACAGGTCGGCGGGGGCGGTTCGGACGGAGAAGCGGGAGCTTCCGGTGCCGGTCATGGTGCAGGCACCGGTGGAACCAAGGCGGGCCTCGGGGGGAGTGCGGGATCCGAGGTGAATGGCGGGGCAACGTCCTCGACGTCCTCGACCGCCGTGGAGCTCTCTTGCACTGCTTATTGCAAGGCCGTGTTCGCCAACTGCAATTCCGACGCGACTCGCCAGTACGGTTCGGACGTGAGCTGTATGCGGACTTGCGCGGCATTTCGCGTCGGAACCGCCAACGAGACGTCGGGCAACAGTCTTGGGTGCCGTACGCACTTTGCCGTTCTTTCGGCGGAGGACCCTGCGAACTGTTCCGCGGCCGGGCCTTCCGGCGGCGGGATTTGCGGAAGCCAGTGCGATGCCTACTGCGCCATCATGCAGAGTGTCTGCTCCTCGGTCTACGAGGACGATACGGTATGCCGAGCCGCTTGTGTGCAGATGAAGGGGGTCTCGGAAAAGCAGTACGTCACTGGGATAAGTGGCGACAACCTGCAATGCCGGCTCTATCACGCAACCTTTGCGGCAGAGGGATTCCCGGACATCCATTGCCCCCACGCATCGCCGACGCCGACCGCGCCTTGCGCCAATTAGTCGGAAACCAGTCGCTCCTGGACTCATCGAAGGGCGGCTTTGCATGGGCCGAGCCATGGTCCGCCCCTTCGAACGGCGGATTCGGACGCGACGAGGAAAGCCCGACCGAGCGCACTTGCCTGGTTGGAACTTTCGACGCACGCGCAGAAAGAGTTGCGCGCGTGACCCGTCTGCGTTTGCTACGAGGCGGTCACCGGTGTTACGAAGGGAGCCGTTCGGCTTCGCGCCGAACCCCAAGCTCTTCCCGTTAAACGATGACTTCCCGATCCCGCGTCATCCTCATTGGCCTTGGGCTCGTATTTTCGCTCATCGGTTGCAGTAGCGCCCTGGAGAGCGAAGGCACCGAGCACGCTGGCTCAGGGGGAGAAGCGGGTTCCGACGCGGATACCGCCGGTGGTAATGGTGGAGCGAGCGCAAAAACGAGCGCTCGGGCCGGTGGCGCCAAGGCATCCGGGGGATCGAGCGCGGGCGGAAGCAGTGCAGGAGCGTCTAATATGGCAACCGGTACCATCACTTTGGGCCAAACACCGTCCCTCTCCGTTGGCGCGGTGAAGATGATTGTCGATCCCCTCCTCGGCGGGCGGATTGTGAGCTTTACGTTGGAAGGTCAGGAGGTCCTGCTTCCAGAGTCGTCCGTCGCAGGGAGCGACAACGCCAACAATTTCGGCGTCACCTTTTGGCCCAGTCCCCAGTTCCATGTGGCAGTGGCCGCCGATTGAGGGCATCGATACGGACCGATATCGGGTGGGAGTCGCAGGGGACGCGTTGCTCCTCACGAGCCCCGAAGTCACCATGCCCGGCAGTGAACTCATCGTGGTGACGAAGCGCATCGAAGGTGTTGCCGGCAAGGATGCGATCGACGTCACGTATCAGTATCACAACCGCGGGACTCGTTCGATCACCGTCGCCCCGTGGCAGGTCGCACGCGTGCGCGCCTACGGACTTTCGTTCTTCCGATTGGGCCCGGGCGGAATCGTCTACGACAAGTTGGCGACGGTGACCCAAGATGGCGTCCAGTGGTACGGCTATGATCCGAGCCAAGTCGTCGGACAGGGACACAAGCTCTTTGCGGACGGGCAGGGGTGGCTCGCTCATGTCGACGAAGATCTCGTATTCGTCCAGACCTTTCCGGATTCTGGCGCCGGGTCAGGCTTCGAGTGGTGAAGCGGAGGTCGAGATCTATGCGGATCCGACGCACACCTATGTGGAGCTCGAGCCACAAGGGCTTCCGAATACCATCGAGCCGGGGCTTTCGTCTCCGCCGTGGACCGTTCGTTTCCACTTGGCTCGGCTGCCGTCGAACATCGTACCCAAGGTCGGCAGTCAGGAACTCGTGACCTTCGTCGAGAACTTGATCGGACGGTGAACGTCCGGATCACCGTTCTTTCGGTTTGGGGTTTGGCCGGCGTGGTCACGGTCGCCACGATTTCGGCGATCTGGGCCACGCGAAAGCCCGCGCCGGCGCGCCCCGTGCCGTCGATGAGTGGCGAGGCGCAATTCGTGGCCCAGTGGGTCGATCGGGGCTTACTCAGGCTCGCCGAGCAGGACGTCGAGGCGCCGAGTTCCGTCGCTGATGCAGGCGTTGACGATTCCTTTGCCGGGGTCGAGAGTGCAGATGATCCGCACTCGGCTGCGTCGGGGCGCGATGCTGACCTACTGACCCCGGGAGGACCCGAGTCGGTGATCGAGGGGGCATTGAGCGCGCAGCGAGCTCGCCTCTATCGCCGACTCTCCTTCGAGTTTGGTTTGAACGAGGACCAGCTGTCGGCGCTGCGGGCGATCATCGATGCGTCGCCCTACTTCGGGGAGGGCAATCCGCGAGTCTCGGTTCATCCCATGTCACGGGAGGAGTGTCACGAGCGGCGCGCGCTCGCTCCCTTGGCCAAGGATGACTCGAAGATTTGCGGCGCACCGAACATGGTCGCGTTGTTCGACGCCGAACGCCAGGATCCGTCGAGCGCTCGCGTCTGCATCGATCAATTCGAGTTTCCAAACCTGCCGTGCGAGTATCCCATCGTGTGGGTGCGTGCGAACGAGGCCGCTCGGATTTGCCGGATCTTCGACAAACGGCTCTGCGACGCGCACGAATGGGAGGGCGCCTGTGCCGGCAAGCTTCGTTCCCCTGGAAAGGAGTACGAATCATGGGCTTCACGACAGCTCGCGGAGCTGCTCCACAATCAAGCTCGAGAATGGATTTGGGCGACGGGTGTCAAGCCGGACCGGCGTCTCTGCGCGACGGGGGCGCTCAAGAGCCCCGGATGCGTCGATGCGAGTTGGGAAGAGTGCGGAACGAATAGCTACCCAGCAGGAGCGTTCCCGCGCTGCGTCAGCCCCTTCGGCGTGTACGACATGCACGGCAACGTGGCAGAACACATGAACCTGCCCGTGCTAGAGGATCAACTCGGTGCTCGTGGTGGCTCGGGTGAAACGGAGATGAAGGGCAGCTGGTTTGCCTTCGACGAATACCACCCGCATCCCGACGACTGTCGTTGGCGTGCCCCGAGTTGGCACGCGACTCCCGTCGAGAGCCCGCTCAGCCACTTCAACTATCACCTCGGTTTCCGTTGCTGTAAGGATTTGGACTAGAGGCAGGCGGAACTCGGCGTGGAGCGAATGGCGCGGCGAACGGCGTGGCGAGTGGATTCCTCGAGCTTGCGCAGTGCCGTTATGGGTGACCGCTCGCGACGACTTCGAAGGAGGGCACTCTGACCGGCAACTCGAGGCCATCCAATGGGCCCTCGACGAGCACGCCGGTCTTGGGTTCCAGTTTGGTGCTGAGGGCCGCCGTGCGTTCGGCGAGAATTTGCGGCGCGGCCCCCACCGGATCCTTTGGGCTTATCTCCGCATCGAGCCATCGGACGGCGACCTCGGTCTGCGCGACGGCGGATGCGCCCTGGTTGAAGATGCACGCCTTGAAGGACTTGGGCGGACTTCCGTCGAATCGGATCTGACAGGCAATCTGATCCTGCGTCGCCTCGAGGATTCTTCGAAGGTACGGGCTCTCGCTGTCCCTCAGTGCCTCGCCCAATTCGACGATGGCCGGTCGAGCTCGGCGGTCACCGAGGTAGGCCAACATCATCGCGCCGTGCAGCCGAACGGGGCGATTGTTCGCCGTCAGCAGATCGGCAAAGGCCGAAGCCGACGCGGCTCCCTCGCCGAGGGGACCAATCGGCTCATCCACGAGAAGTCCGTTCGACGTCGGCGGATGGATCTTGAATGTCGTTCCACGCTCTTCGACGTGCCACTTGATCGCCTTTCCAGAGGCGAGTGGACCTTCGAAGTACACGGTGCGGCTCTCGACGCTGGTCAATCGCGTGACGTTGCCCTGATCGGCCTCGAAGAACTCGACCAACAGAGAGATGTTGCCGAGCGGGCGATCCGAATTGTTGATTACCGCGAGTTCGAGCTCGATGTCTTCGTGGTTCTTGTGAGGAACGCGCCGTGACGAGAGGACGAGCGGCGAAAGTCGTGGGAGCGGTTCGCGGAAGAGGGGGCTGTCGGCTCGCGCGCAGGTGCACGGACCCAGTACCGTGAGTGCGTTTGCCGTTGCGGGTGGAGGTGTTGCCGTCGCGGGGGCACTCGGTGCTGGAGGCGTCGCGACGGCAGGTTCTGCGGAAACCGGCGCGATCGCTTTCGGCTCTTCACGCGCCTCGCGCGGGCTCGCATAGGCGATGTTTTCCGTCGGGGGAGCGGTTCTGACCTCGCGATGATTGCCCCAAAAGACCCACTTTGCCATGACGGTCGCGGCCAAGAGCGCACCCGCGAGCGTGATTGTGACGGCGGCCGTGGTGCGCGGCAGGATCCCGTCGAGGGGTGGAAGCTTGAAGGTCGTCTTCGGACGAAGACTCGCGTTGGGTTCCCGGGGGAGCCGAGGAAGCGTCGCGAGTAACTCGCCGACGAAGATCTCGCGCACCAGCGCCGATGTGTGTCCTCCCGTGACCAAGAATCGGTCCGAGACGAGCCCGGCGACGGTCGTAACCGCGGCCAACAAAACCCCCAAACCAATCCCGAACAAGGGACCTGCGTCGGGCGCGATGCGAGGTCCGAGGAGCAGCGCAATCACGAGCAATAACAGGGCGACGGCGAGCGCCACGACGCGGATCAGGATCCGTCGTTGTCGAAGCTCATGGGGAGTTCGGTCATGCCCGAAAGTGAAACGGACGAGGAGCAGGCGCTGCTCGATGCTCGGTCCGACGGCAAGCTGCAGGAGAACCGCATCGCCCACGACCTTCGCGTCGATGACCTTTTCCCACGCGAGCACCGATTCCGAGCGGGGTGCGAGAGGAACCGGCACACCGTCGCCGCCAACGTGCGCCGCGTCGAGGTAAAGCACGCTCAGCCCCTCGGGCGAGGTGGTGAGCTCGACAGCACCGATGACGTTGCTTCGAGGGGAGGCGATGGCGATGGCCCGGACCTTCACGGCGCGGAGCGTAGCGCAGTGTTTCCAATCGGCATCGACGCGATCGCCCGTCCAGTATCGACACATTGGGCGGCGGATCCTGGAATGTTTCCGATTTGGTTCGAGCAAGCGGTTCGGCGTGTCTCGCTGCCGCCGCAGAAAACCTGCCGGACACGGAAAAAGACGACGCGAAACGCAGTTGATACCGCCGAAACGGAACCATCTCCGTCGCGAAACATTCGTCGCGGTACCGAAGGAAACATCCGACGCGGCGTCGGCAATTCCCTGGAAACGCGGCCAATTGGCCAAGACATACTCCTGAAGGAGTTCGCGATGTTGAAACGATTACTCATTCCTCTACTCATGCTGCTTGCCTCGATCTTCGGGGGCAGGTCAGCGCAGGCAGAACCCGCCGCAGAGGCGGCCCCGGCGGTCGTGGCCTCAGCGTCTCCCGATGCGACGCGAGCTCTCGAGGAGCGAATTGCCGATTCTCGAAGCATACGTGAACAATGGCGCGCGGGTGTCGAAGGAATCGAAGGTGAGCGGCGCCGGTCCCGGCCACAACGGCTGGATGATGGTGTGCGCCGCCCTCGTGCTCTTCATGACGTTGCCGGGCCTCGCTCTCTTCTACGGCGGCTTGGTGCGCACGAAGAACGTCCTCTCGGTGATGGCTCAATGTTTGGGTCTCGCCGGCATGGTCACGATCCTCTGGTGGCTGTTCGGGTACAGCTTTGCGTTCGCACCGGGTTCGCCGTTCTTGGGCGGCACCAAGTTCGCCCTGTTCCACGGCGTCGACGCCGCACCGAATGGCGACTACTCGGCGTGGGTATCGCAAAACGTGTTTGCGATGTACCAACTCATGTTCGCCATCATCACTCCGGCACTCATCGTTGGCGCCATCGCCGAGCGCATGAAGTATTCGGCGCTGATGGCCTTCATGCTCGGATGGATGCTCATCGTCTACTTCCCGCTCGCTCACATGGTGTGGGGGATCGACGGCTTCATGAACGGCGTGTGGAACGCTGGCGCCAAGATCAAAGCCATCGACTTCGCGGGCGGAACCGTGGTCCACATGTCCTCGGGGTGGTCGGCAATCGTCCTCGCAGTCATTCTCGGCAAACGTAAGGGCTTCGGTTCCGAGAATTTCGCTCCTCACTCCCTCGTTTTGACGATGGTCGGTACGGGAATGCTCTGGGTGGGTTGGTACGGGTTCAACGCCGGCAGCGCCGTCGCTGCAGACGCGATTGCAGCCAATGCATTCATGACGACGACCCTGGCTGCTGCGGTTGCCGGTGCGACCTGGCCTGCAATCGAGTGGATTCAACGCGGCAAACCCACCGTCCTCGGATTCTGTTCCGGCGTCGTTGGTGGTCTCGTCGTCATCACTCCCGGTGCTGGCTTCGTGTCGGCGACTTCCGCCGTCATCATCGGTGTCCTTGCCGGTGCGGTTCCGTACCTGGCGTGCACCAAGCTCAAGAACTGGCTCGGCTACGACGATGCACTCGACACCTTCGGTGTCCACGCCGTGGGTGGAACCCTCGGTGCGCTACTGACCGGCTTCTTCGCCGACGCAGGTATGAACCCGAACCTCAACACGAACCTGAAGGATTTCGTCGGCAAGACCCTCTGGATCGAACAATTGAAAGCCATGGGGCTCACGATCGTCCTCTCGGTTGCGGTCACCGTGGTTCTCGCCTACGCCCTCAAGGCCACCATTGGTCTACGTCCCGCTCGCGAGGACGAGGAGACCGGCCTCGATCTCTCGGATCACGGCGAACGCGGGTATCACTTGGAAGGTGGCTGAGCGCTTCGCTCTCGGTCGATAACGGAAACTTGATGCTGCGGGCCTCCCTCGTAAGACGGAGGCCCGTTTTCCGTTGGTGGGGCAGGGCGGCGCAGCGGTGAGTTCGGCCGAAAGTGGGGACATTCATCGATTGGGCAGACGCGCGGACACTTGTCCGCGAATCGCATCCAGTGCGATTCAATCCGATGTGCAAAAGCCTTCCCGGCCTTGGGGAAGGCTGAATTTGCCGTAATCGAGATTTCACGATCGAGCGAACGCTGTCGAGAATCGACCACAGCGTGGAACTCACGTGACCGCGATTTCGTCGGGGCCGCAAGGTCGAATCCCAGTCGCGACCCGGGATTTTCTCGACGAAGTCCCGTGGAACTCGATGCGGATTGACATCTCCTCGATGGCGGACAAGTTTCGGCACGTCTTGTGCTCGAGGCGTGGTCTCGCGCCCAACGCAACGCGACTCCCTTACGTCACTCGAAGGAGTTGGAGGCAGATTTGAGTCAACCATCCCGCCCTGTAGCGCAATCTTGGTACGGTCGAATGCTGTCGACCCTCGTCGATCTGCAGGTTCGCCGCCCGTGGCCCTTCATACTGATTGCGCTCGTCGTGACGCTCCCTGCGTACTTTTTGGCGAGGAACCTAGAGCTTCGAACCGGATTCGACTCGCTTCTGCCGCAGAACAAGCCGAGTGTCATCGAACTCAAACGCGTGGCCAAGCGCACGGCGGGGATCTCGACCTTGGCCGTCGTCATCGACGGTGCCGAGCCCAAGGCGATGCAGGCCTTCAGCGACGATCTGGTTCCGCGGCTCCGCGCGCTGGGACCGGAGTGGGTGGGCACGGCGGAAAACGGCGTGCATGCCGAGCGGGAGTTCATGAAGGAGCGTCAGGCGCTCTATTTGCCGCTCGCGAAGGTGCGCGACATTCACGATCGGATCGAGGAACGTTATCAGCGGGAGATCTTCGGAAGCATCGATGACGAACCCGCCGAGCCCATCACGCGTGAATCCATCGAGAAGGAATTCGGCGGGTCGGCGCAAAAGAACGTAAAGGGGCCGCCCTATCGGGATGGCTACTACATGAACGCGGAGGGGACGCGCCTCATCGTCATGGTTAGGACGCCCGTCGCTTCAGGCGATTTGGAGCACAGTCGAGAGTTGCAGCGGCGCGTGCGCAAGATCATCGCCGAGCTCCAGCCGACGAAATACCACCCATCCCTTCGCACCGGGTTGACCGGCGACGTGGTGACGAGCGCCGAACAATACGGCGTGATCAAGGACGACCTCACGACGGTGGGCGCATTGGGCGTCGGGATGATCCTCATCGTCGACTTTCTGTTCTTCCTCCGATTGCGCGCAGTCCTCACCATGGCCATCGCCATCGGCATCGGGGTGCTCTGGACCTTCGGCGTGACCAGACTGGCGATCGGACATTTGAACACGGCCAGTGGCTTTTTGGTGTCGATCATCTTCGGGAACGCGATCAATTTCGGCATCCTCCTTCGAGCTCGCTACGGCGAGGCGCGGCGCGCCAAGCTCGGCTTGGCCGAGTCTTTGCTGCTGGCCTATCGCGATACGTTGATCCCGACGCTGACCGTGGCGGCCGCCGCCGGCGCCGGATACCTGTCGCTGGCCTCGACGAATTTCCGCGGCTTCCGCGACTTCGGCGCGATTGGCGGCTACGGCATGTTGCTCTGTTGGATCTCCAACTACTTCCTCATGCCGCCGTTGCTCGTGCTCTTCGAGCGCGTCGTGCCCTCTTGGCAGGACCATGATCGGACCACGCTCTGGGGGCGAATCCAATCCTTCATCGATCTGGGGATCCCGTTTGGTGCGCCCTTTGCGGCTCTCCGCCGTTGGATCCCGGCTCGCCTCGTGGTCGCCGTCGGCGTCCTGGCAACGGCGTTCTCCGTCTTTGCCACCCTCAAGTACATCACGAGTGATCCCTTCGAGTACAACCTGGGCAAGCTCGAGAACGATGCCCACTCGCTCGAGAGCGCGGCGACGCGTCTCGGCGCTGGCATGACGAACATCACCGGCCGCACGGGGCAGGACGGAATGGCGATCATGACGACGCGCCTCGATCAGGTGAAGCCGTTGCTCGCCGAGCTCGAGAAGCGACGGGTCGCTGGAGGAAACGCGCCGCCTTTCCAAAAGGTCGTCTCGATTTACGATCTGGTGCCGGACGACCAGGAGGAGAAGTGCCAACTCTTGCGCCAGGTCCGTGAACGCGTCGAGAAGGTGCGAGCGCACGGCAAAATAAGCGACGCCGACTGGGAGTCGATGAAGCCCTACCTGCCGCCGGCAGATCTGAAGCCCTTCGGAATCGACGATCTGCCGGAGAAGATCGTTCGGCCCTTCACGGAGCGTGACGGAACGCGTGGCCGCATCGTCTACGTCGTGCCGACGGACGGCAAGAGCGTCCGCGACATGAAGTACTTATTGAAGTGGGCGAACGCCTATCGTTCGACGAAGCTGCCGTCCGGAGAGACGATTTACGGAAGCGGTCGCGCGGTGATCTTCGCCGACATGCTGTCGGGCGTCGTCGAAGAGACGCCTCGTGCGGTTCTCTTTGCAGCAATCATGACGGCTCTCGTCGTCATCGCGTCCTTCTATCGTCGGCGCGGTGGCGTTCGAGCCTCTGCGCTCGTGCTCGGCTCGCTGTTCGCTGGCGTCAGTTGGATGGGCGCGACGCTGTATCTCCTCGGCGTCAAGATCAACTTCCTCAACTTCATCGCCGTCCCCATCACCCTCGGGATCGGCGTGGATTACGCAATCAACCTGGTGCATCGGTGGCGCATCGAGCCGCCCGGTCAGGTCATCGCGATCGTTCGGGAGACCGGCGGTGCCGTCGTGCTTTGCAGCCTGACGACGATCCTCGGATACCTGGCGCTCATGCAGTCGGTCAATCCAGCGGTGCGCAGCTTTGGCCTCGCAGCCGTGATCGGCGAGCTCACGTGTCTCTCCGCCGTTGTCGTGGTGCTCCCCGCCGTGCTCGCGCTCGTGGAGCGCTTCGATGCGCGTCGCTCCGTGAAGGCGTGAGTCGACTCATTCGCACGGAGCGAACCCGCGGGACTCGGATCGTGGTCGCGTGTAGCTTCGTCTCTGACACCGAAGCACCGACCACGAGACGTCACTTCACGCCGAAAGTCCCGCGCGGCGCGCCATTTGGGAAGACGCGCAAACTTCGCCGACAGTAAGTGCGTAAGACGCAACGCACTCGCGTAGTTGCGTGCTATGTCGACGCGCAGCTGCGTTCGCAAGGGAGTGCTTCTTCTCATGCCAATGGATCCCCGGCTCCTCGAGGAGCTCGAGCAACGTCGAAATAAGAACCTTCGCTCGGCACCAGCCGACAAGATCGAAGCTCGTCATGGAAAAGGACTTCTGACGGCCCGAGAACGGCTCGATGTCCTGTTTACTTCGGGGACGTTCCTCGAGATGGGCGCTCACGCCCAGCAGGTCGGGCACGATCTCGGGGAACGGAAGAAGGACGTTCCTTGTGACGGCGTAGTTACCGGGACGGGCCTCATCGATGGTCGACCCGTGGCTGCCTTCAGCCAAGACTTCCTGGTGCTCGGTGGCACGCTTGGGCGTGTTCACGCCCAGAAAATCTGCGACGTCATGAACGTCGCGATGAAGAACGGTATGCCCGTCGTGGGTCTCAACGACTCCGGCGGTGCCCGCATCCAGGAGGGTGTGCAGGCGCTCTCGGGTTACGGTCAGGTCTTCTTCCAGAACGTCGAACTCTCCGGGGTCGTGCCGCAGATTGCGCTCATCCTCGGGCCCTGCGCCGGAGGCGCGGCGTACAGTCCGGCGCTTTGTGACTTCGCTGATCATGTCGCGGAAGAACGCGAACATGTTCATCTGTGGACCGGAGGTCATCCGCGCCGTCACCGGCCAGACGGTGACCATGGACGAGATCGGCTCCGCTGACGCGCACGCCAGCGTGAGCGGGAACATTCACTTCGTGGCCGAGGACGACAAGGACGCCCTTGCAATCTGCAAGCGCCTCCTCTCGTTCCTTCCGTCCAACAACCTGGCCAATCCTCCACACGACACGTCGCGCCCCGTGACCGTCGCCGACGATTCTGTCTCTGCGTGAGCTCATCCCGACATCGCCGAAGGACGCCTTCGACATTCACGCCGTCATCTCGCGGCTGGTGGATGGCGGGGACTTCCTCGAGTCTCAGAAGGACTTCGCGCGCAACCTCGTGACCGGTTTCGGTCGTGTCGATGGCGTGGTTGCTGGCTTCATTGCCAATCAACCGGCGCACCAAGCCGGCGTGCTCGACATCGATGCCTCCGACAAGGCCGCGCGGTTCATCCGTTTCTGCAACTGCTTCAACATTCCTCTCGTGAACCTCGTCGACGTTCCCGGATTCATGCCGGGGATCCAGCAGGAGCGCGGCGGAATCATCCGTCACGGCGCGAAGATGCTCTTCGCCTACGCAGCCGCGACGGTGCCGAAGATCACCCTCATTCTCCGCAAGGCTTACGGCGGCGCCTACCTGGCCATGTGCTCGAAGGACATGGGGGCGGATTTCGTATGGGCTTGGCCTTCTGCCGAGATCGCCGTCATGGGCGCGGAAGGTGCCGTTCGAGTGCTCTATAAGAAGGAACTCGCGGAAGCCGCAGATCCAAAGGCTCTCGAGCAGCAACTCATCGAAGAGTATCGTTCGAAGTTCGCATCTCCGTACCGCGCCGCAGGCTACTCGATGATTACGGACGTCATCGACCCCGCGCGTACGCGCTCCACGCTTTCGTTGGCGCTGCGTTCGCTCCTCGGGAAGCGTGACGTGCGGCCACCGAAGAAACACGGAAATATCCCACTATGACGCCAAACTTCCTCTACTTTTGCGCCAAGGGAGCCGAGGCTTCAGGTCTCGGTATCAACTGGAGCTCGCTGGGTATGGTCTTGGCTGGCGTCACCGTGTTGATGTTCATCATTCGCGGCGTTGGCCTCGCTGCCGCTGCATCGCTCCCCGATGCGCCGAGCGCCAAACCAGCAGCGCCAACGGCGGACGCAACGATGGTCTCCTCGACGGACACCGTTGCGCCCGAAATCATCGCCATTCTCACGGCAGCGGCCTCCGTTGCACTCGGCACCGACAAGGTGCGTGTCATCGGAGTTCGTGAAGTCTACCACGGCAACGTTCTCGACCAACGCGCGTGGGCTCGAGAAGGCCGCCGCGAAATCTATCTCTCTCATCGGATTCGTTAGTCTCTAGGTGTCATCATGAAGAAGCTTCGCATTACGGTCGAAGGCCGTGCGTACGACGTTACGGTAGAGGTTCTCGAGGACGACGGGGCGGTTCTGTCGCCTTCTCAACCACCAGCCCAGGAGCGAGCGCAAGCAGCGGCTCCCGTCTCGGCGCCGCCACCAGCGGCTGCTCCGAAGGCGGCAGCTCAAGCGAAACCAGCCGCTCCCGCAGCCGCCGGCGGTAAAGACGTCGCAAGTCAGGTTTCGGGCATGGTCGTCTCCGTTGACGTTGCCGTCGGCGACAAGGTGACGGAAGGCCAGCAGCTCCTCACCGTCGAAGCGATGAAGATGAACACCTACGTGATGGCGCCCTTCGCCGGAACGGTTGCCGAGATCCTCGTCGCCAAGGGCAAGAGCGTGCTCGCCGGCGACGTTCTGGTTCGCCTCAGCTAATCGGGCATTCCCCATGAACTGGCAAGACGCAAGTCTGTTCGCACTCAAGGTGTACGGGATAGCGGCGGTCGTCTCGATGGCCGCTGCGGCTGTGCTTCATGGGACCTTCAAGGCCCTGAGCAAGCTGTCGAAGGAGTAGCCATGAACCAGAGTTGGCTCGAAATGTTCGGAGGCATCGCGACCCTCGCGGATGCCGCTAGGATCAATCCGGCCGTATTTTGGGCTCGGATTGGGATGATCCTTCTTGCCTTCCTGCTCGTGTATCTCGGCAAGAAGGGGACTCTCGAGCCTCTGCTCATGATCCCGATGGGTCTTGGCATGGCAGCCGTGAACGCGGGGGTTCTCTTCCTCGACCCGGTCACGGCAGGGTTCGTCAACAACGGTGAGCCCATCGCCGAAGGCGTGCGCACTCACGGCACGCTGTTCGTCGCGCCTCTCGTCAGCGAGACGAACTCCCTCATGAACATCATGCAGATCGACTTCTTACAGCCGATCTACACGATGATGTTCTCGAACGGCCTCATCGCTTGCCTCGTGTTCATGGGAATTGGCGTGTTGCTCGACGTGGGCTTCGTGCTCGCGCGTCCGTACTCGTCGATGTTCCTCGCGATTGCCGGTGAGCTCGGCACGGTCGCAACCTTCCCGATCGCCATCCTGCTCGGGCTGGCTCCCGGTGAGGCCGCTGCGATCTCCATGGTGGGCGGCGCCGACGGCCCAATGGTGCTCTTCACGTCGCTGATGCTCGCGAAGGACATGTTCGTGCCCATCACCGTCGTGGCGTACCTCTACTTGGGGCTGACGTACGGCGGTTATCCGTATCTCATCAAGTTCTTGGTGCCCAAGAAGCTACTGGCCTTGCCCTGCAAGCCCGTGAAGCCCCTGCGCATCACGTCCAGTGAGAAGCTTGCTTTCGCGGTGCTGGCGTGCACGGTCATGTGCCTGCTCTTCCCGGTGGCGGCGCCTCTGTTCTTGTCGCTGTTCCTCGGGGTTGCGGTGCGTGAAGCCGGTCTGACGTACTTCACGAACCTGGTCGAGAACGTACTCCTCTACGGCTCGACGATGTTCCTCGGACTCTTGCTCGGCATTCTTTGCGAGGCGGGCACGATCCTCAATCCGAAGATCTTCAAGCTCCTCGTGCTCGGGATCTTGGCCCTCTTGCTCTCGGGCATCGGCGGCATCATCGGTGGGTACATCATGTACTTCGCCACCGGGCGCAAATACAATCCAGCGGTCGGAATTGCCGCGGTTTCCTGCGTGCCGACGACGGCGAAGGTGGCGCAGAAGTGCGTCTCTGCCGCCAACCCGTCGGTCATCGTGCTGCCGGAGGCCCTGGGCGCCAACATCTGCGGCGTCATTACCACTGCGGTATTGACGGGCGTTTACGTGACGTTGCTTCGATGAAGGAATTGCTCGCGCCGCACTGGTTGATCGGCGCCGGCCTATCCTTGGGAGGAGCCGTAGCTTATCGCTATGGCTCCTCAATCTGTTCCGGCCGCGCGCTGGTCGTGATGCAACTCATGGGGTTGTTCGGTATCGCCGCGGGACTGTTCGTCGTTGCTCGCGGCACGAGCCGCGCTGCAAAGCGACGTCGGGACGAAGACGACGAGTCGAGCGACGCCAACGACTCGGACGAAAAGCGCTGACGAGCGTCGCGCGGTCGTGAACCGCCCTGGTGCACCGCGCGAGCCGCCTCGCTCCCGCCGCGGGCCACGTCGGGATCGCGCGGGTGCTCGCCGGGCCCTAAACCTGCACCTGAAAACCGAGGTTTACCTCTGACGCAGGGATTCCGCCGCGAATGCCGAAGTTCTCCGTCGGTTGTTCCTCGAGCACGATGAAGAGATCGAGTCGCGGGATCCCGAGGGGTTCGAGGCGGTCCACGAGCTCCCGATAGAGTGCGCGCTTGGCCTCGAGACTTCGGCCTTCGAAGGCGCAGATCGTGAGGATGGTGAATCGCTCGCCCCGTCCCGGGCGGATCTCGAAGTCCTCCGGATCGTACTCGACCAAGCGCTGAATGCGATCGTCCTCGGGGATCCGAAAGGCCGCCACGAGGGCCGCGTGGACCGCGTCGAATACCCGTCGTTTCGTGTCCTTCGTCATCCAGCGGCGCGTTTCCAGCTTCACGAGAGGCATGTGACGCAGGGTACACGTCGGGAACCGCCGTCGGCAAGGGATGCTATAGGAAGGCGTGGACCAAGCAGCCCCCGAGTTTTGCCGACATCGACGGTCTCGTCGTCACCGACACGTTGCGGCAGGGGTTCGAGAAGGATGGGGATCCGAACGCCCACGCCAATCCAGCTCGCTGCCATGGGGCCGGTGCTCGCGGGGCGCTCCGTCGTCATCGAATCGGGGACGGGAACGGGCAAGACCCTCGCATACCTGCTGCCTCTCTTGCAGAAGCTTCGCTCGGAGCCCAATAGTCGAGCGGTCGTGTTCGCTCCCGCGACGGAGCTCGCCGTTCAGAATCCTTCGCGTGGCGGAGCGTTACAAGGAGCCCGAGCTGAAGTGTTGCGGCCTCGTCGCGTCGGGGAACCAGCGCCTTCAAGCGGACAAGCTCGAGAAGAGCACGCGGCTCGTCGTCGGCACGCCGGGCAGGCTCCTCGAGATGTACGAGCGGCGGAAGCTCAAGGGCGTGAACATCGTCGTCCTCGACGAGCCTGAACCCGTCCTCAATTCGCGGGATGCGGCCTTCCTTCGCGAGGTCCTGTCGCGACCGGAGCCGAAGCTTCAGATCATCGTCGTGGGAGCCACCATGGGTGCCCACGCCGAGGCCTTCGTTCGAGAGCGTCTGGGGAGCGACGTCGTTCGCGCGCGGGTCTCGGACGAGCCACTCCTCACGCACATCGAGCATCGCGCCGTCGCGGTCCGAAACGAAGCCGAGAAGGACTTCGTACTCGCTCGTTTTCTCGCAAAGCACCCGGGCACTCGCGCCATCGTCTTTGCGAATCGCCCCAATCTCGTGCGTCACCTCTATCGGTATTTGACCGAGCAGGGCCACCGCACCGTCACCGTGAGTCGGGATCGCACGAAGCTTCAGTGCGAACAGGCGGTTCGCGATTTTGCTCGGGGTTCGGCGGACGTGCTCATTACGACGGATCAGGCCGCGACGGGCCTCGACGTCCCGGGCGTTGCCTGGGTGCTGCACTTCGAACTACCGAGCTCGGCAAAGGCCTACATTCATCGCGCTGGTCGAACCGGTAGAGCCGGGAAAACGGGATGCTCGGTCGTCTTCGTCGCGCCCTCGGAGCGGATCGCTCGCGCTCGGCTCGAGGACGAACTCGGGTTTCAATTCGAGACTCGTTGAGCCGCGGCTCGCGCGCAGGCGACGCGGCTCGCGCGCAGGCGACGCGGCTCGCGCGTGCACAAGCGACGTTCTCGTGCGGCTCGCGCGTGCACAGGCGACGTTCTCGCGCGGCTCGCGCGCAAGCGCCGTGTGCGCGTACTCAGGTGCCGTTCGCTCAGGCGACGTTTGCGCGACGAGCCGACAAAATCGAAAAGCCCTTCGAATCAGCCTCAGCTGAAGAGGTTCCGTTGACCCCGACTCTCGGGGACGGCGATCTTCAGATGCTCGTAGGCCTTGCGCGTCGCGACGCGGCCGCGCGGTGTGCGAGCGAGATAGCCCTGCTGGAGTAGGTAGGGCTCGTAGACGTCTTCGATCGTGTCGCGCGGTTCGGAGAGGGCCGCGGCGAGGGTTTCGACGCCGGCGGGACCGCCCTCGTAGTTCTCGATGAGCAAGCGAAGCAGGCGCCTGTCCATTTCGTCGAGACCTTCGGGATCGACGTCGAGACGCTCGCCGGTGAGCTCTACGATTTCTGGCGTAATCACGCCGCGTCCTTCGACTTCGGCAAAATCGCGGGCGCGACGAAGCAGACGATTGGCCACGCGAGGCGTGCCGCGGCTGCGCGCGGCAAGCGCCAGAGCTCCGTCGTCCTCGCAGCGGACGCCCATCAATTTCGCGCTCCGCGCGATGATGAGCTGCAAATCCTCGACGGGGTAGTAATCCAATCGCAGGGTCACGCCGAAGCGCTCCTGCAGTGGCTTCGTGAGCATTCCCGTTCGCGTGGTGGCGCCCACCAAAGTGAACGGGCGAATGTCGAGGGAAATACTCTCAGCGAACGCGCCGTCACCCATCATGACGTCGATGCGAAAGTCCTCGATGGCGGGATAGAGCGCCTCTTCGACGGCCGCGTTGAGGCGGTGGATCTCGTCGATGAAGAGGATGTCGTTGCGTTCGAGCTTCGTCAAAAGCCCCGTGAGCACGCCCTTGTGCTCCACGGCGGGGCCGCTCGTGAGGTGGAGATTGACGCCCATTTCCTTCGCAAGGATGTTGGCGAGCGTCGTCTTGCCGAGCCCCGGTGGGCCGCACAACAAGATGTGATCGAGCGGCTCCTTGCGGCGCCGGGCAGCCTCGACGAACACGCGGAGGTTCTCCTTGTGCTTGGGCTGCCCTACGAAATCATCGAGCGTCTGCGGCCGGAAAATGCAATCGAAGCGCTCGTCGTCCCCGAGTTCTTGCGAGGCTACGACCCGCTCGGGCGGGGTAACGACAGGGGGAGGATTTTGCTTCGACTTCTTCGCCATGTTTTCCGCAGACGCTTCGATGAACTTCGTTTGGTCGGGTTCGAGCGGCTAAAATCGAGGTGACGCGATCAGACCGCTTCGATGAGGCTCGGATCGTAGTCGCCGGGTGCTTCGTAGCCGAGCAGGTTGAGGACGGTGGCCGCGACGTTCGAGAGGCCGGGCTTGTCGAGATCCGTGCGCAGGCGATAGCCGGGGTTCTCTTCGCCGCTGATGAGAACGAAGGGAACCGGGTTCAGGGTGTGGGAGGTCTTCGCCTTGGTTTCGCCCTTGGAGTTGCGCTTGACCTGACCCTTCTTGTCGAGCTCGTACATCTCGTCGGCGTTGCCGTGATCCGCCGTGATCATCACGGTGCCCTTGGCGGCGGCGATTACGGGCAGTAGGCGCGCCAGCTGGAGATCGAGCCCTTGCATCGCCGTTACTACGGCTTCGAAGTTGCCGGTGTGGCCAACCATGTCGCCGTTGGCGTAGTTGACGCGCAGATAGCGGTATTTCCCACTGCGAACCGCCTCGATGAGGGTGTCCGTGATCTCGGCGCACTTCATCCACGGGCGCTGCTCGAAGGGCACGACGTCGCTCGGGATCTCGACGTACGTCTCGGTCGCTTCGCTGAACTTGCCGGAGCGATTGCCGTTCCAGAAGTACGTCACGTGTCCGTACTTTTGCGTCTCGCTGATGGCGTATTGTGAGACGCCGTTGGTGGCGAGGTATTCGCCCAAGGTGCGATCGATGGCGGGCGGGATCACGAGGAAGCGCGCCGGCATCTTCGTGTCGCCGTCGTACTGCATCATGCCGGCGTAGGTGACCTGGGGGACCTTGCCGCGGTCGAACTTCGAGAAGGTCGACTCCGTGAAGGCGCGCGAGATCTCGATGGCCCGATCGCCGCGGAAGTTGAAGAACACCACCGCGTCACCATCGACGATCTTGCCGACGGGTTGTCCGTCCTTCGCAATGACGAAGCCGGGGAGATCTTGATCGATGACCTTGGCTTCCTTGCGGTAGGTCTCGATGGCCTCGTGCGCCGACGCGAACTGTCGTCCGTCGCCGTGCACGTGAATGGCCCAGCCGCGCGCGACCATCGACCAGTCGGCTTCGTAGCGGTCCATGGTGATGTTCATGCGGCCGCCGCCCGAGGCGATGGCGACGTCGAAGTTGCCGTCGCGGAGCGTTCCGAGGAACTGCTCGAAGGGATCGACGTAATCGAGCGCCGAGGTCTCACCGACGTCGCGACCATCCAGCAGGATGTGCACGCGAACGCGCTTGACGCCTTCGGCCTTGGCCTGCACCAGCATCGCCTTCAAGTGGTCGATGTGCGAGTGGACGTTTCCGTCGGAGAAGAGTCCGAGGAAGTGGAGGGTCTTGCCAGCCTTGGCGGCGTCGACGACTTCCTTCCACGCTTGGCCTTTCCAGAGATTGCCGCTCGAGATCGACTCGCTCACGAGTTTCGCGCCCTGAGCGAAGACTCGTCCCGCGCCGAACGCGTTGTGCCCAACCTCGCTGTTGCCCATGTCTTCGTCGCTGGGCATACCAACTGCAGTCCCGTGTGCGCGCAGCACCGTCATGGGACAGCTCTTCATGAGCTCCTTCAGGAGAGGCATGCGTGCCGCTTTGACGGCATCACCTTCTTCACGACTGGAGATCCCGACGCCATCGAGCACGATGGTGACGACGGGACCGGGACAGGGGCGAAACCGGGTGGATTTCTCTAGCTTCATGGCTCTTTTGTTTTTGGTCTGGGGACCGCGGTAACGGCGGTACGAGTGGGCGGCGGGGTGTTACCATGGACCCTGGTTGGCCGCCGTAAGCCCCTCGATTCGGCGAAAATATCCCTGTAGGTGGAGCGGGCAATGCGCCTCGAGCCGCGGCTTACACATAGGACAGCCCCGTGGCCGAGGTACACCAATGGCGCATGTTTTGCGCTTTCTAGTCGCCATCAGCTAATCTCGACTCGTGCGCAGCTTCAAGCCGCATCCGGCACTGAGGACCCGAGTGCTCGCGATCGATATCTTCGAGAGCGCCGACGCCGAGAGCTGGGTATTGCCTTCGACGAGCGCGGTGCTCGGGTTGCAGTTCCGCGGACGCGTTCGCGCTGGCGAGCATCCGTTGTCGACGGCGGGGGTTACGGGACTTCAGACCCGCGCGCGTAGGTACTCCTACGTCGGGGATACGGGTTCGGTGCTGGTGCGGTTCACGCCTCAGGGGCAATCTTGCCTCGGGGTGCATGCGGCGGAGCTCGCCGATCGAAATCTGGCTCTCGATGGACTGCTCGCTGCGTCCCGGGTTGGGGAGCTAAGAGAGCGTCTCTACGCTGCAACGGAGGACGGCGCGCGTGTCGCCGTCGTCGAGCGGTTCCTGCTCGATCTTCCATTCTCGAGGAGATCCCGCCGTGACGCGTGCGATCGAGCTCTTGGCAGACGAGCGTGAGCCGCCGAGCGTTACGGCGATCGCCCGCGAGCTCGACATGAGTGAGCGTCAGCTCGAGCGGAGGTTCGTTGCGAGGATTGGTCTTTCACCAAAGCGATTCGCAAGACTCGTGCGCTTCGAGCGTGCGATAGCCATTTGCGCTCTTCGCGATCGCTGTCCACCGCAGCGCAGAGCGCCGGCTATTTCGACCAATCTCACTTCATTCGTGAATGTCGAAGCTTCGCCGGCGTGGCGCCCAGAGAATTATTGGCGAGCTTGCGTTGAGGATGTCGGATTCGTCCAATTCCGAACGCCAGTGGGGACGAATAATCGGACGCGAAGGAGCCAATGCCATGCGTATCGATCTCTACGGTTTAGTTCACAAAGCCCAGCGATATCACTTGTTTGCTTTTGTCCAGCAGCTGGGGCGTGCCAACCTCGACGAGCCAACCCAACGCGCCGAGATCGGCGCGGGGGTGCGAGATATCGTGGAACTCCTGCGGGACCACGCGGACAACGAAGAACGCTACATCCATCCACTATTTGCCAACCTCGGAGACGGCGCCGCTCCACTTTCTCGGGAGCATCACGTCCTCGATGAGCGGCTCGCCGAAGTCGTCGCGATCGTCGACATGGGGCGTTGGGAAGAGCTGTACAGAAGCGTGACGCGTTTGACTGGTGAGTACCTACTCCACATCGACGCGGAGGAGCGCGCCCAGGCCGAAGTCTTGTGGCCGAACTACGAGGATTCCGCACTTGCGGAGGTGCTCACTCGCTTCAAAGCCGAGCGCGCGCCCGCAAAGGCGCAATCCGATCTGATGCTGCTATTGCCCGCCCTGAATGCCAAGGAGCTCGCAGCGCTGTTTCACACCATGCGCGGCAGCGTTCCGGTTCCGCGCTTCCAAGGCGCCGTTGAACTCGCCCAGCGAGCACTCGGTTCGCACCGGTGGTCCGAGGTCGAAGCCATGCTCGGGGGATAGCGCGGCGGAATGTGTCGAACGGCAATTTCTGCTTCGCCAACGCGAGGGGAAAGGTCATGGCAACAAGCCGCAGACGCGAGAGACAAAACGAGAGCCATTCGACATACGGGCCTGCCAACTTTCATTGGTCGCTCTCACCTTAGCCGAGACCAACTCTGGAGTAAGCGTCGACGCTCGCCTGTCGAGACGTCAGCGTACCTTAGCCCAACAACTCGTCCGCCGACGCCACCGTCCACACGCGAGCCCACCAGCGTTCGAGGGTGTCGCCGTCTCGACACGCGAGCAAACGTTCTTCTTGTTGGTTCGTCGTGGCTACGCCGCGATGTCGAAGCACATCCAAGACGGCCCGTGCCCGTTCCTCGATGCGCCCTTCGTTCAAGCCCTCTTCGCGTCCGCGCTCGATGCCGCGCCGTTCTCCGAGTTGCAAGCCCTCTTCGCGTCCGCGCTCGATGCCGCGCCGTTCTCCGAGTTGCAAGCCCTCTTCGCGTCCGCGCTCGATGCCGCGTTGGATGCCGCTCTGGACCCCGCGTTCCATTCCGCGCGTGCGCATGCGACGCGCGAGATCGAGCACCATCGCGCGCATGACAAGGAGCTCGTCCGGCGTGACAGCGTAGCTTCGCGAATAGCGCGCTTCGATGAAGGCGCGCCTGAGCAGATTCGAAGATGTGCGCGTCTTCGGGTTCCGCGCGCGGCAGGGCATCTACTTGCTCTGGATGATAAGGCGCGGCCAGTTCCGAGAGCGCCTTCAAGTCGTGGGACTTCGGCTTGTATCCCTGATGAACGAGGAGCACGCCGTGCAGGTAGCGCTCTGCTGCTTGGTGCAAACAGAAGGCCGCCGTCGGAAATTGTTTCCGTCCGGCGTAGTAGACGGAGCCGTGCCAGAACTCGCTTGCACTCCGAAACCAATAGTCGAAATACTTCGACGTAAGTTCATGGCGCTGTTGCAGATTGCGCGTCTTTGGCCTCGCGAGTTCGTATCTTCTTGAGCCGAGGAGCAACACGCCGTCGTTCGCGATATCCCCGTAGAGGAATTGTCCGGCGCGGATCTCGCGATTGACGCGCCGCACGTCCTCCACCAAAAACGAGATGCGCGTGTTCGGAAAACGCTCCACGAGCTCGCGCTCCAGAAGCTTCCAACGATTGTTCTTGGTTTGCTCGGGCCATTCGACGGCGATATCGAGGGACGCGCCACATCGAGGGACGCGCCACATCGAGGGACGCGCCACATCGAGGGACGCGCCACATCGAGGGACGCGTGAGTTCGACCGCGCGGGGAGGGGCTGTCGGCGTGTCCGTCGCCGAACATGTCGCTCCGGGGCCGAACGCTTTCTCGCCAGCGGGACGTGAACAGCCTCGTCATCGGATGACCGAACCGCGTCACATGACCACGACGCACCGACATCATCCAACCGGACAACGGTTTCGAACCGTCGAGTATCGACTTCGGTGCGCACGTCTCTGGCGAAAGGTATGACTCTCGCGTGCGGCGAGAATGCTTCGGTGCCGTGGCGCCGCTGCTCGCTCCTTTAAGGAGAGGGACCGCATGTTTCGGCGCGGGTGCGTCGAAGCGCGACTGTCACGCCGTTCGTCTTTCGAGGGAGCGAGATCGCTCTCGACCGGGTTGGGTTGGCCGCACCTCTGACGGACAGCGGAATGCCTGGGTGTGTCGCTCGGTTCGCTCTGGAAATCTCGAGTGTGGAGCGATGGACCATCGATTTGAAGTGAAGGTACAGGGATGTCGCGGCTGTTCGTGGTGAAAGACGGCTCAAATCTGCCGATCCGGGGTGAGCACGCCTTGCGGTCCGGCGAGCGCTACATGAAGATCGCTACAGATAACCCTCCTCCGATAGCGGTCCTACGTTCCTGGCACGTTTCCGAGCCCGATCCGAGGCCACCGCAGAATGTCGGAAATTATACGTGATGCAATCACGACACGTTGCCGAAAGGTTCGGCTTGGTAGCTATGGGCCAGCTGAAGGAGGCTACCGATGTCGGATCCTGGAATCAGTGAGGTTGTTAAATCCGTTGGCGAGCTAAAGACCGCCACCGGCGACCTCGCTACCGCTTTGAACATGGTTTGGACGCTCGTTGCTGCATTCCTCGTCATGTTCATGCAGGCTGGTTTTGCTCTCGTCGAGACGGGGCTGTGTCGCAAGAAGAACGCGGCTCACGTCATGGCAATGAACTTTCTAGTGTATGCCATTGGCATCCTCGGCTTCTGGGTGCTGGGTTTCGGTCTACAAATGGGCGGTGTCGGTGCCATGGCGACCTTCGGCGGGGACGCTACCCTGTCGAGCGAATTCGTCGTCAAGATTGCCGGTCACGACTTCGGGCTCTTCGGTACGAAGGGCTTCTTCTTGACCCTCGCGAACTACACCCCCGCCGTCGCGACGATGTTCCTGTTCCAAATGTGCTTCATGGACACGACGGTGACGATTCCAACCGGTGCACTCGCCGAACGTTGGAAGTTCATTTCCTTCGTGCTCCTGAGCTTCGCCATCTCGGCGGTCATCTACCCCATCTACGCCAACTGGGTGTGGGGTTGCGGTTGGCTCTCGGCACTGGGAACCAACTTCAAGCTGGGTCACGGACACGTCGACTTCGCTGGTAGCTCGGTGGTTCACATGACCGGCGGCGTGATTGCATTCGTCACGGCGAAAATGCTCGGGCCGCGCGTTGGCAAGTTCAACGCCAAGGGCGTTCCTTCGCCCATCCCCGGACACAACATCCCGTACGCGTTGCTCGGAACCTTCATCCTGGCCTTCGGGTGGTTCGGATTCAACGCGGGCTCGAGTCTTGCTGGAACGGACACGCGGATCGCCGTCGCTGCGACCAACACGATGTTGGCCTCTGCATCCGGCGCATGTGCAGCCGCCGCTTACGTGTGGATTCGCTTCGGTAAGCCCGACCCCACATGGCTCGCGAACGGCATGCTGGCGGGATTGGTTGCCATCACCGCTCCCTGTGCCTTCGTGGGTGCTCCGCAATCCATTCTCATTGGCGCGATCGCTGGTGTCCTCGTCGTGCTCGCAGCGACGTTCATCGAGACGAAGCTCAAGATCGACGATCCAGTGGGTGCCTCGAGCGTCCATGGCGTCTGCGGTACCTGGGGCATTCTCTCCCTCGGCCTCTTCGCGAACGGCACTTACGGCGAAGGCCTGAACGGCGTTCCCGGCAAGGTGACAGGGCTCTTCTACGGCGATGCGGGTCAATTCGTTGCCGAGTGCATCGGCATCGTCACGAACTACGTGTGGGTTGGTTTGACGGCGTGGTTCTTCTTCTTCGTCATCGGTAAGCTCGTTGGAAACCGCGTGTCGAAGGAGGACGAAATCTCGGGTCTCGACATTCCCGAGATGGGGCTTTTGGCCTATCCCGATGACATGGGTAGCCCGGGTCATGGAATGTCCGATGAATAAGGTCTAGCAGTAACACCTGCGTCAGATGAGCACCCGCCCGACCGCCAGTAGTGGCCAAGTTTGGGCGGGTGCAGTCATCTCGACGAGCAAGCCTCGCGACCCAGATGAACCTCGAGTAGCGCTTCGAGCTCCGGAAGGGAGAACGGTTTGCCGATGCTGGCCGTAAAACCGTAGTCGGTGGGGCGAGACATGATCGGGTCGTCGGAATATCCGCTCGAGGCGATCGCAACGAGATTCGGGCACCGCGGGCGAATGATCGAGATGGCGTCCTTGCCGCCCATACCCCCGGGAACCGTCAGATCCATCAGTGCGACGACGAAGGGGTTCGCCTCGATGTTGGCTCGATCGATGGCGAGAATCGCGTCTTGCCCGTCCCTCACTGCGGTAACGGTGTAGCCGAGTCGCTTGAGGTACCGAGAGAACAACGTGCGCAGGTAGGGTTCGTCGTCGAGCACCAGGGCTTGCCCCTCGCCACGATGCCCCGCGGCGATCCGAGCCGCTTCGGCGGGGACACTTGCGACCTTTGCCACGGGCAAGAGGATGTGAAACGTCGTGCCGCGTCCGAGCTGCGACTCGACCTCGATGTGCCCGTCGTGCTTTCTCACGACGGAATAGGCCGTGGCCAGACCGAGCCCCGAACCGCGCTCCTTCGTCGTGAAGAACGGATCGAAGATCTTGGGCAGGATCTCGGGGGCAATGCCGGGTCCGTTGTCAGCGATGGTCACCGTGACGTAATGGCCCGCGGCAAGGACCGAATGCCGCCCTTCTGCAACGTGCGTCGAGCTTCCCGTGACGTGCAGACTTCCGCCTTGGGGCATCGCCTGGATGGCGTTTCGGACCAAATTGTCGATGACTCGCCAGATCTGGTTCGGATCGACTGCCACGTTTGGCAGCTCCGTCGGTAGTCGAAGGGAGCAAGAGACATTCGAGCCACTGAGGGCAAACCTCGTGCAATCCGTCAGGAGCTTCTTCAGATCGACCAGGCTGCGGACTGGCGCACCGCCTTTGGCGAAGGTGAGAAGCTGTCGAGTGAGATCGCGCGCGCGTTCGAAGACCTGAAGCGCCTCGTCGAGCGCTGCGGCGGCGGGATCGGTGTCGCTCGCATGCTCTCGAGCGAGACTCATGTACCCGAAGATCCCGCCGAGGAGGTTGTTGAAGTCGTGCGCGATGCCGCCCGCCAAGACTCCGATGGCGTCGAGACGTTCGGTACGCTGCATCTGCTCCATCATCCGATATTTCTCGGTCATGTCGCGAAACACGAGAACCACCCCGATGATCCGACCCTCGCGATCCCGGATCGGTGCGCCACTATCGGAGATCGCGCGTTGTGTGCCATCCTTGGCAATGAGTCGGGTGTGGTTCGAGAGCTCGACGGCCTTCTCCGTCGCAAGCACACGCGCGACCGGATCTTCGCTCGGCTCGTGACGGATCTCGTCCACGATCGTGAACACCCGCCGGAGGGGTTCCCCTCGGGCTTCTTCCAGGGTGTATCCGGTCAATTCCTCGGCGACCGGGTTCATCGCTACCACGTGGCCTTGGGTGTCGGTCGTGATCACGCCGTCACCGATGCTCCGTAGCGTGACGGCGAGCTGCTCCTTCTCGGCGGCGAGGGCCGTCTCGGCCAACTTGCGTTCGGTGATATCGAGACCAGAGCTCAAGGTTCCCACGACGTGACCGTCGACCGAGCGCACCCGATTGTGCCAAGCCACGAACCGCACCTCGCCGTGCCGCGTGACGATGGCCTGATCGGCGTACTCTCTCAGCGGGAGCGACTCGGCCATGACCCGACGGAATTCCGCCGCTCGGCGTGGCGATTGTTCCACTGGGACGACGAGGTCGAACCAGTTCTTGCCGATGACTTCGTCGGCTACGTATCCGAGCAAGTCGCAGCCGCGCTTGTTGAGGACCTCGATCCGCCCCTCGACGTCGAGCTCGACGATGATGGCCTCGGCGATCTCGAGATAAGCCTCGGCGCGTTGCATGGCCGAGAGGGCGCGATTTTCTGCGGCTCGCCGCTCGATGACCTCTTGGGTGAGCTGCCGCGTTCGCTCGGCAATGCGCGATTCGAGCTCGCGCTGATGATTCTCCGTGAGCCGACGTTGCCGCCGCTCTTCGAGCATGACGGAGATCACGTAGAGGAGATTCTGGACGTGGGGCGCGTAGGGGGCGTAGTCGTCCCGCGTCGCGAGTTCAAGCACCACGTCGCCATACTCGGTTCCACCGAATCTCAGCGGACACCGTTCGGTGTCGACGGTGGCGCTTGGAGCGGGCGCTCCGACGACCGTGTTCCAGGCTTTGCTCACCCCGGGAACGATTTCGAGCCCACGACAGACGAAGGCGACGATGGATGCTTCGTCCGTGAGGTGCCCCGCCGTGCTCTGAATGAGCAAGAGTCGAGCAAGGATGTCTGCTCGTAGGGCTGACTGCGTCGTTGCCGTCATCGCTTCGCGTAGTCTTCTGCCGGCACGAAGAACGGATTTTGGATCACGTGATCTTGGACCACCATGAGCGGGTGTACGGCGAGGACGTCCATGATCGTCGCCCCGTCGAAGGCACGAGAATCGTACTGACACACGGCCGTTACGGGGCACGAGCGAAGGAGCTCGTTGACCTTTCCTTCGTATTCGAACAGGCGCGTGCCACCTTCGATTTGGCTGATCTTGGAGCTCATTTCCGCCGATCACGCGGGCCCCTCTGCGTCGATTGGCGCGCGAGCGCGCGTAGAACCCTTCGAGGAGCGTCAGCATTCTTTCGGGATCGAACTGCCCACCTGCAAAATAGACTTCCTCCGCGCCTTGGGCGACCAGGTGCTCTTTCTCGAGTTCCTCTTCGTACGTCAAACCACTGGTTCGGAGTTGATCCGACAGCCCACGCTCGTCGAGGTGTTCGGAGAAACACGCGACAGCCTCATCGTCGAGGAGGCCTCGGACGAGGAAGCGAGACAGAGCCAGATCCCGTTCTTCGTCTTTGCCGTAGATTTGGCAGACATGGGAGCCAGGGGGCACCTGTGCTTTGACGAAACCAAGGTCCATGAGCGATTCGGTTTCCGGCATGGGTCGACTCCGTTGCCGAGGACGGTGACGTGGCACGTGCCAAGCGGGTGAGCTCGGTCTCCCTCGATTGGCCGTGCTCTCCTGCAAAAGTTACCGGTATTCCCGACGACGGGCAATCTGTCGGGGGGCACGTGGCGAGAATTGTCCCGTTGGCGGAGGCAAGTCGACGGGACTCGGAACCATATCGCGGGCTTGCCGAGCCCGGTGTTCGATTGCGGGTATTGCTGCAGCTGACGACGCGGCTTCGGAGTGTTTCGGACAGCGAAGATGGCGTTCGGCGCGTTTCGACGCTTCCCGCTGTCGGTCTGCAACGGGTTGTTTTCGTTCGAAAACTAGGGCACCTTAGGCTCGCCGAGCGCAGCGTTCGGTCGCAACGTACGAGGCTTCCCATGAATCGCGAAAAGAGCATCGAGCTTCTCAACCGGGCCGTCGCAGACGAGCTCCAGGCCGTTCACCAGTACCTCTACTTCCACTTCCATCTCGAAGATCAGGGCTTGGGGCCATTGGCCATGCTGTTTCGTTCGACCGCAATTCAGGAGATGGGCCACATCGCCTTGATGTCTGAGCGCATCCTCTTTTTGAAGGGCGATGTCGATCTGCAGGCGTCCCATCCCGTGGAGCGGATCACCGACCCCGTCGCGATCCTCGAAAAAGCGATGAAGATGGAAGAGCAGAGCATCGTCGACTACAACAACTTCGCCATCGAGTGCGCGAAGCACGCGGACTCCCAGACGAAGCAGCTCTTCGAGACGCTCGTTGCGGACGAAGAGCGTCACTACGACAGCTACGAGAAGCAGTTCGATAACGTGCGTCGCTTCGGGCAAAACTACCTCGCGCTGCAGTCCTTCAATACCTCGGCCGCAGCAGCCGAGCCGAAGCCCGGCGCGGCTGGTTGACGTGGATGCTCCTCCCATCCGCAGGCCACGCCCATGCGTGGACGGCGGATCGGGGAGGAGCAAGGCTTCTGGCGCTGCCGGCGCCAGAAGCCGGTGGTGGGCAGGAAAATCCGAGAAGGCCGCGATCCTGGCAACCGCGACGCTTACAACCTCGTCCCTACCGTGCGTCGAGGAACATCATGACGAGGAACGTCGTCAGCCCAAGGTCGCGTCGAGGAACATCATGACGACGAAACCACCGATGAGACTGAACGTGGCAAGCGTCTGATATCCTCGACTGTGCGTCTCTGGAATCACTTCGTCACTGATGATGTAGAGCATCGCACCCGCCGCGAATCCGAGGATCCACGGCATCATTGGACGTGCCACGAGGAGCGCGGAAGCGCCGAGCAAGCCGCCCAATCCCTCGAGCAGTCCCGTCGCCAGGGAGATGAGGAAGGCCGTCGAATGCTTGTAGCCAACCGTGAGTAACGCGGCTGCGACGGCGAGCCCTTCCGGGATGTTTTGCAGCCCGATCCCGAGTGCCAAGCTCATTCCGTTCTTCGGATCGCCTGCGAAACCGACGCCCACGGCCATGCCCTCGGGCAAGTTGTGAAGCGTGATCGTGATGACGAAGAGCCACACTCGGGCAAGTCGCGCGGCATTTTCGCCGTGTTGCCCCAAGACGAAGTGTTCGTGCGGCGCGTAGTGGTGAAGCAGCCAAACGAGCAGAGCGCCGAGGAGGATGCCCATGATGACGATGAACGTCGACGTGGCACTGCCGTAGCCGAGCTGCGCCGCGCTCTCCAACCCGGGCAAAATGAGCGAGAAGAAGCTCGCCGAAAGCATGATGCCCGCAGCAACGCTGAGCAGCGCGTCCTCGAGGCGTGGCGAGAGGGTGCGGACGAGGAAGACGCCCAGGGCGCCAAGCCCTGTCATCGCTCCGGCCAGAAAGCTAAACGATATCGCGGTGAGCATCGAGAGATACCTCGGGGCTAGCACGGACACCGAAACGAGCGCCTCGCGGCCCGTCGACCAAGCTTCGGACGTGCCGATCCTGGTAGTGGGCTTTGGCTCATGGTAAGCGGCCCCCGGTTTCCAGCCAGGAGATTTGCTCCAATGCGTTCCGATATCGTCAAAAAGGGTTTGGCCCGCGCCGGCAGTCGCGGACTTTTGCGTGCCTGTGGTGTGAAGCGCGAGGACTTCGACAAGCCCTTCATTGGGATTGCCAACAGCTATACCGATGTCGTTCCAGGGCATCGGCATCTGCGGAAGGTCTCCGAGCGGGTAAAGCAAGCCATCATCGACGCGGGCGGCGTGCCCTTCGAGTTCAATACGATTGCCATCTGCGACGGGATCGCGATGGGGCACATCGGAATGCGATACTCACTTCCGAGTCGCGAGCTCATCGCCGACAGCGTAGAGTCCATGGTGCAGGCGCACGGATTCGACGGGATGGTGTGTATCTCGAACTGCGACAAGATCACACCGGGAATGGCGATTGCCTCCGTGCGCCTCGATATTCCGACGATCTTCGTCACCGGTGGCCCAATGAAAGCCGGTCGCCACGAGGGCAAGAAGACCGGTGACTTGATCACCATCTTCGAGGGCGTCGGTAAGGTGCAGAGCGGTCAAATGAAGGAGACCGAGCTCAAGGTGCTCGAAGAGAGCTGCTGCCCTGGCGAAGGCTCCTGCGCGGGGATGTTCACCGCGAACTCCATGAACTGCCTTCTCGAGGCAATTGGCTTGGCGCTTCCCGGCAACGGCACCATTCCTGCCGTCGATCCGCGGCGACTCGAGCTTGCCGACGAAGCGGGGCGTCGGATCGTGGCTCTCGTGAGCGAGCAGCTGACGCCGCGCAAGCTCGTCAACCAGAAATTTCTCGACAACGCCTTCGTGCTCGACATGGCCATGGGTGGTTCGACGAACACGGTGCTTCACGGCTTCGCCATCGCGCAGGAAGCTGGCGTCGATTACCCGCTGGCGCGGCTGAACGAGCTTTCCGCGCGGACGCCCTGCATCTGCAAGGTGTCGCCCTCGAAGAACGACGTACACATCGAGGACGTCGACAGGGCCGGCGGTATCAGCGCCATTCTGCGGGAGGTCAGTCGTCGCAGCGGGCTCGTCGACACGACTGCACCGACGGTAACCGGCAAGACCCTCGGCGAAAACATCGCCAACGCCGAGATCAAGGACGCGGACGTCATTCATCCGCTCGAGAAGGCATTTACCGAGGACGGTGGTCTCGCTGTCTTGTTCGGCAATCTCGCGCCCGAGGGCTCCGTCATCAAGAGCGCCGGAGTCGATCCGGAGTGTTTCGTCTTCGAGGGCGAGGCGATCTGCTTCGACTCACAGGACGATTGCCTGGCGGCGCTCGAGCGCTGCGAGGTAAAGGCGGGCCACGTCGTCGTGATCCGTTACGAGGGGCCAAAGGGTGGCCCTGGAATGCCGGAGATGCTTTCTCCGACCTCGATGATCAAGGGGCAGGGGCTCGGCAAGCGCGTGGCGCTCATCACCGACGGACGCTTCTCGGGTGGCACCGCTGGTACGTGCCTTGGCCACATCAGTCCCGAAGCGACCGAGGGGGGAACCATCGCTCTCGTGCGCAACGGGGACAAAATCCGTATCGACATCCCAGCCCGCCGCGTCGAGGTTCTCGTATCCGACGATGAGCTTCGTCAACGACGCGAAGGTTGGCAGCCTCCGGCTGCCAAGATCCAGCGCGGATGGCTCGGTCGATACTGTCGCATGGTGACGAGCGCCAGCCGCGGAGCGGTACTCGCTTTACCGGAAGAGGTCGCCGCTCGACCGTGAGGTAGCAATTGTGACGTGGGCCGGAGCGCGGGCTTCGGCCCATTCTCATTTATGGGTTCGACTGTAACCGGTTCCGCGCTCATTCGGTGTAAAGGGCGTATCGGGTCGTGAAAATGGGTGTAGGTCCACAAACGCGCTTGCTAAATGAGCGACGGTTCCTTTAGCGTCCGTGTTGCTCTGAAGGAGGCCATCATGAGTACACGGCTTACGTACGTCGGACTTCTGGCATTGGTTACGGCGCTGAGCGCGGGTTGTGAAGGGGATGCTGGTCGAAATGACGGCGAAGACGTCGCCGCCGCAGAGGCAGCGCTTGGCACCTCCGTGGCGGATGCGCAGCTCAAGGTGACTTCCGACTGGGCGCAGGGCTACTGTACTTCGTTGACCGTCAAGAACACCGGAACGGCTCCGATCACGAGTTGGAAAGTCGTGGTGGACATGAAGCAGTCGAGTGTCACCAACCTTTGGAGCGGTGTGTACACGACCTCCGGCAGCCGCATCACCGTGACTCCCCTCGATTGGAATAAAGTCATTCAACCGAACTCCGTCGTCGAGGTCGGTTTTTGTGCGCAGAAGCTAGGCGCCGCGTATCTGGCTCAAATCGAGTCTCTCGAGGTCGTCGGCGGTGGCCCGAGCGGCGCCGGCGGAAGTTCTGGCACCGGCGGCGTCACCGGAAGCGGCGGGAGCCAAAGCGTCGGCGGCACTTCGAGTGTCGGCGGATCGAGCACCGTTGGTGGCACATCCAGCCTTGGCGGATCGAGCGCGGTGGGCGGCACCTCGAGCATCGGCGGGACCTCGAGCGTCGGCGGCACGTCGAGCATCGGCGGCACCTCGAGCGTCGGCGGCACCTCGAGCGTCGGCGGCACCTCGAGCATCGGCGGGACCTCGAGCGTCGGCGGCACCTCGAGCATCGGCGGCACCTCGAGCATCGGCGGCACCTCGAGCATCGGCGGCACCTCGAGCATCGGCGGCACCTCGAGCGTTGGCGGCACCTCGAGCGTCGGCGGCACCTCGAGCGTCGGCGGCACCTCGAGCATCGGCGGCACCTCGAGCGTTGGCGGTTCGAGTAGCGCCGGTGGCACCGGCGGGTCTTCCTCCTCACCCCTCGTCGCCAAGCTGGACTTGGCCAACGATTGGGGAACGGGCTACTGCGCTCGTGCCTCGCTCTCGACCACCACCACGACGGCCGTGTCCGGTTGGACGGTGGTGGTGAATGTGGGCGACGCCGTTGTGAGCAACACTTGGGACGCAAAGACGTTGAGAAGTGGGGCCCTGCTCACCATGACGAACGCCGCGTACAACAGCCTCGTCGAGCCGGGCAAAACCGTGACCTTCGGCTTTTGCGCAATGGTCTCCGCATCGGCGGCGCGTCCTCGTATCGAGTCGGCATCCGTCGGTAGTACGAGCGTCAAGTAATCCCGGGCACCCAGCGAGCTCACGACGACGCCTTCTCGAGGTTCGAGGGCCGCGCGGTGCTTTGTGTCGAAGGGTAATGGGAGAATGCCGGCGGAGCTGAGCTTCGCCGGTGCACTCGACGCGTGTCGCTTCAGTTTTGCTCAAAGGCTGGTATAGGTACGACCCCTATGACGTTACGCGGTAATCTCCGGCTTGCCTTCGCCTCCGCTCTGGTGTTTGCGACTGGAACGTACGCCTGCAGTCTCGACACGAGTGGCAGCGGATCTGCGGCTGAAGCTGGCAGTTCGGCTGAAGCTGGCGATACCGGCGTGGGCGCGCAGGGAGGGAAGACCTCTTCCGGTTCATCGCAGCTGGGAGGCGCCGGAATGGGTTCTTCCGTCGTAACTACGGGTGGAGCGATGAGCGGCGGAGCAACGGCATCCGGTGGCGCATCGAGCACCGTCGAGTTGGGCGGGCAAGGGGGCTCTTCGTCAGCGGGCGGAAGTACGTCTGGGCAAGGTGGTTCCTCGGCGAGCACGAGCGCAGGTGGGCTCGGCAGCGGCGGAAGCTCGCATTCCGGTGGAACGTCGGCGACCGGTGGCAAATCGAACCTTGGTGGCTCGACGTCCGTTGGCGGCAGCTCGCATCTCGGTGGCACGACGTCCGTTGGCGGCACGACGTCCGTTGGCGGCACGACCTCCGTTGGTGGCTCGTCGAATGTCGGGGGTACCCCATCCGTTGGCGGAACTTCGAACATGGGCGGCACGACGTCCGTTGGCGGCTCGTCGAACATGGGTGGTACCGGCGGCGCTTCGAATCCAGGACCTTGTACGACAGGGGATTGTCTGTGTGAGGCGAACCAGACCTGTTCGCTCACGTGCTCCGTGCAAACGCCGGCGGTCTGCAATACCACCTGCGAACCGGGGTCGGATTGCGACATCGTTTGTCCTCAGGAAATCCATCTGTACCGGCACGTGCACCAACGCGACTTGCGACGAGGTATGCCAGACGGGCTGCCAACTCGATTGTGCCGAGCGGGCCATTTGTACCTCGACATGTAATACGCTCTGCAACAACTCGTGCGATCAGAGTTCCTCGTGTCATGTCGGTTGCACGGGCGGCGGGTGCACCACCGAATGTACGAATAACTCGGATTGCGACGTAAAGTGTGATGGCGGTGGTTGCAGTACGACGTGTTCGGGGCTGTCCCGTTGCACCGGCGATTGCGCACTGGGCGGGGGCTGCCAAATGGCATGCAGCACCGGCTCCAGCTGTTCACTCGACACGTGTAAGGCCGGCGGCTGCACCATGAACTGCGCCTCCGGGGGGACTTGTGATCTCAGGCTCTGCGTCGGTGGGGGGTGTTCGCTGTCGTGTATGGAGCCGGGGACGAGCTGCATCATGGACACCTGCCAGGGCGGCGGTTGCACGGTTCACTGTCTCGAAGGTGCGCGAGCCTGTGGAATCACCCATTGTACTGGCGGCAATTGCACCTGCTGCACCTGCAAAACCTCCGATCCCGCCTCCTGCACCTGCAAGCCCTGCGGGTGAGGCGGCGTGCACGCTTCCGGTTCGCCGTCATGGGGTGCTTACGGCGCCCCATCGGATGCGCGAAGCCAAACGCAGGTTTCGAGGTGATCGGTGCGTTCGAAGAGATCGAATGCGGTGATCGATTCGATCACCATTGCCGAGTCGACGAGACGCTTGAGATCTTTGGCGAGGGACTCTCGATTACAAGAGACGTAAACGAGGAAGCGCTTCGCGAGACGCGCCACGTCACGGACGCTCTCCTTCAAGCCCGCACGCGGCGGATCGACGATTACGAGGTCGAAACCTTCGTCCATCCCGAACTCGGCAACGGAACTTCGCGCGTCCTCTGCACGGAAGATGCCGTTATCGAAGGACTGTGCTCGGGCCGAGCGATCGCAGGCTTCGATGGCCAACCGATCCGATTCGATCGCGGTCCCGCGCGCACCGAGCGCGAGCAAAGGTAAGGTGAAATTGCCGGCGCCCGCGAAGAGATCGAGAAAGGACCGCACCCGTCGCGCGCGAGCGCCGTCGACGACGTGTTGGACGAGTCGATCGTTCATGACGCGATTGACCTGCAAGAAGCTCGTCAGCGGCACGAAGTGATACAGATGGGTCAGGGCGAGGCGTTGCATTGGCATGGCGCCGTGGTCGCGGATCCCGAAGAGCCAATCGTCACCGAGTTGGGTGAGTCCTGCCAAGCGCTCGCTTCCGACGAGCGTCGCGCCAATTCTCGGATAGAGGCAAAGGGCGGCTTTACCGTCGAGATCGACACCGCGCAGCTCGAGATGGCAAAATCCAACGAAGAACTCGGGATGAGATTCGTTGAAGTCGAGCAAGCGCTGCAGACGCTCGAGCACGTCCGGGAGGAGTACGGCGCACTGTCTCGACTTTTCCTGGTTGAAGAAGCCGATGATCCCGCTCTCGTCGACACGGAGTCGGATGCGATGCCGATATCCGACGGGGCCATCCCGATGCACCCAACCGACGTCGTGTGTCGCAAAGGACGCGCCCAAGTGTCGTGCGAGGGCGGTGCGCAGCTCGCCGAGCTTTCGCTCACGTGTTCGTTCCGCGGGTTCGTCGAACCACGGACATCCGCCACAAGTGGCGACCACGGGGCAGATTGGAGCCGGCATGCGGAGCGAAGATTAGCTCGCCCGGCGCAAGGAGCGAGGTGACTCGGCGGCGATGTCGAATTCGTGGGCCTGCTTCGGGGCCGAAGCGGGCTCCGCCACTGAAACCAAGCATCTCGGTGCGGTTTTCGACCGAAAGCCTGCGCATCTAGCGGAAAGAGCGACGAACGCGGGCGTCCTTTGAACGATTCTGGAATGCTGGGCACGAAGGGCTAACTTCGATGCTCACTCGTTCCACTCAACGAAGCTACTGGTTATCGATAGCCCTACTTTGCGCGGCGCAATCGGCTCTTGCCAGCGCGTCAACGAAGGAGCCCACGCGCGTATCCTCGGCTCCCGTTGCCGAGAATGGTCTGCTCGTCGTGGTGACGAAGGGGCCCGTACAGCTCGATTCACCGGCGATCCGCGACGCCATCGCGACGGAACTCGGTGTCGAGATCGCTGCGGATCCGGCTCGTCCCCACTGGGGCGAGGTGAGCGTCACCGGAGTGCTAGGCCCCGCCGTCGTCGTCCGTTATCGCTCGCTCGACGGATCCACGAACCTCGAGCGTCGCGTGCCATTGCCCGTCGAACCCAAGCGTCGCGCACAGGTCGTTGCGTGGGTCGTCGGCAATCTCGTCAGGAACGAAGCCGCGGAAATCCTCGATGCCCTTCGCGTCCCCGCCGGGGCGTCACGCGACGCGGCGCATGGAAGCCGTGACGTGCGTGGCGGCGCGGCGCAAGGAAGCAGCGCCGCGAACGCTTCAACGGCGGAGTCCGCACCGAATCGCGGTGAAGCGATCTCCGCGGATGTGTCGCGTCCCGACGGAGTTTCCGACGCTGACACATCGCGTCCATCGAACGAGACGGTCGCTCCCGACGGTGCGGCAAATGCGGCCGCGTCATCGAGTCCGACCGATGCAGCGAAGAAGACGGAACCGGTCGTTTCGCCGCCTTTCGTCACCACGCCGGGCCAAACCAGGCCTGCGGCGCGCGCGGAGCCGTCGACGAGCAAAGCGGGTGACGGCACGGGCGAGCGCTTGCTCGAGTCGCGCGTGATTCAGCTTTCCCTGTGGTCTCCTAAGGTCGCGCTCTATCCAGACTCCGAACGCTATCGCTTTCGCATCAATCTGGGCGGTGGGTACAATCGGATTGGTGGGCTCTCCGGCGTCGGTGTGACCTGGCTCGTCGATCGCAACGACGTATCCCTCGACGGTGTTCAGATCTCCGGTCTCGTCAGCTTGGGCTCCCGCGTGCGCGGAGTTACGATGTCTGGCGTGGGCTCGTACGCCACGGGGGATCTCTCCGGGACCGAAATGTCCGGTGTGGTGAGCTGGCGCGCCGGGTGTTTCGAAGGGGTTCAGATCGGTGGCGCCCTCGTCACGTCGGCAGTGTGCGTGCGCCGAACCCATGCGTCCGCGGGCGTCGGCAGAGCGATCCGTGTCGAGGCGTCGGGGAACGCTGCGAGTGCCGAACCGAGTGGAAGCTCGTCGGAATCGAGCCGCGGCAGCAGTGGCGTTCAATTGAGCGGCGCTGTCGCGTACGCGCGGGGGCGAATCGACGGCGTGCAGCTCGCGGGCGCAACCAACGTCGTCGAGGGATCGCTTTTTGGCCTACAGCTGTCCGGCGCAACGAACGTCGCGACGCAAAAGGTCGACGGCGCTCAGATCACGGGCGCAGTCAACTACGCGGGGCGAATCCGAGGTCTTCAGCTCGGCATGGTCAACATCGCCGGCGACGTCGACGCGGGGGGACAACTCGGGATCGTCAACGTGGCGAAGAACAACCATGGCTTTGCCTATGGGCTCGCCAATTGGTCGCATCAGGTTCGGATCCAGCCGCAGTACTACTTCGAGACCCCGCGACTACAAAACGTCGGGGTGCGATTCTTGACGGGCTACAGCACCGCCAGTATCGCGGTCGGCTACGACGAACCAAAGGATCGCTTTCGGACGCATTATTCCTTCGGTGGGCATCTGCCGCTCTTACGTTTCGCTTTGGATGCCGCGGTCGGTTACGGCTGGGTCCTCGAGCGTTTCAGTCACGGCCCGCGCGATCGGGCTCACGAGCTCGACGTGCGGGGGACCGCCTCCTTCGACATCGTGCCCAAGACGATTTCGGTCTTCGGGGGTGGCGTCATGGCCTTGCCCGTCGCTGGACTGGTCGAAAATGACCTGGATTATCGGATGGTTGCAGGAGTTACGCTCCTGTGAGCCGCCTCGTTGAACACCTCACGTCGTTCGGGGCACGGAGGACCATGCCCAAGCCCGTCATGGCGACCATCGATTCTCGGTACTTTTTCCGAGCGCCATGTACGGGAGTTTTGACCTCGAGCCAGGGGTCGAATATGACGATTGGCGAGATTGAATTGACTGCTTTCGAAGCCTGTCCCGTCCGTTCAACGGATCCCGAACTCCAGCTGCGTGAGCGTCTGGTCCAGGGCGATTTGGAGGCCGTGGGCGAGGCGTACGATCGGTATCACGAGCATGTTCGAGCATTCGCGCGGCGGCTCGTCGGTGACGTCTCTGCGACGGAGGATCTCGTGCAGGAGGTGTTCGTCACTCTGCCGAAGGCAATCCGTCGCTATCGCGGCGACAGCAGCATCAAGACCTTCGTGCTTTCGATCGCCGTAAACCACAGCCGCCATCACGTGCGCGCGGCGGTGCGTCGGCGCAAAGCGATGCAGCGGTACGCCGAGCAGCCCGAAGGTGACTTCTCCGATCCGGAGCGGCTCGTGCATCGACGCCAGCTGGCGCAGGTGTTGACAGAGGCATTGGACAGTCTTCCTCTCGATCAACGCGTCGCGTTCGTCCTTTGCGACGTCGAGGAGCGTACGTCGAAAGAGGTCTCCGCCATCGTCGATGCCCCAGAGACTACGGTTCGAACACGGCTCTTTCACGCACGAAAGAAGTTGCGAGCGTATCTCGAGGAGCGCGGGATCGCGCACGGAGGTGCATCGTGAATCGACCCGTGACAAATCCTCTCGAGGACGCAACGAAGGCCCTCCGCGAGCAGTACGACGGCAAGCCGCAGGGCAACGAGCAATTCACGCGAACGCGCGTCATGGCAGAGTTGCGCGAGCAGCAACGACGGGCGAGGGCCCGCAGCCCTTTCGTCATTCCGATCATCGCGCTGCTCTTGGGATCCGCAGCTTGGGCTGCCAGTTCGGGGCGGCTCGTCGCGGTGATCGAGCGGGTGACCGCCGCAGTCTCCGCCGCAAGTGACGGCGGGGATTCGGAGAGAAGTCGAGCCAAGGAGCGAAATCCCGTTTCGCGAGCGCTCGATGCCGCCTCGAATACCGCTTCGGTGCCTTCGGCGCCCGTCGCCGCGGCGTCGACGCCCGTGACCGCGTTCGGGACGGAACCAACGAAAGAAATCGCGAAAGCGGTACCGTCCGCGCCGACGACTCCGAGCGCCACGGCTTCTGGCGGGGAACGCGGCCAACTCGACCGAGGGCGACCCCTCGCGAGTGCGCATCCGAGCGCAGTGAGCCCCACGGACGACGCTGCGACGGCGCTCGAGCTCGAGCTCTACGAAGCCGCCCACCGCGCGCATTTCGTCGAAAAAGACGCGAACGCGGCGTTCGACGCGTGGACTCGATACCTCGATTCGAATGAAGTCCGGCAGGTTCCGAGTCGAGGCGAAGTACAACCGCGCACTCTGCTTGCTGCGTCTCGGTCGCACTGCGGAAGCGCGTGCGGAGCTAGCCGGATTCGCGAGCGGAAAATACGGTACTTATCGTCAGGTCGAGGCCCGTCGCCTCATCGAAGGGCTCGACGTCAGCGCCACCGGAGCGGCAGCGGGGCAGTGAAGGGGCCTCGACGTTCATCGTCCTCGAACGTCGCGTTGCGTCATTGATGGCGAGGGATTGGGTCGGCGGTCCGTGGTCACGATCGGGTGCGGTCTCGTGATTTTTATGCGTAAACGTTCGTTCGCACCTCGGCGTTTCCGCGGCAGATCGGCCAAAAAAGAACGAAAACTTGCGCTCGGAGGCGGCGCAGGGCTTGCCGGATGGCGATTCCGAGACAATTCTTCCGGCCCCCCGAGCCCAACACGGACCGGTCGGGCAGGCCACCGCCGTCGGACGTTTCGATGAGGTGCGATGGCTGTGCCGAAGACTCGACCGAGGGCCAAGCGGGATCCCTGACACAACCAATTCTGCGTAGGAGACTCGAACAGATGGCGATCATCGACTTTGGCGGCGTGAAAGAAGAAGTGGTGACTCGGGATGAGTTCCCGGTTCAGAAGGCTCTCGAAGTACTGAAGAACGAGACCATCGCCGTCATCGGTTACGGCGTGCAGGGGCCCGCGCAAGCGCTCAACATGCGTGACAACGGGTTCAACGTGATCATCGGCCAGTCGCAGAAGTTCAAGCGCGACTGGGACCGCGCGGTCAACGACGGTTGGGTTCCCGGCAAGACCCTCTTCGACATCGAAGAGGCTGCCAAGAAGGGCACCATCATCCAGATGCTCGTGTCCGATGCTGCTCAAAAGGCGATCTGGCCACTCATCAAGACCTGCCTGAATCCCGGGGACGCACTCTACTTCTCCCACGGGTTCTCGATCGTCTACAAGGATCAGACCGGCGTCGTGCCTCCCGCCAACGTCGACGTGATCCTCGTTGCGCCGAAGGGCTCCGGAACGAGCGTGCGCCGTAACTTCCTCTCGGGCGCGGGCATCAATTCGAGCTTCGCCGTCGAGCAGGACTTCACGGGTCGCGCCAAGGAGCGCACCATGGCCCTCGGTATCGCCGTCGGTTCGGGCTACCTCTTCCCCACGACCTTCAAGCAGGAAGTGTTCAGCGATCTGACCGGTGAGCGCGGCGTGCTCATGGGTGCCCTCGCCGGCATCATGGACGCGCAGTACAACGTGCTCCGCAAGAACGGTCACTCGCCGAGCGAGGCGTTCAACGAGACCGTCGAAGAGCTCACCGAGAGCCTCATCCGTCTCGTCAGCGAGAACGGCATGGACTGGATGTACGCCAACTGCTCGGCAACCGCTCAGCGCGGTGCTCTCGACTGGCGCCCCAAGTTCCGTGACGCAACCCTGCCGGTCTTCGAAGAACTCTATCGTCGCGTTTCGAGCGGCGAAGAGACGAAGCGCGTTCTCGAGTCCACGGGCGGCGCCAATTACCAGGAACAGCTCCAGAAGGAGCTCGACGAGCTCGGCAATTCCGAACTGTGGCGCGCCGGCAAGGCCACTCGCGCGCTCCGTCCGAAGGAGCCCGCTCGCGCCATCACCGCCGAGACCAAGGGTGTCGGCGGTCGCGGCCAGAACTAAGCTGACCGCGCTAAACATTGCCTCGTGACTCGACGACGAGGCGGAGAATGCGGCGCTCTTGGAGCCATCCAGAGCGCCGTTTTTCCATTTGGGGCTCGTTCGGAGAAACCTCGCATTCGCGGATCGAGTGCGCGCGGAAGCGAGCCCTGTGTCGATCGGCAGCGGCCGAGTGGCGAAGATAACGGCGAAAGGCGACCGGCGCCTGTCCTTGTGACGTTCTTGCGGATGTGCCGCCGCAACACGCGGCGCGAGGCGCGAAGGGTGCGGCGCGAGGGGTACGGCGTGAAGGGTACGGCGCACGGCGCGAAGGGTGCGGCGTGAAGGGTACGGCGCGCGGCGCGAAGGGTGCGGCGCCCGGCGCGGCGCGAGGCGTGAAGCGTACGGCGCACGGCGCGAAGGGTACGGCGCGAAGGGTACGGCGCGCGGCGCGAAGGGTGCGGCGCCCGGCGCGGCGCGAGGCGTGAAGCGTACGGCGCACGGCGCGAAGGGTACGGCGCGAGGCGCGAAGCGTACGGCGCACGGCGCGAAGGGTACGGCGCGAGGAAGCGAGTCATGCGCCGATCATCAGCGGCCGAGTGCGGCGTCCGCGCGTCCGTCGCGCAAGAACGGTGAACGGAAAAGCTCGGCAGCTCCGTGGGTTTTCGATGTGTGTACTGCCAGTACACGGTTTGTTTGCCAAATTGGCTGATATTCGGCGGAATCATGTCAGGATTGTCTCGTGGAATCAGCGAATCGAGTACACATCTTCGACTACCTCGATTACCGAGCATTCCTGCGGGACTTCTACAAGCAGCAGAAGGCGGAGGGGCGCTCGTTTTCCTTTCGGGCCTTTGCGCGACGCGCGCAGATCCGATCATTCAACTTCCTTCCTCTCGTCATGAAGGGCGAGCGCGATCTCAGTTCGGCGATGGCGGTGCGATTCGCCAAGGGTTGCGGTCTCGACGGGAACGAGACCGCCTACTTTTGCGATCTCGTCGCATTCGGACAGGCGCTAAATGCCGAAGAGCGCAATCGTGCCTACGAGCGTTTGCGGCGGTTCCGTTCTTTCCGAGAGGCGCAGAAGCTCGAACCGGCTCAGGCCGCGTATCACTCCAGTTGGTACGTTCCTGCAATCCGTGAGCTCGTCGCAGTGCCGGGTTTTCGTGAGGATGCGAAGTGGATCGCCGCAACGCTGCGCCCTGCGATCAGTGCGGCACAGGCCAAGCAGGCTCTCGCGACGTTGATCGACCTCGGGTTGCTGGTACGCGACGCCGACGGAAACCTCGTCCAATCCGTCGAATGCGTGACGACCGGTGGCGGGCCCCTCGGGCACCACGTCGTCAATTATCACCGCGCGATGATGAATCGCGCGATCTGTGCACTCGACGAATTTCCCCGTGAGCAACGGGACATCTCTTCGGTGACGCTCACGGTCAGCGCCGAAGGATTTGCCGAATTGAAGGAACGGATTGCAGCGTTTCGCAAGGAGCTCATGCAACGCGCGGACGCGTCCGGGCCTGCGGATCATGTCGTGCAACTTAACGTACAACTCTTTCCACTTAGTAAAACGCTGAAAGGTCAGCCATGAAAACCAAATTGGGGTTCCTCATCGTCTTGGGTCTCGTCGTCTGGGCATGCGAAGGTACGGAGACGCAAAATCCAGGGGCGCTCTCGGCCACGTTCTCGGACAGCGGTTGCAAAAAGGAGAACGGTCTCGACGGCTCCGCCACGGGAAGTGGTCAGGCGCTCGTTTCAGCGGACTACTCCGTCGCGACGGCAGGTTACGACTGCGTTGCCTGGGAAGTCACCTCCGCGCGGCGGCTGAAGATCGCCTTCTACAATCAGCGGGGTGCGTGCGGTGCGGAGTGGACGGGTAAAGCCGCTACGCCCGAGAACGGCGAGCTACGCCTTACGATCGAGAACCCCGAGTGCAAGATCGCAAAGTGTGGTTCATGCCTCTTCGATTGGTCCTTCGAGCTCGATGAGATCGATACGACTCGCGATCTCGACGTGACGCGTTCCGTCGAGGCCTGTCCGGGGACGATCGACAGTGAGGTGGCGACCTTTGCTCTACCACTCTCGAGCGCAAACCGGGGGATCCGCTGCACCTACGCCGACCATGCGGCCCTGCTGGCCCAGGCGACTCAACTCGGCACCTGTGGTGCGCAGGGAATGCCATGCAACTCGGAGTGCTCCGGCAGTGACGCCGCCGCACCGGAGTGCGCTGGTGAGTTGACGTGCGTGGAGGCCAGTGCAGCAACACGGATCTGTGCCAAGCCCTGCCAATCGGATCTCGATTGCGACGCACTCGGAGTATCGGTCTGCAGCGACGGGATTTGTCGCCCGAAGTCGAACTGAGCCGCAGGCCATCGTCATCGGAGGGGCTCGCAAGAGGTCGAGCCCCTCGAGCCTCGGGGGTTGACGAGGCTCGATTGAGATCTCAGTCTACTCAGCGAAACGAACCAGGTCGGTGACCCTCGAACCTCGTCAAGCCCTTCGAGGTACGAGGTCCTCCCGACCGATCGCACGGCGTGCAATCGATAAATGCAATCCGACGCCGTACGAGGTTCGTCGACGGTGATCGAGGTTTCGCGACATGGTGAATCGATTCGCATGCAAGTCAGTTCCTTCGGGGAGGCGTGCGTGTGACTCGGACGTCGTGCCGAGCGGTTGGAGGCACCCTGGCGTCAGCGTGCTGGCCGGCGTTTTCATCGTGCTCGCCATCGCGTGCAGTCGGCGCGAGCCTTCGCGCGACGTCGACGGCCAGGGGCAAGCTCTGCCGGTCCGGGCAGTCGAGCGTGGTGCGGCGGCGAAGGAGGCCGAGCTTCTCGGTCCGTCGAAGTCGAAGCCCGATGGGGCGACACGCGTGGTCCTCGCGGGGGACTTCGGTATCGGTACCGAAGCCCAGCGAAACCTCGACTGGATGACCTCACTGAAGCCCGATCTCATCGTGTTGCTCGGCGACTTCGATTACGGCGACCGTCCCGACGCATGGGCGAAATTACTCGAACGATTGGGCGACACTCCGTGGGTTGCGGTCGTGGGCAATCACGATCTTGCCGGGCTTGCGACGTATCAGCGCCACGCGGAGTCCTATCAACGCAGGTACGCATCGAAGACCGGGTGTGAGGGGACTGCGCTCAGGCGGACCCGATGTTCACTCGGGCCGCTCCGACTCTTGCTTTCGGATATCGGCACGACCGGCGACGATCGAAAATCGCTCGCGTTCCTCGAATCGGAGCTTGCGAGCGCAAAGGAGCCGTTTCGGATTTGTGCCTGGCACAAGACCCAAGCCGATCTGCAGGTGGGCTACAAGAACGACGAAGTGGGTTACGAGGCGTATCGAGTCTGCCAGAGATACGGCGCTCTCGTCGTTTCTGGTCACGAACACTCTTATTCGCGGACGAGGGTCCTTACTCGTGTTGGCGACCGCAGCCACGACCACGGCGTCGAGGGGCCCTTCGACGAGCTGCGACTCGGTCCGGGACGAACCGCCTCAATCGTCGTGGGGCTTGGCGGTACCGGGATTCGCGCCTATGCGCCGCGGTTTCACGATGATGATCGGTGGTGGGCTGCGTACGTGACTCGCGACCGCGTGATGCGCGAAGGGCGTATCGAGCGTCATCATCTCGAACGGGGCTACGCCGGAGCTCTGGTGCTCGATTTCGGGCAGAAGGGGCGTGCCGAGGTGGGTCGAGGTTATTTCCGTATTGGCGCAATCGCAGCGAGTCATGGATCGGTTCGAGCTGAAGACCGCCGACGCTACGAAGCCGTGAATGCGTGTTCCGGCGCTACGATCCGTCGTGACGATTGCGACGGATTTTCGGCGCGGTCACGACAGCGGGCCACCGACGAACGGCCAGGGGCGAGGCGCCGTCGAGCTTCGTAGCTTTCGTGGTCTCGGTGGAGCGGCTACGTGGCCAAATTGGAGGGGCCAGGGCTGCGCCATCGACAAATGCGCGAAATCGCGATTCCGCGTCCCCAGGCGCCGCTGGCGAGCTTGCGCATACCTCGCCGGTTTGGTTCGCTCCCTCACGATGCGCATATACAACCTGTTTCCTCTGCTGGCTGGACGATTCGATGCCTGGGATCCTCACCTGAAGCGCGCGAAGCAAATGGGCTTCGACTGGCTGTTCGTCAATCCGCTGCAGCGAACGGGCAAGTCTGGCAGCTTGTATTCGATCGCCGACTACTTCGACATCAATCCGGTGTTTCTCGATCCGAAGTCGAAGAGCACCGCGGCCGAGCAGGCGAAGGCCATGATCGATGGTGCGCATTCCCTGGGACTCAAGGTGATGATGGACCTCGTCATCAATCACTGCGCATACGATTCCGAGATCGTAAAGAAGCATCCCGACTGGTTCGAACGCGAAGGCGGCAAAGTCGCGCACCCCTTCTGCGTCGAGAACGGTGAACGCGTCGTTTGGGAGGACCTCGCGAAGTTCGACCATCGCCGTTGTTTCGATGACTCTGGGCTCTACGCTTACCTCCTCTCCATCATCGATTTCATGGTGGGGCTCGGCTGCGACGGCTTCCGCTGTGATGCGGCGTATCAGGTGCCGGTGAAGGTGTGGCAGCGACTGATCCACGACACGCACAAGAAGCACCCGAACCTCGTTTTCGTGGCGGAGACCTTGGGATGCACGGCGGATCAGACGCGTGAAACGGCGACGGGCGGCTTCGATTTCGTCTTCAATAGCTCGAAGTGGTGGGACTTCCACGCCACGTGGCTCCTCGAACAGTACAACCTCACGCGGGAGATCGTGCCGTCCATTGGGTTCCCGGAGAGCCACGACACCGAACGTCTCTACGCGGAAACCCATTTCAACGAGGGTGCCGTAAAGCAGAAAATCCTCTTCACGTTCCTCTTCGCGTCCGGCGCGATGCTTCCGATGGGCTGCGAGTTTGGCTTTACCAAGCGAATGCACGTCGTCGACACGCAACCTTCGGATTGGGAAGAGGCGCGTCTCGACTTGACCGACTTCATTACTCGGATCAACTCGCTCAAGGAGCAGTATCGGATCTTCAGTGAGGAATGTCCGATGCAACGTTTCGACATCGACAATCGCGAGGTCTTGATGCTTTGGAAGGGGTCGGTGCGTTCGAGGGAAGAAGCGTTGATCCTCCTCAACACCGATACGTACAACCGTCAGTCGGTTTGGTTCGACTCGCTGCGCAAATACGTGCAATCGGGAGCTGCACTGAAATGCGTCTCGCCCGAGAATCCGATGGACCACGTGAGCGAGCCGTTCCATTACGAACTCCGGCCGGGTGAGGCCATCGTTCTCGTCACCACGCGCTGAGCGGCGTGCGGATCCCGAGAGAGGCTCTCGACACTTGGGAGCCTCTCGACGGAAAACGGCTGGCGAGTCGCGGAAAGTGGTCCGTCGCAGGAAAGCGGCAACCGGGAGCGACGTGAAGCGCTCTCGGCCGGTGTTCACTGCACTCCGATGTCGAATGGGGGCGTTGCCTGCCATCGCGAACTCGGGTGGCGTTCGAAGGAGACCGCAGAGGTGCGGGGCCGGAGGGTTCCGGGCGGCCAAGGGAGCCCTTTTCCAGAAAAAGCGCTCGAAGATTCATCGATTACGGCCTCCGGGCCACGAGACATGGGCCGACTTGGGTCCTATGCTCCCCCTTTCGTTGAGTTCCGGAGGATGCTTCGAAATGGCGGGAACCAAACTCGAGATCCGAATCATTCGTGAAGACTGCATTGGTGATGGCGCTTGCGCGGACGAGGCTCCAGGCACGTTCGAAATCGACGGTCATGGGGTAGCTTGCGTACGCAAGATCGTCACCGACGATCCCGAGACCATCCTGAAGAGTGCGCGAGCGTGTCCGACCGACGCCATCGTCGTCGTCGATGGGGAAACTGGCGAGCAGCTCGTCCCCGTCCCATGAGGCTCGAGCGCTGGTTCGTCCGGCGCTCGCTATTGTGGACGCGTCGGTGGCGCGTCGGTGGGATGCAAGTTCAGTCGTTTTGTTGTGCTAACTGTGGCCCATGAACGTCGCCGAAATCGCCAAGGCCATCGATCATGCTCTGCTTCAGCCAACCCTGCTCGATCGTGATTTCGATCAAGGCTGTGACGTCGCACTTCGATTCGGTGTCGCAGCCGTTTGCGTCAAATCCGTCGATGTCCTGCGGGCAGCGAAGCGCGTCGGGGGCAGTTCCGTTGCCGTCTGCGCGGTCGTCGGCTTTCCTCACGGCAACGCGAAGCTCGACGTCACGCGTTTCGAGGCACTTTCCGCCATCGAGGACGGGGCGACGGAGATCGACGCGGTAGTACCGCTCTCTCGAGCACTGTCCGGCGAGTTTTCTGCGGTTTCCGACTTCGTGAATGGGCTCAATACCGCCATCGTCGAGCGCGGCGCCATCCTCAAGATGATCTTCGAAACTGGATTGGTCGAGGACGCCGTCAAGGTTCGTCTCTGCGAAATCTGCAAGGCCGCAAGGGTCGCCTTCGTGAAGACGTCCACGGGTTTTGCGACCGCCAAGGGACCGAATGGTGGGCTCGTCGCGCTAGGTGCGACGGAAGCGGACGTGTCCTTGCTCGTCGAGCACGCCCGTCCCGAGTGCCAGGTGAAGGCCTCCGGAGGAATTCGAACGCTCGACGCAGCTCGTCGTTTTCTCGAACTGGGTGCGACGCGGATTGGAACCGGATCGACGTCAGAGCTTCTCGGCTCGAGGTGACGGCATGGAGCGAGTGAAATCAAGTGATGTGCTCGACGTCACTCACGAGGTGACGGCGCCCTTCGACGCGGAGTTGGTCGGCAGCTTTCGTCGTGCGGGTCCGAATGCTTGGGACGACTACGAGTTCGTGCGCAACCCGACGAAGCGCGCGACGGAGGCTGGCTCGAACGTTTCCGCGACGCACGTGGTTCACGCGTTGACGCCGGTCCAATTCGAAGCGCGTGGTGTAGATGTGCGGATGCGAAGCGAAGGAAAAGTAGTGCGCATGCGCTACGTTCCGAGCGCTTCGGCGCTTGCCGATCTCCAAAGGATGGCCGGGGAGTCGTTCGACGCTCGTCTCCACGGTGCGCTGCTCCGCCGTTACTTCGAAGAGAAACACCTCCGTCTACAGGGACAAATCCAAGGTCGCGGTGCCGGGGCGGTCATTGCCGAAAAACTGAGCTCGAAGTGAGCTTCTGGGCGTCGATCGTCGAAGCTTCGCGTGCGAAGTGAGCTTCGGTTGGCACTCGCCGAAGCTTCGCGTTCGGAGTGGGCGTGGGACGGAGGCGCCGAAACGTCGAGTCCGAATTGGGCGCCGATGTTTGCTTTTGCTGCCCACCACCGGCACACGGCACGACGTGCCGTGTGCCTTGCTCCTCCCAAGTCCGTGCTTCGCCCCTTCGGGCTGTGCACGGACGGGAGGAGCTTTCGTCGCTCGTTTACCGCTCGAGGCGTGCGCGAACCGCGGCGGCGTGCGCGGTGAGCCCTTCGCGCGTCGCGAAATCGATGATCCCACGGCCGTCCTCGTCGATGGACTGGACGTCGTAGTGGAGAAGGCTCGAAGCTTTCAAGAAGTCGTTGCAGCTGAGCGGACCGAATTGTCTTGCGGTGCCTCCCGTCGGCAGCACGTGCGACGGTCCTGCATAGTAGTCGCCAACCGGGACGGGGGTGTTGGAGCCGAGGAAGATCGCGCCGGCATGTCGAATGAGCTGCAGGCATCGGGCGTCGTTGTGCGTGATGATCTGGAGGTGTTCGGTTGCGAACTCGTTGGCGAGTTCGCAAGCCTGATTGAGATCGCTCGTCACGACACAAGCGCTGTAGCTCGCGAGTGCCGCGACGATGGCGTCGCGCCGTTCGAGTGCCGCGACCTGTCGCTCGACTTCGCCCGCTACGGCCTCCGCGAGCTTTTGCGAGGGTGTGGCGAGAATGGCCGAACCAGGATCATGTTCAGCCTGCGCCAAGAGATCGCTCGCGACGTGCACGGGGCTTGCCGCGTCGTCTGCAACGATGAATACCTCGCTCGGTCCAGCGATGGAGTCGATCCCCACGCGTCCGAACAATTGACGTTTCGCTTCGGCAACGAAGGCGTTGCCCGGGCCGACGATCTTTTGCACACTGTGGATCGACTCGGTGCCGTAGGCGAGGGCGCCGAGGGCCACAGCGCCGCCCATGCGATACACCTCGGTGATCCCGAGTTCTGCTGCAAGAGCCTTGGCCATGGGAGAAATGTCTCCACCCGTGGGTGGTGAGACCATCACGATTTCCCTGACACCCGCGACTTGCGCAGGAACGACCGTCATGAGCACCGTCGAAGGGTAGAGCGCTCTGCCGCCGGGAACGTACACGCCCACGCGGTCAATTGGTGTGTAACGCACCCCGAGAACTCGCCCGCCTCGCAGGAGCGGCTCCGGCGCTCGGATCCGGATGTGCTCCTGGTACTCCCGAATGTTGGCGATCACCGTGCGGATGAGCTCGAGGAAATCGGGATCCGCTTCCGCATGGGCCTGCTTCAATTCCTCTACCGGGACGCGGAGGGATTCGGGGGTGATGTTCGCGCGATCGAGCTTCGACGTCAGCTGCGCGACTACGGCGTCCCCCCCTCGTTCCACCTGTGACAGCAGGTCACGAACGATTGCAGGAACGTCGAGGTTACTCTGCTCGGATGCTGCCGTCAGTTTGCCAGAGCGGAGCTTGTCGCGGAGTGCCCGCACCTCGACGAGGGATTCAGGCGACTTTTCTGACAGGATGCGAAGAATCGGCATAGGGTGTACCCACTTTGCCAAAGACTCCGGGAGTTTTCAAAGGCCCAAGGTGGTATTAGGCTGCGTGTCCGCCTTGCCCCCAAATCCACTGGTTTTGCTGGTTCGGCCCCTGTCTCCCAACGAGCGCTTCGGGCTTGGGCCGTTTTTTCGGGTCGAACCTCTCGGCCTCGAATACGTGGCGTCGACCCTGCGCGCCCTTGGGTACGAGGTCCGGCTCATCGACGAGCGATTTGCGCCGCCCCTCGACAAGTTGGTGCGGGAGCTCGAGCCGGTCATGGTGGGCGTGAGCTGCATGCACACGGTCGACATCCCAACGACGCTTGCCGCTGCACGCAACGTCAAACGAGCTCGCTCGACGTGCCCCGTCGTGGTTGGTGGGCACGTCGTTGCGCTCCACCAGGAGCCGTTCTTCGACGCAGCCATCGATGCTTTGGCTTTGGGCGACGCGGAAACGACGCTCGGCGGTCTCATGCGGTTTTGGTTCGACTCGGGCTCACGGGGTCGCGCTCCATCGGGGTTCTGGGTGCGGCGCGAGCCCGGTGCGGGCCCATCGAATTTCGAGTTCGGATCGCAAGAGGACATTCGCACTGACATGAATTTGGTCGTGTCGCCGGCGAGGGATCTCGTCGAGCCCTATCGAAATCGCTATCTCTGCGTCCATAAACAGCCGCTGTGGGCACTCGAGACGGCGCGAGGGTGTCCCTATCGTTGTTCCTTTTGCTCGACCTCCCTGCGATATGGACGCAAGAACGCCGTCCGCAGTCTCGAGCACGTCGCCAAAGATTTTGCGGAGGTTGGGCACAACGTCTTCATCGTAGATGATCTCTTCTTCTACCCGACCGCGAGGAGTCTCGAACTCGCAAGGCTCCTCAAGCGACGCGGCATCAAGAAGGATTGGATACTGGTCCAGACGCGGCTCGACACCGCGGCACGGCATCCCGAGGTTCTCGAGGAGTGGCGCGGTCTTGCCAAGCATTTCGACTGCTTTTTCGGCTTCGAAGCGCCGACGGATGCAAGTCTCTCGACTCTCGAGAAGGACATGAGCGTGAAGTCAGCCGAAGAGGGGGTCGCCGTCGCCCGTCGTTTGGGGTTCGGCGTGACGGGCAATTTCGTCGTCGATCCGGATTGGACGGAGTCCGATTTCGAAGCCATGTGGGAAATGGTCGATCGACTTTCACTCTCGCGACTGGGATACACCATTTTGACTCCGCTGCCGGGGACGCCACTCTTCGAGCAAATGCGAGGTCGCGTGCTCGAACATGATTTCTCGAAGTGGGACATGCATCACCTGCTCTACGAACCCCGTCTCGGTCGCGAGCGGTTCTTCGAGCTTTTCGCAGAGTGTTGGCGGCGCAACGTACTCGCGTCGAGGTCTGCCGCTCCGAAGATACTCTCTTGGATGCGGGGCCTTACTCCGAGGCAGATGCTCGTATTGGTACGCGTGCTCTGGCGAACGCAACGCATGCTCGACAAACGCAGTTATCTTGCCGAGACGTTTCCCATGCAGCTGCCGGCGCGAATGTGATGGGAGGGCGAGCTGGTTCGGCGTTCCTCGGTGCGCGGGGGTGCGAAGTTCGTTGCTCGGCGACACCCTATCGGTCGTATTCCGACGTGATTACGCCGTGAAAACCAGCAACGCTGAATGCGCGGTGGCGGCAACGAGGCGAGGAAGTCGCGAAAGGCTCGGTCGCAAGAACGAGGTTTTCGTTGCAGTGTCTCCGGAGAGTCGAGACTGACGCGGCGCGCACGGAAGGTGACGGCAACACGGGTTCCAACGCGTATGACAGTACACACTTCAACCTACGAGCCGGTGAAGCGTCGCAAAGCGGGGTCGATTTCCTCCGCAAAATTCGGGGCTTGTGCCCGCAACCAATTGGGAGTAGTAGCTTCGCCTCGTGGATCGAAACTTGCAACTGCGGGCGACCACAGCCTAGGCCTATAGGCCTCACTGGAGAGTAGAACCCATGCAGAGTGCCGTTGTGTCGTTTCCGAAGTCGTCCAATCTCAATGCCAACCTTGGACAGGTCGAGGCCCGTCCTTCCGGCTTCTTCGACGCTCCCCCGGTACTCCCGGCTTCCAGTCTAGCGGCTGCCGTGGCGCTCGCATTGCATCGCGGTCTCGTTTCCGAGTCCGAGCGCGAGCATCTGCCGCTGCGTGTCTCCGGCTAATCATTTCTGAGCGGCAGAGTTTTCGGAAGCTTCGAAAATGACCACCCAACTGCTCCACTACGTGGTGGAGTTCCAGGATGGGTCGAAGTTCGATGTTCACATCGATCCCAACGACCCAAATTCCGTGACCGTCGACGGAGCGTCGCGTGACGTTCGTATCGACGCCGGTCAGAATGGCATCCTCGTTTCGACTGAAGAGGGGCAGCGCGTCCCTCTTCAGTTGAGGTTCGAGCACGGCGAGCTCATCGCCGAGACACCCGACGGGCAGCGCCAGAAGGTGCGCGTCGAATTGGCTCAAGCTCACGAGTTCCGAAAGAAGGTCCTGAGCCAGCCGCCGCCACCGCCCATCGAGCGGTCCGGTCGCGTCGTCGCAGCCATCGCAGGCAATATTCTCTCCCTGTCGCTGAAAGACGGCGACAAGATCGCGGCAGGCGATTCGCTGCTCGTTCTCGAAGCAATGAAGATGCAAAACACGATTGCGGCTCCGGTGTCCGGCGTCGTGACTTACAAGGTTACCCCTGGCCAGACCGTGCGTATGGGGGATCTGCTTGCCACCATCGTGGCCCCCGGGAGCAACTGATGAGCCAGGACACTGCAAAAGCGGTCGCTAACGCGGAACCGCAGGTCAACGTCGCGCGTGCTCGCCTCGAGCTACTATTCGACGCGGGTACCTTCGAAGAGTTCGATGCTGGCGTGATGCATCGAACCGTCGACTTCGGGATGGGCAAGAAGCGATTCGCCGGTGACGGCGTAATCACGGGAACCGGCAAGATCGCTGGTCGGACTGCCTTCGCGTTCTCCCAAGACAAGACCGTTCTCGGTGGTTCGCTCGGAGAAATCCACGCCGCGAAGATCTGCAAGGTGATGGACATGGCCGTTCGCAACGGCTCGCCCTTCATCGGCATGTGTGACTCGGGTGGCGCGCGAATCCAAGAGGGCGTCAATTCCCTCGCGGGTTACGGCGAGATTTTCTATCGCAACGTGCGCGCTTCCGGCGTCATCCCGCAGATTTCGATCATTCTCGGGCCAGCCGCAGGCGGCGCCGTGTACAGCCCTGCGCTCACGGATTTCGTGATCATGGCGGAGGGCCGCAGCTACATGTTCCTCACGGGGCCCAAGGTCGTCAAGACCGTGACCTTCGAGGACGTGAGCGTCGAGAACCTCGGTGGTGCGAGCGTGCACTCGGAGAAGACCGGGCTCGCTCACTTCACTGCCGCGCAAGACGTCGATGCGATCGAGAAGGCTCGTCGGCTGCTCGGGTACCTGCCCGAGAATTGTGGTGAGGCGCCGCCCGACATCGAGTGTGTCGATCCCCTCGACCGCGCGTGTCCCGAGCTCTCGACCCTCATTCCGTCCGATCTTCAGGCTGCCTACGACGTGCGCCCCGTGATCAACGCCGTCGTCGATCGCGGCTCCTTCATGGAAGTGCAGGAGCGATTCGCGGGCAACATCGTTGTCGGCTTTGCTCGCCTCGGTGGCAAGAGTGTCGGCATCATCGCCAATCAACCAGCGGTACTCGCGGGTGTGCTCGACATCAACGCTTCGCGCAAGGCGGGCCGCTTCATCCGCACTTGCAACGCGTTCCGCATTCCGATCGTCTCGTTCGTCGACGTGCCTGGCTTCTTGCCAGGGCAAGATCAAGAGCACAACGGCGTGATTGTCCACGGTGCGAAGTTGCTCTACGCGTATTGTGAGTCCACCGTGCCCAAGATGAGCGTGATCTTGCGCAAGTCTTACGGCGGCGCTTACATCGTGATGAGCTCGAAGCACATCGGTGGCGACGTGGTGCTCGCGTGGCCGTCGGCGGAAATCGCCGTCATGGGCGCGAAGGGCGCCGTCGAGGTCCTTTACAAGAAGGAAATCACCGCTGCCGCAGATCCGAAGGCCGAGATGGCCAAGCGCACCAAGGAGTACGAGGATTCGTTCTCCTCTCTCCGCGGCAAGCAGCGGAGCGTGGGTTCATCGACGCGGTCATCAATCCCGCGGACACGCGGCGCAAGCTGACGCGGCTGATGGGTTCGGTGCAACACCGCCGCGAGCTCACTTGGCCGAAGCGCAACGGCAACATCCCCACCTGATTGGCGAAAACGCGCCGGTGAGTGAGGACGGCGAAGCGGCCCCGAAGTTCACGGACTTCGGGGCTTTCGTCTATTGGGGGAGGGAGTGCGTGCGTGCGTCGAAGTCTGGGGTTCGTTGCTCACGAACGATTCGAAGCCGTGCGGTGGAGACTCGACGGAGAGGGCTCGTTGGGGCTCGACGCGTGCAGCGGCTTCCACTGGGGCATGAGCGTGTGCATGGTCGTGCCCGGACGCGGAAGTTCGGGTGGGCACCATCGTCCGCCCGTCGATACGATTCAGCCCCGACGTTTTGGACGTCAGGGCTGCCCGTGCTTGCGTCAGATGACGGCGGTCAAGACACGCGAGACGCCGCTGGGACGGCTGGTGCGCCTCCGGCGACTGGCTGTGCACCCATGGACGCGGCAGAGAGCGACGACGCCGCTTGGCTGCTGGAAACACTGGGAGCATTGAGTTCCGCCATGAGCTCGCGGCACTCGGGCTTGCCCCGAAGGTGCCCGATCAACAATGCCGAGGCATCGAGAAAAATCTTCTCGTAGCGCAGTCCTTCGCGGGAGCGGTTGGCGACCTTTTCGCGCCCCGCCTGCAAGTCCTCTTCGAGCGCTTCTGCATAGCGCGCCAATTGGGATCGCAACTCCTCGATTTGACGTCGCAGCTCTCTCGCCGTCGCTTCTTTTGCGGCACGTCGCTCTTCGCGGGTGCGTAGCCAATCTCGCTTGGCGTCGATGAGCGCCTTTGCTGCGCCGGCAGCCTCGTAGATGGCACGCGTTGCCGTTCCTGCGCGCTCGGCTTGATCCGCTGAATACTGTCGATCGCGAGCAATCTGCTGTGCGCGCGCGAGTTCGAGGCGCGCGGCTTCTTCCTCTTCGGCGTACGCTGCGGCTTCTCGGAGCGAGCGGGACTCCTCTTGCGCGAGTTCCTCTACTTTACGGCCAATCTCTGCGCGCAGGGCGCGACCACGGCGCTCGAGGGCTTCGAGCTTTCGCGTGTGACTCGCTATCTCACCCTCCAAGCTATTGGCTTTCGCCGCCACGTCCCAGAGCTGCGCTTGGCTCTGCGCGACTTCTTCCGGCGGCCCACCCGAGGGATATGCTCGGGCAACCATACGAGCGAAGAGCCCGGCGCGGCTCGCCCACTCCGTGACATTTGCCGACTTGGGTGGGGGCGGCGGTGGGGGTGAAGCAGCGGCCTCCGTTCCTTCGCGTTCCCACGAATTGCTCGGCAGGGAGCGTTGGAGGGCCTTGAGCTCTTCGAGGAGATGGTGACCGTCGCGGTAGCGCTTTCGAGGATCCTTCTCGAGGAGTTTGAGGACGATCCGTTCGGCGACGGGATGACACTCTTTCTTGATTCCACTCGGCTTGGGTGCTTGCGCGGTTCGCTGCATTTCGAGCAACGTCTCGCGATCGTTGGAACGAAACGGGAGTTGCCCCGTCAGCATTTCGAAGAAGAGCACGCCGAGCGCGTAAAGATCCGATTGCGGTCCCGCTTGTTCGCCTCGCGCCTGCTCGGGAGACATGTACTCGGGCGTCCCGAATACCGCGCCTTTCGGAGCCAATCTCGGATCGTGCGCGAGCGCTGCGAGTCCGAAATCGAGGATCTTCACGAAGTCCTTTCTGCCGCCTCGACTGGTCAACAGAATGTTGTCGCTCTTGAGATCGCGGTGAACGACTCCGAGATCATGTGCACGAGCGAGTGCGGCACACATCTGCTCTAGGATGTCGACTCCACGTTGGATGGGCATGGGGCCGCGGGCGAGTTCGGCGGAGAGTGGAGTACCGACGAGGTACTCCATGACCAAGTAGAGCTCTCCGTCGTCCGTTTCACCGATGTCGTGAATGTCGATGATGTGCGCATGGTCAACTCGATTCGCCGCGCGCGCTTCTCGAAGCATCCACGCGCGCAGGTGCGTTTCGCCCCTCAGATCCGGCCGAATGAGCTTGACGGCAACGACGCGATCGATGAGGACGTGCCGAGCTCGGTAGACGACTCCCATGCCGCCTTCCCCGATTCGTGCCTCGAGCCGGTAGCGACCGGCGATGACCTTGCCGAGTGCGGGGTCATGACTGGAACGGCCGCGAGAATTCCCAGATTTCTGCATGATGTATGCTGTGCCAGTTGGAGTTCAGGGAGGGACCGGTCACAGATCCCCGAGCGCACGATGTTACCTAAGTTCAGCTGCTTGCGAAAGCAATCGCGGTCGGGGACACCGTCCAGGAATCGCAACGGCCACTTTTGCCAAGGTCAGAAGGCTACTCGGAACAAGGGTACACGCAACTCCGTGCGTTGCTGAACACCGAAGCGCATAAGCTCGGTGCGAGAGTACATGTCGCGCACTTCGACGGCAGGGAGACCCAGATGTAGGTTCGCTTGTGAGTCCATTGCGACGAGTGCCATGGGCAACGCACGTCGCCGTTCTTTCGGTCGGGACTGCGACGTTGGTGCGGCTGGCGCTGGTGCTGCTCCGGGCGTCGTGTCCGTTGGGCTCGTCGAGGCGGGGGGCGACGTAGTCTCGGGTGGGACCGCGAGTACCGGTTCCGCTTTTGGTTCGTCCGTGGGTGGCTGATTTGTGTGTATTCTGCGGGTTGCTCGTACGCAGTCGCGCTCAACACGGCGACCGTCGTCGGAATTGCGAGCAACATGCCTGCAGCAAGGAGATACATGTTTCCTTTCGCACTGAGGCCACCCGAGCCCTCCAGGTAGTAGCCGGCAATCCCGCCGCCGATCGCGCCGGCTCCGCCACCGACGTAATAGAGCCAGTCGGGCGAAACGTCGAACGCTGCCTCCGTGAGCAGAACGACCTCTGCGCCGAGCAGCGTCCCTCCGACGATTCCCTTTCCGGAGGAAGACGGCTCCACCGATTGAGTCGTCGTTTGTGCGTTCGCCGTCGAGATGTGTCCGATTGCAAGCAAGACAGTGGCGGCAAGTGCGATAGACCGAAAAAGTTGCATGCTCCCTCCGCAGAAAGTCCACGGGTTTTGCCGGTATGGGCATGGGCCGTGGTGAACGTCCGGCAGCATAACACCAGTCTTCGCCGCCGTCGCCTCGCGCGTCACGAGTCGAGTAACCGCTCGGTCGATCCTGAGCTAGCCTAGCGGAGCCGTGTCGCTTGCCCGCTTCCTTCGCTACATCCTAGTCTGCTGTGGGCTCGTTCTCTTGATTGCGTCCACCGTGGCGGCGGTTCGTTTGATGCCCTTCGCCCTCGGCGCGAGCGTGCCCTTGCGCACGGTTGGGCCTCTGGCCGCGGCAGCATTTGCGACCGTCGTCGAGGTCTCCATCTTCGTTCGGCACCCCGGTGGCGTTTGCTTTGGCTGCGCAGCCTCACGGCGACGCAGACGGCTCTTCGGCTACGGGGCCCGTCGGGGGTGGGCGCTTTTGGACTCGAGCGTTCTTGGCAGCGCTCGTTTGGGCCATGTTGACATTCGCAGCAGGGGGGCTCGCCAACGTGCGATTAGCGACGCCTGGGCGCGTGGCCAACAACCTCGTGGAGACGGCTCGCGATGCATGTGTGACGCATCCGCAGACCGTCTACGTCACCATTCCCGTGCTCGGGAGTCGTTGGTTGTGCAACGGCAACGGACCACCGACCTTGGTCGGCGAGATCTCGCGGTCTTTCGTTGGGGCATCGTATTCGGCGTCCAACATCAACGTCAGCGACGATTTGACCTATATCGAACTCGTAAAACTTCGGCTCTCGTCCCCGGCGGCAGGTGGCCGTCCGGCGCTCAAGTTGGCCGTCGAAGGCGCAAAGCTCCGTGGTGTGTGGCCATTGGCGCGTCCAACGCGTTTGGGGGATCTCGGGCGTGCGGCTTTCGTCTCGGTCACGGCGGTGCTTCTCGGGCTGGTTGCAGCTGCGCTCTCGCTGGTCGTCCATCGAGATTGCCGCCGGCGTTGGCTTGGTGTCGTGGAGGGCTTGCTCATCGCTGCGAGCGCCTGGATGACCTTGTTTTCCCTCGATTCCGCGGAGTTTCGAGGGCCGCTTCGTTATAGCGCCGTTCCGCTTGCAGGCTGCGCGATGGCGCTCTTACTCGGTATCATCGCTCGGAGCGCCGTAGTTACGAAGCTCAAGACAAAAGATCTGAGAAAGCCAACGGAAGTGAAGTCGCCGTCATGAAAAGCCGAACTTCTTGGCAATCTTGCGGTGCGAGCGCTCGCCCATCGTTTCCGATGGCCCGCACCAAAGCGGGGGATATCACCGCGTTGTCGCGTCGTCGTCGTGGTGATATCGAGATGAATCATGTCAGTAGGTCCCACCGAATTGCTGCTCATCGTTCTCGTCGCCTTCCTCTTGTTCGGTTCGCGGCGGCTCGGGGATCTCGGCAAGGGCATTGGTGACGGCATTCGCAACTTCAAACGAGCGATTTCGGATTCTCCTACGCCAGCGCGCCAAGAACCAAAGGTGGAAACGCCGACGCAGCCCGATGGTACGTCTCCGAACGAGACGAGCAAAGCCACAGCGCCGCGCTTGCCCGTCGATGCAGTTCGTCATGACGTTCCAGTGAAAGAAGCGGCTCCGAACGAATCAGCACCGCAAGAGACCCTTCGAGACGAGTCAGCGTCGAACGTTCCATCTCGTAAGTCGTGATTTCGTAGCGCGAGCGGGTTCGAGCGGTTCGCTTCCAAAGCAACCGATCCCGGAAGACGTCTCGCGGGCACCGCCAAAGAAATACATCTCGGAGGACGTTTCGTCGGAGTTGCCGTTCACAGTGGTCCGACGAACCGCAACCCGAAGCCGATGGAGTACCCGGTATCGACCGAACCTCCGTCGGATGCCATGCGTAAGCCGACGGGGAGCTCGAGCTCCATGGTCGTGGGGCGACCATCGGACGAAAATCCAAGAGGAAGGCCGTCTCCCATCGCCCATGCGGGCACGAAATACAAAGAGTGAATGACGCGGGATTGATCACCGCTCAGCGCCGGCAGCCTCGCGTACATGTTGACGTAGCGAACGCCGACACCGAAACCCTGACCGAATATCGGGGCGCCCTCGTCGTAGACTTTGACGTACTGCATGGAGAGCGCGATGGGAAAGGCGAACCCCGAACGCAAGGTTTCGTCTTTGCCCTCCCGACCACAACGCGATTCTTCACAAGACACGAAGCCGAGTCCCGTTTCTGCCGTAACACGCAAAGGTCCGAGCCAATCGCCGTAGCCGACCCTGAGGCTCCCCGAACCAAAGTGGCCTGCGACGGGGGAACCGCCGAAGAAGTCGAATCCTCCCATCACGACCGGACGTGCTCGCGGAGTGTAGCGGATGGCGTGCCCCGTGAGCGGCAGCCGCACGCAATTGATGCCGGCGCTCGACTTGAAAGTGAGATCGACGGCCACCGCGTCTGTTGCATGGCGCTTGAACCCTTCGAACGTCGCCTCGACGAGATGATCCCCTTCGGTGAGTCTCGTCTGATGTGTCGGCTCGTCCACGGAAAATTGCGAAGCGAATCGTGCCTCCCTTACAGGCGAGCTCGACCGGGCTTGCCAAACGGACCTCATGCAATTGCATTTTCGTCGCGAGACGGACCCGAATGCGTACGGTCGTGCGTGGAGCTGGCACCGACACGTCCTCCACTCGGGCGCTGACGAGGGGGCTTCGTGTCGTCAGCGCGGGGGTAGGTGCGTATCGCGTACATCCACCGAGAAGGATCAACAACGAGCCGCAGCAAGTAGCGATCGTGGAGCGGGATGAGAATGGGTCCCATGGACACTTGCTACCGCTCACTCGCTTTGGCATTCTCGAACCATAAAACCAAATGGGCGCCTTGTTCAATCGACTAGCGACTCTCCTTTCTCTTATTGTGCTCTCATGTGGTGGCGCAGGTGGGTCGGCCTTTGCTCGCGATCCAAAGGGACAGAAGCTTGCGGAAGAATGTCACGGCGGCCGAGGACAGGCATGTTTCGATTCTCGGAGACTATCTGCTCGACTCCAAGGTTCTTGCGAGCGATGACGCGCAGGCTCTCAACGCTCTCGAACTCGGGTGCAATCTCGGCCATGCCGAGTCTTGTGGTTATCTCGGCGCGATTTATCTCGCGATATCTCGCAATCGTCCCAATCCGCGTGCAGAGGAGCTGCTCAGTCGATCTTGTGAGGCAAACGTGACTCGCTCGTGTGTCTATCTGGCTCGATGGCGGCTTGAACGAGGCACGCCAATGGACGACGCGGAGGCATTGCGATTGTTGAGCAGGGCCTCTCGACTGGGCGATCCGGAGGGCGATTTTCTTCTCGGTCTCCTCTACGAAACTGGACGGGGCATCGTCGTCGATCTGAATCAAGCAGCGCGTTGGTACGAAGAGGGTTGCGCGCGAGGCTCCGGGGACGCGTGCCAAAAGCTCGCGGATGTTCTCGACGTCATTGGGACGAAAGAGCCCAAGCGTAGAGACCATCTCGAGCAACGCGCTTGTGAGCTCGGGAACGGAAATGCATGTGCGTCGGTTGCTGCGCGACTCATCGATATCACGTCTGATTCCATGGTCTGTGCTTCGGGGATGGAGTTCGCGAAGCGCGCTTGTGTGGCGCACTTCATTACGGCTTGCGGTCTGCTCGCGATTTGCGAAGCCCGAGCGACTGCGGCTGTGCCACGTAAAGGAGATGCTCTCTACCGCACTTGTGAGAGCGGCTCGTCCGATGCGTGTCACTATTTAGGAACTCGATTGTGGTCTTCTGCTGCCGCCCCGGAGGCGCGAGGCGAGGCTCTGAGGACGTTTGCGCAGGGTTGCCGTTTGGGAAATGCCGAGAGCTGCAAACTCATCTGGGACAATTCCGCAGCGCTCGAGGGGACGGGGATATCGATCTTCGAGGTGCTGGAGAAACTCGAGCGGTCATGCATGGGAACGAATCCTTCTGCCTGTCTCGTCCTTTCCGGCGTCTACGAAGAGGGAAAATGGGTAGGGAGAGATGCTTCGCGCGCGGACTTCCTGAGGAAGCGGGCTTGTGAGCCAAAACCAGGTGTGCGCGCCGAGCGACTTCCGAGGGGATGTCGAATGCCAGCGGATGGGGCGACTCGTTGAACTGCGCCGTTCTCGACGAGACAGGGGACAGCGTGATGGTTGCTGGATGGGGTGCCATTCTGACGCTTTTCGGAGAGAATCCTCTCGAGACGTGATTGCGAACTGCGCTGGCGCCACTGAGCCCTGTGTGTTCGAGTTCGGTCTTGCACAGTGGATTTGTCGTGGCACCGCACGGTGTTTGGTTGCGGTTTCAAGTGATGTTTCGGTCTCGGTCGCGGCGAGGTGGCAACCTCAGGACGCGTGGGATTGACTCATCGCGAGCGCTCCCTTGGTGGGCTTGGTCTTCAATGTCGCTGAAAAAGGGCGCGAAATTGGCGGGATGAGTCCGGGATTTATGTCTACGCGTCTTGGGTCGCCCTGGGTGGAGGTTGGAGATTCGCTCCTCTGCACGATTCGATGCTTCGCGTTCAATTTCGTCGGAAAGATTTCTCGCCAGACGTCGTATGTTCGGCAACGACGAGGGCGGCCTTTGCTTGGCACCGCTTCGAAAGGGAAAACGTCAATGAAGAAGACTTCCATTTGGGCACTCACGCTTACGCTGATCGCAACCGCACCTATCGCGTGCACCATCAAAGAGGCAAGCGACGAAGACTCGGGCGGTAGCGATGCGGGTGGGCAAGCGGGTGATGGAGGGGAAACCGCGAAGGGAGGTTCGACGGCAAAGGGCGGATCGACGGCGAAAGGGGGCGAAACCGCAAAGGGCGGCGAAACCGCAAAGGGCGGCGAGACCGCGCAAGGCGGCACCACCGCCACCACTGGAGGCGCGACTGCGCAAGGTGGAACCACGGCGGGGACCACCAGCACCGTGGTTCGTACAGTCATCGAAATCGACGCCGACATTACGGCACCGACGACCTGGACGGCGGATCACATCTATGTCCTGCCGAGCAATGCCACCATCGACGTCACCTCGACGTTGACCATCCAAGCTGGGACCATCGTTAAGGTCAAGTCCGGAGGTTACCTCGCCGTTTCTAGCACGGGGACGCTCCTTGCCACCGGAACCGCGACGGATCACATCACCTTCACGTCGATTCAAGACGACGTGGGCGGTGACACCAACGGTGACGGCAGCGCTACGACGACAAATCCCGCGCCGTGGCGTGGTCTATATGTCGACGGCAGTGGGTCGTCGTTCACCTATATCGACTATCGCTACTCGACCGACGGCCTCGAACTGCGTGGGACGAATCAGTCCGTAACGTATTCGACGTTCGTAGCCAACGACCTAGCGCTCGACGCTTCTGGCGTGGACGATGCGACGAAGACGACCATCCAGAACAACACCTTCTACAGTAATAAGGAACCCCTCGTCATTCGTGGTGGAGTCGCCGTCGACGCTACGAATGTTTTCCACAATCCGGCGGATGCTACGAAGAAGAACTCGTTCCAATCGATTCGGGTGACAAGTGACATCAATGACTCAGTTACCTGGAGCAACACCGAGGTCGCCTACGCGTTTGCGGCAACCAACGCCACTTTCGACGTGGCAGCGAGTCAGGTCCTAACCCTTGCTGCTGGAGTCGCCCTCAAGTTCGGATTGGGGTCGACCCTATCCGTTGCTGCAGGTGCAAGCATCGCCGGTCGTGATGGCGCGATCTTCACGGCGTATAACGACGATACGGTCTTGGGAGATTCCGACAACACCGCGAATTCCACGTCCACTGCCGGTTATTGGACTGGGCTCTACGACGCGAACGCCTCTGGGTGGCAAACCGCAACGAACATCAAGTTCGCCGAGAGTCACTAAGCATCGTTAGGTAGCAGCACCATCGCCCCCGCCGTGAACCTTCGGGTTCGCGCCGGGGGTGCGGCGTTCGATGGGGTGCGGCGTTCGATGGGGTGCGGCGTTCGATGGGGTGCGGCGTTCGATGGGGTGCGGCGTTCGATGGGGTGCGGCGTTCGATGGGGCGCGGCGTTCGATGGGGTTGCGCCGGGAGCGTGGCGCTCGAGTTAGTCCGCGCTACGTCGTTGCCACGCTGCCCAGGCCAACAGGAGCCATCCGGCAATGAAGGCCAAACCGCCGAGGGGAGTCACTGCTCCAAGCACGCCGACGCCCGTGAGGACGAGCAGATAGAGCGAGCCCGAGAAGAGTAGGATCCCCAAAACAAAGAGCCGCCTCGTCCACCGCGCCTCACAAACCGGGCCGAGCACGCCCAGCACCAACAACGCGAGCGTGTGGAACATTTGGTATTGAACTGCGGTGCGCCAGACTTCGAGTCGGTCGGGCGTCACCCAGTTTCGAAGCCCGTGGGCACCGAAGGCGCCCAACCCGACGGCCAGCGCGCCGGAAATCGCTCCAACAATCAACGCGCTACGGTCAATCCGGGGTCCTTGGGCCATGGCCAAATCTCTAGGGCGGCTCTATAGGCAATCGTAACCCCAGTGCGCCCCATTGCGGAAAATCTCGAACCCACCACCAGCTCGAGTTCGGCAATCCACCAACTTCGAGCCTATTTCGAGCTCATCAAGCCGAGCGTGACTCGCATGGTGCTCGTCACCACGCTTTGCGGAAGTGCGATTGCTCCCGGGAAAATGGACTGGGCCAAGGCCGGTCTTGCGCTGCTCGGCACGGCAATGGTCGTCGGCTCGGCAAACGCGCTCAACATGGTGCTCGAGCGAGACACCGACGCGTTGATGGTTCGCACCGCGATGCGTCCATTGCCTTCTGGGCGACTCGGCGCGCGTGCCGCAACCGTGTTCGGCGTCGTTCTCGCCGTCGCTGGCACCTTGTTGCTTTGGTTCGAGGTCGGGACGGTTGCGGCATGGCTCGCTGCCATCGCCCACGTCATTTACGTGTTGGTTTATACGCCACTCAAACGAATGACGCCCCTCGCACTGCACGTTGGCGGTGTTCCCGGCGCGCTGCCACCCGTTATCGGATGGGCCAGCATGACGGGCCACACGGAGCCGGGCGCATGGGCGCTCTTTGCCATCCTTTTCATGTGGCAACTACCGCACTTTTTGGCCATCAGCATCTTTCGGAAGGACGAATACGGTCGGGCAAACATCTGCGTGTTTCCCAACGCCGAAGGGATTCGAGCGCACCAAACGAGCACTCTTCATCTACAGCGTGGCGCTTCTCGGAACGACGCTTTGGCCCTATCAAATGGGGCTCGGCGGCGCATCCTACCTCGTCGTCGCGATGGGACTCGGGTTGGCGTTCGCTGCCTTGAGCGGGCTCGGGTTTTGGATCAAATCCGAATCCAAGTGGGCCAAGATTGTTTTCTTCGCATCGTTGCCGTACCTCGTGTCAGTCTATGGTGCGCTCGTGATCGCTGCGGCCTGACGAAACGCGAGCCGCCCAACGCAACCGCCTGAGCAGACGCGAGTCGCGCAACGCTACCGCTGATGGCGGTTGACTCGCGAAACGGGACCCGCGTTTCGTCCGCCGGCGCGGGCCAACTGCGTTTCGATCGTCGTCAAGCAGCGGCCGACGTGAGACTTCACGCCCCAGCCGACGTGAGACTTCACGCAGCAACCGACGTGAGACTTCACGCAGCGGCCGACGTGAGACTTCACGCCGCAGCCGACGTGAGGACGTGAGACTTCACGCCGCAACCGGTGGATCCGTCGTGGTTGGCCGAGCCGGGCTCGGTGCGTACCAGAGCAAGAGCCAAGCCCCAGCGGTCATCAGCGCGCAGTGAGCAGGAATGTCTGGCGCACAACGGCCGAGCAGCACCAGCGCGATGGCGATGCGGTGCGGTGCGGCAACATGACGAGGGCGGCCCAGCAAAACGAGCGCGAGACCCAGCGACGCGAGCTCGAGGAACGGACTCAAAATCGCGGCACCGTGGGGACTCGGCTCACGTCCAAGGGCAGAGACGGCACGGCTGAGAATGATCTCGGCGGTACTGGCGGTCGGTGCCCGACCCGTGCGCGCGAGGATCACGCTGGTGAGCCCGAGGGCCACGACGATGGCGACGCGAGTTGCCGTCTTGATTCGCTCGTGGACGGCTTCCGTCGGGTTGCTCTCCGCGGTGCGGAGCGGGCGCGCCATCAGCAGCCAGGTGCAAACGAAGACGACTGCGGCGAGCTCGAATCCCTCGCCGACGGTAGAGATGATCCTTGCTACGGCGTATTCCCGCGGAAGGGCCTCGAAGCTGGCTCGGAGCGCGAGCAGGCGCCCAAAGGAGTTGAACAGGCTTCCGAGGGACGAGAAGAGAAGCATGAGGCCGCCGGCGCGCAGGGGAGGGTGGCGGAGGGTCGGTCGCAGACTGCTCAATTGAGCCAAGGTTCCGAGCCCCGCGAGCAGGAGATGCATCTCGGGTTCGAGAGGTCCGAGGGAAGATGCAACGACGAGGAAAGCCACGGTCGTGCCTACGGGCAGAACCATGAGGCGACCCGAAAGACCCATCGAGAACGCTCGAACGTTCGCTATTGCCAGCTTGATGAGCAGTAGCGTGAGCCCCATTGCGAGCAGCTGCGAAAGGACGCCTCCAACGAAGGTGACGTGGTCGAAAAGCCGTTCGATGGAAAACCGAGAGCCAGGTAGCGCCGGCAAGAGCGCCCGATTCCAAACGAGCGCCGGTACCGAAAGGATCGTCATGAGCCAGGCCAGCCGAGGGATCTCGGGTTCAGTGGCGGCCTGGGCGCTGTCGTCGGAGGGCATTTTCCGCCACAACATAGCCGATTGAAGTGTCCGTCGTCAGCCCAAGACCCACAAATCAAGACTTGGAACGCGCCGATCGCTTCAGAGCGAGCGCGTCGTGGTTTCGGGACCAGGTCGCGAGACCGGCGTATACTGCGTCGGAACGAGGAGATTGGGGGGCATTCGCGGTCCGGGCGCGGGAGTTCGCTCGTCGGGGACGCTCGGCGGCGTGGTTGGCGCGGGAGCGCTCTTCAAGATGAACGGATGCGCGAAGTACGTCGAGCAAGCAAAGTCGGGATTTCGGTAGAATTCCCAGTGCAGATAAACCCGACCATCGGGAGACAGGATTGCCTCCGGAGGTTTGCCGAAGGGTGACGCCTGCAGAATCGCCTCGAGGGCGCTCACGTCGAAGGCCGTTACACCGCTGTGCCGCACGATGCCGGCTTTGACGAGGCTGCCGTCTTCCTTGCTCAACACGATTTCCGCGTGTGCCACGAGTTCGGGCCGGTTCTGCGGATCGGAGTTCGGTAAGCGACGAAGTGACGTGAGGTAGTCGTCTGCGAAGATGGGGTGGATCTTTTGGTGGATGTCGTTCAGGTACGACGCAAACGGCGCTTTTGCAGCGTTCAGCGCGGTCGTGTTGCCTGGTTTCACCATGGGAACGTAGTTCTCGATGGCAGAACGCCAACGTTCGAGCCCGACCTTTTTCCAGGTGCCGGCGCGTTGCGAGCGTCTTCTCAGGCGATCCATGCGCCGATCTTCCGAAAGCTGCTTCTCGCCGACGACTGCAACGGCGTCCGCGTGGGAGAGATTCAGATTGATGCCGGAACTCGTGACGGCGCCGCTGCCGAGGCCAAACCAATCGTTGGGTTTGGTGGCTTTGACGGGTGGGAGCCGCTTCTTCTTCGGTCGCGGCACGGCGGACCCACCGAGGGAATAGTCTCCCTCGGAGTCTGCGATGATCTCCGGTGCGGCTTTTGCGCCCGGATCTGCGGTTTGTTCGCGCTGGCCCGGCTTCGACTGGCCAGGAGTCGGCGGCGCTGCGCCACCGCGACGTTGTGCGTCGTTTGCAGGACTTTGTAGTGCCGTCTCGGGGCGGTTCGAAGGCGGCGAGGCGCGCGGCGGCTGCACCTCCGGGGACGGCAGCGCGGAGCCTTCGTCCGCATCACCGAAGGCGCTCGCCACTCGGGTCTGTTCCGAGTTGCCGGGTTGTTCGGTGGGGGGCGCTTCGCTCGCACCCGCGCCGGCTTTTGGATTCGGATCATCCTGATCCGTGGACGTGATCTTGGCTTGAGTCTCTTCGTCGACCTTGTTGGCCTGGTCGGCGAGGAACTTTGCGTTGGGATTATCCGCCTGGTTTTCGTCCTTCACGTGCTGACGAATGGCAATGGCCCGCTTTTGTTCGAGCTCGAGCTGCTGCGGTGTTTCTTTGGGCTTTTCCTCTTCCGCAGGCTTTTTTTCTTCGGGGATCAGGGGGTCGGGCTTCTTGTCGTCGGGTTTCTTCTCGTCTTCCGGCTTCTTCTCGTCCGGCTTCTTGATTTCCGGTTTCTTCTCGTCCGGTTTCTTCTCTTCCTTCAGCTCCGGCGTCGGCTTTTGGATCTCCGCCTTCGTCGGATCCTTGGGGGCATTCTTGTCTGCGTCGGGCTCGTCCGTCGCCTCGGGTTCCGCCGGTGGAGGAGGGGAGGTGACGTCGCTCTCGAGCATGGCGATGGGAATTGGACGCAGCTCGGCCTGGACCTCACGCTGCACGCCCGCCGCAAAGCTGCGCAAGGCAGCCCGTTCTTCAATCACCACGGCGACTTGATGTGTGCCGCCCCCCCAAAACAGATGCACTAGAATCGCCGTGGCGATCCAAAGAAATAGGGGGATCTGAATGTCGCGGGGTTGCATCTGCTGCGGGCCCCATCTCGGGCCAGGGGAAAGATGACGCTCGGAAATAGCTCTGGCAATCGGGCCGCTGGTCGTAGTGGGGCCGCGGTGGCTCTAGGCGAACAGGAGCGGCCGACACCCAAGCAATTTCGCCCACATATTTGTTCCGAGCCCCCTCGCTTCTGGCCGATCTTTTTGGTCGGTCCGGCGTGGCAGACGGGGCTGACGTTCGTAAGTTGCGGCATGTGTATCGGAGGGCGGTCGTTCGATGTGCGCACTTGGACGTCGAAGCGCGCCTGGGCTCGGCCGACGCGGGCAGTGGAGCGCACGCCCGTGGTGGGAAAGCCGCGAGTCACGGAGTCAGGCAGCCATTACCGCGCGCGACGAGATTTTGTTCGGAGTGAATCGTTTGCCGCTTCGCGGACGTAGCGTCGTGACTGCGAGACGGAAGCGCCTTGGGCCTTGAGGCGCCACGTTTTCCTGCCGTTCATGCGATGGGTCGTGATCTGGCTCGGAGGGTCGACGATCCGCGGGTTGCTCGTAGGTCTTCGGCAAAAGGGATGCAAAACGATGGCCTGTGACATGGTTGGCACGGATCGATCGCTCTTCGTGGCTTGGGGGACTCCAGAAACGGAGAATCTCGAGCGAGTGGCGGCGCAAGTGAAATTGCGCTTCGACTTGACGAATAGTCCAATTCTCTATGTGACGCGCGTTCCCGAGTGTGCTCCCGCGCCGGCGCCACTCGTGCGCGCGCAATTGGCGCGGTTGCTGCCGTCCGTACTCGAAGGCTGCGCCGACTACTACGTCGTGCTCGAGGGCGATGGATTCTCGTCGGCAATGAAGCGAGCCGTTTTGCTGGGGCTTTTCCAACTCACCTCCACGCGCGGCAAGCTGCATGTCCATGGTTCGATTCGAAGAATTTCGGCATCGAGTCCCCATCGTATGGCGCGCGGATGCGGAGCGATTGCTTCACTTGGCCGAACAACGCGATTTGCTCGACGGCCCGATTCCGCTCGAACGGCACGAACAGATGTCAGGGGCCTACTTCGTTGGCAAACCGAGGCCCAAGCATGCCAAAGACTCGAGTGCCGCCTGACGCGTGGCACGGTCGTCTGCGAGCGCCGGGGGATCCGGGCGCCGCCGTTCTTCGCTGTGGCTTCCAACATCCGGCTCAGTCGTCGCGTCCGCGCTTGTGTTCGCGCGAGCGCCTGCGTTCTTCGTTGCGACTCCGCTCTTTGTCCCTTCGGCTTCGTTTCGAGTGTCCGGCAACGGTGTCGCTCCCCTTGATCGATGCGAGCGGCCAAAGTCGGGTTTCGACTCGGGCCAAGTTGGCGCTCGTCACGGCTTCGATCACGTCGTTCGATCGCTTGTAACACTGACTCGATTCGTCGAGGGGAACCTCGCCGTCATCGTTCACTTGCACGCCGGCACGCCGATAGGTCTCATTGACCTTGGCTTGATCGAGTCGTCGCAGGGCCTCCCCACGGGACAAGCGTCGGCCCGCGCCGTGATTGACCGAATAAAGCGAATGGATGGAGCCCGGTTCCGGTCGCAAGATGAAGCTTTCGTCTCGATTGCTTCCAGGGATGAGCACCGGGTGTCCAGTACTCGCGAATGGACTTGTGTCGAGCGCCGGGTGACCCGCGGGAAACGCCCGTGTCGCGCCTTTGCGATGGACCCAGACCGAACCAAATTCGGGGTGCTCTTCGGCTTGAACGAGATTGTGGCTGATTCCGTAGACCAGCTCGAGAGGTTCTCCGAAGACCTGTTCGAAGGCGTCTGCCACTTGTTCGAAGATGACGAGCCGATTGAGAATCGCGAAGTTGGCGGCGGCGGACACCGCATTCAGGTAACCGTTGAAGTGTGCTGAATCCGGGAGAAAGTACCCGAGATCGAGGTGCGTGATTTCTTCGGGGCGTTCCGCTTTCGCGAGTGCAAAGTAGTTGGTGGCGAGTCCGTGTCCGAAACCACGGCTTCCAGTGTGGATTTGGACGTGGAGGGTGCCCAAGCGAGCGTCTGCGGGATTCTGATCCGACGCAACGCCACGCTGAAGCTCGATGAAGTGATTGCCTCCGCCGAGGGAGCCCAGCTGATCGAGGCCTCGTTCCGGGTGACCCGGCTCACCCCAAGGAGGACTCCAATCCTCGTCGATGGGAAGTCGGTCGCGTTCGGTGCGACCCATCACGGCTTTGCTACCGAATCGCTCGAGATAGCCGCTCGCTCCTCCGCGCAGCCACGTCATGAGCTCATCTGGCGACAACCGTCCAAAGCGCACGCTCGTGCCGCCCGTGCCGAGGTTCACCCGCTCCATCACCTTGCGATTGAACTCGAGTTTTCGATCGGGGGTTGCTGCGCTCGATGGGACATCGCTGCGCGCACTGATCATCCCGCAACCCATGTCGAAGCCGACCGGTCCGAGGGCGATGGCGCCGCTTTCGCGATCGGTCGCGATCACACATCCGACGGGTACGCCGTAACCAAAGTGCACGTCCGGAGTGATGACGACGGCGCGCGCGCCTGCAAAACGGGTCGCGTTCACGATTTGCGGATAGAGGCTGGGCTCGGCTTCGTCGAGCAGCTGCTCACTGAGGAAGAGGCGCACCGGAACGTCTCCGAGATCCTCCGTTCGAAGGTCGTAATAACCCAAAGGATTGAGCAGCGCGTGGCGCTTCCAATCCCGTTCGGCACTGAGCAACATGGGCCACCATTTAGTCACGCGCGCTTCCCGTTGATACCTGAACTTTGCGGTCAGATGGCCGGAGTTGGGGGAGATAGGCCGCAAAGTCAAATGACTTGTACAGAAAATCGTCGAGAAATTCCTCGGAGCGCTTGACGGTCGAGGGTGCAGCCCCATGCATCAATCAAGAATCGTTCGTAACTAGGAATCGCTCCGATGCATACGGAAACCCAAATCGCAGAACGCCTCGCCGAGTTCGAGCGGGCGTGCCAGCGGGCGGGGGTCAAGGTGACCCACCAGCGGCTGGAGGTTCTGCGGGAGGTGATCCAGAGCGGAGAGCATCCGAGTGCGGAAGCCATTCTCGAAGGCGTGAAGGTCAGGCTTCCGACCGTGTTGCTCGACACGGTTTATCGGACGCTGTGGCTCTTGACGGATTCTGGGATTGATTACGACACTTGGGCCACGTCGAGACGCGGTGAGGTTCGACGCGAATCTCAATCCACACCATCACTACTTGTGTGTGCGTTGTGGGGCCGCCATCGATGTGGAAACGTTGGACTTGTCACGACTCGATATCGCCGAACGTCTCAAGGAGCTCGGCTCGGTCGTTTCGGCCCAGCTCGAAGTTCGCGGAATTTGTTCCAAATGCGCAGAATCGCAGCGTAGCGAAGAGCACCGGACGAGCGCGAGGCATTCTGGAGTGAAGCACGAAGTTCCGGGGAATTCGCGATGAAACACGACGAGGACACTTTCGCGCGGCGGCTTCGGATCCGAGCGCTGTAATCTAGACAAAAGCCTTTTCGGAAGGGCAGACCAAATGGGAGTATGGTCCGCCGCTTTCCGGTCACAACCTCACTCCCCCGACCACGCCTTCGGCGCCAGTCGGAACCCACGCAAGCAGCACGGAGAAACACAAGTCATGCAGACGATCATCAATACCTCTCTGGTCGATTTCAAAGTCGAAGCATTCCACGACGGGCAGTTCAAGACGGTTTCGAGCGCCGATTTCGAAGGGCAAGTGGGCCATCTTCTTCTTCTATCCGGCGGACTTCACCTTCGTTTGCCCGACGGAGCTCGGCGACTTGGCGGACAAGTACGCGCAGCTCAAGGGAATGGGTGTCGAAGTCTACTCCGTGAGCACGGACACTCACTTCGTCCATAAGGCGTGGCACGACGCTTCCGAGACGATAAAGAAGATCAAGTTCCCGATGCTCGCCGATCCAACGGGTCACCTCAGCCGAGCCTTCGGCGTCCATATCGAGGAGGCGGGGCTCGCCTATCGTGGGACCTTCCTCGTCGATCCCGAAGGCAAGATCAAGCTCGCCGAGGTCCAGGACAATAGCGTTGGCCGCAACGCCGAGGAGCTCGTTCGCAAGGTGCAGGCTGCGCAGTTTACTGCGAGCCACCCCGGTGAAGTGTGTCCCGCGAAGTGGACCCCCGGTGCTGCGACCTTGAAGCCCGGTCTCGATCTGGTCGGCAAGATCTAAAGAATCCGACGGGAAGCGCCGTGAACTCGTGCGCCCCTCGTCGTCCAATCATCCACGCTTTGGACAAAGACCGTTGGGGGCTATAGTCCTCGACGGTCTTTGTGCGACTCGATGCCGGAGAAAACCCATGTTGGACAGCGCCATTCTCGAACAGCTAAAAACCCACTTCTCGAATCTCGAGGCGGAGATCGCCTTTGCGCTCTACCCGAGCCAGCATCCGAAGCAAGCGGAGCTTCGTAGCCTGCTCGAATCGCTCGCCACCACGAGCTCGAAGCTTTCGATCATCGAACGCGATACCGAGACGAAGGACATCCGGTTCGATCTGCTCAAGAGCGGCAGTCCCGTCGGCGTGCGGTTTCGTGGCGTTCCGGGCGGACATGAATTCACGTCATTCGTTCTCGCCATCTTGAATGCGGACGGAAAGGGGCGTCTCCCCGACGCCGGGATCCAGGGGCGCATCAAGGCGCTGCGCGGTCCCGTCGACGTTCGTACCTATATCTCGCTCTCCTGCACCAATTGTCCTGACGTGGTGCAGGCGCTCAATCTCATGGCGATCATCCATGGGGACTTCCGTCACGAGATGGTGGACGGTGAGGTGGCCGAAGACGAGGTTCGTCGGCTAGGCATTCAAGGCGTGCCTGCGGTCGTCGTGAACGACAAGATCGTGCACGTCGGCAAAGCGACTCTCGCGGAGCTCCTCGAGAACTTCGAAGAACTGTTCGGCGTGGAGGCGGCGGCTACGAATAGCGCACCAGCCGAAGCCAAGGCCTACGACGTCGTGGTGATCGGAGGCGGACCCGCCGGAGCGTCCGCCGCGATCTATAGTGCGCGCAAGGGACTGAAGACGGCCGTCATCGCTCAACGGTTTGGCGGCCAGGTTCAGGACACCCTCGGGATCGAGAACCTCGTTTCGGTGACGCACACCGAGGGGCCGAAGCTCGCAGCGGATCTCGTACAGCACATGCGGGCCTACCCCATCGAACTGCTCGAGCACCGCAAAGTCGAGGAGCTCGACGCGACGGGAATCAAGAAGGAAATCCGCCTCAAGGGTGGAGAACGTCTGAGCGCAGACGCGATCATCGTCGCAACGGGCGCGAAATGGCGAGAGCTCGGGATCCCTGGCGAAAAGGAATACATCGGTCGTGGCGTTGCCTTCTGTCCGCACTGCGACGGACCCTTCTACAAGGGCAAGCGCGTCGCGGTCGTCGGTGGCGGAAACTCCGGCGTGGAAGCGGCGATCGATCTCGCCGGGATTTGCAGCCACGTCACCTTGGTCGAGTTCATGGACAAGCTCAAGGCCGACGAGGTTTTGGTCAATGCACTCAAAGCACTGCCCAACGTCGATGTTCGCACCAACTGCCGCACGACCGAGGTCGTTGGCGACGGTGGAAAGGTGACGGCCCTGCGTTACCAAGATCGCGCCACGGAGGAGATCAACGAGGTTACGCTCGAGGGCGTGTTCGTCCAAATCGGACTCGTGCCGAACAGCGGTTTCCTAAAGGATATCGTCGACATGAATCGCTTCGGCGAGATCGTCGTCGATGCAAAGAATCGCACGAGCGTCACCGGCGTCTACGCCGCGGGAGACGTCACGACGGTGCCCTTCAAGCAGATCGTCATCGCCATGGGCGAAGGCGCGAAAGCGGCGCTGACCGCCTTCGAGGATCGCATCCGCGCCAACTAGTGGAACCACCCCAAAATCCCGACGTTCTTGCTCGTTCGGTCACCCCAGCATGGACGCGGTAAGCGCAGGCGGTACTGAGAAAGAGCGCGGGCGCGAGTGCGCCCTTCCATCGAGAGCGAGGGGCGCGAGTGCGCTCTTCGCTCAGTCTTCCCCGCGCGATGCAGCACGGAAGCTCGGCGAGTTCTCGAGACGACCCGAGTATTGGATGGTTCCGCCGTCGAGGGCGAGATGATGGGTCACCGATCGAGGACACTCCTCCACATGGTGCGTAACGAGAACGAACGTCGTGTGACCCGTTGCCGCGAGCCGATTGAGGTGTTCCAAGAAGCGGGTTCGATTGGCCACCCCGAGCTCTTGGGTTGGCTCATCGAGGAGCAGGAGACGTGGCTCGTGGACGAGGGCTCGCATGAGTAGGCCCAAGCGGACCGTTCCTTCGGACATGCATTCGAGCGGCTGCTCGGCGCGTTCGGCGAGCTCGAAGTCGCCGAGCAAGTCAGAAATGCGTCGAGATTCTCCCGCATCGAGCTCGCGATGGAGCCCAAGGGTGCCGTCGAATCCGGATGCGACGAGCTCGTGCAGAGTTACCCCGCGCGGATAGTGCCAGACGAGTTCGGGAGCGACGTAGCCGACCCTGCGACGACGGTCGCGAAGGGTCGAACCTTGGCCATGGGGGAGCCCGAGTAACGTGACGTCGCTAGCGTAACTCTGGGGATGATCCCCGAGAATGACGGCGAGGAGCGTTGTCTTGCCGCTACCGTTCGGCCCGGTGACGAGATGGTTCTCGCCCTGCATCACCTTCCACGTGATGCCATCGAGGAGCATCTTGCCGCTCATTCGAACCGTGACGTCGGTGCATTCGATGAGTGCGAACTCGGGGGCGCTCGCGGCGCTTCCAGCTTCAGCCACGATTGGCTCGGCGGGCGCGACTGCGCGTCCTTGCGCCGTCTTGGGGGTGAGCTTCGACTGGGTTGTCTGGGGCGAGCTTGTGCGCCAGTCTTGTCGGTTCGTCGTGGTAAATACACGGTCCGCGCCTTCGAGCTCCCGAATACGTCCACGCTCGACGAAGACGTGTCGGGTTGCCAACTGGGCAAGCTCGTCGTCCGCTCGTGCCGAGAAGACCAGGGTTTGCCCCTCGGTTTTCCAGCGCGTGAAGACGTTCACGAGATGCTCGCGACTGCTCGCCGATAGGCCCCCGAAGGGATCGTCGAGGAGCAAGACGTCAGGGGCTGCCAGGTGCGCCGTTGCGAGCAAGAGCTTGCGGAGCTCGCCGTTGGAGAGTTGGGCTACCGTGCGATCCATGAGTCCATCGAGCTCGAGATCCGAAATGGTTTTGGCGCGCTCACCTACGAAGTCACGCCGCACCGGCAAATTCTCCAAAATCTCGAAAGGGCGAAGGCCAAGGACGTTTGCCGGCGCGAGGTACTGCTCGACGGTCATTGGTGATGACCAAAGGCTCTGCCATCGAGCTTGATAGAAGTCCATTTGCGTCAGGGAGACCCGTCGTTGCTCGTCGCTGCTGACGAGTCGGAACTTGAATCGCGGTGCGATCCCAAAACGTGCGTCGGGAAATTCGGGTTCGAACGCGGGGTATTTTCGTCTGCCCTTCGTCAAACGATGGCGCCCCGCCAATACCTCGAGCAAAAGGGACTTGCCTTGGCCCGTTTCCCCGAGCAATTGCACGCAGTCACCTCGGTGGAGGACGAAGCTTACGTCGACCAGCAGCGGCTCCACGTTGGTGCCGATGGTCACGTCTTCGAGGAAAACGAGTGGCAAGTTCTCTTCCATGGTGGAGTCCTACCGCAAGACGACCGGGCGTGACGGCGGGACCGCGCGCTCTGGACGCGCGCGTCACTCCTCGGGGGCGGATCAATCGGGCCACTCGCCTAGCGCGAATGCGTTTCTTGTTTGGGGGCGCGAGCAAGCTCTTGCATGGATAGCAGGCCATCGTCACTTTGGGCGTAGATGGGCTCGCTCTCGGTCACGCGGAGCGTCGTGACTCGGCTCCCCGCAATTTGCAGGATTTCGCCCGACAATTCCTTGCTTTCCTCGCTCGCCAGGAAGAGATACGCTCGAGCGGCGTGCTCGGGAGTGAGCCCGTTCGACTTCTGGAATAGCGGCAAATGCTCGGTTTGGCGGGTTTTCGCGAGGGGAGCGATTGCGTTGACGTAGATGCGATGCCTGAGGAGCTCGGCGGCGGAAGCTCGAGTCATCCCGATGATGGCCGAGGCGGCGGCGCTGTTGACGCATTGCCCGAAGTTGCCCGACAGCGCCGTGGGGCTCGTGGTGTGGATGATTCTTCCGCCGCCCTGGGTGCGCATCGCGACAGCCGCGGCTTGCATGCATCGGAATGCCCCGAGCACCTGCACGTCGAGGACGGAGACGAAGTCGCGATCCCTCAGGTTGTAGACGGCTTGTTCGCGCACGATCCCGGCGCAATTGACGAGCACGTCGATGCGCGAGTATTCCTCGAAGGCCGCGCGAAGGAGACCCTCGGCACCGCTTTGCGTCGAGATGTCCTCGCTATTGAGGGTGACGCGCGCTCCTCCTGCCCGAAGCTCGGCGCCCACGGCCTCGACGACGGCTGGCGTATGCCCTTTGCCGTCCACGTCGGTGCCGTAATCGTTGAGAACGAGCGAAGCGCCTTCGCTCGCGAACAATCTGGCGACGGCTCGCCCAATCCCTGCGCCAGCTCCCGTGATTGCGACGACCTTCGATGCGAGTAAACCCATGGCACCCGTAGAAAAGCGCAGATTGCGCGGAGAGGGAAGCCCGTCCGTACCGTAGGAATCGGCGCTCTCGACTTTGGGGCCGATTCAATGGGTTTGCACCGTTTCGTTCGGGAACGCGCTAGGCTCGGCCCCACGATGGCTCGCAAGATCTTGGTCACCAGTGCTCTCCCCTACGCCAACGGTCCCATTCACTTGGGGCACTTGGTCGAGTACATCCAGACGGACATTTGGGTTCGTTTTCAGCGCCTTCGTGGGCACCGGTGCCTCTACGTCTGTGCGGACGACACCCACGGCACGGCGATCATGATCCGTGCGCGTCAGGAGAACACGACGGAAGAAGCCATCATCGCGAAGATGGGCGAGGCCCATCGACGAGACTTCGCCGAGTTCTCGATCTCGTTCGATCACTATTCCTCGACGCACTCCGACGACAATCGCGCCGTTTGCAACGAGGTATGGGCCGGGCTTCGCCGCGAGAACCTCGTGGAGTCGCGCCCCGTCGAACAGCTCTTCGATCCAGTCGCGAATACCTTTTTGGCCGATCGCTTCGTCAAGGGCAATTGCCCGAAGTGCGGCGCTGCAGATCAATATGGCGACAACTGTGACAAGTGCGGCGCAAGCTATTCTGCCGTCGATCTGAAGAACCCGCGTAGCGCGCACACGGGGGCCACTCCCGAGCTGCGCAGCGCCGAGCACCTCTTCGTCACCATCGATCAGCGCCACGAGTTCCTCGAGGCTTACACGCAGACCGGCGGGCATCTCGAACCTAGCATCGCCAATTATCTCAAGGGGCACTTCCTCGGTGAGCCACTTCGGGATTGGGACGTGTCACGGCCGGCGCCATACTTTGGCTTCGAGATCCCGGACGCGCCGGGGCACTACTGGTACGTGTGGTTCGACGCACCCATCGGCTACGTCGGGACCACGCGGGAGTGGTGTCGCATCCATGGGGAAGACTTCGATGGTTGGTGGAAGAGCCCGCTCACCGAGATCCACCACTTCATCGGCAAGGACATCGTCTACTTCCACACGCTGTTTTGGCCCGCGATGCTCGACGTCGCCGGTTTCTCGCTCCCGAAGAAGGTGCACGTGCACGGCTTCTTGACGGTGGATGGCGAGAAGATGAGTAAATCGAAGGGCACGTTGGTGCTCGCGAGCTCGTACCTCGCGCATCTCGATCCCGCCTACCTGCGTTACTACTACGCGAGCAAGCTTGGCCAAAGGCCGGAAGACTTGGATCTCAATCTCGAGGAGTTCGAGAAGAAGGTCAACTCGGACCTCGTGGGCAAGGTCGTCAATCTCGCCAGTCGAACGGCGCGTTTCCTCGAGGGCCAGCAGCTCTCTCAGAGTTACCCGAACGACGGCGGACTCTTCGCTCAAGGTGTCGCAAAGGGCGAAGAGATTGCCGAAGCTTACGAACAGGCGGATCTCGCACGCGCCATGCGCGTCATCATGGCCCTTGCCGATCGCGCCAACGAGTTCGTCGACAGCAAGGAACCCTGGAAGCTGAAGAAGGATCCCGAGCGACAGACGGAGCTCCGCGACGTCTGCACCATCGCGCTCAACCTCTTCCGCCAGATCCTCGTTTATCTCTCCCCGGTGCTCCCGAAGATGGCCGTTGCCGCGGGACAGCTCCTCGACAAACCCATCGTGAACTGGGACGAGTCGAAGCAACCCGTCGTGGGACACACCGTGGGCAAATTCAGCCACCTGATGAATCGGGTGGAGGCACAGAAAGTCAAAGCGATGATGCAAACGAATCTCGAAGCCACCGTCGGCGAGCGACCCGCTGCAAGCGCAGCTCCGCCCGGTGCGCCCACCGCGCCCGCCGTCCAGCCCGCCGAGGGCACGCAGGCGGGCACGCAGGCGACCGCGCAAGCGGCACCCGTCGATAACGACTCCGCCATCAAGGCCGAAGGCATTGCACCCGAAATCTCCATCGACGACTTCGGCAAGATCGATCTGCGCGTGGCTCGCATCGTGAAAGCCGAGCACGTACCCGAGGCAAAGAAGCTCATCAAGCTGCAGCTCTCCCTCGGTGGTGATGTCACGCGTCAGGTCTTCGCGGGCATCAAGTCCGCCTACGATCCCGAGAAGCTCGTCGGTCGTTTGGTGGTCATGGTGGCCAACCTCGCGCCCCGTCAGATGAAGTTCGGTCTGAGCGAGGGCATGATCGTGTGCGCCAGTGGCGGAGACGCGCCGGGCCTGTTCTTGCTATCGCCGGACAGCGGCGCAACGCCGGGCATGCGCTTGAAGTGAGGTGAGCGCGGCGCGCGCCGTACTCGCGACGAAACGCGCCGTACTCGCGACGAAACGCGCCGTCCCACGAGCGCGCCGTCCTCGCGACGAAACGCGCCGTAATCGCGACGAAACGCGCCGTACTCACGCGAAACGTAGTCGCGACGGACCGACAAAGAAAGAGGCACCCAGACGAGACGTCGGGTGCCTCTTCGTTATCGTGCGAAACGCTCAGTGAATCGAGATGAGCTCGATCTCGAAGGTGAGTTGTCCCGCGGGCGCACCGGGGCGTCGCGGTTCGTCACCGTAAGCGAGCTTGCCGGGGATCCAGAAGCGCGTCTTTTCGCCCTCGACCATGAGCTGTACGCCCTCGGTCCATCCCGGGATCACGCCGTTCAGCGGGAACGACGCGGGCTCACCGCGAACCACCGAGGAGTCGAACATCTTGCCGTCCTTCGTCCAACCCGAATAATGCACGGTGACGCGGCTCGTGCTCGTCGGATGCGTCTTGCCCTTACCGGCCTTGAGCACCTTGTACGCGAGACCACTCGCCGTCTTCTTCGCGCCAGCGGGAGGAGCTGCGACGTCTTTGGGAACCTCTGGCGGCTTCGGTCCGGCAATGACCTCGAGCAACTCGACGTCGAAGGTCAGCTGTCCCGTGGGCGCGCCCGGTTGATGCGCGACGTCGCCGTAGGCCAAGTTGGCGGGGATCCAGAGCCTGCGCTTTTCGCCCGCAACCATGAGCTTGAGGGCTTCCGTCCAACCCGGGATGACGCCCGTCACACCGAAACTCGTCGGCTCCCCACGAACGACGGAGGAATCGAACATCTTGCCGTCCTTCGTCCAGCCCGTGTAATGCACCTTCACCTTGTCGCTGTCCGTCGGGTGATCCTTGCCGGAGCCCTTCGTGAGGACCTTGGTGACCAATCCCGACGCCGTTCTTCTGCGCATCCGCAGGCGGGGTCGCGACGTCCGCGGGTGCGGGAAGTCCCGCGGGCTGCGGAGGCTCGGCTTCCTGTGGCGGCGCGGCTTGCACTGCGGCAGTGGCTGCGGCGGTCGCTGCAGGTTGCGCCGGTGCCGATTCTTCCGGCTGGGGCTTGGGTTTGCAGCCTGCATTCAGGCCGAAGCCGAGAACGAGGAGCGTCGTGACGAGAGCTAACCTTCTCATGGGGCGGGGATAATGGCGCGTCCCCGGGGGGATCGGCAATATCCCTGGCCCAATCCGCGTGTCCGCGAGACCCAGGCAGGGACTTATATAAGCGAAATCGCTTACATAAGTGGTACTAGCTCTGACCCTTGCGGGGGCGAGCCGAACCGCTCTTCGTCGCGCTCGAGATCCGCTCGAGGACCATCGGCTTTGGTTTTTGTCTGCGCGGCGTAAGAACGAAGGCGTTCGAAACCCGATTCACGAAGGGCTTGGCGTCGCGTTTGTCGTGCACGTGCAGGTAAGCGAGGGGTGCGCCGACTTCGACTTTCGTGCCCGCGGGCACGGCGAGCTCGAGCCCTACGGCAGGATCGATCGCTTGCTCTGCCTGGGTGCGACCCGCGCCCATCTCGAGGGCGACCCACGCGAGGGCCTTCGGATCGACGTCTCCGATCCAACCGCTGGACTTCGCAAGCACTGGGACGCGCTGCTTCGTCGTCGGCAATAGACTCGGTTTTTCGATCTGACGCACGTCACCGCCGTGGGCCTTGACCATGCGTAGGAAGACGTCCATTGCCGAGCCATCGGCGAGGGCCTTCTCGAGACGCGCACGCGCCTTGGCTTCGCTTTTTTCGGCCTTGGCGAGGAGCAACATCTCTGCGCCGAGGAGCAACGTCAGTTCGCGCGTGTCCGACGGACCCTCGTTGCGGAGGACGTCGATGGCTTCGCGCGTCTCGAGGGCGTTGCCGATGGTGAGCCCAATCGGGCGATCCATGTCCGTGAGCAGCGCGCTCACGCGCTTGCCGGCAAGGGAGCCCACGCGCACGAGGCATTCGGCGAGCTCGCGTGCAGCGTCGAGGGTCGGCATGAAGGCACCGCGGCCAACCTTGACGTCGAGGACGAGCCCATCGATCCCCTCGGCGAGCTTCTTCGACAGAATGCTCGCGGTGATGAGGGGTACGGATTCGACCGTCGCGGTGACGTCGCGAAGGGCGTAGATGCGGCGATCCGCCGGCGCAAGCTCGTCGGTTTGCCCAATCATGGAGGTGCCGACGTCGCGCACGATCCGCTCGAAGCGACGAACGTCGAGTCGCGTCTGATAGCCCGAGATCGCCTCGAGCTTGTCGAGGGTTCCTCCGGTGTGACCCAAGCCGCGACCCGAGATCATCGGGACGAACACCCCGCAGGCAGCAACGAGCGGCGCGAGGCAGATGCTGATTCTTGTCGCCGACACCGCCCGTGGAATGCTTGTCGATGCGTGGACCCTTGACCGAAGGGAGCGTCAGGACCTTGCCCGAGTGGAGCATGGCATTCGTGAGGGCCAGGGTCTCCTTTGCCGTGAGCCCGCGCAACCACGCAGCCATGAGCCAGGCGCTCATTTGGTAGTCGGTGACGGTGCCATCGAGCAGTCCGCTGACCAGTGCTTCGATCTCCTGACGTTCTAGCGGTAGGTTGTCTCGTTTCTTGGCAATGAGCGCGACGGGGTTCATGGGAGGATTCGGAGGGTACCAGAGACGTGGGGGGCCGGCCTAGAGCGCCTTTGGCTCGATTCGAGGTCCATTCGTCCGGTCCTGGTTCGCAGAATTCGAGGGGGGCAGAGCGGACATTTCAGACATGAGTGCCGGACGTTACAAGGTGCGCTCTGGAAATGGGCTGAAATGCGATGCTGACTGGGCGCCTGCTACGCTGTGAGCGCGATGTCCTCACCGCATATGCAGCCCAGGTTTTCATCCACGCGGATCGGAATCGCTGGACTCGTTTTGCTCTGCGGATCGCTCGCGAGTTGCACCCCGTCTAGCCCAATGCAACCCGCGCAGGCACCGAATCGCGACGGTGAGTCAGTCCGAATTGCTCAGCTCGAGGCGGAAGTGGGTCGGCTCAACGCGACCGTGGCGCAGCTTTCGGAGCGGCTCGCAGCGGGAGCGGACGCTGGCGGCTCTCAACGGCCGACGCTGACTGCGTCCGCCGCGACGGCCTCGTCGCAACCCGAGATCTCGGCGACGACGGCGGTCTCGCGACCACCCGAGGTTGCGGCGAACGACGACGCGCGCAGTGACGTGTCGGCGAACGAGGACGCGCGCAGTGACGTGTCCGCGAGCGACGACGCGCGGCCCGACGCCGCTTTACCAGAACCCGCGGGGAATACCGTTTCGGTTTCGTCGAAATCGTCGAAAGCGTCGAGGTCTGGCTCTGCCGCTGCCGCGCTCTGTAACGCACGGGACAAGGCGTTGATCGAGGACGAACTCTATCGAGCGCAGCGTGCCCTCGTCCGCGTGATCGAGCACCTCGAGTTGACCGCAGACGCGAAACGCGCGTTGCTGCGTGGGCTTCGACCGGCGCGGGCTCTCGACACGGCCAATCCGTGGGTGGCAGCGACCGATTGAAGTGCTCGAGCGACGTGGGCAATTCGCTGCACCGGCTTCTTCTCGACTCGAGGTCGACGTCCCCTTTCGTGGAAGTTTGCGGCCGTGCTTCAGGTATTGCCCGCAAAAGGCCACCGTACCGCGCTCGATCCAAGTTTGGACGTTGCCAAACCGGTGACGGAGCCACACGCTTCCTCTAACTCGGCGGGGCAGGAGTCGAGCAGGCAGAATTATGTTTACTGCACTCGTACTTGGATTGGTGATGGGCGCTTTGCCCCAACCCGTGCGTCCGTCGGATTGCGCCCACGCGGGATTGCCGGAAGTTGCGCAACTGCGAGCATCCGGCATGGAGTCGGAGGCGGAGTCCGGCCAATCGAGCGTACGCGCGCAGCGACTCTCACACGGATTGGAGGTGCACGGTTCCCTCGCGACTCGGACACCCATGACGGCGGCTTCCGTGAGATTGTGTCTCGCGTTGGCGCACCACGTCGTTACCGGGCGAGTGCCGTCCGAGCGGAGCCTTTCGTTGCTACTCGCCCAATGGGCGCTCGAAACTGGGCGCGGCGAACGGATGTACGGCTACAATTTCGGTGGTTTGAAGGCGAACGTTGGCGGGGTCGACTTTCCCACGCGGGAATCCCACGGAAGGGCGGAGCGGCAGCTCGTTCAACGATTTCGGGTCTACTCTACGGCAATGGACGGCGCTGTGGATTTCGTCCAAACCTTGGCCACTCAGTTTCCTCTCGCGTTCGTCGTGCTCGAGTCCGGGTTTGCGACGAACTATGTCGACGCGCTCATGGAGGACGGCTACTTCACGGGAGATCCGGAACGTTATCGACGAGCCATCGATTCGCTCGCGAAGGAATATCGCCGTACCTTCGATGACGAGGCTCCCGCGAGCTCCCCCTGAGTCGAGTGCGACGCGCGCGAGGCGTGAGAGAACGCGCGAGGCGGGACGAAACGCGCGCGAGACGGGACGAAACGCGCGCGAAGCGCGTCAGCGCTGCGCGGGCTGACGTTCGAGGATCTTGGTGACCGCCTGGAAGTAGGCGCGGGCTTCTTCGGCGCAAGCGGGCGGACAAGGACTGCGTTTCCAGCGTCCGCAGCCTCGCTTGGAGCCAGCGCTCAGTGCCGAGAGGATCGCGACACTTCGGCGATCCCCGAGACCTGCGGCGCGATCGAGCAGCGGAAGTCTTGCTGCGCAGGTCTTTGCTCTGCGCAGATCGTAGGCGATCGATAGGGCAGGAGAGAACGTCGATTGGATCTTCGGGGTGCCCAACAGTTCTTCCGCTTGCTTGGCGACCTTGGGTTCCGTCAGCCACAGATCATAAAGGATGTCCGCTCCCACGCTGCCCATTTGCTCGGTCAGGATGGCGAAGGCCACCTTCGAGGTTTCTCCGGAGGATAGAGTCGCTTTGCGTACGAGGTAACGTAGATCGCCGTCTTGCGCTTCTTCCTTTGCAACTCGAAGCAGCCTTTGCGCGAGCGACATGGCATCCCCCAAACCTGTCGCGCGACTGGCAAAGGCGTAGAGCAAAGGCCGCAAGACGTTCGGATCCTCCGGATAACGTTCGAGCAACGGCATGAGACCCGCCGTGCCTTTGAGCGACGCTGCTGCGAGCTCGTTTTCCGGCGCGTGTTTGACGCCGAGCGCCGGTCGAGTGGTTTGGGGTTGGACCGGCGTAGTGACGTCAGCACTTCGCACGTCGGGCTCCGGTGGAGCGACGCGGGTCATGTTTGCCGCGGGAGGCGCAATCGTGCCCATCTTTTGGCGGAAACGGAACCCGCCGTAGAGCAGCCCAAGGGACGCCAAAGCCGTTGCAGCGACGAGCAGCACCGAAACGAACCGTCGTCGTTTCGGCGCAGTGCGCGTCAGCAAGAACGCCATTGCTGCCCACGAGAGCGCGAGTGCGAAGTATACGGCGTTGAATCCCCGAAAGCCGGCGCCCAGGGGGTGACCGAGCCATGGTGCGAAGCCGAGCCGCCCGACTACGTCATCGGCGACGAGCAAGGTGAGCGTCGTCGCGCCATAGGCCACTAAGCTCGCAACGGTCACGGTTCGCAACTGAGCGAGTCCACTCAGCACCTTGGCGTGGCTCTGCCAGACGGTCTTGCGCACCCTCAAAAGGAGCAGCACGATGGGGGTCGCAAGCGTTCCTGCAAGGCCAAGTGAAAGTAGGACGCTTTCGACGCGCGATAGACGCAGCCGCCCGGTAATGACCTCCACGCTAGCGACTGAAGTGGCCAACCCCAGGGCAAGCACCATCGTCAGGATGGCTCCGTAGGCGAGAAACTTGGGCCGGGCGAAGACGATCTCGTCATCGTCGGGCTCGACGAAGACCGAGCCGATGGCGCGTCGCGCAGGCGTCAGCTCCGCCGCCGGGTTCTTGGCGGACTTCGCAAAATACCCTTCGAGCGCGGACTGAAACTCCTGCATGTTTCGGTAACGCTCGTCGACGTTGCGCGCCATGGCGTGCTCGACGATGAATTCGAGACTCTCCGGAATGGCGGGGTTGAGTGTGCGGAGTCGGTCTGGCGCGCCGTTGATGACGGCCATCACCAGCGCTTGAAGACTTTCGGCTTCGTACGGCGGACGTCCCGCGAGTGCGGCAAACAGCACAGCCCCGAGGCCGTACACGTCTGCTCGTGCGTCGACGGGTTTGCCCTCGGCTTGCTCGGGCGACATGTACAACGGCGTCCCCATGATGACGCCGGCTCGCGTCAATTGGGTCGTTCCGTCGGCGTCCATGAAGCGAGACAAACCAAAATCGAGCACCTTGATCGGGGGGTACTCGGCGAGCTGCCGATTTTCGCCGGTGAGCAGGAAGATGTTGTGTGGCTTGACGTCGCGATGAATGACGCCAGCCTCGTGCGCGGCTTCGAGCGCGCGACATACCTGGATCGCGAGACTCACGGCGCGGAGTGGTTCGAGCTTGCCGTAGTCTGCCAAGTAGTCGGCGAGATCGAGCCCGTCGAGGTACTCGCACACGATGTACGAACGGCCGTCGGACGATACGTCGACGTCGTAGACCTCGAGGACGTTCGGATGGCTGATGCACGCGGCCGCTTCCGCTTCGCGCCGGAAGCGCGCCACGACCTCGGCGTTACGGGTAAATTCCGTGCGAAGCACCTTGATGGCGAATCGCTTGTTCGAGATCCTCGTGTGGCTCGCACGATAGACTCGCCCCATTCCACCTTCGCCAATGACGGCCTCGACGATGTACGTGCCGTTGAGCGTCTGCCCGATGAGCTCGTCCTCGTTCGGTGCTGGAAAGCCCGACCAGGATGCCGATGCAATGGCGGGCTCGGGCGTGGCCTGGGTAACGTCGTGAGCCTCTCCGCTCAAATGGAATCGGGGCAACGTCATGTGTGCTGCAGATCGGGAGAGGTTGCCATCGTCCTCGCCGAGTCTACAGGAGTGCGACTCACAAGTCGAAACTGCCGTGTCCCGAAAGGGGAAGGGCGCACTTCACGGCAACGCGGCGTGGACGGGCAAGGGGTAGTGTGCTGTGGTTGTCTGTCGGTGGGCTGGCCGCAGTACCTCGCCTCGCTCGAGTGGGGACGCGAGACGACCGACGACCGACGACCGACGACCGACGACCGACGACCGACGACCGACGACCGACGACCGACGACCGACGACCGACGACCGACGACAGCGTAGCCGCAGTCGCGCTATAGCTCGCCCATCGGAGTAGGGAACCCTCTCGGATCTCGGAGAATTTGACGTGGCCAAGGCGACGGGACGACCTCTAGGCAATTTCACGCAGCATCGCAGGTTGGATCACTTGCGGGAGCTGCTCGAGCGGCACCCGAAAGGGATGACTCTTTACGAGCTCTCCGAATCCCTGCGCGTCAGTCCGCGCACGCTTCGTCGCTACCTCAAGGAGGTCGAACGCGAGTACGAGCTTGCACCAGTCCGCGCCAAAGGTGGCGGACAGATGGTGTGGCGCATCACCGCCGTCGACATTCCACGCAAGATCGAGCTTCGTCGAACCCAAGCCTTCGCTCTACTCGCTGCGCGTCGCGTCTTCGAGCCAATGAAGGGTTCGGCACTCTACGAAGAGATCGACATGGCCATCGGGAGATTGATGGCGCTCGCTCGTCGACCCGGTCGCGGACCCAATGCTGGATTGTCGGACAATTATCTCGAGAAACGCTTCCTCTATCTTCCGTTCGCGCCGAAGATGTACGAGTCGCGCACGGAGGAACTCGACGATCTCTTCCAGGCCGTCGCCGATTTGAGACCGCTGTCTCTACAGTATCGAAGCATCGGACGCGGTAAGGAGGATACGATTACCATCCATCCTTATGCCCTGGTGCTGCATCGCGACGCGATCTATGCCGTTGGGTTTCACGTCGGTAAGGGCGAGATTCGTACGTTTCTCCTCGACCGGATGCGAGCGACGCAGTGTTCCACCACCGAACGGTTCGTCTTGCCGGAGGACTTCGACATCGACGACTACTTCCAAGGTGAACTCGGGATTTGGCGATCGAGCGAGAAGCATCGTGTCGTCGTCGATTTCGATCCAGAAGCGGTCGAGTACATTCGCGGCCGACGGATCCATCCGTCTCAGCGGGTGGCGTTGCTGCCCGGTGGCGGTGTGCGCATTTCGATGACGGTGGGCAATCTCAATCCCGTGGTCAGCTGGGTGCTCGAATGGGGGCAGCGCGCCAAAGTAGTGGAACCGCCGGAGTTGCTCGATCGGGTCCAGCAGGAGCTTGCGGCTGCGCTGGCCAAGTACGAAAAGCCGACGAGCGACGGAAAGAGCGATGGCAAGGCCAAGCGTGCAGCCAAGAAGCCGCCGGCTTGAGTGAAGGCGGCCCGTAGGGGCTTTCCGACAGATGTCGGCTGGTGCATTGGCGCCCAATTTCCCGGCTTTTGCGTTGGGGGGTCGACAGAGCCCCTCTCGGGCGCAATGTGTTGGCCTTGAATGCGCGACAAGAGCCCTAAATTTTTGCTCTTCCTCAGTCTGTTCAACAGCATCCTCGGGCTGTCGATCCTGTTTCCCATATTGGCCCCATTGGGACGAAGTTTGGGCCTCTCGGTCGTGCAGGTGGGCTGGCTATCGACGAGCTATTCGTTGATGCAGTTCGTGGCGAGCCCACTTTGGGGACGCTACAGCGAACGCGTTGGTCGAAAGCCCGTGTTGCTGGTCGGTGTTCTTGGCTTCGGCATCGGCTTTGGCTCCTTTGGGGTCGTCGCCGATCTCGGGCTTTCTCAGCGCCTCACCGGTGACGGACTGTTCGCGGCTTTGTTGTTGAGCCGTGTGCTCGGTGGGCTGCTGTCGTCGGCGACGTTGCCCACTGCCCAAGCGTACATGGCGGACATCACGGAGCGAAAGGACCGCACCTCGGGGATGGCGTTGGTCGGGGCAGCATTCGGGTTGGGCGTCGTATTTGGACCGGGGATCGGTGCCGCGTTGTCGCACTTCGGATTGTTGGTGCCCGTGTACGTGTCGGCGTCGGTCGCCTTGCTCAACGGTCTGTTCGTGTGGCTCCGCTTGCCGGAGCCCACCCGTCACGCGCACCTCGACGAGTTTGGGCCGTCGGTGACGGTACTGTCGCGAGTCTGGCCGATTTTGGGTGTTGGCTTCGTGGTGACGATGGCAAGCGTTGCCATGGAGCAGACCGTGGCCTTCCTGTTCCAAGACACGTTGCAGCTCACGGCCCAAGCTGCGGCTCGATACGTCGGGTTGGCTCTGGTTGGGTACGGCGTAGCGGCCGTATTGGCGCAGGGCTTCTTCGTACGTCGCGTGAAGTGGATGCCCACCAAATTGATTCTGGTCGGTGTGCCCATCACCATCGTTGGTTTTTTCGGATTGGTCGTCGCTTCGCGCTACGGCGTTCTGTCCTTGTCGTTGGCCTTTCAGGGCTTTGGGCAAGGCTTGGTGCTGCCTGGGATCGCGGCTGCCTTGTCTCTCGGTGTGGGTGATCAGAGCCAGGGTGAAGTGGCTGGGTTGAACAGCGCGTCGCAGGCCTTGGGTCGCACGCTCGGGCCACTCCTCGGTACGGCACTCTACGGCTACCACGCCCGCGCTCCGTACCAGATGAGCGTATTATTGCTGGTGAGCGTCTTCCTCGTCGTGCTCTTCACGCCCGCTTTGCGTACGCGGGAGGTCGCGAGTGGCAGTGGGTCGTCCTGAGTCGATTGCGACACACCGAACCTTTGCGCGTCGCTGACTCAGCCGAGACAGCGACAACCAAGCCGAGATTTGCGACCTGAGCCCGAGGAAATGGGCTCATACGGCGAAGAAACGCCGGATCTTCTCGAATAACGCGCCGCGTACTGCCGCATTCGGGGTCTCGGGATCGAGGCCCAGGTTCTCGGGACGGCCGAGCTGGTCTTGGCGCTCGACGACCCGCGTGAGGAGCATTTCGCCCAGTCCGGGCTCCTGGGACACGATGCGACGGAAGTCGTCGTGGCTCAAGCGCAGGAGCTTGGACTCCTTCGCCGCAAGGACGGTGGCGCCGCGCACGCCAGTGACCAAACTGAGCTCACCAAAGACGTCGCCACACGAGAGCCCCGCGAGGGTGATCCGTTCTTTGGCGGCAGTGTGCGTGATGACGGTGACGTCCCCGTCGGCAACTACGAAGAGAATCGTGACCCACATCGCCCTCGCGGATGATGGTCTCGCCTTCGGCGTAGAGGACGAGAGCCATCGTCTCGGCAATCTGCCGCCGAATGGGCTCGGGCATGGCATCGAAGAGGGGGATCCCTTCGATGATGGCGACTCGGCGCGCAACGTTCCACCCGGTGTTCTCGAGGCTAGCTCGCGTCGGCGACGAAGTTCTGATGTCGCGCACCGGGTACGGAAAGCTGATGCCAGCGCGATTCAGTGCATACCAAAGCCGACTTCGGATCTCGGAATCCACGTCGCTACGCGCCCCGAAGTCCGCAAGGAAATAGACGACTTGGTAATCGATGCCGGAGTCGGCGAAGCGGTCCACCCACAATCGCGGCGGAGGACTCGGACTGATCCCGGGGCACCCGTCGAGAGCCGGAAGGACCGCTTGCTTGATCTGCGCAGGGGAGATCTCGTAGGGGCCCTGAAAGGTCACGGTTCGTCGCGTTACGGAACTCGGGCGGCTGAAGTTCTGGATCGTCGACTTCGCGATGAGACCATTCGGAACCACGATGTCGATCAGATCGTTCGTTCGGAGCTTGGTTGCGCGCCAATTGATCTCGATGACCCGCCCCACCATCCGGCGGCCCTCTCCGATGTCGACCCAATCGCCAATCTCGAAGGGATGTTCGGCGCGCACCGCGAGCCCAGCGACGAGGTTGCCCAAGCTTTCCTGGAGACTGAGACCGATGACGGCGGTGAGGATCGCCGACGTCGTGAGCAGGCTGCCCAGCTCGACGCCCATGGAGCGAAAGAGCACGAGTGCCATGGCGACGAAGAGCAGCGCCTGCAAGATATCGCGAAAGATGCGGGGGAGAGGTCGCCCGAGTCGTTTACCGAGGAGCCAATCGACGACCACCAAGAAACCGACGCGCGTCAGTGCGATGAGCAGAAGTAGCAGCGCCAGTCGCGCGAGCGTGCTCCTCGATGCGTGGTACGTCGGGAGCGAGCGGTGGATGAGCTCGATGACCGTATAGCCTGCGAGGAGAAAGGCAGGGAATTTGAGCTCTCGTCGCTCGTCTCTGGGCAAGACGAAGTAGGCGAGGGCGAGGAGCGCCAAAGTCGTGATGACGGCGACACCTTCGAAGGAGCCGAGGTGCCGAATGATGAGATCTCGCCAATCATTCATATTTGCGATCAGGATTTCTCGGCTCGATACTTCCGGTACAGCGACACCACGCGGGTCACGTAGTCTTCCGTCTCACGATAGGGTGGCACGCCGCCGTAGCGCATCACCGCAGCCTCGCCGGCATTGTACGCAGCAATCGTCAACGTGAGATCGCCATTGAAGAGATTCGCCAGGATCCGCAAGTATCGAGTGCCGCCGAAGATGTTCTGCCGAGGATCGAACACGTCTTCGACCTGCATGCGTTGAGCTGTTGCCGGTATGAGCTGCATCAATCCCTTGGCGTTGGCCTTGGATACGGCACGCGCCATGTATCCGCTCTCGACCTGGATGACGGCGCGAACGAGTTCTTCGGGGATTTGGTAGAGGCGAGCGGCCTGACTGATGTACTCGTCGTAACGCCCTCCCGCGCTCACCGAGGTTGGGGCGGGGTTCGTCGTCGTCGCGGGATTGGTCGATGCCGACCGCGAGCCGGTCACGTCCGTCGTCCGTCGGCTCGTGCGGTTGCTCTGCCCGATCGTGATCACGCCTTGACTGTCCACCGACCGAACGATTGCCCCGGATGCCGAAAGGGGTAGCCCGCTCAAGACGGAGCAAACCAGCAGCAGCAAGGCATGGGGACGTATGGGAAGGGACGTGGGGAGGCGCATCCGACCGAACCTCGAAAGGCTTAGCGCAAGGGGCGCTCGGTGCCAACGCCCGTACCTCCGGGACCATTCCCAAGGCCCGAAAATGCGCGAGGCCCCCGCCTTTCGGCAAGGGCCTTGCCAGCCGAGTCCGACCTCTCCTTACCGAGGCACCCCCGGCACGATGGTCGCCGGTCGTAGCTCCAGTTCGGCGTACGCGGGCTCGTCGACGGTGGAGTTCTGGATGATGAAGTTGTGCTTCTCGCACATGGCCTTCATCTCGTCGTTGTCGGGGAGGAACGCGGCGCGGAGCAGGGACAGTCCCTCCGCTCGCGCCACGTCGATCAGCTTCTGTAGCAGCTTGCTGCCGATCCCGCGGCGTTGCCACTCGTCGCTCACGACGATTGCGAACCTCGCGCGACTGGTGAAGAACGACTTCTGCATTCGGATGACGCCTGCCACAGCGCGTGTACCGTCGGGCTTACGCACGATCGCGACCAGAGCCATCTCACGATCGTAGTCGATGAAGCAGATGCGCCGGAGACGATCGTGTTCGATGCGTTCCTGGAAGCTGTGCGCTTGGAAGTAGCGGAACACGACGCTGCGTTCGGACAACGTGGCGTGGAAGGCCGGCATGAGCGCCTCGTCTTCGGGGCGGATCGGCCGGACCGTCACTGGTGTGCCGTCATGCAGCATACTGCGTTCGACGTACTGGCGAGGGTAGGGGCGAATCGACGGTTTGGGGAGCTGCGATGGTTCCGTCTTGGAATCGAAGAGCACGACGCGACCGTCGAGGGCGATCATGTTGGAGCTCTCGCCGACCAGGAGCGGATTGATGTCGCATTCCTTGATCCAGGGGTTCTCGACGACGAGCTGACTGAAACGTACGAGGAGCGTCTCGAGTTCGAACATGTTGACGCCCTTGCGTCCACGAACGCCCTTGAGGGCCTTGTAGATCTTCGTGCGCTCCATGAGACGACGCGCAAGCGTCGTATTGAGCGGCGGGAGGGCGACCGCCGAATCCTTGTACACCTCCACCAATTGACCGCCCGAACCGAATAGGAGAACCGGCCCAAACTGCGGATCGATCGATGCGCCGAGGATGACCTCGTAGCCCTCGAGCTTGACCATGGGCTGTACGGTAACGCCTTCAAAGGCGACCTCGCCGAACTTCGATACTACGGCGCCGTGCATCTTGTCGAAGGCGCTTCGGACCTCGTCGTCGGTGCGGAGATTGAGCACGACGCCACCGACGTCCGTCTTGTGGGTGATCTTCTTCGAGTTGATCTTGATGACGACGGGATATCCAATCGACTTCGCAGCGAGCACTGCTTGCTCCGCCGTAGGAGCCAGTACCGTCTTTACCGTTGGGATTCCGTACGCCTCGAGTACCTGCTTGGACTCGTACTCCGTGAGAATGGTACGGCCTTCGGCGCGCACCTGATCGAGCAACTGCGCAACGCGACTCGTATCTCCGATGCCCTCGTCGGCCTGATCGGAGAGCTCTGGGGTTTCGTAGAGGGCCCGCAGGTTGGATTCGTAGTGCCACATGTGATTGAACATGCGGACGGCTGCATCCGGATACGGGAAGGTGGGGATGCCGGCGCGCGACAAGATGTCATTGCCGGCGCGGACTGCGGCTCCGCCCATCCAACTCGCGAGCACGGGTTTCGTCGAACCTGCAGCGTACTGCTTGAGCTTCTCGGCCGTCATGGTCGGATCGGTCATGTCTTGTGGGGTCAAGATGACCAAGGTGCCGTCCGCTTGATCGTTCTGAGAGGCGATTTGCAGCGCCCGTCCGTACCGCTCCGCGTCGGCGTCGCCGAGGATGTCGACGGGGTTGTTGCGACTCCAGTGAGGGGGGAGGTACTCGTTGAAAGCTTGGAACGTCGCGGGTGCGAGCGGTGCCAACTCGCCGCCATGGCCAACGAGTTCGTCCGTCGCGAGCACGCCGGGGCCGCCGGCATTCGTAATGATGGTGAGTCGCTTCCCGCGCGGGAGCGGTTGCTTGGCGAGGACCTCGGACAAGTAAAAGAGATCCTCGATGTGATCGACTCGCACGACACCACAACGTCGGAACGCAGCGTCGAGGACGTCATCTGAACCGGTGAGCGCTCCGGTGTGGGAAGCGGCGGCCTTCGCGGCGGCGTCGGTTCGACCCGCCTTGATGACGATGATCGGCTTGCTCAAAGCAATCTCACGGGCAGCCGAGAGGAAGGAGCGCGCGTTGCCGACGGACTCCATGTAGATGACGATGCTCTTGGTTCTCGGGTCGTGGCCGAGGTACTGAATCAAATCGCCCCAACCCACGTCGAGCATCGAGCCAACGGAGATGAACGCGCTGAAGCCGACTTGCTCCTGTGCGGCCCAGTCGAGCACCGAGGTGCAGAGCGCGCCGGACTGCGAGATGAACGCGATGTTTCCGGGGCGAGCCATGACGCCACCGAAGGTCGCGTTGAAGCCGGTGAGGGGATTCATCACGCCGAGGCAGTTTGGACCGATGATCCGCATGCCGTAGGTGCGCGCGGTGTTGAGCAGCTGCCGTTCGAGTTCTTCGCCTGGCGCGCCCATCTCCTTGAATCCGGCGGAGATGACGATGAGCCCGCGCGCTCCGAGCTTGCCCGCAGATTCGGCCAGCTCCGGAACGTTGTTCGCCGGAACGGCGAGTACGACGGTCTCGACGGGTTCAGGCAGCGCTTCGAGTGACGGATAGGCTCGTACACCGAAGACGTTGTTACGCTTCGCATTGATCGGATAGACCGTTCCGCCGAAGGGGTTGCTGATGAGGTTCCAGAACACGGTGCGACCCACGCTGCCTTCGCGCTCCGAGGCCCCCACGACAGCCACGCTCTTTGGAGACAATAGCGAGTCGAGTGCAGTGCGTTGAAAGAAGCCGAGTCGGTGACCCTTGATAGGCGGTAGGACGAGGTGTTCCATGTCGATGACCTAGTTCGGTGGCTGGGGTCGTTGACGCAGGAGCTCGTGTCGAGGGTTCGGCTGGCGAAGCTGTCGCGCGGAACCCCACTATGGGGCACTGTGCGGCGATCGGATGTTGGATGTCCTTGGCCAACCGAGCCTCTGCGTCAAAGGCATCCGCATCCTATGCCGCAAGACGCGTATTCACAAGGCTTCATCCTAACGCAAAAGTTGCGCAAAATCGCGATATCCCTTTATTATCTAGGGGTTTCGCGTGTGTCTCTTAACGACGCAGACGCCAAAGTCCCGCGCTTGATTCATGCGGAACATTTGGCGTCTGAAGCGTCTTAATCTCGAGCGCAGAAGACCGCGTGCGTTCTTTCCGGCAATGACGTGCGCTCAATCGTCGCCGGTCAAATACGTGTATCCACGCAGAGATTCTTCGTAATGTTGCATGAGTGTTTTGACTTGCTGGTTCGTCAACTTGCCTGCAAGTACTGCCCGTTCGGCCTGGTGTCGAACGGCTTCCACCATCGTCTCTGGATTGTACCCGACGTATCGCAACACTTCCGACACACTGTCGCCTTTGACGACGTGCCGCACTTGATACCCCGTTTCGGTGAGCTTCACGTGAACGGCATTCGTGTCGCCGAAGAGATTGTGCATGTCGCCCAAGATCTCTTGATAGGCGCCGTTGAGAAACATGCCGAGATAGTACGGCGAGTTGGCATCGTACGCGTGGAGATCGAGGGTTTGCTTCTCGTCTTCTACGTCGATGAAGTGATCGATCATGCCGTCACTGTCACACGTGAGATCGGCGAGGCGCGCTCGAACTACGGGTTCCTCGTCGAGCCGATGGATCGGCATGATGGGGAACAGTTGATCGATGGCCCAGATGTCTGGCGCGGACTGGAATACGGAGAAGTTACAGTAGTAGATCGCGCTCAAGGTCCGTTCGAGATCTTGAAGCTCTTCCGGCACCGTCTTCATCCGGCGCAAGGTGTTCTGTAGTTTCTCGCAGCAGTGCCAATACAGTCGCTCGGCTTGTGCGCGCTCGCGCAGACTGAGGTAACCGTACTTGAACAGGCTTTGTGCCTCTTCTTTGGCCTGGCTTGCGTCGTGCCAAGACTCCTGCACGTTCTTCGGGACGATGCCTTGATAGGTGTCGTAGAGCTCACGCAAGAGCCGTTGCCCGTCTCGTGGTGGCTCTTGTGGCTCGCCGAAGCGCACCTCGTTGACTCCGACCACCTCGAACACGAGCGCCGAATGATGGGCTGCAATTGCTCGTCCGCTCTCACTCACGATGGTGGGCGGGGGGACGTCTGCCTTGGTACACGCGGCCTGGATGTGTGCAACCACGTCGGCTGCGTACTCGTGCAGCGTGTAGTTTCGCGAGGCGTGGAAGTCCGTCTTCGAGCCGTCGTAGTCGATCGCAAGGCCGCCGCCGACGTCGATGTAGCCCATCTTCGCGCCCATCTTCGCCATCTCGACGTAGATGTTGGAAGCCTCTTGCATCGCGTTCTTGATCGGAATGATGCTCGAGATCTGGCTGCCGATGTGGAAGTGTAGGAGCTGCAGACACTCGAGCATGTTCAGCTCACCGAGGCGATCGATGACGTGAACGATCTCTGCCGTCGTGAGTCCAAATTTGGCGCGATCGCCTGCCGAGTCTGCCCATCGCCCAACACCCTTGGCGGTGAGCTTGGCGCGGACGCCGAGGAGCGGGGAGATCCCCAAGCGCTCGGACGCCTTGAGGACCAGACCGAGTTCCTCGATGCGCTCGAGTACGATGATGACGGTCTTGTCGAACTTCTGGGCGACGAGCGCCGTTTCGATGTACTTGATGTCTTTGTAGCCGTTGCAGATGATGAGTCCGCCGGCGTCGTGCATGGCCGAGAGCGCAATGAGAAGCTCGGGTTTCGAGCCTGCCTCGAGCCCAAATTGCCAGGGACGTCCGGCCTCGACGACCTCTTCGACCAAGTGCCGCTGTTGATTCACCTTGACCGGGAACACACCGCGGTACGTCCCGCCGTATTCGTATTCACCGATGGCGCGACGGAAGCACTCGTTGATTCTTCGGATACGGTCGGCGACGATGTTCCGAGAATCGAATCAGAACCGGCAAATCATGGCCGCGCACGGTGAGATCCCCGACGAGCTCGAAGAGATCGATCGAGAGATCTTGACGTGGGTCGGGGCGCACCACGACGTGGCCTGCCTCGTTGACGGAAAAGTAGTCACTCCCCCAACCTGAGATTTGGTAAAGCTGCGAGCTTTTCTCGGGGGACCAATTGGGAACACGCATGTTGACGGAATCGGTCAAGGCAGTCTTCTCCGAGGGAAAGGAGCGGGCGCGGGAGTTTGCCACGCCTTTACTTCACGGCACGGCTTCATTTGCGTGAAGGCCTCCTTCGATGGCGACTCGAGCGCGCGCGACCGGCTGCGGCCACGTTACTTCGCTGTAACGCGCGTTTCGCAAGTCGACACGGAGCTGAACGGCCGTGCACCGACTCGTACGTTTCGTCGCAAAGAGGGGACTCCGGGGCGTGGTCCGGCCGTGTCTGTTACGTGGGCCAGATTTGCGTGGGCAGAGCGTGGCGATGCCAGAGGGCGAGGAAGTCCATGAGCGCGGCCACGGTGACGTGAACCAGGAAGCCCGCGTAGATGCTCTTCGTCTTGGCCGCCAGAGATCCGAGCACGATGCCGGCGACGATCGCGCCGTTCGCTTCGAGGTACGGCTTGCCGTAATGAATCATGCAGTAGGGCACGGCCATCACGAAGATGCTCGCGGCACCTAGACTCTTGCGCAGGGCACCGACCATGAAGCCGCGAAAGAAGAGCTCGAGGGCGAGGAACTGCACGTAGTACATGCACTCCCACGCCAGCAGATCGCTCCAGCTGCGCGAGCTCTGCTTGTAGAATGGGTAGTAGGTGCCGAAATCGGGCTGGTTTGCGACGAGCAGCATCGTCGGGACGACCACGGCGAGGCAGAGCCCGTAGATCCACACGTGCCTCAAGAAACCGCGAGTACGTAAGCCGAGATCGAGCAGGCTCTCTTTGGGATAGAGGAGCTTCCAGAGCGGGAAGGGGATGAGGACGTATCCAATGACGCGCGCGAGGACCCACCAGGCGTAACCGTACAGTTCGTCGTAGCGTTCGAGGCGCAGGAACGTGGCCCCGTTGCGTTCCGCATCGGCGAGCATGGGGCCGATCACGTCCTCGTATAGGTAGCGTCCGCCGTAATACTCCTGGATCGTCAGGATGAAGGCGGTGAGGGCGAGGCAAACGAGCGGGCGCGTGTCCATTTTGCCCTCGTCCGCGAGCTCCGTCCGGTAGGCGGCTGCGTCACGATCGAGAGTGCGCCAGGTGTCTTTGAAGAACCAGTAAACGGCTGGCGCGATTGCCAAGAGGATCGGCACGGGCAATAGCGCTTTGAGCACCGGGAGGGAGAGCAAAGCCTCGAGGCTCGACGGTGCGTCGATGCGCTCGAAGATGACCTTGCCTCCCGACATCCCGGCGCAAAGGGCGCCCAACGTGGCGAGTGTCGCACTCATGTGGCCCGCGTCGAGCAGCCCGTCACGGGGTGGCCTCGGCGAGGGCGCGGCCTCGCTCGACGCGCTCGAGGGCGTTCTTTCGCCCGATCAACTCGAGGACTTCGAAGAGCGGGGGACTTGCCGTTCTGCCCGTGAGCGCGACCCTCAGGGGCTGGGCGATGTCTTTCATCGCGACCTGGCGTTCCTCACAGAACCGTTGAACACGCGCCTCGAGTTCCGTGGCCGTCCAAGACTCGCATTCCCCGAGAGCACGAGCCGTGTCGCCGAGGAGCGGGGCTGCCTTGTTTCCGAGGAACTTCTTCTGCGCTGCTTCTTCCATCACCGGCAGGTCACGGAAGAAATAGTCGAGGTGCATGGCAGCGTCGGCGAAGGTGCGCGCTCGCTCACGAATGAGCGGAAGGAGCTGCGCGACGCGTCCCTCGGTCGCCGTCGTCAGACCGCGCGCCGCGAGGAACGGCAGGGTGCGGCTCGCGTAGTCTGCGTCGTTCGTCAACTCGGGACGCTTCAGGTGCTCGAAGGCGACGTCGGCGAACTTCTTGTCGTCGAACTTGCCGTCGCTCTTGTTCACGCGGTCCCAGGAGAAGAGCTTGACGAGCTCGTCTCGGCTGAAAATCTCCTGATCGCCGTAGGACCAGCCGAATCGCGCCAGGTAATTGAGGACGCCCATCGGGGAGTATCCGCGATCCCGGTACTCGTGCACGCTGACGGAGCCGTGACGCTTCGAGAGCTTTTCGCCCTTGGGGCTCAGCATCATCGGTAGGTGAGCGAACTCGGGGATTTCCCAGCCGAAGGCCTGATACAGCATGACCTGTTGCGGCGTGTTTCCGATGTGATCGCGCCCGCGGCCGACGAGGGTGATCCCCATGGCGTGGTCGTCGATGACGGCTGCGGTGTTGTAGAGGGGATAGCCGTCGCGACGCACCAAGACGAAGTCTTGCTGCTCCTTGTTCGGGGTGCTGATGACGCCGAAGACCTTGTTGTTGAAGTCCGTCGAGCCATCCTTCGGAGTCGCGAAGCGCACGACGTGGGGTTTTGTCGGATCGTCGGGCTTGTGGCGGCAGGTGCCGGGATAGACGAACTGTGCCTTCGGATCCTTTGCCTTGAGCTCCTCACGCGCCTGATCGAGCTCCTCTTTGGTGCAGTAGCAACGATAGGCTTTGCCTTCGGCAATGAGCTTCTCGACGCATTCGCGATAGAGCGCTTTGCGATCGCTCTGGAAGTAAGGTCCGTAGGGGCCCTCGACCTCGGGACCTTCATCCCAATCGAGACCGAGCCAGCGAAGTGCATCGAGAATCGCCCGGACGCTGTCGAGACTGCTTCGCTCTTGGTCGGTGTCTTCGATGCGGACGATGAACTTTCCACCCTGACTTCGGGCCCAAAGCCAATTGAAGAGGGCCGTGCGGGCACCGCCGATGTGGAGGTAGCCGCTCGGGGAGGGGGCGAATCTGACGCGGGGACCTGACATTTGGGACGGCGACTAGCACCACGAAACTACTGAATCGAGCCCTTGCCCCCGAGAGGCGACGAATTTGGCCGAACCAGGGAGCCCGTGCGAGTTTGGGTGGCACAGCGCGGATTTCCCCGTCATCTTCCCGGCTCGCAATCATGCGGTCTCAATATTTGCGGTTGGCCCGTTGGTCAATTGCGCCGTTGGGTTGCATCGGTTCAGGGCCGCTGCTAGATAGCGGCCCCCTCGCGCCGGCATTGGCGTAAGTGGTGGAGAGCAGTCATGAAGAAGACGCCCCTAGCGGCCGTGAAGGAAGGATTCGAGTCGAAGGAGAAGCTCGTGGAGGCCGTCTCGGCATTCACGTCGAGTGATTCCTGGGTCGACCGCGTGAATGGTGCGAAGGGGCTCGGCCGCGTGTCGAACGCCAAGCTGCTCCGTCTCCACGCGCTCCTCAAGGATGCCAAAGAGCGCTTTGGCTCCCGCGAGAAGCTGGTCTCGGCGATTGTCGAGGCGACCGGTCAGGTCAAGGACTCTGGTCTTCGCACGAAGCTTGCCAGCTACTCGCTGCCTCGCCTGCTCGATCTGCACCGAGTTGCGGCTCGTAAGGCCAAGGCTGCGGCGAAGTAATCCTTTCGTTTCGAATTCGCGCAGAACGCGGGGCCCCGACACTCGTCGGTGGCCCCTGTTTGGCATTTCCGAGAGCGGCGACTCAGGCGCCGATTTCGCGCACGTAGCGCCCAATGAACGTGGCGCTCTGGGCGTAGCTCTTCTCGAGATCCGCGAGGATGCGCTTTTCGAGCAGCCCGCCGACGCCGAAGATCTTCGCCGTCGCTTTGACGGCAAAGATGCGTCGACAGCGGTTCTCGCCGATGGGCTCTGTCGTCATCTCGCCCTCCACGAGGACTCGGTTTCCCATTTTGGGAGATTGGGCCTTTACGACGTAGCGACGGCGTTTACGGTCATAACGGCCATGCTCACTATAGCTGAGCCCCTCGCCGACGACGGCCTTGAGGGCGCCCGGGATCTCGCCGACATTGGGGCAAACCTCGAGCTCGCGTTCGATGGCGTCTTCGGTCTTTCGCTCGGAGACGACCTTCCAGCTCGCGAACTTGAGTTCCTCAAGGAACAGTCTTCGATTGAACTCGGCATCGAAGAAGAGGACCTCCCAGAAGGTCGCTTCGCTGCACTCTAGCTCGTTGACGATGCGGGTTTCGGTCATGTGCGACGGATTTAACACAGTGCCATGTCGTCGCATAAGTCGACTGATACGAATCGGCCTCGATGCGGGGAAACGAGCGCGATCGGGCCTAGTGTCCGACGAGATTCCGGTAACCGTATCGGCTGGGTTCGGTGCGGCCGCGTGCCGTTCGGCGGGACGTGCGAGGCGCGCGCGTGACGGCATTGGTGCGGGGCAGGTCCGACATTGACTGGTTCTAATTCACCGAAAGCCGTTCTAAGCTCCGCGATCGTGACCCCAGCGAAGCCCGCGCACATTGTCCCATCACCGCCAGGGTGGCTTGCGCAAGCTTGGCTCGTCACGGCCAAGGATCTCCGGATCGAATCCCGTACCGGCGAGGTGACGACCACGAGCGCGTTTTTCGCCCTACTCGTCGTGGTTCTCTCGTCTTTGTCGTTTCATGGCGGAATGGGCCAACAACGGCTCGTGGCGGCGGGAACGCTCTGGCTTACCCTCGCGTTCGCGGCCATCCTCGCCCTTTCACGGAGTTGGCAGCGGGAGCGCGAGGAATCGGCTTTCGTCGGTCTCCTTACGGCCCGCCTCAGTCGAAGTGCGCTCTTCTTCGGCAAGTTCGTCGGGTTGTGCGTGTTCCTCGGGGTGGTCGAGTTCTGGGTGCTGCCGCTCCTCGCCCTGTTCTTCTCGATCGATCTCCTCGACAGGGGGCCCGAGCTGATTCTCGTGACCTGCGTCGCGACGCCGGGCATTGCGGCCGCTGGCACTTTGTTCGGCTCGATGACGGTGCGCACTCGCGCTCGCGATTTCGTTCTCGCCATCGTGCTCTTTCCGTTGTTGTCGCCGACCCTACTCGCGGCCGTCGTGGCCACTCGCGAGTTACTCGCGGGGCTACCCACGTCGGAGCTCACGGACTATCTGCTCCTCATGGGGCTCTTCGACGTCATCTTTCTCATGGGAGGCCTCTCTCTCTTCGGTGTGTTGGTCGATCAATGAGGGTTGCACTCTACGGCGGTAGCTTCAATCCCCCCACGTCGGGCACGTGCTCGCTGCGGCTTATTTGACGACCGTGGGCGGCTTCGAACGGGTTCTCGTCGTTCCCGTCTTCGAACATGCCTTCGACAAAGCACTTCTGGCATTCGACGCGCGCGTCGAGCTCTGCCGTTTGGCCTTCGAGCGCCTCGTCGGGGTCGAGGTGAGCACCATCGAGAGCGAGCTCCCGCGGCCAAGCTTCACGTTGACCACGGTGCGGGAGCTCCTCAGGCGTCATCCCGATTACGAACTCAGTCTGGTCGTCGGCGCCGACGTCGTACCTGAGATCGCAAGGTGGCACGGCAGCGAGGAATTGCGTCGCTTGACGCCCGTTTACGTCATGCCGCGGCGCGGATACGACGACGCGACCCTCGGGCGTCCGATTTTACCCGAGGTGTCCTCCTCGGAGCTGCGCTCGAGGCTAGCCGATCCCCTTCGGCGGCGTGAGCCCGAGTTGACGCGACTCCTTCCCCGAGCGGTGCTCGAGTGCATCGCCGAACGTGGGTATTACACGTGAACGTCGCGATCATCGGACGAGGACAGGTGGGGCGCGCCCTTGCGACGGCTCTTCGCGCCAAGGCGATCTCGTGTCGGAGTTACCCGTTTCGTCGCGGGCTCCCAGCGCGACTCGACGCCTACGACATCGTGCTCCTTTGCGTCCGTGACGGACAGCTTCCCGAGGCGACCCGACGTCTATCCGTCGCGAGACTCTCCCCGCGCAGTGTCGTTGCCCACGTCGCGGGTGCGCTCGGACCGGACGTGCTCACGCCGCTCAAAACAAAATGCTCGGGGATTGCACAAATGCATCCCTACGCAAGCATCCTCGGCTCGGCAAAGTTGCGCTCGTTTCGCGGCGTGCCGTTTCTACTCACTGGCGATCGGCGCGCCATCCCCGTGCTACGTCGGTTGATTCGGGCGCTCGGAGCAACGGCGTTCACTGCCGATGCGATGGACCGCACGAAGTACCATTTGTCTGCCGCACTCCTCGCCAACGGCACCGTGACGCTCTTTCGACTCGCAGAGCAAGTGCTCGAAGATGCTGGGGTCGATGCGCGATGGCACGCAAAGCTCCTGCTTTCGCTCCTCGATTCGGTGCGATTCAACCTCGCCCGCGTGGGCTCGACCGCGGCATTGACCGGCCCCATTCGGCGCGGTGACGCGGCGACCGTCGAGCGACACCTTGCCGTGCTGGAGCGGCGAAATTCAGCACTCTCCGCGGTCTATCGCGGCCTCGGGCTTGCACAATTGGACATCGCGGCGGAGCTTCACGAGCTTTCGCCGAAACAACGGCGAGTCATCCGCGCGTTGCTGGAAGAGCGTCGCGCCTGCGTCTAGAAGAGCCGTTGGTTGCTGGTTTGGAGTCGGCTGTCAGGTGTCGGCTGTCAGGCGCAGGCGGGCTATCAGGTGTCGGCTATCAGGTGTCGGCTGTCAGGTGTCGGCTGTCAGGCGCAGGCGGGCTATCAGGTGTCGGCTATCAGGTGCAGGTGCAGGTGCAGGTGCAGTCCCTGTCGCAGCTTCAGGTTCTCTCGATGGCGAGCAAGCAGCCGTCGGGAAGCAGGTCGAGGAAGTGTTGCGTCGCGTTCTCGACTTCGGTTGCATCGGTGCCGTCGAAGGTGACCTTCGTGGGCGGATCGGCGGGGCTTGCTTTGGGGTAGGAGCCGACGAACACGTTCGGAAACTTCGCGACGGTGCCGTCGAGTTGCGCGAGGAGGGACAGCTCGTCGAGGCTGCAGCTGACGACGGCACGACGAAACGCGACGGGGCCGTGGAGGTGAGCTCGGATCACGTCGAGCTTGTGACGGAAGATGTTTGGCACTCCCGGCAAAATCCAGACGTTCTCCTTCACGATCGTAGGCCAAGACTGATCCGGACCCATCTGTAGGCACGCGCCTTGTGGGACCTTGGCCATTCGCAAGTAATCGGGTGACAGCGGCGCGCCGTAATGTTGCTCGAGGGCGCGCTTCATACGATCATCGACGATGGTTCCGACGCCGAAGGCCTTCGCGACGGCCTCGATCGTAACGTCGTCGTGTGTCGGTCCGACTCCGCCGCTCGTGAACACGACGTCCACTCGGGCGCTCAAGTCCTTGACCTCTGTAGCGATGACGTCGATGTCGTCACCGACGACGACCGCACGCACGAGCGCGATCCCGAGGGTGCGCAGGGCTCGCGCGAGCTCGACGAGGTTTCGATCTTGGACCGAGCCGGTGAGGAGCTCCGTCCCGACGAGCAACGCCGCTGCGGTCCGTTGGTCCGAGGTGGTCATCGCGTCGCGTCGGGATCGATGTCGCTGGTGATCGGGTTTGCGTCCGCGTCGAAGCCAAGGAGCATCTCGACGCGTTTCTCGGCGAGATCGAGCTTGGATTGGGCCTCTTTGGAGAGCCGCATTCCCTTCTCGAAGAGGCTCAGCGATTCCTCGAGCGGAAGATCGCCGCGTTCTAGCTGCTCGACGATCTGTCCGAGGGCGGCAATGCTGGCCTCGAAACTGAGGGGCGTTTCCGTTGCGGCTGCTGTGCTCTCGCTCGCTCCGCTGGTGCTTCTCGGTTTTGCCACGGTTCGCCGTCCATAACAGAGGCCGACGGTGCTGTCAGGTGGAGCCTGGGCCGTCGGTGTTCCCAAGCGGTGTCACCTCCACCGGACTTGGCGTCGGGAGCGGCGCTCTTGGCGGGGAACTTGGGCTTCTCGCTGGTGGCACTGGGGGTGTCGGGGCGGGCGGCGTTGGTTCGGCACCGGGCGTCGGCTCCTTCGGCGTGGGAATGGGCGAGCCCGGTGCGCCTGGTCCGCCGGGCGCGGGGATCGGCGTCCCCGGCGTGGAGCCCGGGGCACTCGGCGCGGGCACGGAGGGCATCGTGTTCGAGTCAATGGCGCTGCGTCGCGACTGCGTGCGCAACACGATGTGTACGCTGGTGTTGGCCGCTTGGATCTTCTCACCCGGGTGCACCGCGGTGAAGTCAGGGGCAACGGATGCGGCATTGTCTCTCAGGGTCAGCTGCTTGAGCTGTCGCACGATCCGCTCCGCGCGACGTTTGGCTCGTTCAACGTTCTCCTTGTTGTCTGTCTTGATCGGCACCAACACCGTGGCGGTCCATTCGCGATGGGCGCGCAGCTCCTTCGCGAGAGCACGTAGAAGAACGACGTCGTTCTGTGCGAGCGCATCCGATGTTGGCGTCGCCCATTTGGGTTGCCGCGCGAACTTGACCAGCCCTTGGCCGTCCGCGATCTCGAGGGTCACGAGGGCGAGGTTCTTTTTCTTCGGATCGGCGTCGGCGCAGCCGTCGTCGTCCTTGTCGCCGTTGAAGTCTTCGGCTTGATCGGGACAGAGATCGCGGGGCGTGCCGACAGGGCGCGTCTCGGGTCCGAAGAGATCTTCGAGCGTGAATCGGTCGCCGTGGGTTCCAAAGTAGGTGTCCGCGTCCACGTCGGGATCGGGGCAGCCATTCAGTCCTGCGATCGAACGTCGCGGGCCGCGTTGGGTGGGGCAGTCGTCCTCGGTATCGAGAATGCCGTCGGCATCGTCGTCGGGATCGGGGCAGCCATCCTGATCGTAGCGACCGTCCCGATCTTCGGCGCGCTCCGGACGAACGATCGACATCGTCGAAGATCCCGTCGGCGTCGGTGTCCTTGCGCGGGCACCCGTTGTACTTCTTCGAGCGGGAAACCACGCCGGGTTCGTCCGGACACGCATCTTCGGCGTCCAAGATCTTGTCGGCGTCGTTGTCGGTGTCGGGGCAACCATCTTCGTCGAGGTGGCCGTCGAGATCTTCTGCCGCTTCCGGGCACCGATCTTCCGCGTCGGCCACGGCGTCGCCATCGTTGTCATCTTCCGGACAACCGTCATCGTCCTCGAAGCCGTCGCGATCCTCCGGCATCCCTTCCGGACAGTCGTCGGCGTCGTCCGCAATCCCGTCGCGGTCGGCATCGAGAAATCGCGGCGCCCATGAGAGGCCGAGCACTGCGCGGAGGCTCGGTGCGCCGATCCCGCCGTTGAGGGGGACTTCGAGTGCTGCCAGTGCGGAGAAGTCCGAGCCCAGGGCGTAACGCGTTCCCGCGGCCATTTGAACCGGAGAGGAATGTCGGGTGGCAAACTCGGGAGTGACGGCAACCGCGCCATGTCCCTCGAGGAACCACTGGAAGTGGCCCTGCTTGTCGATCCCGAGGGCTTGAGGTTTGAGCACGATGCCAAGGGCCCAGGGTGCGTAGTTGCCGAACTGATTGCCCCAGAAGACCTGTTGATCGCGTCGGAAGACGTAGCCCGCGGACGCTCGAACGCTGGCGAGGACGAGATCGAGCTCACCGCGCAGACCGAATTGCGCCGTTACGGAACCCGTGCCCATCCCCGATTCTTCGCTGGCGAGGGGAAGAGTCGTGCGACCGTATGCGGCCAAGCCGATCCCTCCGAGGGGCCCCTTCGGAAGGAGATTGAACTTGAGTTCCAAGGTGGGATCCCCGAGGGCCGTCTTCGGCGGTCGCCAATCATCGTCGGGGACGCGGTTGCCGCGCTGATAGAGTACGGCCGGCAAGGCCAAGCCCAGGGCCCAACGCTGTCCGATGCCCCAGTTGAAGAGGAAATCCGTGCTCAATTGATGCCGGACGGGCACCGCGAGCTGCCGACCGTCCTCGTCTTCGACGCGCACGAGACGATAGGCGTAGGACGTCATGAGACCCGTCCCGAAATTGCCGTGACCTGGGGTCGTCGTTGGCTCGAGCGCCAAGGATCCTTGGGGATCCATGGGCGGTTCGAAGCCACGAAGATTCAAGGACGGAGATTCGGCTCTGGCCGTCGCAGTGGTCAACGAGCACAGAAGGACAGCAGGGACACCCCAGCGCATGATTGGCCGAGCGTAACCCGGCTCCGCCGCGGGGTGCAGGCAAAAAGAGCGCGTCTCCCTTGCACGGAAGACCCGTGCGGCGTAGGGCGGCCGAACGCATGGATGCCATCAGAATCCGCGGCGGGCGTCGGCTCGCCGGCACGATACGAGTCGGCGGCGCAAAGAACGCGGCCCTTCCCATTCTCTGTTCGACGTTGCTCTCCGACGGCCAAAGCCGACTTCGCAACGTCCCCGCGCTGCGGGACATTCATACGACGGCGGCTCTGTTGACCCATCTCGGTCGTCACGTGCGCGTCGAATGTCCGGAAGTCTTCGTCGAGGCACCGACTGGCCCCGTCATTCCGGAGGCGCCTTACGACTTGGTTCGTCAGATGCGCGCGAGTGTGCTCGTTCTCGGGCCGCTCATTGCCCGTTGTGGCAAAGCGAAGGTCTCTTTGCCTGGCGGTTGTGCGATTGGCGCTCGACCGGTGGATCAGCACCTCAAGGGCTTGGAAGCGATGGGGGCGAAGATCACGGTCGACCATGGTTACGTTCTGGCCGAGGCCCCGCGGTTGGTCGGCGCCGAAATCGTCTTCGACATTCCCACCGTAACTGGCACCGAGAACCTCATGATGGCGGCGGCCCTCGCGAAGGGGCGTTCGACCTTGGTGAACTGCGCGCGTGAGCCCGAAGTCGAAGAGCTCGCTCGCGTCCTCAACAAGATGGGCGCGAAGATTGACGGCGCGGGGACCTCAATCATCCACATTGAAGGCCGCGACGAGCTCGAGCCCTTCGATCACGCGATCATTCCCGATCGGATCGAGGCGGGGACCTTCATGACGGCGGTGGGAGCCGCGGGCGGAAACGTGCTCCTCGAGCATTCGCCCTTCGACGATCTCGAGCCGGTGATCGGTAAAATTGCGGAAGGCTGGCCTCACCATTGAACGCGAGGGCGAACACGTGCGTGTCGTACGTGAGGGGACGCTCCGATCCGTGAACGTGACCACGGCTCCGCATCCCGGATTTCCAACGGACATGCAAGCTCAGCTGATGGCTCTCATGTGTTCTGCCAAGGGCCGCAGCGTGCTCTCGGAGACGATCTTCGAGAATCGATTCATGCACGTGCCCGAGCTGCAACGCATGGGCGCCGACATCGAGATCCGCAACAACACGGCCATCGTCCAAGGGGTCGAGCGTCTCGATGGGGCCAGCGTGATGGCGACGGATCTGCGGGCGAGTGCGTCCTTGGTCGTCGCGGGGCTCGTTGCCGAGGGCGAGACGACGGTTCGGCGCGTGTATCACCTCGACCGCGGTTACGAGCACATCGAGAAGAAGCTCAACGGTGTTGGCGCCGACATCGAGCGAATCGCTCTCGAGGGATTGCCGTGAACCGACGGGCATGAGCCGTCAGCCCGTTTCGTGCGGACGGCTCATGCTTGAAGAGAACGCCTCGTCTGGTAACGGCGCTGGAACCCAAGTTCAGGGTCGGTCCATCGCGCGGAAGTGATGGGACCGGGTTATTGCGGCGCGGCGCAAGCCGTTGCGTCCGCGGCCTTTTGGTGCTCAGGAGTGATGGGACCGAATTATTGCGGCGCGGCGCAAGCCGTTGCGTCAGCGTCCTTGTTCGGATCGTCCAGAACGAAGCGCGCTTGCATTCGAACGAGTGACTTGGGGCCTATCCCTTTGACGCGGAGGAGCTCCGACGCGCGCTTGAAGCGCTTGAGCTTGGTTCGAAGTGCGAGGATGGCCTCAGCGCGTTTGGGGCCGATCCCGGGGATTTTTCTTAGCTCCTCGACTCTTGCGCGGTTCAGGATGATTTTGCCATCCGCGGTGACGCGCGGACAAGATGAGGCGGTGCCGTCGTCGCTCGTCGTTGCGGCGCCGCTGGATGTGGGCGCGTCATTGTTCGTTGACGTGTCGCCGGGCGCCCGCGAGGTAACGCCATCATTCGTTCGTGGGCTCGCGTTGGTCGGACCTGCACTTGGGCCGTTCGCTCCGCTCGACGGCGAAGCTGCCGACGTTGGCATCGCCGACGCACTTGCGGCAAGCCACGCGCTCGTCGCTTCTGGGGGGCTCGCGTGAGCGCCATCCAGTCCGGCGAGCATCGAGAGTGCGCCAATGGCGGACACTCCGAGCACCGCGACCGCTCCGACGAGAGAGCGGAGAAGCAGAGGTTTGAGCGTGGAGGAACCGGGAGCAGCCGCGGCTTCTGCTCCCGGCGTTTGGCCCTTCACACTATCAGGAGGAATTTCATGCCTAGGAGTTTCCATGTCCATTCTCCAAACCTTGAGCCGCGGATAGCGATCAGTGCTCCGCCATTGCCTCCGGTTTCTGGTGCCCGTTTCCGCGCGCCTTGACGGGCCCCGGTACGTCGCCATCTTCGCGAGGAACATAGTCGCGAACGTGGAGTTCTCCGTTTACCGGAATGGCCTCGAGTTTGACGTTCAGGGAACCGTCCCCGTTCACGAATGCCACGCCAATGCGGTTCCAGTAATTCTTTCCACCGCGTTCCGTAATGACATACACAATCTTCATTTTGCTAGCGTCCATTACTCACTCTTTTCCTGACGACGGACGATCGATTCTCGATGCGCCGTCGACGGGAAGCCTTCTTTGCGAACGGAATGCCAACGCGGAACGAGCGTTAATCTTGCGACTAATTGCTTCGCACGGTGGCCACCGGGGTGGCCGTGATTGGCCAGGAGTTGGCGGATGGTCAGGCGACGTCCGATGTGTGGGAACGATGGAGAGAAAAGCGACGCAAAGGGAGCCGACGGGGCGCGAGCGGCCCCGTCGGGGGTGAGCGTACCTGTCCCATTGGGCGCCAGCGGCTCTGCCGGGAAGCGGGCGTGCGTGTCCCGTCGGCTCGCCACGCGGACTCGTCGTGAAGCGGGCGGGCTCGCGAGCGCGACGGCCGCGCCGGTGGCTCTCGAGACAGCGCTCACTCTCGAACTGGTGCCGATTCAGGGAAAATCGCCAATGTTGGGCGCTATTTCCCGGAGCCCTTCAGTCGTCGCCCAGCGCGAGCGCCGAAGATCGATGTCGTCCCGTCATCCCAATGCCAATCGGGACTATAGGCAGAAAAGTAATAGCTCGTAAATAGTAAAGTGATCGATGAAATAGCTGGTCCCTCATCGAGGTGACCATGACCCAAAAACCGACCATTTTTGCCATCGATTTCGGTACCACCAACTCGCTTCTGGCCGCGGCGGCCAAGGGCCAGACCTTCGAGCCCGTGCCGCTCGATCCCGCGGCGGCAAATCCGACGATTCTCCGTTCGGCCATGCACTTCACCGCGCCCGAAGACGTCGCCTTCGGTGCTGCAGCGGTTCGTCGCTTCGTCGATTCAGGGTTACGCGGCAGATTGCTCCGCTCCATCAAGCGACACCTGGGCTCGGAGACCTTCGTTGCTACCCGCATCGGCGGGCGGCGTGTGACGATCGAGGAGCTTACTGGCTCCTTTCTTCGCGTCATGCGCGAGCGCGCTTGTCGTTACTTCGGCGTCGAGATCGATCGCGCCGTGATTGGCCGTCCCGCGCGATTCTCCCATCGAGTGGAGCAGGACGCGCTTGCCGAAGAGCGTCTGCGCGAAGCCGCTCGCCTGGCAGGGTTTCGTGAGATTTGGTTCTGTTTCGAGCCTGTCGCGGCGGCGCATGATTTCGCGGATGAATTCAACGAGACTTGCACCGTGCTCATCGGCGACTTCGGCGGCGGCACTTCGGACTTTACACTCGCGCGCATGAACAACCGGGAGTTCTCGGCTGAGAACGTCCTGTCCGTCGGCGGGATCGCCCTTGCTGGAGACGCGCTCGACGGCGCTCTCGTCCGCGAGGTCGTCGCGCCGCTCTTGGGATCGAAGGCGCGCTATCGGCTTCCGACGGGAAGCAACATCATGACAATGCCTGGAGAACTCCTGGCGCTTCTCTGTTCGCCCGCGCGACTGACGCTGGCGAACGAACGGGAGATACTTCAAAGCATCGACAACATCCGTCGTGGTTTACTCGATCGCGGGGACGCTCTGCTTTTGGATCGGTTCAGCACGCTCGTCGCCGACGCCGTGGGTTATCAGTTCTACGAGGCGGCGGAGGCGGCAAAGGTGCAGCTTTCGCGCTCGGAACAGGTCAATCTAGAGTTTCCGTACCCGGGCATCGAGATCGATCGCGTCACCACGCGGAGCGAGTTCGAGGCTGCAATTGCTGGCACTCTCGAGCAGATCTGCGGCTCCCTCGACGAGACGCTCGCAGGTGCCGGCATTGACCCCGCGCAAATCGAGATCGCATGCGTGACCGGCGGAACGTCTCTGGTGCCCATGGTCGAGCGGGCTCTACGGGAACGGTTGAAGTCCGCGAAGTTCGTGCGATTGCGTAGTCACCACTCGGTCGTGCAAGGGCTCGCGCGTTGTGCTCGCGCGTTGGAGGAAGGAACGGCTGCTCCGGGGATCGTTGCTTCGCGTACCGCGACGACCCAAGCGCCCGATCCGCACACGCGCAGTCGATATCACTGTCTCATCTAGGCACTTGCCTTCGCGAACGTCGACCAAGGGTCTCCGACCAACCGAAACGCGCCGTCGGTTTCCGTCGATTGTCGTCGGCCGACGTCGATTGCCGTAGGTCGTCGTGTTCCGCAATTGGCCGCCAGCGCGGCCGATCTGCGAGCCAAATCGCAGCCGCGTCAGGGATCCCGGGCGGGAATCGCGTCCCGCCCGGTCCCGCGCGGGCACGGTCGGCACTCTCCGCCGACCATTCACGTATTTACTCCGCCAAAAACCAAAGACGCGCTAGATTCCGCTCCGGAATGTTCGGTCGCGATTGGGAGCTACGCACGCCGATGGGGAGGTTTCGTCTCGTACGAAGCCGTGGAGAGCCGAGCTTCGTACCAGACGAGCGTGATCTGCTCGGTCTGCTCTTCTTCTTTCGTTGTGCGCTTGAGCGGGAGCTCGAGGCGCGGCAGGCGACGCTTGCGCTGAAGGCGAAGCTCGAGGGCGAGCGTTACAATCCGCAACGCGCCGAACATCTCGATTCGAGCGAGTGTCGCGCGCTCGAGCGTTGGCTCGCGTTCATGATTCAGGCGGACGAGGTCCGACTCGAGCCGCAGGCGCCGGTTCGGACGCGCGTGGTGGCGGCGCGGCAGCAGACGCCCTACACGCCGCCGAAACCTGCAGAGGACAAAGAGGAAGACCACTTCATCGGCCTGCGTCTGAAGGATCAGAGACAGCAACCCGTTCGCAATTCTCGCGTTCGAATCACGTTCCCCGACGGCAGTCAGAAGGAAGCCAAGAGCAACTCAGCAGGGGAGATTTTTGTCAAGGGCATCGCGGTGACGGGAGACGCGCAGATCGAGTTCCTCGACTTTTGCACGCCCGGCGCCGCGGAAGCCCCAGTGTGGCCCGAGGAGAAGGAATATCGCGTCAAAGTCACGGACGAAGCGGGCAACGGCGTGCCCAACGTGTGGGTGAAGTTCACGGAGGGCAAGAAGTACAATCTGGTTCCCGCGGACAGCAACGGAGTCGCCGTCTACAAGACGACTAGTGATGACGTGTCTGCTTCGTTCCACGACGCGGCCGAGCTCGGTACGGCGATGCGGTCGGTGTGGGGCAAGGCCGCAGCTCTTGTTCAGGCGCAGTGGCTCAAGCCGGAAGTTGGCAAGCGCACGGTGCTTTCGATTCGCGGTGGCGCGCTTCAGGAGCAGTTGAGCGATACGTCCGAAGCCGCCACGACCGAGAACGTCGGTGGCGCCGCAGTGGCCAGCGCTTTTGCGGCGGGCGGCACGAAGGCAGTTACTTCTGCAGCGGCGGGAACCGCTTCCCTGGCGTTGAAGTCGGCCGCGTCGTTCAAGGCATTCGATCGTATCGCGTTGGTTCCAGGACAAGAGCACGAGATCAGCGTGCAGCCGCACGTGTCGATGGCGAGGCTCGTTGGCGTCAACTTCGACACGAACAAGAGTTTCCTCTTACCGACGGCGCTGCCGACGCTGCGACGCATCAAGGAGCTCTACGAGGCGCATTCTGGCGAAACCTTGATGATCGTGGGGCACGCGGACAGTCAAGGTGGCGTTGCTGCCAACGAGAAGCTGAGTCTCGAGCGTGCGCAGGCGGTGATGGCCTTTCTGCTCGATGACGTGGACGCATGGATGGCGTGGTACGGCGCCAACGACACGAGCAAGTGCTGGGGAGCCGGCGAAGATCGCCAGATGCTTCGCGGCATCGTCGCGCGCAAGGCTGGCCTCGCGAAGCCCGACGCGAAGTCTTACCAAACTTGGCACAACGCATTGGCTCCCGACAAGCGCGCCAAGAATTGGGAGCCCCTGGAAGAAGACGGCAAACTCGGCCCCATCACCCGCGCCCAGCTCATCGGCGATTACATGAATCTTGACGGCACAACCTTGCCGACAAACATGCGCGTCGTGATCCACGGTTGCGGCGAGGCGTTCCCGTTGCCTCCCGCCGTTAACGGCTGCGCGTGGGAGCGCTTCAGCGAGATGCGCAATCGACGAGTGGAGTTCTTCTTCTTCGAGCAGGCAGGCGGAGTAGCGCCATCGCCGGCAAGCAATACGAGCGCACTTGGATCGACGGAATATCCGGCGTGGCTCGCGAAGGCAGAGGTTGAAGATCTTACGACGGAGGCAGGGCTCAAGGAGGTCACCTTCGTCGAGATGCACGACGCACTCTTCCGGACGAACTCGGCGGTGGTCTTGCCGGAGGGCGAAGATCCAACGACGTCGAAGGGCGGGGGACGCGCGGTAACGGCAGTTGGTCTCTTCGCGACGGTGCTCCGATACAACGAGGAGCATCCTTCTTCCGTCGACGCGACGGGCAAACCAACCTACAAAAAACTTCTCATTGCTGGGCATACGGACACGAAGGGGAGCGACAAATTCAATCAGCCATTGAGCGAAGAGCGCGCGAAGGTGACGCTGGCGCTGCTGACGGGTGGAACGAAGGGGCGAGAGGACTTCGCGAAGCTCTGCCAGAAACGGCATGACGGCGTTGATCTCACCCAGATTTTCCACTGGGTTGCCGACAGCACGGACTTCGAGTTCAAGTGCAAGCCCACGCTTCGGGATCAGGCACCGAGCACCACGACCGTCACTCACTTCAAGCAGGAATACAACGCGCACTTCGACGCGAAGTTTGCGGATATGCCCGGCGCGAAGAAGTTTGCCTCTCCCAACGGCAACGTGGACGAAGCCCTCTGGGGCGCCATCTTCGACTGCTACGAATACGGCTTACGCTGCGAACTGGGCGACATGGAAAAGTCCAAAGAGGGCACCGCAGAGGTCGCGCAGCTACGCAGCAAGTTGAATTGGGTCGACTCGACCCACCAGACGATGGGCTTCGGCGAACGCTTCCCGGTCGACAACATGACCAAGCAGGAGTTCCGCAGCCAGTCGAACCGTCGCGTCGAGGTGATGATGTTCGACGAGGGAGAAGAACCCGATTTGGCCGCTGCCGCAGCGGATCCTGAAGTCATGGAGACGTACTTGCCGGGGGCGTACGGGAAGAATCCGGTGCCTCCGATGGTGAGTGCGAGACCGTGGAGGGCCTATTGGGAGAAGAAGGTGGATCCGACGACGGGGGAGGAGATGCCGGCGAGGATGGGGGAACCGCGGAAGATGATTCTGGATGCGCCGGGGTTGGCGGCGGGAACGATCGTCACCTGGACGGTTGAAGAACTGGTGGACGGTGGCAGTCCCCGGCGTCGAGTGCCGATGAGCGTTCTAGCCAATTCGGAGTTAGTACACTGCGAGTTCCTAGACTGGTTTGATGGGGGTCGAACAGAGTACGAGCCTACGAGCTTAGTCTCGGAGTTTCCAAAGGTTTCGTTTCGATTTGTCGCCGCTTCGGCTGGCCGCGAGAAAAGGTCAGGCATTCTCGAATATCGTGATTTCCTAAAAGCTTCGTTGAAACTCCGAGAATTTGGGACAGCGCTTCCCGATATGCCTTGTGAGCTGGCAACCGCCTGGGGACGTAAGGGGATTCGAATCCGACGCGAACGCCCGTGTCGTGTGTGAACACCTCCCCCGGGAGGCTGTCGTATCTTGTTCAAGGCTCGTCGGTTCGCCTAGGCCTCAAAGTGCTCAAGCTCGCCAGGCTACCACTCAGGGTGCTCAGGATGTGGAATATGAAAGCAAGCTTTTGGAGTTCGGCAAAATGGCTGAAAACCTGGTTCTAGACGCGCGATGCAAGTACTACGTTCACCGCGAATCGAGCGGTAAACCAATCATCGCGATGGCATTCCATCTGCACATCCCACCCGATTCCGTTGTGAAGAGAGGTGAACGCCCAGCCTTTCGATTGGAGGAACATGTCCCATCGAATCCCCCAAAACCTCCCCGCGTCGTCGAAGGTAACGACTTGATGTCATGCTGGAACGACAACGATCGCACCGAGTGGCACGTGATGGGTGAAGTGAAGCACCTGAATGCTCGGGTGGTGCTCAGTGCACGATGGACAGCGGAAAGCGGCGAGTCATGGTCTGGAAGCCGCGAATTCAGGACAGGAAATCAGGTCAATGTCGAGACAGATGTATTCGTAGAGCCCGTCTCGGTGCAGTTGAGTCGACTTCTACTTGGTCCACTTAGCGCTAGGGAGGAGGCTCGCCATCTCTCGACAGGCAGTCAGTCCGACTCCGAGTGCGTGAGCGCAATTACGAGACACGTTCATAAACGCCTCCTTGCCGGGCTTGGAGAATTGTGGGCACTGGGAGGCCTCTACGCGTGCAAGAACGGAAGACCACTGTCGGAGTGTGACCCTGACACGCTTGACGGAAGTGAACTCCAGGAAGCCTGGGCGCAAGCGATCAGCGAACAGATTGTCGGGTCTTGTTATGCAGGTGCAGGGCCGTTCATGGGCGCTCGAAGTTTCGCTCCGCCGAACTCTGGTTGGGCGGACCAGCACAAAATGGACGCCGGCTTTCTACAAGATATACGGGAAGCCCAGCGAACTGGGAACAACTGCCACCCGCTGGTATTCGCCTGCCAACAACTCTGCACATGGGTTTGGTTCACACTTGGTTACGATACAGTCGCTGACTTTCCCCTGGATGCGTCCTTCGGCGCGAGCGGCAGCACGGTGCTGGGCCGTCGGGACATAGCGGGGGTTCAAACCGCGGCAGGACTTGCTGCGGCAGGGTTCCTATCGCCCGGAGCATGTCTATACGTCAACGGGACCCGTCACGTCGGAGTAATTCTTCGAAATTTCGGAGCCAACTTAGTCCAATTGTTGGACACAGGCGCCTGGTGGTTCGACCGCGACATGCCAGAAGGTAGCGGAAACCATGATACGGCAACGCGCCCCGATATCAACACTGGAAGGATCTGTGACCACATCATTGCCTTACCCGTCGAGTCACCTGACGCGGCAGCGACAAGGTTTCGCACCTCCATCAAGCGTCTGCGTTCCTCGCGTCCGCTGGGTTGTGCAAGGCTTGTCATCCGCAAGAGAGCATCACACGACGTGGTGTGGCGGAGCGAGCGAGTTCCACTGTATGAGGTCGTCGGTGACGCACAGCGTGGCTATTCCATTTCGCACCTGATTGCTTCGCTGCGAGGATGTCCGCACACCGACCGATACGAGGTTACTTGGTTCGTGTGGGGACCGGAGCACGTCGACCCTCGTCCTCCCAGTAAGTCGCTCAAGCAGTTACTAGGGGACGCCACAGGAGACGCGGCAATGAACAAGATTCGCTATGCTATCCTGTTTGGACGCCAAACTGATATGCGCCCCGGGTGGTGGCATTTGCCACCAACAGATGTCAACGCTCCAGCTCGTCGTGCGTTGAGCCAAATCGAGATAAAGACGAGCGGCGTTCCACACGTTGTCGGGCGCGCGAGAGATGGGCATTACATTACGTTTCCGGCGGACGCTGATGGACAGGCCACGGCGTTGCCGGACGGGGGCGCTAACATTCCAGTCTTCTTCGGCGGCAATGTATCTCTCAACGAGGAGCTCGAAGAGCTACAGAAAGAGGCTCCGCCTGTCAACGATGACAACAACGTATTTCTCTGCGATATCTGGGCCACCAGCGAGGCGGGGCCATGAAGAACCCACGCTCCGTGGGGGGACAGCACTCAGCGTGTAGGATGTCGTTCATCCTGATCTGTGGAATCTCAGCAGTCAGCTGCGCAAGTCGAAGTTCCACACCGAACCCTCTGGCAGCCGCGATGGCGTCAGAACTACCAGCCCCTGCGAAACCCTGGACTGAAGTGGAGCCGATTCCAGTTCAAGTACGTAGAAGCAGAACCGAGCGAACACAAGAATGCGCACGCCTCGCCAACGGTTCGAACTCGACAGCTCGAGTGCCCGACGAAGCGGTCATCGCCGCGCGTCGGTTGCTTGGTACGCAAGATTGTGCCGGAGCCCGTGCCGCAATCGGCGCTAGCCTTGCTCAGCACACAGCAAATGGCGATGCGCTCACCGTACTGGGTCAGGCGCTGCAATGCCTTGGAGATCAAGGACCGGCCGCAGACGCCTTCTTCTGCGCCGCCGTCGCGTATCGGGAAACGGGAAAGGGGCTCGAGTGGGCTCCAACGACCTCTCGCAGCATTGCTGGTCGCGTTGACGACGCCCTCTATGTGCCAGGGACAGGTCGTTTCGCCGTGCATGAGCCTTACGGCCTATGGGTTGTGTCGGGTCTAAACGATCCAGAAGGTTTTCCGCCTCTCACGGTGCTGAAGTACGCCTCCTACGACGACGCGTACCGAACCTGCGATGGGCCCGTCTACGTCGAACCGACAGACGACGAATTCAACCTGCAAGGGATCGCCACGGATACGGGCAAGGTCCTTTGGCGTACGAACTTGAAAGGCTACACACAGTTGGGTCCGGGCAGCAATTGCCCAAGCGGTAAGCTCTTCCTAGGTGGTGCATTGGATTCCGGCGTTATGGTGTTTGAGCGCGAAACCGGGAAGATGAGAAGAATTATAGCTAATCGACCGCAGCGTGGCTACATCAGCTATTCCGGGGTAAGAGGACGAGCCATAGTAGTGGACTTCGCGGATCCAGACGCAAGGAAGTATTGGTCGATTCCGGACGGTCGCTTCTTGGACGACTTGATTTGAAGAAGCACGTGCCGCCGGGATGCGAAGCAGCAACACTGCGATCCGCGGGTGCGGCTGACCTAATGGTGATCTGCCCCAGCTCCGTGCAACTTATGGATCTGACGGATCGCAAGCTTCGGGGACCCATCGCTCTTCCAAGAAAGGCGAACTGGGAGCTATTGTGGGACGAAGATGAACGCCTGCTGCTTCGCGACCCAGCAGTGCCTTCGGAGCGGGTGATCGTGAATACGAAACTTGGTACGGTCATGCTCACCCAGCTGCCGTTGGACGGTCTCCTTGTGAATTCCGAGCGTCCTGGCTGGGGAATTGCACGAACGGAGCATTGGGTCGGCTTGGTCCGGCTCTCCGACGGTGAAGTTGTAGCGCGTGTCGAGCGCGATCAGACGATAGCGCCTTTGCATTCAAAAATTGCTTTCGACCCGGATGGGGAAAGGCTGGCGCTATGTTCAAACGAAAATCAAATCCTGATGCTTGGTTCGACCGTTCCCAACTACCGAAGCTTCGAGCTGCCTACAGGCTCGTGTTCAGAAACCTACAGAATGGCATTCGTCGGAGACGGCAACCTTCTCTTGACGCAAGGTAAAGACAAGCACCAGATACTCTCCTTGAAAGGTATCTGGCGCAAGGTCGACAGCAAAGACAACGAATCAGCAAGGATTATCGGGCGGCGCGCAGTGGCAGAGAAACGTGACTACATTGAAGTCCATCGTTCCGAGTCGTGCTGTTCATCGTTCAGAATCCCAAAGTCAGAGCCGCTCGATTGGGGTGACTTCCCTCGTTTCGCTCTCGATGGTCAGATGCTTGTGGTAAAGTCTGGCACGTCAACGAAGTCGAAGTTCTTGATCTATCGACTGCAGGGCGAGGCATGGTTGCAGGCGGGTGAACTACCCGGGAAGAGTGGATCAATTGACGGCACGGGTCGGTTTCTCCTGGTTTACAGGGAAGACGGCAGCGCCGCAAAGCTTGACCTGTCCACGATGACTGAAAGCGCCTTTGCCGATCCGAAAAGGATAGCATTCCCCTCTGAGTCCTACGTACTGGCCGATGATGGCAAGCAACTGTTTGGCGCAAAAGGTAAGTGCGATCTCGAGACGGGGACCTGTCAATCGTGGGAAGCGGGAATGCAGATCCTAAGAAAGGGATTCACGCCCAACGCGCGCTATTGGAGATCGACCCAGCAGATGGTCGTCGAAGATGACGGGAGACTGCTGATTCTAGATGTACGCAAGAACATGCTTCAAGGCGCGCTACTTGCCGTCGGTGGCCGTGGTTGGGCTTTTGGGATACCAACCGGGAAAACTCGCTACGCGGATGTGATCGAGCCAATCGGGTGGGAGCCTACGGCTTTGGACTGGTTCACTTGCCTGAGCGGCGAACGGGTGATTCCGAATCAGGTGTGCTGGGAGTTCTTCCGCCGTCCAGGTGCGTTGCAAGAAGTGCTAGAGGGGAGACGCTGAGACGCAAGACACCCCGCCGCTCCCGTCTTCCCCATCTGCGCGCAGCGCCTGCGAGTCGTGCAAATCTACGCGCATGCAGCGGCAGGCGGGAGCACAGATTTGGGGAAGACCGCGCGACCGCAGCGGCAGTGAGTTCGAATGGTGTCTCAACTTTCGCCTCGCGTCCGCGAGGAACGCGCGAGTTGGGGCAGCAAAGCATTGTAAGCCCGGCAAAGCCGAAGCCCCGTAACTCCTCGCCGTTCCCCGTCGTGACTCGGATGCGCGCATCGTCGACGATGCGGGGGTGCGTAGCCGCTCACACCTCCCATTCGCGACTTCGACGAGCCAGATATCAGTCGTCAGCGAATTCCTCGGGTCCTCGAGAATAGCTATCGCGTGCGTCGGAATATCTACTCCCGCCGTCGCATCCCCGGCGGCGTCGAGGGCGGCGGGTCGTAGGTAACGCCGTCCGGATCTTGGATGCGCCGCCATGTCTTCGTTGCTCTGGCTTTCGCGATCACTGCGTCACGTTGTGCGTCCGTCATTCCGAGGAAGGTTCTTGCGTCCACCAGTTGGGCTAGCTCGTCCTCGCCGAAATGCACAAGTCGTCGCAATGCCAAGTAAGCGTCGTCACAGACACGACGTTCAGCTGGTTTCTCTTCAGAATGTCCAAACTGTGGCTTATTTGGAACCACCCGCTTGTCCTCGAGCCACAGTTGAAGACGTTGCAGGATGCGTTCCCGGAGCTTGAGCTCTTGGGTCGTCAGGAGCTCGATGGCTTGCGATTGAGTTTGCGCGTCGTCGCGCAAAGGTCCGTCTAGCACGGGGACGATCGCGAGGTCTTCGATGTCGACGAGGAAGTCGAATGCTTCGCTTGCGAGGGGGGGCTCCGCGGACGTCCACAATCGTGCCGCTGCGCGGGGCACCAGTCGCGCCTCGGCCGTTTCTCGTTTCGCGAGCTCGCCTGGCTTGCCGCCGTCGCCCCGCAGCTGCTGATTGATGTCCTGAATGAACTGATACTCGCGTTCCATCTTGGGAGCTTTCTTCTCGGGCTTAGGTTGGGAACTCGCCACTGCCTGGGCGGAGGCCACTTGCGTCGTGCACGGCTCACCCCTGGTGCAGCTGGTGCTCGTTGCCACGAGCCAGGCCAACGTCAGGGTTGCGTAGAACCTATTTGATTCGGCAGGCATCGCCATCCTTCTGAAGGAGCTTATTCGACTCGTCTACAGCGTACTTGAGGCTATTCTCGAGTGGTTGGTAGGCGTTGTACTTGTCGTAGGTCAGCAGCTTTTGCAGAAAATAGTGATCCGTTGCCCAGTCGGAAAGATTCGTCGTCCAGTAGGCGTAGCGGTCGTCTTGACCCTTGACCCACTGCTTTAGCTTCCGCACTACTGGATAATTGTGAATGAAGGTCGAGCAGCCCAGATGCGAGATCACCTTGCAGGTTGGGGTGATTGCTCCAATGTCATCGGGCGTACTCAGTGTGTTTTCCCAGCCGGCGTGCAAGACCACATGCATCTCGTTCTTGCGTCCGGCGCGGTAGCTCCACCATTTCTTCGTGCGATCCTTCACGCGCAATTGCGGAAGTAGAGAACCGTCTATCTGGTCAATGGTCCTACCGGTGAGTCCGCCCACGTGAGGCGCCAAGTCTGGATCGCAGTCGGCGGCTTTGGGTCGCACAATTGCTTCCACGAGGTTCGCCGTGTAGCCGTGTTCGGCGATCTCCTCGACTGGCACCGCAATGTACGGGTACCCCATGCGAAATATGCCGTCCTTGTTGGGATGGGGACCGCTTCCTTCTTCCCACATCTCGCCCTTCGACGAGCCGCCTGAGCCAAAGCACGGTCCGCGTCCGTATCGCGCATGGCCGGAGTAGAGCACGTGCGCCCCGGGCGTCTGCAGAGCGGTGACGAATTGATCCTTATTCTCGACGATGCGGAGGACGAACCGCACGCCTTGAACCACGCTCAAATACTCATATTCGTGCTGTTTGCGTTTGACGAGTGGGATGGCTGAAAGTGTCTTGATGGACTTGTGTTGGTCCCCAAGGGTGTAGGTCCTTCCGTTGAAGGTGCCAAGCGCGATGCTCGCCCGATCCCTGCCGTCCTTCAAAAATATCTCCGGAATGTGAAACGGAAGACTTGCGTCACCGTTCCGAAACTCCTTGCCCATCGCGATGATGATGAGACGTTCCTCGGGCTGAACGGAAACCGTGCTAACCGCTTGGCTCGCGTTTCCGATGAGGGTGACTAATGCGTTGAGTGGCTCTGTCATGCGGACTTGTCATGTTGGCGCTCGAGCGCCGCCCAAGTGTTCTCATCGGCAATCCCGGTTGCCGGAAGACTCACGCTCGTCTGAAACGCAGCTACGGCCCCTCGAGTTGCCGGCCCGAAACAGCCGTCGACCGGTCCGCGATAGTAACCAAGGTTATACAAGCGCCCTTGTAAACCCTCGACGCTGCCCTTCGGATCGACGGCATCGAAGTTGAGTCGCCAGACCAACTCTTTCGGTTGATCCCCGAGGGTGACGGTGGTGGAAAGCACCGCAGAACGAATGCCGTATTCCAGCGGCTCCTCGAGGATGCCGCTCGCATTGGTTGCGCCGTAGCGCTCGCGACCCGAGACCGTCAACTGGTAGTCCTGGTTTGGTAGTGCTTTGCCTGATGGATCGAGGAGCTTCAGTCTCAGGATGGGGCCCTCGACTTCAACCGTTTCGTCGTGCCACCGATCGAGGGCGCGCGTCACGGTGCGCGGAATTGCGTCGGGGATCGCGATCGGATCGCCCGGCAAGAGCAAGTTCGGATCGGGCCGACGGCGTTTCAGCTCTTGGTTTGCCGGATGGTCGTAGATCGCTTTGTAACTCGGAAAGCCGTTGTCCTTGGCGACGCTACCGACGCTTTCTCCTTGTCTCGCGAAATACAGCTTCGACATCCCGGCCGCAAGATAGGGCAGACTCGGGCATTCGGGAAGCGTGAATTGCGCGTGCGGCCCAATGCTGCGCAAAAGGTCGTCACTGCCTCGCTCCAAGCACTTCGGGAGCCTCGCAAGCTCTCCAAGGTCGCTCTGCGATTGCGGGGGCGCCCGCTCGTGCTGACAGGTTGCCAGCTTCCGCTTCTCGGAAGTCGCAGCGGAAGCTGACCCTCGAAGGGCGGTCTACCAGCGGCGCCACGGCCACTTCGCAGTTCTCTTCGTCGGTCTGCGAGTGGCGGTCTCGGTCATCGCGCTCGCAGATCGGACCGGCGAGCTCTCTGGCGATGAGATGGGCGTCCCACAATCGTCGCGAGGACGCCAATTGGAAGCCCGACTGACTCCGGCAGAGTACTTCCCTGCATCGCTGCCGAACGCGATTGGTAGGTGGCTCGTTCCTGTATTGACATCTCAGTGTTCAGATCTGCGGCGAGATTGGCCACCGATGGCCGGGTCATTGTCTTGCCCGTCGTGCTGACGGTGAGCTTCCGGTCGCGTGTGTAAAAGGAGGGAGCACTCTCGGCCGCTTTGCCAAGACGCAAGCGGAGATCGTGCATGCGGCATCGGAGCTCGACGTGAGCGTGGTTGAGCCGCGTGGACATCCTTCCCCTAATTGTCGATAGCAGGCTCAAGCGGCACGCAGGGGCGCGTGTGGTCGACGAATGCACCGGTGAGCTTCGCTTCCTGAACGACTTGGGCGCAACGAAGTCTCCCCAAGCAATCCCGACCGCACGCCGAATCTTCGTCGCACGAAGCCATCGAGCCCACAAAAACTCGTTGCCGCGGTGCCAAGATCCCGTTTTTCGGGACCAAACTCGTAACCGAGTTACGGGCAACCCAGCGCGGAAGTCTGAATTCGTAATGGGGTTGCGGGTAACTCAATGCGGAACGGCGCAGCGCCCGATGCCTCCAGGTTCGCCTTTTGTGGCGACGCACAAAGGTCAATTGCGATAGCCAAATCCGTTGACGGTTACTCGTAGGTACTGTAGCCGAAATTTGAAAGAGCGAGAGAACTCAAGGCTCCGACAGAGGGAGATTGTGTTCATCCTGTTTCCAAACTGTCAACTCTCCGAAAATGGCGAGATTCTCATTGGCGCTCGGTAGAACGTGTGGACTGGTGACACAGTCGCGCCGGTAGTCTAGGTCGATTCCATCGGACTCAATTTTTAGGGCAGGGGACGAAAGGAGTGGCAAGGATAGATAAGATTGGCAGACGTGAAACTGCATCTTGGCATTCTGCAGGGCATGTCAAGTGTCATCGAACGGAGTACGGATCGGAACGTAACCAACTAAGCTTGGTGCCTTCCTATTGGGCTGGGGGGGACTACCGAAAGGCATCCGAGGACTTTCGGGATGACCAATACGGCAAGATATGTAAACTGCCTTTGCGCATGGGATGCGAGGTGGTGCTCAATGGCTTTTATTTTGCGTCGTAGCTCATCGTTGTTTGGATTCAGCGTGAACAGTGGCCACGTCAGAAGGATGTTACGGCGTCGGCGCATCGAGCTCGTGCTTGCATGTCTGGGGATCGCCTTCTCCGTCTGTGATTGCGAGATACTGCAGTCGAGCAAGGGACCTAGCAGTACTTCCGGGGCGCGAAAATCAATCGGGGCCATACCGGTCGCGCACGGTAGTGCTCGCGGAATGACTCCCTCAGCACAGGCGGGAAATATAGGATCTAGTGGTGTAACGGCGGGTAGAGATGAACACGACGTCGCCGGTGCTGGTGGCGGAACCGGCACTATGCACACCAACGCGGCCGATGGCGGTTCGGACTCGGTGGGTGGAGGGACATCGAATGGTAAAGGCGAGGTTGCCGGTTGCGTCTCGCAGCTCCGCGCAAACGTCGAGCGAATCATCACGGCGTCGTCCTGTCCCGACGTATGCCCAATGACCGTCGTCGTCCCCCGTGTAGGCCTACCTCGCATGGAGAGCCAGGGTCAACGAATCCTTCTCGTCGACGACGGTATCGTATTCGCTGCTGCAACGCGATACAGAAGCCGTACGTTGGCCTTTCTGAAGGCGGAAACGGACGGAGACTATCACGCTTACCTGCCGTCTTTCGAGATGCCACGGGAAGCGTATGACGTGCTGACCGCCGTCGACGATGCGTCTCGCTACGTGCGAGGAAGCGAGCTCGAGCTTGCTGAACCGTTTGCGAACAAGTTCGCCTCGAGACTATCGGAAACATGGCTCGGACATGGAAGTGACATTCTGGCGTTTCTCGCGGAGGAATTGCCTGAAGTGCAGTTCGTCGTAAGTGAGTCCAAGTTGGAGCTCGACAGCATATGCGACGTGCTCGAGGAAGAAACGACCGAGAACGGGTGGGTGGCATTGGAACAGCACTTCGCTGCAATGCAGCGAAGCATCATTGACGCGATTCTTCGTTACGGGGTGAACTATGTGCACTTGTCCTGGGGACTGGAACACGACGGCCTGGTCAAGGATTTTGAGCGGGATTGCGGACAGACTCCCAGTCGCGCCGTCACGACGCGCATCCTACGGCTGTATATCGATCTATTCGAGTCGATTACGGCGCAGACGACACCTGGCGCACATGGGCGACCCCAATCGGTAGTCATCTTTCAAGCTGGCGCTTCAGCGACGACTCCCGAGGACTTCATCCTTGACTGCGCAGATATCCCCGGCCGCATGCGGGTGTATTCTTCTTCGTATACCGGGTATGGTGTGCCCATCGGCGGTTCTCACGATTACGCGTTGCTGCGACCTCGAGAACTGGCAGCAAAGGGCTGTAACGACCTATATGTCGTCATGGGTTACGACGATATATTGGGGGCGCCGCGTCCAAGGTCCTTTCGATCCCTGACCTTTGGTCTTGGTCCCGCGCCGAGGCCTGCGTGGCCGCCAGCACCTTCTTTTGCGAACCCGGTTGGCTTGGCGCACTTCATTCACCTTTCGCTGCAGTATCCAGAGGAAACGCCTGCGTGGTGGATGAGTCGTCTCACGGATACATGGAGCAAGCCGATCGTGGATCCGTTGTTGTATAGGCAGTTTCCCTCGAGCACCTATCGTTACGAATGCGACAGCGTGCCCTGAGCGCGCGGACAGGACGAAGATGCCTCGCCCTTGGAAACCTGTGCTCGATGTTCTTTGGTTGCCATCCCGTGAGGATGCGACGGTGAGTCGATGGGCGCTGGCGAATGTCATCTCATCATTCCGTTGGCTTTGCTCGCAGGGTGGTGGTTGCTTGCATCTGCTCCGTCATTCGCTCACTTCGAATGTCGACATTGTTTGCACATATCCAGATCGACGTGGATTCAGCTTCGTCATGGCGCCGGAGAACTGTCGGGCGAGATGTCTCAGTGCACCATTGAAAGAGGCGGTCCTACGTTTCTGATTCGGTGCGATGCGCTTCAGTTGGAGACGATGGTTCGAGTTGACCCATATGCAACTCAGTGAAATGTCTCGTTCGTGAGACAACGGTCGCGTTGAACCAAACTACCCGTGGGAGATCTCATGTCTGCCCATTTGGGTTTGACGCGATCGATCGCTCTGGATACTTTGCAAGGGCTCGAGCGTTGCAGTCGAACGACATGGCCTCGCTCGTGAGCTGGATACGTCAACTAAGAAACCGACTGTCTCAATTGCGTGAGACAGCAGAAACTCAGTATTTGCGTTTACCTGTCAAGGCTTGGGGAACTATGAGAAATTTGCGCGTTCTTAAGGCTCAACTTCCATTGTGCGGCATGATTGCGTCGCTCGTATTCGGTTGCGCACAAGCGGAAGACGAAGAGAATCTCGATTCGACGGAAAATGTAGCGTCTACCGAAGGAAGTAGAAGCGTTTCGTTCGAGGACTACATGTTAGAGCACGTCGTTCCGCTCGAGGACGGCGAAGGCTACATGGTCGAAGGCGACATTCACGCACCGGACTTGGAGACCGTGAAACGTTTCTGGGTAGCGAGTACTGCGGAAAACGACGGGCTCTCGGTTCATCGATATGCTTCTGCAGATGACATTTGGAATCGCACGGAACGCTTCAATATTACGTACTGCATTCGTCCCGGTGACTTCGGGTCCGATTACTCCCGCATCGTCGACTTCATGCAGCGTGCGGCGTCCGGTTGGGAAGCTGCGGCAAACGTTCGGTTCGTGCACTTGAGCAATCTCGATAACTCCACGGATTGTGTGCGCACGAGCTCCAAGGTGAAGTACAACGTGGAGCGTAACTATAGTGCCGGATTCACTGCCGGTATGGGCTTTCCGAGTTTCTCCAAGGCCAGTCGGTACCTCGAGATGGGAGATACATCGACCTGGACCGACAGCTTCCTCCTCGCCGTGCTCACGCACGAAATGGGACACGCGCTCGGCTTCACGCACGAACACGACTCCGCAACGGGTTGCGACCTCACCGCTAATGACGCCGCAGGTTACCGGAAACTCACGTGTTACGATGGCGGTAGCGCGATGCATTATCCCGATCGCGCGGGGTGGACCGGCGGGACGCGCAAGGAGAACATCATTTCGCAGCGGGACATCGAAGGTGCACAAAGCGTTTACGAAGCGCCCACGAACGTACTCAATACCGCCAGTGGTACCATCTATGCGCGTCAGCGCTCGACCGGCGACATTTATCAGCGGTCGGGTTCTTCGTGGGTCAAGATTGGAGGCCCGGGGCAGGCATTCGTGACCGTAGGTAATACGTTGTACGGCCAGACGCCTGGCGGAGGTAGACCTGTCGTTTACCGGGGAAGCAGCACAGGGTGGCAATACATCGGTGGAGCTGCGGGGCAAATCTTCCGCTGCGTGAACAGTCTTTGTGCCACTACGCCGAGCGGTAGCGACATCGCTCGTTACAATTCGAGTTCGAACACCTGGACCGTCATCGGCGGTCCAGGGGCGCGTTTCCAGGCGACGACGACCCAACTCTTTGGTGTCGATCCTTGGACGGATCAATATACGGCGCTCTGGTCCGGAAGCGGTGCCAACTGGTCAATCGTTGGCGGTGGCGGCAGTGAGCTCATCGGCGGTGGAACGTCGATGTACCGTCTCACGAATTTGAAGAACGCCATTCAGCGCTATGACGGCGGGTCCACGTGGACCACCATCGGTGGTCCCGGCCGACAATTCGTTGCCACTACCGGAAACGTCTACGGTCTGTCTCCGAATCGCGCGGCGATTTACAAGTACGCCACCACCCAATGGAACTACGTACACGGCGCAGCGACACGCATGTTCGGGTCCGATGGTTATCTCTTCGCGACCGGCACGGACAACGAGACCATCGAACAGTACAACGCCAGCGCTAACACCTGGACGTCGCTCGGGAAGCCATGACGTTGGCTTCGTCGACTCGCGCTCGAACCGATCGATTTGAACCGAGTTGAGTCGTCCAAGACGAGGGGGCACGCCCAAGACCTTCGTGGAATCTTTGCACAGCATTCCACGAAGGATCACGTGCCAGCCTTATCTGTGCGTTCCCGGTGAATGCTTGGCTCGTAAGTCGGAAGTGGATCTCAATCGTAAGGAAAGTGAGTGGCTCGGACCGACTCAGGAAAGACCTCGTCGAGATTCATTGCCAGTGGGACTCGTTCGGCGTAGCGACAGAGGTCCTCTTCTTGGGCTGCCTCGAGGCGAGCCACCACTTCGGGAGAGTTTGGCCCGAATTTGCTTTCGAGCAGGCGACTCACGACCCTGCGGCAAGCCTCCCGATAGCCCCGCTTCCAACCTTCGATGAATAGTTTCTCTGTGAGCGTCATGATGAGCTTCTCCGATCAGTGAAGGAGTGGTTCACTCCGTGAGCACTTCAGTGTTCCGGTTTTCGCGCGCTTGCCGCGCCGCAAGTTCAAACGAATGCCCGTCGTTGCTTGGCGAAGCCTATCCACCCCATCGCTCGTCGAGACATGGAAGACGCGACGCGTGAACCGACGGACGTGAGTTGCCGGGCGTGATCGTACAGTGGGCTCACGACTCGCAGGACGTCTCGCCAGGGAATCGAGGTTTCTATGTGGATGTCGCGGATTGTCACGGTCGAACCTAGTCTTTGAGGTGTTCATTGCCGCTTGCCGCGGGTCTTGATGAGCATCGGGCGCACGGGGGTTACTCGGCGAATGGCGATGTGGATTTTGTCACATTCGCAAACATTACGGTTGAGGACGGATTGATGAAGTGATAGACAATGGACCGACTGATGATACGGGGATGCCTCTGATGGCCATTGGAAGGCTCCCTTCGTGGTCCGGGGTTCCACTGCAGTAGCAGTGCGAACCCCGTTTTATTATTGCTTGCTTCGAGCGCAACCTCACTGGCTTCGTTGTCGGCCGCGGTGCGTCCTCACGTATGGCAAGTACGCAGCGGGCGCTCCTCGCCTTCGCCTCGCAAATGAGGAGTGGTCTTCGCAAGTCACTCGGTGATTTAGCTCAACGGAGCACCTCCTTCTCGAAGCGGACGAATCACAGCGAATCTGTTGCTCGATCGAATCACGTGACGCAAACTCGCTCCATCGTCCAGGTCGGGATTCTATCGCGCGTGATTCGTGAGGGCAACGGTGAAGTGAGTGTTCGGTGCGTTATTGTTGAAACGAGAGCGCAGGGGCAATCACGATGTCAGTCGAGAGCTCGCGTGAAGCGCGGTTCGTTTGGGTAATGTGAGGCGCTCACCACGTGGTGTCGATGTCGACACATGAATCAATCTCGCTAGTTGGGGTAACGCGTGGCACGACTCATCGTTTCGGCTGGGGCGACTGCGCGCGTCGCAGAGTGAGGGGAGTCACAGGACTCCTCGCTTCGAGGATGTGAGACGATGGGGACGTTGAAGACTCACAGCAGCCGCCACGCATCCGCGTGAGGGGCATGGACTACATTTGACGAACCAATTCGCGCTCACCGCCACGTTCACTCGACAGTGTTGAGCCGAATCTCGTGCCGCGTTGCGAGGACGTCCTTACGCTCTTGACGCCGTTTCGCGCCGCGGCGTCGTGTCATGCACGTCGCGTGGCGGCGTTCGCGCGAAATCGCGCCTCTTCGCGGTGGGCTTCGTCGACATGGATGTTTCGTAGCGGTGAGCTGCAACGTGGGGCGCTCCTCGAATGCCACGTCACGAGTGTTTTCTCTGTTCTACGGATCGTGGGATGTCCTAGCCGAGACGTCCGTATTGCCGTTCGCGCTGTGGTAATTCGAAGCAACGCCCGGTGTTTCGCGCGGGTCCGCATCGCTGTTTTGGTCTGTGGCTATGCGGAGGAGTCCCGCGTGCCGTGAGCATCCGTTTCTCTGGATTTAGGGCCGACTTGCGTCGTTCGTCGCGCACTCCTGGGCGCGATCGCTCGTGGGATCGGTGCCGTGCGCATTTTTCGGAGACCGATTGGGCAGTGCGCGATATATGTCCGGCGCGCCGCGCGATAGTGCGGGCGGGAAGGTCGTATGTCGCCACTGAAACTCCTTGGGATCTGCTTTTGGTTTTGTCTGTTCGTCGTAAACACGGCATTTGCGGCGGACGACGTGACCGTCACTCCGAAAGCGCGGGAGCACTTCAATGCGGGCGTCGCGTACCTCGATGATCCGTCGGGGGCAAAGTACGAGGAGGCGTATCGCGAGTTTCATATCGCGTACGGGGAGTCTCCGACCTACCGCATCCTCACGAATATCGGCCTTTGTGCGCTGAATCTGGAACGCGACGGAGAGGCCATCGACGCGTACGAGCGATTCCTCGCCAGGGCGACGCCCAAGGACATTCCGGCGGATAAGCGTAAGCTCATGGAGCGGGACATTTCCATGCTCAAGGCGAGCCTGGTTCGCCTCACGATCACCGCGGTGCCCGCGGGTGTTCAGCTCACGGACGAGCGGTTGCCGGTGAAGGGAAACACCGTGACGAACCGTTACGACGTCACGAACGGCAAGATCGAGCTCGGGATCCATCCCGGCCACCATCGCATCACGGCAAGTGCCGCTGGGTACGAGTCGCAAACTTGGGACTTCGAGGCAAGCTCGTCGACGACCCACGAACATCGCTTCGAGCTGACACCGAGCGGGCAAAAGGGAGCGGGCCCCGCGGTTGGTGACGCGCCGAAGACCGACGTGAACACGACAGCTGACGTGACCACGAAGCCCCAAACCCCAGCGAAACGCGATCTGACGCTCGTCTACGTCGGTGCCGCGGCGACCGGCGTCTTCGCCATTGGTGCAACGGTGATGGGGCTCGTCGAGATGAACAAAAAGGACGGCTACGAAACACTGAACGCGACGGGTAAAGATCCAGACAAGGCGAGTGACATGCGCGATAAGGTGAAGCGCTACGCGCTCTTCACGGACATCGGGATCGGCGCCGCGATCCTTTCGGCGGGCGCGACGGCAGTGCTCTACTTCACTTCGGGTGCCCCCTCCTCGTCCGAGCCGCGCAAAGATGCGCGCGCCTCGACTGCGACTCGGCTACACCTCGAACCCAGCGTTGGCCCAACCCAAGCAGGCCTATCATTCTCGGGGCAGTTCTAAGAAGCGAGGTCGACATGCGAAGACCAAACGGACTGTTCGTCCTTTCGGGCGCGTTTTTGGGACTCTTCGGTTGCTCACTGCAGAAACTGGAGCCTGTGAATCGCGGCAACGCAGGGGCAGGAGGAGACGGCGGGAGTGTCTCCTCCAAAAGCGGTGGGACGCGACAGTCTGGGATCGGTGGTTCTGCCGGCAATGGCGGCGAAGTCGCGACTGGCGGAAATAGCGCCAACGCGACATCGTCCACGCCAAGCGGTGGTACGGTAGGGATTGCGAATACGACAGAGAACGGGACGGGAAATGGTGGCAGCGCGTCGACTGGCGGCTCTGGTGTTGGTGGTGGCTCGAGTTCGACGCCGCGGGAGGAGTACCCAAGCTGCAAAGGACTGACCGCGCTATGCAATCAGGAAAATTGTTGCAATACGATCGCTGTTCCGGGCGGTTCGTTTCCCATGGGGCGGAGCATCGTTCAAGGGGGATCGGACTACTATTCTGCAGGAAGTAATGAAGAGCTTCCTGAACACACGGCATCCGTCGCCGGCTTCGTGATGGACAAGTACGAGGTCACCGTTGGGCGAATGCGGCGGTTCGTTGAAGCATATGACGCCTGGCATCGCGACGGAGGTTTTCCTCGCGAGGGCACGGGGGCGCATCCGATTGCGCCGAGTACCGGTTGGGGTGAGTCTTGGTCTCCCTCGGGTACAGAGTTGCCCAAAGATGCGGCGGATCTCGTCGATCGGTTGAAGTCGACGTATTCCTCCTCTGGCAAGGCGACTTGGACCGACGACCCCAGCGCGGGAAACGAGACCTATCCTGTCAACTGCGTGAGTTGGTTCGAAGCGTTCGCCTTCTGCATCTGGGACGGAGGGCGCTTGCCAACGGAAGCCGAATGGGAATATGTCGCTGCTGGTGGGAGCGGTATTCAGGGTAATCGACTGTATCCGTGGGGCAGCGGAGTCCCGGGTCCCAATCTCGCGAACTACGTGTACTCCGATTCGACACCGTTCTTGGCTGTCGGCTCGAAGCGCGGCGGAGCCGGTCGATGGGGGCATTTGGATCTGCGGGTTCAATCACAGAGTGGGTGTTCGATACCTATAGCGCAAGCTTCTACGGCACTCCCTCGAGCCCCGCTGCTTGTGACAACTGCGCCAATGTCAGCCCTGGCTCCTATCGAGTCCTGCGCGGAGCAAGCTATGCGACTGGAGATGCAGACAGTCTTCGTTCCACGTATCGGTATAGCCAGTGGACTGGGTCGGGTAGCCACGTCCCCAACATTGGGTTTCGCTGTGTGAAGAAGCTGGATTAGTCAGCTGCTATCGTGACTAGATTAGTGGCAAGACTCTGGCCTTGCTGGACATCGAGTTGATGGGGCTCACTCGTCTCGATTGCCATGAGGCTTGAGATTCTTGGTAGAGGAAAACGATACTTTCGTCACTGGCGAACAGCTGCGCCTGACGCAGTACTCGGACGTCTGCGAGCGTAGGCAAACAGGTTTGTTTTGCGCGCAAGCCGCGTGGCGAGCCGTGGCGTACTGCGGTTCCGTTGTGGATCGAGAACTCCGCTATCTCTGAAACCGATACTTTGATGAACCCAATGACTAATCAAAGTGCCGGTGACGAGCAATGACGGTCTTGAATATTCCATTCCTTCTGTTCTTGGGCGGATTTCGCGTCGAGAATCAACGTTGATGTCTTGAATCCTCAGGCATTCCTTCTACCTTGAAGTCTCGCCGATGCTCCGAGACTTGTGCTGCGGCTGCTTCTCGATTCGTCGGTTTCAATCGTTCGGAACGGAGGATAGTTTGATGCGCAACCGTATTGGTAAAGCTCACCTGGTATTCGCGACTGGGCTCGCACTCGTCGCATGTAATGGCGAGGATTCCGTCACGACGCTTCCGGGGACGTCCTACGGTGGCTACGCAGGTTCTACTGCGGGCTCGCTTCCGATCGGCCAAGGCGGCGGGATACTAGGCCAAGGTGGTGCTGTCAGTTCGAAAGGTGGCGCTTCTTCCATCGCGAAGGGGGGAGCCGCGGGAGCTGGCGTCGTCGGCGGAGCGAAAGCCGTTGGTGGTGCTTCAGCGAGTGGCGGTTCCAAGGCCACCGGCGGTGCTTCTGTCGCGACTGGCGGCAAGTCGACCGGGGGCGCGTCTTCAGGAACCGGTGGTAAAGCTACTGGCGGTTCGTCCGCTGCAACGGGCGGCAAGACGGCGACGGGTGGAACGAGTTCCGGAGTTGGTGGCAAGACGACGACGGGTGGATCGTCTTCGGCAACTGGAGGAACCAGCGCGGCAGGCGGAAGCACCAGCACGGCGCCAAAGAACCTGTTCACCGTAGGTCCCTATACCGGCGCTGGTTGGGTTGCTGGCGGAACGGTTGATGGCAAATCGACAAGTGCGCTCCTGACGACGTTTACGAACCCGACGATTTCCGGAACGACCCAGACATTCGCGAGCAAGACCGCTCTCTGCATGTCGGGCACCATCCCGGCGTTGAAGTCTTGTTCCAGTGGGGCGACCTGCAGTGGCACGGAGACGATGAACTACTCCGAGAACTGGGGTGCGCTTTTAGGGCTAAACACGTCCGCGACGGAAGGCACTCCCGCCGGCAAGACCTTCTCCAAGATTGCCGTCAAGTATACCGGGACCGTTAGCCCTGCTTCGACTGCAGTTCGCTTGCAGGTTCAACTGAAGAGCGGGACGACGTACTGCTACAATGGGTACGCAAGCGAGCTTCAGCTGAGTACGGCCGATCTAACGCAGGATTGTTGCAAAGCCGGCGGAACGCCGCTGACCAGTGCTGACACGGCGAATATTACGTCGATTCAGCTGTTGGTTGCTTCGAGCACGACTGCCGAGACGTTCACCAGCCTGTGCATGACCGACATTGTTCTCGACGGATCGGGGGGCAGCGGTCCGACGGTAACGTGCAACGACACCTCATCGGCTAGCGGCACGCTTACCGGTGCAAACTCGTATGCCACCCTACCCACATCGAGCGGTAGCAAGTCCTACATTCTTCAGTCGAATTGGTGGACGGCTTACGCCGGGCAGACCGAAGCCTATTCGGGCCTCGGCTTTACTGTAAACGGGAGCGGTTCTTTCCAGAGCCCGAGCAATCCTCTCGGTTACCCATCCCTTTTCATCGGCAGCTACGTAGGGCATTCGAGTGTGGGGAGTAATCTACCAAAGCAGGTGAGTTCGCTCACGACGATTCCGACGGTGTACCAATGGAGTGGTTCGAGCGACACTTCTCGGTTCAATGCGTCCTACGACGTTTGGTTCACCCAAAGCAACGCGTTGGTCACTGGCGGTGACCCGCGCAGTGGTGGCGCGTACTTGATGGTCTGGATGTTCAAGCCGTCTAATCAGACGCCTCGCGGTAGCGTCGTGAATGCGTCGGTGACAATCCCGGGCGCACCGGGAACTTGGGAAGTTTGGTACGACACTTCCGGAGTTGCCCCGTGCGTCTCTTACGTTGCGAACTCCAAGCTCGATAGCATCACGTTCGATCTGAACGAGTTCATCAAGAATGCAGTCACGAACAAGTGGGGTGTAAACAGCAGCCAGTATCTCAGCATCATCTTCGGTGGTTTCGAAATCTGGGAAGGACACTCCGGCCTCAAGCTGGACAAATTCTGCGCTCATGTGAACTGAGCACGGAACCCCACTAACGTGTTGGCACAACCGGCGAGCTAGAGCTCGCCGGTTGTGCTTTGTGCGTCGAAACTCTCGCCACCGTGCCGAACCTCGGCGGCGCCAGTCTCCTCTTACGCCTACGGAGCGAGTACCCAACCTTTGCTTAGCGGCGATACTGCGCAGTGCTTCACTGGACGCGTTGCGCCCTCAAGTCGGAGTTGGGCATTGAGCGCGCAAAGGTTAAGCGAGTCCTTGCCCAACCATGCTTCTCGGGATACCTCCAGCTCCAGCGTTGGCTGCGCTAGGGTGCGATTTTAGCACCATTGGAACGGGCAGATTCGACAGAGGTAAAAGGTCATGCGAAGGGTGCGACAGGTCGCGACGGGTTGGGTGCTGTTCGTCATTGGGGCAGGCTGCTCGTTGCAAGAGCTCGAGCCGGTGAATCAAGGTGTTGCTGGGCACGACGGCGGCGGCTTTGCAGGCACCGCAGCTGGCGGAAGCCAGAGCTCTGGCGGCAACACGAGCGAGGCCCGCTCGTCGACTGCTTCGAGTTCCGGGGCAGGTGGGAGCATCTCGAGTGGTGGAGCAACGAACACGATCAGCATGTCCCCACTCGGTGGCCAGGGTGGAACGGCTCCGATTAGCAGTGGTGGTACGTCTGCCGGAGGGGTGGGTGGTACTTCATCTGGTGGTAGCTCTTCTGCTGGCACAGGCGGGGGAACGGGTGGCGCCGCATCCGGAGGGACTACGGCGACTCCTTCTTGCAACCTCGCCAAGCCGTTCGGCAACTACACGGCGGTGGTGCCTTCAAATGCTACGAGCAGTGAGCTTGGCATATCGGTGTCACCGGATGGCCTGAGTGCGATCGTAGCGACTCGGCCAGATGAGAGTTCACCGCGACATCTCAAGAGCGTAACGCGGACTACCACCACGCTCGCCTTCGGCAACCCTACGTCACTGCCGGGATCCACCAACCTCGACACGGCGGATAGCGACAGTCAACCACGTCTCAGTCGTGACGGTTTGATGCTGTTTTTCTCGCGCTCGTTCACGATGTCCTCCTCAATTCACCTCGTTATGCGGGCGAGTCGTTCTGACGAATTCGGTGTTCCGGCGGAGATGGACACGAACGTCAACATCTCTGGCGGATCAAGCACTTGGATTTCGGCGGACAACAAGACGTTCTATTGGGTCTCCGACTTTACCGTTTATCGAGGCGATCTGACGAGTATGGGAGTTACGAACGTCCAACCGGTGCCTCCGGTCAATCGAACGTCTCAACCAACTGCGCCCGTATTGACGGAGGACCAGCTCACCTTGTACTTCGCCACCAAAGAAGGCGACAGCGCAGGTGCCACTACGAATTACCGCGTCTGGCGCTCGACGCGGGCGAGCGCGCTCGTGGCCTGGTCGGAGCCTTCCGTTGTCACTGAGCTTGCCGATGAGTACCACACGTACCCGTCGGATATTTCACCTGACGGGTGCATCATTTATCTGAGCAAGTACATCGGTACGTATCACATCTATCAGGCGAGAAAGCCGTACTAGTGCTTCGGCAACGGACGGCGCCTCGACGTGCAAGTCTTGAGAATGAGGTCCACCAGCGCGGCGTGTTGCGAGCATGGGCGACGCTCGCTCGCCTGCCTTCTGTCTGCACGTCTGCCGCGCCACCGGTCCGTTCCCGCGCCGCCCCAGACAAAAGACCTCTCGGTCCGAGGGCTGGTCGGCCTTTTTCTTGGCCGATTTCCCTTTGGTGACCTAGCGCCTGCGCGTCCGTCGGTCAGAGGGATTGCGCGGGGTTCATTCCCGGGCTAATAAGCGCCCGCCATGATGTTGTTCCTCCGTAAGGCCAAGAAATTCCGTGATCGCAAGCGTTGCGTTCGTAAGAACGCCGCGCACAAGGCCAAGAATCGTGGCCGGCATGCGCGTTTGCAGAAGTACAAGTGAGTCGACGTCGACGCAGCCGTTCGTGGGTCAAAGCCTCTAGGTTTTGACTCCCGAACGCGTGCGATTGCCGTTTACGCTGTGGCAACGACGCGTGACCTCGTTATAGTGAGCGGCGTTATGTCCACAGGAAATGGCCCCAAGGACGAGTATTGCCCGATGATGAGCCGACGCGGCTTCATGGGAGGGCTTGCGGCGGTGGCTTCGGCTAGCGCCATTCACGGTGTCACGTCTTCATCGGAAGCTGCCACGGCGGAATCGCTGATCGCGAAGCCCCCGGCAGGGTTCTCTCCGCTCGCGCTTCCTGGCACCGTCGTCAAGGTGAGCGGGAAGGGTGACTTCCCGGGGCTCATGCACAAAAACCAGCTGTGGCCCAAGGCAGAGATTGCGAAGCGACTGCTCGAGAAGGCCATGATGGAGCTCACGGGAGCGGCCAACCTCACCGAGGCGATGAAGCGCTTCGTGCATCCTTCGGACACGGTTGCGATCAAGCCGAACGGCATTGCCGGAAACGGGATGGCCACATCCTACGAGCTCGTGGCGCCCGTCGTCGAAGCGTGCATCGGTGCCGGCGTCGCGCCCGAGCGCATCATGGTGTTCGAGCAATATGGCAGTTACTTGCTCGCGTGTCGCGTGGGCGCTCCGAAGTTCAAGCTGCCCGACGGCGTGAAGGTCGGCTTCCACAACAACAAAGATCACCCCATGTCGGGGATCAAGATCTACGAAGGCATTACGACGAAGTATTGCCGTCAGTTCACGGAAGCCACCTGCGTCATCAACATGGGGCTCGTGAAAGATCACTCGATTTGCGGGTACACCGGCGCGCTCAAGAACATCACGCACGGTACCATCAACAATCCCGAGGCCCATCACGCGCACTTCGCGAACCCGCAGATCGCGATGCTCTACGCGCACCCGATCGTCACCAGCCGCGTACGCCTCCACATCGCGGACGCCTTCAAGCTGATGTACGACAGGGGCCCACTCCTGAAGGACGCCAACACCGTCGTGCCTCACGGTGCGGTCTATGTCGCGACGGATCCCATAGCGCTCGACACCATGGGTGCCCTCGCCGTCGACGAGGAACGTAAAAAGCACGGGCTAAAGACCCTCGCCGGTTCTGGTCGCGGTCCGAAATACATCGACGCCGGAAGCGAGCTCGGGCTCGGTATCCGCGACGTGAACCAGATCCGTATGAAATCGTACGAAGTCTGAAGTCGTCTTGCCGCGCGCCAGTAGGCCGTACACCGGCGGCGCGCGCAAACTTCGTATCGAGGTCGAAGGCGTCGTCCGCACCGCGGAAGGCGCCTTCGCTACATTGTGGAAACTGGTCGGGATCTACGTGGAAATTCCGTATCGAGAGCGATTGGCCCTCGGGGCTCGAGGCGCGAGACGTCGACGGAGTTGTTCAGTCGCGATGTGTTATGCTTTCGGGCCATGCTTGCGCACTCGTCAGGCGAGCGCCCTTCCGGGAGCGCGACGTTCCAATTCAGGAACGGCGCCTGCGTCTTGCTTGCCGGGTTTTGTCTTTCCTGCGCAACCACACCGCCATCACCGCCGCTCTCGCCGAATGGCGATGCCGGCGCGAGCGGAAAAGGCGCAACCTCTGGGGGATCGGCTGAAACGAACAGCGAGGGGAGCGAACACAACCTACCGCCCCATCCCGATCCGGCGCTTTGGGCCGACATTGCTCGTCCCGATCCGTCGTCGGTCACGCTCGCGCGTCCAGGCGGCGAAGTCGAAGATCCCCACGCGTCCGCGCTCGTTCGGCTCCTCGAGCAACCCCTCGGCATGCTCCGCGACAAGGACGACTTCGTGCGCATCGAGCTGCCCGATCCGAAACACTGGAAGCGAGTGCGCTACCGCGCCTTCGAGCATCTCGTCGGGTTCCGTTACGGTGAGAAGTATCACGCCGTCACGGCGATCCTCGCAAGGGACACGCGCGCCGGTCGTCCCGCGGACAGTCTTGCGTGCATTCGTCAGGTCGAAACCATGGCGCGCCCGCGCGCTCGCGCGTTGTCCGTCGAGATGGGGCCCATCGAGGAGACGTCGATTCGCTGGAAGGGCAAGCGCGTCGTCATCCATTCCGTAGACGGTTCCTTCCCTTGGGCGTTCAAGCGCGTCGCATTCTCGGCGGCCTGGGCTGCCTATCCCGCCTACGACAAAGCCTGCCTCGTCTACGGGATTGGCGTCAAACACGAGGACTCCCCGGAGCTGGCGCGTTCGATGCGCGATCGCTGGATCCTCGAAGCGGCGCCCCGCGTCGAGACGCGCACGGACACGAAGCCCGTTCGCAAGCCGTGAGCGAAGTTCATTCGAGTGAACTCGGGCAGGGGCGTTTCGGCGCTGGTTCGTTGAGGTGAACTCGGGCAGGGGCGTTTCGGCGCTGGTTCGTTGGGGCTAACTCGCGCAGTGGCGGTGCGGTGCGGTGCTGGTTCGTTGGGGTGAACTCGGGCAGGGGCGATTCGGTGCTCGCTCGTTCATCGCGCGGCGAAGAACAAAGCGACGACGTAAGTTAAGGCCAGGAGTACCCAAACGACGCTTTTTCCGCGGATCCCCCCGCGAAGGCCGAAATAGGGCGCGAGCGCGACCACGAACAGGGAAAGCCACCCCTTGGCGCGCCCTTGGTGTCGACCTATGGAAACCGAAAGCGCGACGTGAACGCAAATCCACGTCGAAAAGCTCAGGCAAACCAGGATTATCAGGGCGAGATCCACGGGGGTTCGGGGGTGCGACGACGGTCTCGGCCGGTGCGGCCAGAGGGCCCTTGGTCCTTCCTGGGTATCGAGCTAGCACGTCTCTCGGGGCTGTTCTATTCTGTCCGTCTCACCGTGCGCGCCACTTGTTCACTTCTGGTTCTTGCCTTGCTCGGCCTCTCCGCCCTCTTACCCGACGCTGTCGAGAAGGCGCGAGCGGCTTCGGCTCGCACCCGTGGTGACATTCTGCCGCTCTCCGCGATCCAACCGAAGATGAAGGGCTACGGCCTTACCGTCTTCGAAGGCACGCGTCCCGAGCGCTTCGACATCGAAGTCATCGACGTGCTTCGACGCTTCATGCCGAAGCAGGATCTCATCCTCATCAAGACTCACCACCCGCGGCTCGACGTGGCAAAGGTCGTCGCGGGGATGAGCGGTAGCCCGATTTACATCGACGGCAAGATGATCGGCGCCTACGCCTACGGCTGGACGTTCGCGCGCGAAGCCATCGCCGGCGTGACTCCGATCGAGAACATGATCGCGGACATCGATCGCCCGATCCCTTCGGAGATCTACGGATGGTCTTTGGGTCTGCGCGGCGCGACTTCGTCGCGGCGCGAAGCTCGTTCCGCGGCAGCATTCGACGGCGAATCTCGAGGACGTTCCTCGGGAACCGCCGAGCGTTACAGTCTGGCCGCGCACGCGGAAGCCGTCGCATCGAATCGCGCTGTCAGTCACGACGCACCGACCCTAAGGCAGGTGAGCACGCCGCTCTTGCTCGGCGGAGTGTCACCACTCGGGACCCAAATCGCGGAGAAGCTCCTCGGGCCCCTTGGTTTCGAACCGATGCAGGCGGGCGGCGATGGCGGAACCGCGCGGTCGAGTTCTGCGAATGGTGCCACGACGGCGCGATACGAAGACGGCAGTGCCATCGGCGTGCAACTCGTCCGTGGCGACACCAGTGCGATGGGTCTCGGAACGGTCACACGGGTGGAGGGCGACAGGCTCGTCGCTTTCGGTCATCCGATGATGCAGGCTGGTGCAACGGCGCTCCCGACGTCCTTGGCGAAGGTGCTCTGGTTCCTCGCGAGCGAGCAGCGAAGCTTCAAGATTGGCATGCCCATCGAGCCATTGGGCGCTTTGGTCGCGGATTCGACAGGCGAGCATCGTCGTGTCCCACGCCGCTGCGGCGCCGGTCATTCCGGTGCATCTCGAGATTGAGGGTGTGGAGGGCGTAAAGAGCGTCCCCTGGAACTTCGAGGTGGCTCACGAGAAGTTCATGACGCCGAGCTTTCTGTCGATGGCTATCGCAAGCGCGATTCAATCGACCACCGCGGAGAAGCGCGACGTCAGTTGGGCGATCGACAGCGAAGTCACCGTCGACGGTCTTCCGAAGCTCACCTTCGAAGATTTTGGGGTTGCGGTGGGCGGAATGCCTGCAGCGGACGACATCATCTCGACGAACGTGGTCGAGGCGGTGGGCGCGCTGCTCAACAATCCTTGGCAACCGGTGCACGTGTCGAGCGTGCGCGCGAAACTCAAGATCCGCTACGCACGCGAGATCTACCGACTTCGCGGCGCGGAACTCCTCGAGCAGGAGATTGACGCTGGCGAACCGGCGCGGATTAAGCTGCGACTCGTGCCCTACGATGGCCCCGTTCAAGAAACGGTGCTCGTCGTCCCCATCGATTGCAATCGCGCCGGCGAACGCGTGACCCTCGAGATCGTACCTGGTTATACCGAGGCTCGGGAAATGGCGCCCGCGGAGACCCTTTCGGAGCTCGCGCGCAATCTCGACGAGCCCGTCCATTTGCCCAAGTCCGTCGTCGTCAAATTCTCGAATCCGGGTGGCACTCTGGCGCTACACGGGCGGGTTGCCGCCATACTTCCGCCGGGGGCAATGGATCTCCTTTCGTCGACGAACACGACCGTGGCCCCAGCGACCTTCGCCGCCACGACGCGCAGTGTGCACGCTCTACCTTTTTACGTTTTGGGACGGGACCGGGTAACGGTCGAGGTCCGTCCGGTGATGCGGTAAACCATGAAATCCCTGTCTTCTCGCCGTATCGGTCGCCTCTCGTCTCGTCTCACCGCCGCGACGCTGGGGATCCTCTGTCTTTCCTACGCCGCTTCGGCTTCTGCCGTAGGTACCCGAAGATTCGTGCTCGAGCAGGGAACGGACTTCAAAGGTGGGGATTCCACTGGAGTGTCCGTGGACTCGAGCGGCAAGGTTCGAGCGGGCTTCAATCTCGGCCACATTCCCCTCGAGCAGGCTCCCGTGATTTGGAGTGCTCTTGCCCGCGAGGACAAGTCGATCCTCATTGGTACGGGCCAAGAGGGCAAGGTGCTCGAGTTCCGCGGTGAGCGTGTCGTATCGACCTACGAAACGGGCGGGCTTGCCGTCACGTCCATCGTCGAAGCTTGGGGCGGGGAAGTCGTGCTCGCTTCGATCCCCGACGGCAAGTTATGGAAGCTCTCGCGCGGCAAGCTCACGGCGTTCACGCAGCTCACCGGCATTGCCCACGTCTTTCAACTCGCCTTCGACAAGAAGCGTGGCGTGCTCTATGCCGCGACGGGACCGGACGGCAAATTGCTTCGGATCGAGAAGGATGGTCGCTTCGACGTCCTGTTCGACGCTCCTGAATCCCATCTCGTTTCGCTTGCGACGCTGCCCGATGGTGGCGTCGTCGTCGGCACCAGCGACAAGGCCAAGCTCTATCGCGTCGATGGTCCCGGCAAGGTCACGACTCTTTACGACTTCGGACGGACGGAGGTGCGCGCCATCGTCGTCAGCCCGACACGCGACATCTACGCCATCGCCAACGACATCAAGACGACGAGTTCGGCGTCGAGCTCACGAACGGCGACGCAGGAGGGGTCGAGCAGCTCGAATGCAAGTTCGAGCGCCTCGAAGCTCAAGGGGCGCGGCGTTCTCTTGCGGATTGGCGCCGACGGCGTCCCCGAGATCTTGCTCGACGACGACAGCGAGCACTACACGGGGCTTGCTCTCGGTCGCGACGGTCAGCCTTACGTGGGCACGGGCGTCGAGGGGCGCGTCTATACGGTCAATCAGCAACGACAGAGCGTGCTCGTCGCCGATCTCGACGCCCGTCAGGTGACGGCGCTGCTCCTCAATGGTTCCGTTCAAGCGTTGCTCTCGAGCGATGGCGCCGGCGTGCATCCGATCTCGGGCATGGGCGGTAAAGAGTCCAACTGGACGAGCAAGGTGTTCGATGCTGGGTTGCGCGCCAACTTCGGGCGCATCGATTGGGAATCGAGCGGCGATCTCGAGGTCATGGCGCGCTCGGGTAATACGAAGGAGCCCGACGACACTTGGACGACCTGGAGCGCCCCGCAACGCACCCCTGGGCGTCCCGCGATCGCGCCGGGCCGGTACCTGCAGCTCCGGGTGCGCTTTTCGGCAGATTCCGCGGCAGTTTTGACGCGAATCGAGGTGCCCTTCGTGACGGACAACCAACGTGCCGTCATCACCCGGGTGGACGTGGGTGGAAACTCATCGGATTCGAGCGACGGGTGACGGCGTTGTCGCCTCCGGCGGCCCCATCACAGGTCGCGGCAATCCGGAATTGAACGTGGATTGGTCCGTGGACAATCCAGACAAAGATGCCCTGAGGTATCGCATCTATTACCGCCTCGTCGGAACCAACGATTGGTACGACATGTTGCCCAAGGACGAGGTACTCACCAAGACAAGCTACAAGTGGGACACGTCGGCGCTACCCGAGGGAAAGTATCGCATCAAGGTGCTTGCCAGCGACGAGCCCTCGAATCCTCCGGATCGCGTCACGCGTCACGAGTTCGAGAGTGGTCTGTTCTCCGTGGACAACACTCCACCGACGCTGGTTGGCTTGGAACTCGTCGGAAAGCGCCTGCGCGGTCGAGCCGTCGATGGCGTGGGTCCAATTGCCCGCATCGAGGTGAGCGTCGCGGGTTCGAACGAGTGGTTCCCGCTGCAGCCAACGGACGCCATCTTCGACGAGCCAACGGAGGTCTTCGACATCGACGTGGGCGACGTCTTGCCAGCTGGCAAGCGCATCTTGGCGATACGCGCCTATGACAGTGCCAACAACTTCGTGGTGCGGCACATCGTTTCCGGACAGTGACGTGCCAGTGGACCCATGCAGTGGGGCTCCTCCGCGGGCCTCGCCGCGGCACTGACGGCGCGTGGGCCCACGCAGCGGGGCTCCTCCGCGGGCCTCGCCGCTCCCGGGGCGTCGAAAACGGGGTAAGACCGTTCCGAGCGGAAACTTGGAATCCTTCGATTCGGTGTGGCGTGCATTGCAGATTGACGCCGGACGTCGACGCTCGACCGTGCTAGTCTTTGACTCGTTCGCGACTTACTTTTCCCGAAGGAGCTCCTTGCGTGAGGCTTTCGAGGTATCTTTTGTTAGGGTCGATGCTGTCCTTGCTGAATGCCTGCGACAGCGCAACGGCTGCTTCTGATTCAGCGCCCATTGGGACGGGCTCGACCTGTGTTGGTCCAGGCTGCCAAGCTCCGATCCAGGGTAAGGACGACTACGAGCTGGCAGTGGATTTGGGCGTCGGTGGAACTGCGTCTGCCACTACGGTCACCGGAGCGAAAGCGGCCGCGTCCGTCTGCGGCGCCGTTTCCGTCGGGTGCAATCCCGACGCCAAGGATGCCTGCGCTCACGTGGTGTTGGACGCCACGGGCGGAACCACGGGTGCTGGGCCGTCCTTGGCCGTCGGTGGGGCCAGCACTTCTGGCTATGGCGGTTCTGGCGTCGACGGTTCTGGTGTTGGCGGAGCCAGTGGCGTTGTCGGTGGCACCAATTCTGGCGTCGGCGGAGGGGCGGTCACATTGAGTGACACGGGTTCCACATCGGTGGGTGGTGCGACGTCCAGCTCCGCCTCATCCGCCGTCATGCCCTCGTCAGAGCTCGCTTGTCGCGTCGTACTGGTCAACGAAGTCGCGATGACGACATGCGAGGCAGCGGGGACGCATGGCGCCAACGAACCTTGCTCCGATCGTTCGGATTGCGCCGCCGGCTTCGCCTGCGTCGAAGAGAGCGGTGGAGCGCGTTGCCGCCACTATTGTTGCGGGGGCAATGACTCTTGCTCGGAACCCGGGACCTTCTGTGAAGAGCGAGATTCTCAGCGAGGCCGCCAACGCGTCCCTCAAGGGCCGTTCCAAGCCTCGTGCTTCCGTGTGCATGCCTGCGGTGCCGTGTCGATTGGATGAACCCTATCCCTGTCCGTCCGACGTGAGTTGCACCTGTCCTTCGGGAAAGGCATGCGGAGTCGTCAGAGGCGATGGCACGACCTCTTGCATCACGCCCGGTACGGGGCAAGAAGGGAATGCGTGTCCCTGTGCAGCGGGATATGTGTGCTCGGAGGCCTTGGGGCAGTGCTTGAAGGCGTGCAGTCTCGAAGGAAAAGAGAGCACGCTGCTCTGCACCACCGGTGTCTGCGAATCGAGCTCGAACATGCCCACGGGCTTTGGCATTTGCGTCAGTGCCGACACCCTGATTTCGAGACGTGTAGGTCGAGGCTACGGCATCAATCGATGTTCATCGACTCGCGGGTTCGCCTCGCCCCTTGCGCGGACGCGGAAGCTTGTGCAAATCGAGCCGGTTGATCAGCGTGCGCCGGGAAATGCCCAACATCTGTGCGGCACGGGTTTGGTTGCCGCCGCAATCGTTGAGGGCCTTGAGGAGCCTAGCGGGCTCGCTGCTCGGATCGCCTTCGAGTTCCAATCGCTCGGGAGGAGCCAAATCCTTCAGTGCGGACACCTGGCTCGGCACGGGACGTCCGAAGAACGGCGAACGGCTTTGCGAGCCCAGCGTCGGGGCTTCTGCCGCAACCCCCCCGGAGAATAGGACCTCGGTCGCGTCGTTTTCGTGCCCGTCTTCCGTCGGGATGGATCCTCCGGTAAGTGGATCGCCAAGAGGGGGCCGTCTCCGCAGAGGAACGATGCACGTTCCATCGCGTTTCTGAGTTCTCGCACGTTGCCCCACCAGCCGTAGTCGAGCATGCGCTGCCGTGCTTCTGCGGTGATGTTCGGGATGGGACGATTCAGTCGTTCGCAGGCTTGCGCGAGGAAATGACGGGCCAGGGGCTCTATCTCGTCCTTGCGCTCTCGCAGCGGAGGCAGAGAGAACGACGTCCCGTTGATTCGGAAATAAAGGTCACCGCGGAATCGACCGCGTGCCACCTCGCGCTTCAGATTCTCGATTCGTCGCGGTGACGAATCGAACGTCGATGGGTCTCGGGCGATTCGAGCCGACGCGCCGCACGACACGTTCATCGAGGACACGCAGCAGTTTCACCTGTAGCGTCAGGGGAAGCTCCCCGACTTCGTCGAGGAATACGGTCCCTCCGTCGGTGGCCTCGAGGAGCCCGGGCTTGCTCTGGTGCGCCCCGGTGAAGGCCCCTCGCTCGTGTCCGAAGAGCTCGCTTTCCAAAAGCGATTCCGAGAGGGCCGCGCAATTGAGGCGCAGGAACGGGCGGTTGGCTCTGGAGCTGCGCTTATGGATGAACTCTGCGAAAACCTCTTTGCCGACCCCTGTTTCTCCCAGGATTAGGATTGAGATATCCGTCGAAGCCGCAAGTGCAGCGATGCCGTAAAGGCGCTTCAGCTCGTCGTTGACCAAGACCGCCGGCCAGAAGAGATCGGCCCCGGTCCGATCCGGTTCGGTCTTCAATGGGCGCATCGTGACTTGCCCCGTGTTGCCCTCCCGTCGCTCGACGACGATGATGGCGCTGCCCGCACGGATGATGTCACCGACGTTGATCGTGACTCGCTCACCCACGGAGAGCCGTCGGAAGTACGCCCCTCCGACGTTCGTGGCTTCGGGGTCGGACACTCCGTCGGCGTCAGACGCAACGAGAGTCCCGTTGCTGCTCCCAAAGTCTTCGACCTCTAGGGTGTCTCCAATGAATAGGCAGAAGTGCTGACGGGAAATGGAGGCATCGTCGATCTGAACGTCACAGTGCGGAGCGCGACCGACCAGCAGTTGGCCCCGAGGCGGCAAAACGTGCGCGCGAGTGGTTTGCCCACTGTGTACGATGAGTTCAATGGGGCGATCGCCTGGGGAAGATACAGTGGTTGGTGGAATCGCGACCAAAATGCTCGCCCCAAGGATACGACAAAAAAAGACCGCGGGACAGCCCCAAAGACGATCCCGCAGTTCGCATACATGTATGATATTAGCCGCGAAATCGGCGCGGCAGCCTGCCAGGTCGACCGTCGTCGACCCGGCGCTCGGGCTCGAAGTTCACCGAGGGGCGAGACCTACTGAGAAATGCAAGTGAAGTAGGCTTCTTCTTCGGTGGTGCACGCGCTAGACGACACGGACTCGGCGGCGGAGTCGCACGTAATCGTCGAGGTGTCGGCGTCTTCGATGCAAACCAGCAGTGCCGTGAGCTTGTCCGTGCAGGTTGGGATCGATGCGTTCACGTTGTTGTAAACGACCGGACAATTGCCCTTGAGGCAATCGGCAACCTCGTTGACCGAACAGACGCGTTCGACGGCCTTGTCGAACCCGATCCCCGTCGTGGCAGTGCTCGTCGTGCCACCGGTACTCGTCGTGCCACCGGTACTCGTCGTGCCACCGGTACTCGTCGTGCCGCCCTTGGCGGTGGTCGTGGAGCCACCTTCACCACCTTCACCTGCAGCCCCGCCCGAGCCCCCACCGGCCTCGCCGGCGCTTCCACCGGAACCGTCCGTATCACTGGTGATGGTGCAGCCGGAAAGCGACCATCCAGAAGAGAGTGCAATAAGCCCCACGAAGAACCAAGACCTCGACATAAATTGACCTCCAGGACCAAGAAGCTACGACCAAGTGACTCTACTTGCAAATAGGAGAGATTCTTCCCGGTCCGGTAAAGGACGTTCCTCCGTCGTTTTGACCCATGCTAGTCTCGTAGCTTGCATGAATCCCGGCTCTTTGCAGCGCGGCCTCCTACCTTGTCTCATCCTGTCGCTTGCGGTTGCGGGGTGCTCCCTTCTGTACGAGCCTCCGCTTCAGTGCAATCGGGATAGCGACTGCGCGAAACGTGCAGAATCCGAACCCACGCTGCAGCAGAGCTACTGCGAAAATCATGTCTGCGTGCTTCCGAGTGATACCGATGAGAGCTGCAAAACCCACGCAGACTGCTTGAACGCCAACAGCGGCAATCCTGCCATTTGCCGTAGCGGAGCGTGCATCTCGCTCCTGCACGGGGAATGCACGCAGGTACTCAACTCAGAGGCGCTCAAATCGAACAACGACGTAATCTTGATGGGAGCATTTGCTCCGCTGAACAGCCTTCTGCCTCGCCGCGACACGGTGCTGATGTCGTATCAGCTGGCCGTCGACGAGATCCAAGCCAACACGAAGGGGGCGATCGGCTATTCCGATTACCACGAGCGCCCGTTCGTTTTCGTCGCTTGTCGCTCGGACGGAGCCCAACGTCTGTCGGACTCCTTCGATCATTTGACGAAGACCTTGAAGGTGCCAGTCGTGGTGACCAATCAACAAGCGACCGAGCTCGAGGAGCAGGTCGCGAGACTGATTGGCGAAGAGACGAACACCATGTTCCTGAGCCCGCTCTCCTCCGATCCGGCTCTTGCCGCGATGAAGGATCGAAGTCGCTTGTGGCACATGCTGGGAACACCGACGGATCTCGTGCCCGCGTACGCGAAGCTCCTTCAGGAGACCATGGCGAAGCTGTCCGAGCCCGCGCGCGTCCTTACCGTCGTGAACGACGTGCGAGCGATGGGTGAGATTGCTGACCGCATCGAAGACACCCTGACGATCAATGGTCTTTCGGTGTCCGACGCAATCAAGGCCGGCACGTACCTGCGCGTCGGTGTCGAGTCTTTGGCGCTCCACCCCGAGGGCCCGAAAACGGACAAGATCCTGGAGGTGGTTCCGAATTTCAAGCCTAACGTGGTGTTGATGCTTGCGGGGCCCGAAGTGGTCAGCAGCATTGCCGGAATCGAGAAGCGCCCGTCAGAGTGGGGGATCGTGTTCCCGCCGCAGGGCGCTTTGTCCCACCACCTCGTCAACAACGATGATCTGCGAACGACTCTCGCGCAATTTACGGGGATCGAAAGCCGGATTTACGGCATCAACTACGCTGGTGCGAGCGATCGGAGTCTCTATTACGGCTATCTCTCTCGCCTGCTCGCTGCCTACCCGGATGCCTATCAGGAGGAGTACGAGAACTTCTACGACTCGGCGCATTACGCCATGCTGGCCGTGATCGGTGCCGCAAGGGAGATCGCGACTGAGGACTTGAATGGCGATCTGGCTGTGAAGGGATTTCGACGACTCATCGACAAGAATGGTGCCGCTTGGTCGCTACGTCCTGACACCCTGAGCACGATCTCCTCGGCCATTTTGGAGGCCGACGCGGATTCGACGATTTATCTGTCGGGGACCCTGGGCACGCCGGATTTCAGTTCCACGGGGGCTCGTTTCTCGACTGCGGCGCTTTGGTGCCTCACGAGCGATGGGGCCGGTGGTCTGTCCTATCGCTCGGGCGCCGTTCGTTTCGACACCGGCACGGGCGACTTCGACAAACCCCTTTCGGATTGCCGAACGGGGAGCAACTGATGCGGCATCGCTGGGGTCTGCTTGCGCTCGCACTTCTCACCGGATGCGGAGAAGTCGACGAAGCGGACCCCCTTGCTTCCGGAGCGCAAAGGATTGCGTTCGGAGAGCCTTCGGGGACGGCCGACGACGCCGTCGTGAGATTGCGGGCGCCCCTCGGGAGCTGTAGTGGCACGCTCGTCGCGCCGAATCTGGTTCTCACGGCTCGGCATTGCCTTGCCGTCGTCAATCGGGTTGACGGGCTAGCGTGCAACCCTGACGGATTTTCGGCGAATGGCCTCGGGCTGATCACCCGAGATCTCGAGGCTTCGGAGATCACGTTCGCGCCAGGACCGGGCAATGACACCGAGGACTGGATCCCCGGAAAGCAACTGTTCTCGACGGGCAGCCAAACGGTGTGCATGAACGACGTTGCCCTCGTCGAACTCTCACGGCCCCTCGATGGTTGGCCGATCATGCCGCTCCGCTTGCTGAGGCCCACCGAGCCAGGTGAGGTAGTGACCGTGGTCGGATTCGGCAAGTCCGAATCGACAACGAGCCAGTTGATACGGCGACGTCGCGCGGGCATCGAGGTCCTCACCGTGGGGCCCAACCGTTTCGACGAGAACGGTGGACAAGCGGTACGAGGAACCTTCGTGACCGGGCAGGGGCCTTGCTCGGGCGACAGCGGCGGCCCGGCGATCTCGGAGACGACCGGGGCAGTGATTGGGGTCTACTCGATTCTTGGGCGCACAAGCCTGTGAAGAACCTGAGGCACGGAACGTCTTCGCCCAGCTCGCCGAATACGAACCCGTCATCCGTGAAGCCTTCGAGGCCATAGGAGCTACGCCTTGGTACGAAGGGGAATCGGCGCCTGACGCTCCGACAACGAAGTCGAGCGGTTGCTCGGTCATCTCGACCCGAGGTGAACATCGAGGCCGCGCGCTCTTCATCGGGATCGCCGTCGTCGCGGGGCTGCTGGTACGGCGATATCTCGCGAATGGTGACATTCGTCGAGACTTCCGCTGAATCGGACGACGCGGAAGTGGACGCTCGTGCGGATGAGCGCGCGCGGCGGACGCGCGCATGACCGAATGTGGCGGACGGCCGCGGCGCTCTGCGTCGAGCACGCGGTGCATCCGTCACTTTGGATCAGAAGTGTCCTTGGACGACGAGGTTGCTCGGGCCAATCGAGACGGTTACGTCCTTTGGCATCACGGTGGCCGCGCGCTTCTCGGGCGTCGAAGGTCGACTGAGGGTGTAGTAGAGCATTCCGCCTGCTGCCAACAGAGTCGTTGCGCCGAGAATATCCGAAGCGACGTACCAGCGCTCCGCCTTCGTCTCGAGCCGATCGAGCTCGCCACTCGACGTCTTTTTTGCGATCGCATCTTCGCGATCCTGCGCAGCAGACAACCCGACATACCCCGTCGTCGCCCAACCCGCCGCCAATAGCCCCGTGCCCGCCCAGCCCAAGGCGAGGTAAAGTCCCCGGTTGTCACTGGTCGAGGTCGAAAGCTCGGGCTTTCGTTCGACGATGACCGTCTTCTCCGTGGCGACCATCTTCGGTTCTTCCTCGAGGGCAACGTCGAGTCGAAGGGTGTCTCGTCCAGCGAGTGCAATTGGCTTGGTCTGCGTCAGGTAGGTCGACTTGCGCACGACCAAGCGATGCTCGCCGGCATCCACGAGCAGCGGGGTTGCCATGGGTGATGTCGCAACCACGTCGTTGTCGAGCATGATATCGGCACCGGGGACGTTCACGGACACGAACAACGTCGCCGTGCGTGCCGCGAGCATGGTGAGATCGGCTTGGACGGCTTGTTTTCGATCCGGAGGGACACGCTCGCCGCCCTCCGCGAGGTACCGTTCGAGCGTGCGTACTGCGCGAGAATAGCGGCCGAGCTGAATGTTGACCTGGCCGATGTTGTAGAGCACCCGATGATCGGGAACGAGGGAGTACGCTCGTTCGAATTCGATGAGCGCGAGAGCGAACTCGCCGTCCTCGTAGAGCTTCAGGCCAGCCGCAAAGCGATCGCGAGCCTCGTTCTTCGCCCGAAGTTCCGTCGAATCCCCACCCACGTCGCTAGATCCCGAGTTGGAAGAGGAGGGCTCCGCGCCTGGACTCGCGATCGCTTGTCCGAACGCGGGACACGAGAGGAGGCCAAGACAACCGAAGGTCGTGAGGAAGCGCTTCATGGTTCGGAGAAGGGGTTATTCGGATCGAGGGACCGTTTGGGTTTCTTGGTCTTCGTGGGAGGCACGTCGCTCGGTTTGGCCGAGACAGCGGGAGAGGCGCGTTGGAGCTGCCTTTGAGCACTCTGGGCACGCGGGGCCGTGCTCGACGCTTTTTCGCTTCCAGTTGGCGCGCTTTCCATCGTGCGCGGAGCTGCAGCTTCGCTCGTTGTGCCGCCAACTGGCAAAAGCTCGAGCAAGACGTCCGTCGAGTGGTCGAGTACGAGCTGGCGTCGCACAGGAGCATATCCCGACAGATTTGCGGAAATCTCGTGGGTGCGCGAACTCGGTTCGATTGACAGGACGAGGAGCCCCGTCGCCGTGCGCTCGCCGTCGAATTCGATGTGTGCGTCTGCGGGCTGCGTGCGGATCCGCACCTCGATGTGGCTGCGGTTCTCCGCGCTGACGTCGTTTGGTCTCGTCGACGCAGTGGTTGGCGATTTTCGGGTCAGCCGCGAGATCCCAGCGGTCAGAGCAAAGACCAGGACGGACAGCCCAGCGAGCGTGGACCAAAAGCGTGCCCGCGATGCCGTGTTGTTGGGACGTGAATCAGGGCGTCGACTCTCCCATGCGCCGCCGGGCGTCAGTGCTGGATCGTTCAATGCCGTCACGGGTTCGACGACGGCTTCGAGGGAGTGCTGGACGGCGGAGCCGTCCGCTGCTTGGTCCGCGCGAGCGCTCGGATCATGGTCTTCCACGTCGTTCGACGGGTGCGTCCGGGACGTCGTGTGGACCTGTGAAGGCGAGTGTTTTCGTTTACCGCTGGAACTCGCAGGTTGGCCCTGCGCCGTCGACGAGGACGCCGGGGCAGGGCCGGCGTTCTGCCGTCGCGCTGCCGGTTTCGCCTCCGTCTGCGTCAGCGCTGCTTTGAGGTCCTCGGAGCGACGCGAGATGATAGGTCCCAGTGTTCCGACGACCAGCTGCGCCACGTCACGATCCGTCACGAGACGGTTGGTAGAGGTCAGGTATCGTTCGAGGACGTGCTCGAGCTCCTCCGCGGTTTGGTAGCGGGTTTCGACCTGTTTCGACAGGGCCTTGAGCACGATTGCTTCGAGATCGGGAGGGTAGGACTCGACGAGTTTCGACGGTGGTTCGCACTCCGTCTCGAGGAGCTTGTACATGGTCTCGAGCGCATCACCACCATGGAATGGCCGTTGCCCCGTCGTGGCCTGGTAGAGGACGCAACCCAGAGCGAAGATGTCGGCGCGACGGTCGAAGTTCTTGGTGGTGAGTTGTTCGGGAGCCATGTAGCTGAGCTTGCCCTTGAACTCACCAGTTACCGTCGGCCGATGGAGCTGCCCTTTGGCGCGTGCGACGCCGAAGTCCGCGATTTTGACGTGCCCGTGCTCGGAGATCAGGATGTTTTGTGGCGATACGTCGCGGTGGACGACATGAATCGGGGTGCCGTCCAAGTCGCGCAATTCGTGAGCGGCGTGTAGCCCCGCGCACACGCTTGCAACGATGCGCACCGCAAGGAACATATCGATACGTCGGCCGGGTGTCGCCGACAGAATGTCGTGCAACGAACCACCGTTGACCCACTCCATCACCAGGTACGGGATCGATCCTTCCGATCCCATTTCGTAAATCGTGCAAACGTTCGGGTGAACGATGCTCGAGGCGATGCGGGCTTCGTCCACGAACACGCGTTCGAACTCTTCGTCACCCGACAATTCTTCGAGAGCGGTCTTGACTGCAACGAATTGTGTCGTTGGACTATTGAGACGACGAGCAGCCCAGACCCTTCCCATGCCACCCGCGCCAACGGGCATGAGCAACTGATAGGTTCCAAGGATGTCACCTTGGGAGAGCGCAGTGGGTCCGTCTAGTCTAGCCACGTGATATCAGAGTAACATCCGAGAGTACCATGAGCGAAGACCGCCAACACCCTGCCTCTTTGGATTCTGAGGCAGATCGCGACGCAGCCGTGGCGAAGGATACTCCTTCGAACGCACCTGGTGTGCAGCCATCCTCCGTGCGGCGAGAGCAGGGAAGCTTCTCGAACCTCTTTGCTCCTGGGAGTCGTGTAGGGCGATATCGGTTGCTCGCGCCGCTTGCAAGTGGCGGAATGGCGCAGGTTTGGGCCGCTAAGCCGGAGAGCCCTGGGTTCGCTCGAACCGTTGCACTGAAGGTCATTCGCCACGAATACGCTTCCGACGAAGAGTACGTGCGCATGTTCATCGACGAGGCCACCGTCGCCGCGTCGATTCACCATCCGAACGTTTGCGAAACCTACGAGCTCGGGCGTGAAGACGGCGTGCTCTTCATGGCGATCGAATGGGTTGCGGGGGATTCCTTGGCGGGATTGCTGCATCGGAGTGCGGGGCTCGAGCCCGTTGCCGAGCCCGTTGCTGCGCGCATCGTTGCGGACGCTTGCGCAGGACTCAGTGCGGCTCACGAAGCCGTTGGTCCCGATGGTGTTGCGCTGGGCGTCGTCCACCGCGACGTGTCGCCACCAAACATTCTCCTCAGCCTCCACGGCCAGGTCAAAGTGAGCGACTTCGGGATTGCCAAAGCGCGGCTTCAGATCCATTCGAAGACTCGAACGGGCGAAATCAAAGGCAAGTTTGCCTACATCGCGCCGGAGCAGATCGGCGGAAAAGGCATCGACCATCGCGCTGACATCTTCGCGCTGGGTTGCGTGCTCTACGTCGCGACCTTGGGGCTTCGGCCCTTCGGGAGTGGACCGAAGGCCATGAGCAAGATCCTCGCCGGCGAGTACAAGAAGCCAAGTGAGCTCGTCGAGAGTTATCCGCCGGAGCTCGAGCGAGTGATCCTGCGAGCGCTACAGAAGTCGCCAGCCGATTCGATACCAGAGCGCCGAAGCGATGCGCATGGACCTCGAGCGTTGGCTCATGACCCTCGATACTCCCGTGGGAACGAAGGATATCCGCCTCCCTCGTCAACACCCGTCTCGAGCCCAAAAAGCGCAAGGTCGTCGAGACCTTGATGCGTACCAATCAGTTCCTTCCCGATGCGATGGTTTATCAGCTGGTAAGGGGTGAGGTCGAACAAACCCCGACGGCGACCAGCTCCGTCATGTTCGGACCAATGTCGAACCCAGCGATGGAAGTGCCGGAACGATCGCGAGAACGGCGCACGAGTGGCAAACCGATGGTGCGCTTCACGGCGCTCGGGCGCCCCTCGTCCTCCGATATTTCGGATGAGCGTGGGAGCATGGGGACGACGACCGCCGCCCTGCCGGCGAACGTGACGGACCCGACTGAGCTCACGGAAGAACCCACGTCGGCAGATCTCGACCGACGGAGCAATCCGTCGAGCGCGTCACCCGCGAAGGACGACGACGCGGCGGGCGACGACGCGGGTCCGACGTTTCGCCCGCCCCGTCTCAAACCGCTCTCCACGGTAGCTGGGGGACGTAGGCCTGCGTCCCTCCTGGGAGGGATGGGAGGCCGAAGATTTTGGATTGTGGCATTCGTTACTTCGGCCATCGCCGCTGGATGGGCCTCCTGCCAGTTCATACCGCAATGACGACGCGTCTCGCTCGCTCGGCGTCGAGCGGTCTGTCGGTCCTGGGCGATGCCGCGCGCCGAACCTGCGACACGCCAAAGCCGTCATCGTCGTTGCGTTTCGTTCGCGTCGAATTCGGTTGGCCGAGTGCGAAACCTTCGCTAAGAGCCGTGTGCTCGTGGCAACGTTCCTCGAGCCATCGAGCCGAGTCGTCTAGCCGCATTCGTATCTCGACGGTGCAACGGTGCTCCTCGAGCAATTGGAACCTCGCATGACCATTCATCAAGAGATTCTCGAGATCAAGACCCAGGGTCGCGGGCTCGTGCCGATCACCGACGCGATAACGACGGCGATTGCGCGGAGCGGTCTGCGCGCGGGGTTGTGTACGATCTTCGTGCAGCACACGTCCGCGAGTCTCGTCATTCAAGAGAATGCCGACCCAACGGTGTGCAGCGATCTCGAGGCGTGGATATCGGATCTCGCGCCGGAGTCGCGTCGGTGGCGCCATGATGACGAAGGTCCCGACGACATGCCGGCTCACGCAAAGTCCGCGATTACGAAGACCCACGAGACCATACCAATCGTCAATGGTCGGTTGGCGCTAGGGACGTGGCAGGGACTCTACCTGTGGGAGCATCGGAGCGCCCCGCACCGGCGAAGTATCGTGGTGCACGTTGCTGGCGAGTGACGCCGAGGAGACAATAGACATTGCCCAATCGAATGACACTCGAACAGCTGGCGCAGCTCCGGCGGATGCTGGGGCTCGACGAAGCAACCTTGGGAGTGCTTCGCGAGTTTCACGGCCGTGTGGCTCCCGATCTCGACATGGTGGTCGAGGGCTTCTACGTCGTGGTATTGGGTGACGAGCGCGCTCGGGCAGTGATGACTCGTGCCAACGGAAACACCGATCGGCTCCGTAAATTCATGCGCGCATGGCTGGACTCGATGCTTCTCGGGCCTCACGACGGAGAAGCTTACCTTACCACCCGACTTCGCATTGGCGATCGCCACGTGCAGGTGGAGTTGCCTCAGGACTTGATGCTCTGCGCCATGGCGCACATCCGTCAGGGTTTGCTTTCCCTGGCGTTCGGGCTTGCGGACTTTCCGTGCGCCAAAGAGACCCTCGCCGGCGCGCTCTGCCGTATCGTCGATCTCGAGCTCGCCATGCTGCTCGAGAGCTATCGGCACAGCTTGCTCGATCGGCTGATGGCAACGGAACGTCTCTCGACGATTGGCCAATTGGTGGCGAGTATCGGTCACGAGTTACGCAATCCGCTGAGCACGATCGAAACCTCTGCTTACTTATTGGCGCAAAAGCTCTCGCGGGTCGGAGACAGCACTCCCGACCCTCAAGTGGTGCGCAATCTCGAGAAGATCCGTCATCAGGTTCGTATCGCGACGAAGACGGTCTCCGATCTCCTCGAGCTCGCGAAGAATCGAGCTCCGCGCCGCCATCCAGTCGAGATCAATGGCGTGGTCCGCGCATCCATCGAAGGTCTACGGCTGCCCGAGAGCGTCCGCCTCCATGTCTCGGTCCCCGAGGAGCTGGTCGTTTACGCTGATGCCGATCAGCTGCGTATCGTTCTCGTCAATCTACTCTCGAATGCGTTGGACGCCGTATCCGGAAGCGGAACGATTGCCATCGTTGCTGCTGAGTCGATGGGCGGGCTCAGCCTCCGCGTGACGGACGACGGTCCCGGTATTCCACCGCAAGCTCGTGAGAAGGTCTTCCAGGCCCTCTACACGACGAAGACGAATGGCAACGGACTCGGGCTGCCGCTCTGTCGGCGGATCGCCGAGGCTCATGGCGGATGTCTCGGCCTCGAACCCTCCGAGCGCGGCGCTTCGTTTCACCTCTGGTTACCTGGTCCTGAATCCCAAGCAGGCGCCGATAGGAGTCCGTCTTGAACTCCGATTTCACCCATGACTCGCTCCCGCCGACGAACGCGCGGTTCCTCGTCGTCGATGACAACGCGGATTTGGCGGAGTCGCTGTGCGAGCTGCTCCTCGAGGTCGAAACCGATGCAATCGCGGAGATCGCGGCCAACGCACGTCGCGCACAGGAGGCCGTTCAACACGCGCACTACGACGTGGCCTTCGTCGATCTGCACCTTCCCGACGCCAAGGGGCTCGAACTCGCCGAGCGTTTGAAGTTCGATCGCGCCGCTCCTCCAGGTCGTGATCGTGACCGGTGATGGCTCCGTAGAAACCGCCGCCATGGCCGTGCGCACTGCGGCATTTGCCTACGTCGTCAAGCCCATCCGCTCCGAAGAATTCGTCGACATGGCTCGTCGCGCGCTCGCTCAATCGCGCGCCCTGAAAGAACGCGAAGACTTGCGACAACGGATCTGACGAGTCCGAACGTCGACACCGCGAAGTCGTGGAGGCCGTACCGGCGTTCATCGTGGTCCTCGACGCCGAGGGACGGATCCGCTTGTGGAATCGGCAGCTCGAGGTCGTGACCGGGTTTTCGCGCAGCGATATGTTGGGCAAGGATGGCAGCCACCTCGTCAGCTTCGACTCCGCGGACCGACGTTTGCCGTTGAAGCAAGGCGGGCATCGTCTCGTTCGATGGCAGCCCATGGCAGTTACGATGACGGACGAACCGGGGCTGACATACGCGATGGGACGGGACGTCACGGACGAGCGCGAGATGCTGCGACGTACTCTGCGCGCCGAACGTCTCGCCGCGGTCGGTACATTGGCGGCGGGGCTGGCTCACGAGGTAAGAAATCCGCTCAATAGCGCTCAACTGCAGCTCGACGTGCTCGAACGCAAGGTCGCGAAAGGGACGCTCACGACCGAAAATCTGACGGCGACCGCCAAGATCTTGCGCGACGAAATCCGACGACTCGAGCGCTTGGTCGACGACTTCCTCTCTTTCGCGCAGCCCCGCCCCCTGAGTATCGAGGTGAGCGAGGTGAATCGGTTGGTGCAGGCGGTGGTCGATTCCGTTTCGCCTGAGATTAGCGATGCTGGGATCGATTTGTTCGTCGAATTCGATCCGAACGCTGGAACCGTTCAGGTAGAACCCCAGCGGATTCGACAAGTGCTGCTCAATCTTTTCCGCAATGCCAAAGAGGCCATGGTCGACCGCGGTACCTTGACCGTGCGGACGCAGGGCCCCGATGACGGCGGAAACGTCACTATCGAGGTTGCCGACACCGGTCCTGGTTTCCCCGAGGATGCTCCAGTGTTCGACGCGTTTTACACGACCAAGGAAGGGGGAACGGGGCTTGGGCTCGCCATCGTTCACCGCATCGTCGCCGATCATGGTGGGACCATTCGTGTCCAGAGCCGCGCGGGAGAAACCCGATTCAAGATCATCTTGCCGCAATGCGCGGCGACGCTGTCGATTGCTCCGGGACCACAACGGGATTCGACGATCTTGCGTGAGTCTTGAGGCGTGACTGAAGACATCGTTGTGCGAAGGTCCGTCGCGCGTGCGGTGGTCGTGGAACTGGCGTTGGTCATCGGGCCGCTCGCGGCAGACGAAGCCAGACGTCCTCGAAGACTAGGAAAATTCCGTGGATTCGTGCGCAGTCGTTGCGGGACATCGACGAAGAGCGCAATACTTGCGCCCACTTCTATGTTCCACCGAAGTTCGTTCTCGCTCGCACGGCCCACTTGCGCATGGCCAAACCTCGATGGGAGGTCGGAATCGTGAGTTCACGCGGCAGAATTCTCATCGTCGATGACGAGTCCAACGCAAGGAACGCTCTCGCCGAGATCCTGAGAGAAGAAGGCTACAGCTGTGAGACCGCAGCGGATGGCTTCAAAGGACTCGGGCGGTTCTCGGAGTTCGAACCCGATTTGTTGCTCACCGATTCTCAAGATGCCAGGCATGGATGGTGTCGAACTCCTTCGCCGCGTGCGGGAGATTTCGCCTGGCCTGCCCGTGATCGTGATGACGGCGTTTGGTGCTGTCGATACGGCCGTGCAGGCCATGCGCTCGGGCGCAATCGACTACATGACGAAACCGATTCGCACCGACGAGCTCCTCCTCGTCGTCGAACGTGCACTCAGCGAACATCGGCTGCGCCGCGAAGCGGACGACTTGCGCGAGCGATTGCAGGAGCGGTTCCGATTCGACAACGTGATTGGGTCGTCTCCGCCCATGCAGCAGGTCTTGAAGGTCGTGGCTCAGGTCGCTTCGAGTCGCGCCACGGTGCTTTTGACGGGTGAATCCGGAACCGGCAAAGAGCTCATCGCTGCGGCGATCCATCATCGCTCGAGTCGCGCCTCGGGTCCGTTCATCAAGTTGCACTGCGCCGCCCTCGCAGAGAGCTTGCTCGAGAGCGAGCTTTTCGGACACGAGAAGGGAGCATTCACTGGCGCCGAGCGCCGACGTGAAGGTCGTTTCGAGCAGGCCAATGGGGGCACGCTATTTCTCGACGAGATTGGCGACATCGCGCCGTCGGTGCAGGTCAAGCTCCTGCGAGTGCTTCAAGAGCACGAGTTCGAGCGGGTTGGCGGCAATCAGACCATTCACGCCGATACACGCGTGATCGCTGCGACGAATCGCGACCTCAAGGCAATGGTTGCGGATGGTCGCTTCCGCGAAGATTCGTACTACCGTCTCAACGTCATCAACGTGAACCTGCCGCCGCTTCGCGAGCGCAAGTCGGACATACCGATGCTCGCGCTCCATTTCCTTTCTCGTTTTGCCAAAGAGAACAACAAACCCGTCGAGCGCATCGCGGAAGCCGCGCTGTCTCGGCTCGTCGGATACAGCTGGCCCGGGAACGTTCGCGAACTCGAAAACGTCATCGAACGTGCGGTGGTGCTGGCCGACGCAGGCAGTATCGAGCAGAGCCACTTGCCGCCCGAGGTCGTTCCGAGCCCCACTTCGGGAGCTCCGCGGATCCCCGGCTCTTCGATGGCCGACATCGAACGGTACGCCATCTTGACGACGCTCGAAGCACAAGGCGGTTCGACGAGTAAAGCCGCGGACGTGCTCGGCATCAGCGTGCGCAAGATCCAGTACAAGCTTCAGGAGTACGGTGCGGCGCCGAAGAGTGGCGTACCTGCGGTAGGCACGCGACAGAGTTCGGGATAACATGGCAGGCTCACCGGGGACCGACCGATGAGCCTACCTCTTCCGATTCCTCTGCCAAAGAAGGTTGCCATTCACGACTTTCGTCGTCGGTGGCTCGTGCCCATCGCGTTGTTGAATGGGCTCTCTCTGTCCTTGTTCTTTGGGTTCTACGCCGTCGACCATGTTCTCTTCGGGGGGACACCTCGACGGCGGACTCGGGCCGTGGCTCAGGTACATCGCGTTCGACCCGCATTCGATCACCGATGCAGTTTCATCACTAGCGGGGATGATCGCCGCCGTATTCGGCATCGTCGTTACCGTCGTCAGCATCGTCGTTCAGCTGTCGGCGAGTCGCTACAACGGTGTCACGCGCATGTACCTGCGCGATCCGGTCAATCTCGCCGTGCTCGCGTACTACGTCGTCACCTGCGTTTCAGCCGTGTGGCTCAGTGTGGCGATCAAGGAGACCTTCGTTCCGCGCATCGCGCTCATCGGGACGCTGTTCGCCGTCAGTCTCGGGCTTGCGATGATGGCCCCGTACTTCGGGTACGTGTTCTGGTTTCTCGAGCCCGGGAACATCATCGAACGCATTCGGCGTGAAGCCCTCCACGCCATCCACCAGGGCATTTCGAGTGGCGATGCGGCCACGGTTGCCGACGCGCAGGTGCGGGCGGTCAGTGCGCTCGAGCAGCTCACGGACGTGACGCGAAACAGCATCAGCAGCAAGGACAAGGTGATCGCGAGCCTCGCCGTGGACGCGGTGAAGGATTTGGTGCTCGATTATTTGCTCTGGAAGCCGACCGAGGACGCGCTCTGGTACCGTCTCGGGGACGCGGCGCGGGGCAATCCGGATTTCGTCGCGATGGATCCCGAAAGCCTCCGAGACTTGGAGCTTCGACGGAATTGGTTCGAGTGGAAGGCACTCCGGCAGTACTTGGGGATTTACAACGAGTCCCTCGGGGCGATGCGTGACATCGACTACTTGGTGGCGATCGATACTCGATACATCGGCGCCGCGTCAGCGTCAGCCCGCGATCGCGAGGTGCTTCGGCTCACGTTGCACTATCTCAATTCTTTCCTGCGTTCGACACTCAACGCTCGGGACGTGCGGACGGCGTACAATGTTCTCAATCAGTATCGATTGCTCGTCGAGGTGCTCGTGCGCGATGAGGACCTCTCGGACATGGCCATCGAGGCCATCGGGTATCTCGCCTATTACGGTCGCATGAGCTTCGGCATGGAATTGCCGTTCGTGACGGAAACCATCGCGTACGACTTCTCGAGTCTTTGCGAGGTTTCGTCCGAGTGCCGAGCGAGTTGCGAGGTTGCGTTTCTCGACCGATTCTTGCAGCTCGATTGCCCGCTTCGAACCCACAACGAAGAACCCGCGCTGCTCGGCGTCCGCAAGGCCCAGGTCAAACTCGCAGCATTTTATCTCTCCACGGGTCAAAACACGAAGGCGCGGCTCATCTGCGAGGACATGCGACACGAACCCTACGAGCGACTCACGGCAATTCGTACCGCGCTCGAGGGGGTGACGACCAAGGACTTCTGGGAGATCACCGATCGCGGCCGCAACTTCGAATACATGCCCGAGAACCAGCGTCGAACCCTGGCGCTCTTCTTTGGGTGGCTCGGGTTGTCATCGCCTCTCGACGATATCGAACCCCCGCCGCCGAGTGCGGCCGCCCTATCGGAAGATCGCACGCATCAAGTATGCGTCGGTTCCCTTTAGGAGCTAGCGCGCCGAACCACGAAGCTCGAACCACGAAGCTCGAACCACGAAGCTCGAACCACGAAGCTCGAACCACGAAGCTCGAACCACGAAGCTCGAACCACGAAGGCTCACGGCTTCGTGGTGACGGGACCGAAGAGTGCGTCGACGTCGAGTTCCGCGTATCGATTCACGATCCGATTGGCTGCGGCGAGCTCTCCTTCGGTCAGCGCCGGATCGCGCCGCGCAACGACGAAGGCGCCAGCCGCGCGAGCGGCGGTGACTCCCGTCGGGGAGTCTTCGAACACGATGCAGTCGCTCGGTCGTACCCCGAGGTCGCTTGCTGCCAAGAGAAAGATGTCCGGTGCGGGCTTCGGTGAGCGGAGTCGCGCGTCATCACCGCAGATGACTTCGTTGAAGAGCGAGAACCACGGGTGTGGTCGGGTCTTGAGCTCGAATAGGCTGCGTTCGCTGCTCGTGGCAACGGCGAGTGCCAAACCGCGAATGTGTGCCGCGCGAACCAAGGCTTCGGCACCGTCGATAGGTCGAGTCGAGAGGAAGAGTCGCTCGAGATGTTTTCGCCGCTCGGCCAGATATTCTTCGACCGAGAGCGGGATCGCGAGCTCGCCGAGGACCAGCGCCGCACCTGCGCGGGCACTGCCACCCATGATTCGACGTTTGAGCGAGAAGTCGTAAGTGCGTCCGAACCGCGACACGACGGCTTGCGTTGCTTGGGTGTAAAGTGGCTCGGTATCGAGCAGTACGCCGTCCATATCGAAGAGAACGGCTCGAAACGCGCGATTCATGGCCGAGGCAGTAGCAGAGGCGATGGATGGTGGCTACTCGTGCATCGTTTGCTCTGACGTTTGCGCGACGGACCTCGACTCGGCGACGTTTGCGCGACGGACCTCGACTCGGCGACGTTTGCGCGACGGACCTCGACTCGGCGACGTTTGCGCGACGGACCTCGACTCGGCGACGTTTGCGCGACGGACCTCGACTCGGCGACGTTTGCGCGACGGACCTCGACTCGGCGACGTTTGCGCGACGGGTCAACCCATCACGGCGCGTTGGCAACGAGTCTCGAACTCGTAGGCGCCTCGGCCACCTCGAGGAAGTCTCTGGCGACCTCGCGGCCGCGTGCATCGTGAATCACGACGCGCACGATCCAGGGGCCACGTTGCATTGGCTTGTCGAGGCGAAAGCTCATGCGGCCGGGCGTTTTCTGCCAAACGACGTTGACGGGTTCGCTGTTCACCGTGACCGTCGCGTGAAAGAATGGTTCCGCCTCGGCGGGCGAACCGTCGCGGCGGCGCGTGACGATTTCGATGGTAACCGGGGGACCGGGCCATTGCGCCCGTCGCGGGCCGAGTTCGATTCGTCGGAACGACGTCGACGGGCTCGAGTGCAAGATGCGTCTCGTGTGCACTTCCGCGCTCGCGCAGACGGATCCGCACTGGTCCACCGTCGTGCAGCCCGATGCTCGGGGGCGCCGCGACGAAATCCTCGCCGTGCTTGGCGTAGCTGAGCTCGAGATCCGCGACCTCGAGCAGTTGCAGGCGTTCGGCCATCGGCAGCTGGATGACCGCGCCTTCGACGGTCGCGCCCGGGGGAAGGACGGCTTCGACGACGCGGAACGCAATGGCGGGACTCGGGCTCGATTCCAAGTTGGACTCGTCGAGTGTAGCGACCGTGGCGTAGTAGCGGCCCGCCTCCAAGCGTTGCAAGAGCTGCGACGTCGCATCGACGCGCGATTCGTTCACGAGCGTAGCTATGTTGCCTGCCTTCTTGAAGACTTGAACGATGTACCCTTTGCTTTGCGGGATCTCGTTCCAGCTCAAACGCTGGGGCGTCATGTTCGCCCCGATCGCGACTGCGACGGCCTGGTCGACCTTTCCGCTGGGCGCAGAAAGGAGCGCGCGACTCAATCCCTCGGGACTCGCGTCGTTGACGACGAAGGCGCGACCGACGCGCAAGGGGCGCCAACGCTCGCCGATGGCCGTCATCATCTCTTTGCCGCTGCGAGCCGCGACGGTCACGTTACCATCGTTGGCGGACACGGTTGCGCGACCGTATTTCACTATCGCGCCCACCTTGCGCGTGGTGCGTACGATGAGCCCATAAATGGGACGACGCGTGGGATTGATCTCCACGTCGATACGCCCTGCCACCAATTCGACGTTGTATGCGGCCTTGGCGAACTCGCGTCCGCCAAGTGCAGTCGGGATCATCGGTAGGCGAAGGACACGAGTGTGAGGCGCGAGCGTTATGGTCGTACCGGGATGCAGAACCACGGTCTGGTGGCGCTCTTCCGTCGTCCATTCCTTGGCATCCTTGAGATCCACGGCGCAGCTGGGGAGCGCCGTCGTATCGTCGCCGTCCGAGGACACCTTTCGGCCCTCGCTCGGCGCGGTTGCATTTCGGGGGTGTGGCTCCGTTCGACGGCGAGCTGACCGAGCCCATGCTCAGCAGAAGCATGGCCGCAAGCAGGCGAAGCGCAGGGAGCCTGCGAAGGGATGGCATCGGCCCAGGTAAATACGGCATTTGTGCCACGCACGTGAAGAGTGCGTGCACGTGGGTGTCGCAATATTCTGAATCCGTCGCTCTGCGAGCAGTGGGCAACGTGCGTGTGCGAGCTCAAATCAGCGGGCAGCCTCACGGCGCCGGATCGTGCCTCGTCGTCCTTACGCCGCCACCTACACCAGTGCTGTCTTCGGCTAGCGCGAGCGCTTTGGGCGAACGGTGGGCCGCTCCGCCTCGGGTCGTCGACGTCCGCCGGCAAACCCGGCGCGCATCGAGTTCGAGCGCTTGCCAACGCGGGTCGACGTGCTGCGGAGGCGCATGGGCAGCCCGAGATCGATGGTATCGACGATGGCGGCCAAGAGAGTGTGATCGCGTCGAAGCAGCGCTACCTGCAACAGTCTTCCGCGCGGATCGCTGATGGTGAGCGCGTTGGCGAGGCTTTCCGCCCGGGCGAGCAACCACTCCAAGGAAGGGCGCTTGCGCGCGGGAGGGACGAGCGCCTCCTCGTCTGGCGGTGACTGACGCGGATGAGCATCCGCTTCGACATCCGCGTGAGTCGGCGCGTGCTTCGAATGCCGACGAAGGTCGTGAACTTTCGCCTCTTTTGGCGCGAGTGCCAACGGCTGAAGCGAGGGGGCAGTGGCTTTGGGCGGCGTGTGCGTCGGTGGCTGAATCGACTGGATCTCCGCTTCTGGTGACGTGTTCATCGGCGGTCGAAGCGCATGGATCTCTGCGACGGGCGGCGCAGCGGCCTGGTGTGCAATGGGAACCACTCCGGACTCCGGGTGGAGCGGCACGTCCACTTCGATTCTTGCGGTGCGCGGGGGACGCGGAAGACGCAGCATGGGTTCCTTGTCGTCGCCGTAGGGGCTCGAGTTCTCGCCATTGCAAGCCCAGTGCCGGAGCGTTGCGCTTCCATCACGCTGAAATCTTTCGGTTTTCGCGGTGGCCATGCGGGCATGGGTGTCGAAAGCCTGGCGCTTTGGAACCCCAGCGTCAGTTCGTTGACTCGCGTTCATGGTTGGTGATTTTGTCGGCCCGTCGTGGTGACGTCGCGGCGCATCGCGCGGTCTCTGACGGACACCCGCTGACGCCAATGCGGCATTGAGAGTTCTGGGCGTCGGTTCGCGAGCGGACCCGTCGCCTGGCGTCGCGGGGAGGCACTCGCGCTCGGTCTCCGAATCGCACCGGAACTCGGCGATGGCTCGCGCGGTCCGACGAGGCGCGACCAACGAGCGGCGGAGGCTCATGGGCTCGCGCGGTCCGACGAGGCGCGACCAACGAGCGGCGGAGGCTCATGGGCTCGCGCGGTCCGACGAAACCCGCTTTCGCAACGCGTCGGGCCCTCGGGCGCGTGCCGGTGAAGCCAAGGCGCGTTTCTGCCTTGCGGACGTGGCAGCCCGCGAGTCGCGCGAACGTGGCTGGGGCTGCGAAAAACCGAGAGATTTCACGTTGAGAAGTGCCCTCGGATTTGGTAGGCCTGTCGAGTGGGGCCATTTCCGAAGAGCACTCGACCAACAAAGGCGCACCGCCGGTGCCGCCGTCATGGCCGTGCTCAACGTGACCCCGGACTCCTTCTACGACGGGGGGCGTTATCCAGGCGCCCTAGCCATCGAGCGCCTCGAGGAGATCCTCGCGAGTGGCGCCTTCGCAGTCGATATCGGTGCGGAGTCGACCCGGCCGGGAGCGGAGGCCGTGCCGGCTCGGGTGCAGCTCGAGCGCCTCGAACCCGTGGTCCGGCGCGCCGTGCATGCGGAACGGTGTTGGGTGTCGGTCGATACCGCAGATCCGAACGTGGCTGACGTTGCGCTCGGTTGGGGCGCGCATGTCATCAACGACGTCTCTTGTCTCGCGAAGCCCGAACTGGCCCAGGTGGTTGCTCGTCATCGCGCGGCGCTCGTTCTCATGCACGCTCGAGGTGCGATGGTCGACATGCGAGGCTTCTCGGAATACCCCGAGGACGCCTACGACGACATCGTGCGCGACGTGAGTCGTGAGTGGCTCGCAGCAAAAAGCATCGCTGTCGAGCAAGGGGTCGACGACGCCGACATCCTGTTCGATCCGGGCATCGGTTTTGCCAAGAATGCCAATCACTCGATGACATTGGTTCGTCGACTAGCGGAGTTTCGCTCCCTGGGGGCTCCCATCGTCCTTGGGCCCAGTCGAAAGTCCTTTCTCAATCTCATCGAGGCCCGTCCTCCGGAAGAGCGTCTCGGCGCGACCTTGGCCGTGTGTTTGCACGCCGCCGAGTGCGGCGCGGATCTCCTTCGTGTGCACGACGCTCAGGTTCTCGCGCAGCTGCTCTCGGCATGGACGTACCTCCAGGGCCGAACTCGAAACCCCGTATCGAATCTAGCGATTTGCCAGCAACGGGAGGGAGCATGATCGAGGGCCTCGTCGGGTATTTCACGGAGCGCTCCCTCGGCGGATTTGCTCGCGATTCCCTTGATATAGCGATCATTTATTACGCGTGTTATCGCGCCTTGCTCGTCATGCGCGGCACCCGCGCCGTACAGGTCGGCGTCGGGTTGGCGACCTTGCTCGCCGTGTACGTCGTGGCCCGCGTCTTGGATCTCGTCACGGTGCTGACGGTGATGGGCGCGCTGCTCAGCAGCTTGTTGCTCATCATCGTCGTCGTATTTCAAATGACATCCGCCGCGGGCTGCAGCGGATTGGCAGTCAGGCCATCTTCTACCGGCTGACGCGCGGACCGGAGACTCGCGTCATCGACGAAGTGGTCGAAGCGGCGACGGAGCTCGCCCGACATCGTATCGGCGCCATCGTCGCATTCGAGCAAGAGGCAAACCTGGACGAGTTCGTGGGCTCCCACAAAGGCCACGTGATTGACGCGGCCGTTTCTCGGGAACTCCTCGTTCCTTTGTTCATTCCAGAAGGCGTGAACAAGCTCCACGACGGCGCCGTCATCATTCGGCATCTGCGGATTGCCAAGGCGGGCGTTTTCTTCCCAATGCCAGAACAGCGCGTGGTGGATGCAAGCTTTGGCTCGCGCCACCGCGCTGCCCTCGGGATCACGGAAGAGACCGACGCCGTGGTGGTCATCGTCAGCGAGGAACGGGGCACGATCAGCTTCTGCTTCAACGGCAACATCGCGTCGAATCTCGACGGGCCGAAGCTGCGCACGCTACTCGAGGCGGTCTTCAGTCCCAAGGCAGCGCAGAAGAAGCGCGCGACGGCGACGCGACGGAGCCTCACCGTACCGACGCCTCCTCCCGTGGAGGCTGGAGCTCCAGCCTCCATTTCGGCGGACGGACCCGTCTCCGTCCCCTCGGTGGACGAGTCGCACGGCGCCACGCGGACTCGCCTCGGGCTCGAGCCGAGTCGAACCGGCGGGGAGCTTCATCGCGCCGACGTCAAGGCGTCGACGGAGGAACACTCCGATCCTGAACCACGTCCCTTGCCGCTTCGACGCGGCATGGAGAGCGATCCGCCTCCGCCCCTGAGGAGTCGAGCTGGACTCGAGGACTCCGCTTTGCTCGGACGGATCCCGCGCCCGGCCAAAGTGCCCGCGCCCGTTCGCACGGTGCTGAGCTCCCGAGACGGATCCGTCATCCGCACGCCCGTCGCGACGAATCCGACGGAGACCCAATCCGGTCGTGATTCGTCGAATGATTCCGGAGACGAGTCCAGATGAAACCCGTGGTCGCCACCTTCGGCGCGGTGCTGTCCATTCTGAGAGCCGCGATTTTCGAGAACGTCGCGCTCAAAGCGTTCAGCTTGGTGTTCGCGATCAGCCTCTTTGCGCTGCTCCGGGGCAACAGGAACGGCAGCAACGGACCATCCCCGTTGCCGTCATCTTGAGGCTTCCCCCCGAGAGCTCCGAGCGTGAACTGATGACGCCGATCCCGGCGAACGTGCACGTCACGCTTCGTGGCGCCACGCGAGCGCTCGATCAACTGATTCAGTCGGGCGTGCCGCCCATCGAGGTGGATCTTCGACAGGGCAACCGCGACGTCCTGGTGTTCAGTGACAAGATGCTCAGTTTGCCCCGCGACGTCGACGTGGCGATCATCGATTCCGCCGAGTATTCGCCTCGAGTGGCAGAGCGTCATCTCTCGTCGCATTCCCCTTCAGGCATCGATCACGGGTACCCCAGCCGACGGCTATGGCGTCAAGGGTGAACCTGAAGTCGAGCCGCAGTTCGTGAACGTGCGTGGTCCGGCGGGCGTGCTCGAGGTCATGCAATTCGTCCGTCTCGCGGCGTTCGACGTTTCTGGGCTCACCGAAGGGGTTCACAAGCGTCGGGTTGCCATGGACGCTCCACCGAATCGAGTGACGGTAATCGGTCCGATGAACGCGACGGTGGGCGTTACGATCGCTCGACGCGTGAGCGAGGTGAAGTTCGCGAATCGTCCCGTGGAGGTCGTGGCATTCCAGGGACCCACGTCGTGCCGCGCTTCGTCGACGTGACGGTCGTGGGTCCACCGGAGGTCGTTCGGGCCTTACGTCCAGAACAAGTCGTCCCGCGGGCGACGCTTCCCGACGAGACGATCGTCGGGACAAGCACGGAAGTGCTGCCCTCAAGGTCACGGTGGACTTGGTTCAGGCCGATTCCGAGGTGCAGCCCCCGAGCGTCACCGTACGCTGGTGAGAACGTCGGGGCGAAGCCTTCGAGTCTCGGTGCACCGTACGCTGGTGAGAACGTCGGGGCGAAGCCTTCGAGAACCGCGGCGGTAGACGACGGTTGCGCGCGGATTTCGGCGAGCAACCGTCCTCGTCGCAATTACTCGCTGGCGCGGAGCGCGCGCGCTTCGGCTTCCGCCAAGTCGGGACGAAGTTCTGGCGGCACCGGTGCGATGAGGGCCACGATGTCTTCGACGCTGCGTCCCTCGAGGATCGCCTTACGAACTTGGTCGCTGCCCGCGAGCAAATCGAAGGCAAGTCGATCGGTGACGAACTCGTAGGGACGCGTCACGAACTCGAAGCGTTCGGGCGCCTGCGCGTAGGCAAAGGCGATGAGCGCGGCGTAGGTCGCGACGGGACGGAAGAGCCCGCTGTCGATGACATGAAGCATCACGCCGTGGCAAACCGTGCCTTGGTGTTTACCAAAGGTCGGGCGGAACGTGTGAGCGCGAACCAAGGCGCCAGGGACACCGTGCTCGATCAGTCGTTGCGCGAGGAGCGAACCATCGAGGTGCGGCGCACCTACGGTCTGAAAGGGTTGCGTCGTCCCACGGCCTTCGGAGAGGTTCGTACCCTCGAGCAGACACGCTCCCGGGTAGACCAATGCCGTCTCGAGGGTGGGCATGTTGGGCGAGGGGGCGATGAATGGACGGGCCCAGCTCGCCGCGGTTCGATATCGCTCCCACCCGAGGTGACCGACGATCCCGAGCGCGCCATCCGCGCCCAAGCTGCCACCATCGCGCTCGACGAACATCGCGACGATCTCGCCGAGGGTCATCGAGTGTCGGATCGGTAAGGGTTCTAGGCCGACGAACGACAAATACTCGGGCTGTTGTGGGAGTCCCTCGACCGCACTCGGATCACCGGAGAGTGGATTGGGGCGGTCGAGCACGACGACGTGGATCCCCTTCTTCATGGCCGCTCTTGCGGCGAGGAGTGCCGACCAAACGTAGGTGTAATAGCGAGCTCCGACGTCCACCAAATCGATGACGAGGAGATCGATGAGCGCCAGGTGTTCTTCGGAGGGACTGAGCGACGCGAGATTGGAGCCGTAGAGACTGACGATCCGGGTCGTCGTCTCTTCGCCGTCGCCGTGGGGCAACTCGACGGGTTCTTCGGCTTGAGCCACGCCGTCGAAACCATGTTCTGGCGTGAAGAGCACCGACACGGTGGCTCCCAAGTCTTCGAGGACCTCGTAGGTCATGCGTCCGTGCCGATCCGTTGCGGCGCGGTGCGATAAGAGTCCCACTCGACTCGCGCGAACGCGTTTTCGGAGGGAAGCGGCTTGTCCGGTGGAAAGCAGATTCGATTCCGGTCAGCATGGCGTCGCACCACTATCAGAAATCGACTCAGATGGTCTCGTTTGCGCCACAAATTGGGCCGCGAGCTCGGCCAGCATGCCGCTCGGGACACTCCGAGCAGTGGAGGTGGGCAGGGCGGTCGAGGAGCCGATTTCCGGTGAGGCCGACCTTCTCGTCGTCTGGTTCTGGGAGGCTGGAGCCTTCATTGCGCAGGGGATCCGATGCGGCTCGTCAGCCTGAACTCGGGATTCCGTCGGCAAATTTGGGTTAGGGCGCCGCGGCTACGAAACCTTTGCGAACTCGGGGGCGCAATGCTGTAACTTCTTTTCGTAGTGCGTCGAATCCTGGTCGTCGATGACGAAGAGAACATCCGGATCGTCCTTCGGACGCTCCTGCGTCGCAATGGATACGAAGTCGAGACTGCGGCATCGGGCGAGGATGCTCTCGCGCTCGTCGAGAGCTTCGGCCCCGACTTCGTTCTGACGGACGTGCGGATGCCGAAGATGGGCGGACTCGATTCTGCTCTCGACCCTGCGAGCGAAGAACCACCCCGCGACGGTGATCGTGATGAGTGCCTATGGCAACGTCGAGCTCGCGATCGAAGCGATGCAAGCGGGTGCGTACGACTATTTGCAGAAGCCGTTCAAGCCCGAAGAGGTGGTGCTGTTGCTCCGAAAGGCGGAGGAGCGCGAAACCCTCCGTCGCGAGGTCCGAGTGCTCAAGGAAGAGATCCGCAAGGAGCATCTCTTCGAGAACATTCTGGCCAAATCCCCGAAGATGGTCGCCGTATTTCGCACGATTGCCAAAGTCGCGGAGTATAAGACCACGGCGCTCATCGCAGGCGAGAGTGGTGTCGGAAAAGAGCTCGTTGCTCGGGCCATTCACGGCAGGAGCAAGCGCACTGGCCCATTCGTGGCCGTCAATTGTGGTGCCATCCCGGAGAACCTGCTCGAGAGTGAGCTCTTTGGTCACAAGAAGGGTGCGTTCACGGACGCCACCGCAGATCGTCGAGGGCTGTTCGAAGAGGCCCACGGAGGCACGTTGTTTCTCGACGAGATCGGGGAGCTTCCGATGCAGCTTCAGGTGAAGCTGTTGCGGGTGCTCGAGGACGAGCGGATCCGTCGCTTGGGAGAGGCGCGCGATCTCCAAGTCGACGTGCGGATCTTGGCCGCGACCCACCGCGATCTCGCAGCGGAGGTCAAGGCCGAACGGTTTCGCGAGGACCTGTACTATCGCCTGAACGTGCTCACGATCCTCGTGCCGCCGCTCCGAGAGCGACGCGAGGACATTCCCTTGCTCGTCGAGCACTTCATGACGCGCAACAACGCGCGTCTGGGGACACAGATCCGCGGTGCGGATTCCGAGGCTCGACGATTGCTCTATGAATACGCTTGGCCCGGCAACGTTCGCGAGTTGGAGAACACCATCGAGCGCGCCATGGTTCTCTGCGACGCTGAAACCCTGAGCCCCGCCGATCTGCCCGATCGTTTGCGCGAAGCCCAAGACCCAATCAAAAACGTGCTCTCGAGCAACGAGCTCAGCATCAAAAAGACGGTGCGAATCGTCGAGAACGTTCTCATCCGCCGTGCGCTGCAGCGGACCCGGGGCAATCGAACGCGGGCCGCGGAGCTGCTCGAGATCAGCCATCGCGCTCTTCTGTACAAGCTGAAAGACTACGACATTACTGATCTCTAAGGGCGTTCTGCGGTCTTCTGGGGCGGTCCCCGAGTCTAGCTGCCCCGCGGGCGAAGTTGGGCCTGGTGTGGCGGGGGCCCTCTGGCTAGGATGGCGCCATGCGTACTGCCATCCTGATCGCTGCGGGTTTACTCGCGGCTTGTAGTCCGTCTTACACGCAAACGGCGAAGACTCCCGACGAGATGCTCGAGGAGCAAGATGCCATCGCCAAAGAACAGGAGAAGAAGCGGCAAGAGCACGCGTCGTACGGTGACACCGCTGGGGATACCACGACGGACAGCGAGCAAGCCGCCAAGTTCGACGAGCACCACACGGAGATGGAGATCAGCCGCGCGGTGCGTTCTGCCGTCACGTGCCCGGGGGTATCTGGGCAGGGGCCCTACGGCGATGCGAAGGTCACGATCACGTTCTTGACCGATGGCCATGTGGACGCCGAGAAGTCCACAATCAGCGAGCCCTTCGCGGGGACCGCCAATGGTGACTGTGTGCTTCGCGCCATGAACGCGATCATCACGAAGAACTTCGTTGGCCAACCCGTGAGCAAGGATGTCACCGTCAAGCTCGAGCAACCAGCGGCGGCGCCTGCGGAGACGAAGACAAAGAAGAAGTGAGCCTTCGCGCTCCTCGTGCAATTGCGCCGTGGGACGCAACGCTCACGGCGCGACTCGACGAACGGCGCCGTGGGACGCAACGCTCACGGCGCGACGTCGACGAACGGCGCGACTCTGAACTGACGAAGCGCTCGCTCACGGGCGCCCAAAGGCTCGTGTTTCGTCAATACGAGGACAGACCGAAGTCGCTGCTGGACGGTGCAACGATCGACTTCTTTCGTAGGGGTTGGCTGCGTGCCACCTCGACGAAATCGCGCCCGATGAGGCCGCCGTACTGATCGACAATCTCCAATCGGACTACCCACGGACCTTGGCCAGTCTGCGCGGGAAGCTGCGCGTGCCAAGAGTTGCCGTCCTTCACCCAGTCGACCTGCAGAGGCTCGATGCCCAGCATCACCTTCGCGACGGGTTCGATCCCGGGGCTCAGTGGGTTTCCTCGATGATCGACGAGCTCGACGCGAAGCTCCACTGGATTCGAGCGGCCAGGTCACCGTCTTTGGGCCAACCCACGCTGTGACCAGATTTTCTCGGCGTACGAGGGTCAACGTCGAAGGATCCCCGCCGCCGGGTGGATGAATGAGGATGCTCGCTCGATTCTGACGTTCGAGTCCGAATGCCGATGACGCCGGCACGTTGCCGCGGTGGTCGGCTGTGGTCAGCGTGAGCCCTTCGGCGTGGACCAACGACACTTGCTGGTCGGCACCGAGCACGATGGTGTCGTTCTTCTGAACCTCCGCCAAGGGAGGCAGAGAGACGCCGACGACGCGTAATTCGACCTCGCGATGTACGGGAGACACGAAGCCGTCACGATCGACGGCAGCGATGCGCAGCTCGAAGCGTCCCGGAGATGCCGTCACGTCACTCCCCTCGAACATGGGCTCCGAGACGTAGGTTCGCGAAAGGGTCTTGCCCGTGCCGAGTTCCGTGAGAGCAACGTCGTATCCCGCCGCTCCTGGAACGGAGCCCCAGGTGTATCCGGAGATCTTTACGTCGTTGCGCGTCGCGAGCCAGACTCGCCGCCCGCCCACCCATGGCGTTGCTGGGAGCAGCTCTTGTTCCGACGTGCCGCTCTTGCCGAGGTAGACGCGTTTGATGCCGTTGGGAAGACGCGCGAAGCGATTGCCTTGTGTGACGGTGGTCAGTCCGGAATAGCTCACTGCGACGACGTTTCGTCCTTCGGCGCGGAGCCGCATGCGTCCAGACAAGGTGACGACGCGCGTGTCGCTGGACGTGCCCACGGCAACTGCGAGCGCCGGTGGATTGCGATCGGGTAGGTCGACCTCGACGGGACCTCTGCGCAAGATGATGCTGTACGTCGACGTCTTCTTTCCCGGGAGCAACATGAGCGCCTGGGGATTCGGTCAAGAGACTCGCCTCCGTGTCCGCGAACATGCGGATCGTGCCGCCACCAGGCAGACGGAACGTGACGTCTTGCGACTTGGTCATGAACGTTCCGCGCAGGCGAGTCACATTCCCGGACGCAACCTCGGGGGGAGCGTCCTTTCCTGCGGCCGTTGCTGCCGAAGCAGTCGTGCAAACGAAGGACGCCAGGGCGATGCCTATAACTCGGCCGGCTCGTCGAACTGTGTGCTTGTTCACCGTTCTCCTAAGGAACTGAACGGCCGCGCCGGGGAGAAGGTGAAGTGGTTTTGCCCTGAGATTTGCCTTATGTCGTGGGTTCAATCCCGTGGGCTTCCCTAGGGAAAGTGCGCGTCATGGAGCGCTTACTGCGCGCTTCGGCCACAGCTTGCGTCCGTCGAATGGCTCGCACCGCCATGGCGCCGCCGCGTATGCGTTTCGATCGTCATGCGCAGAGGCAGCTGACCTCCCGAAGGGATCGAGAGCCCGTTGAGTGATAGGCTGACGGACGACTTCGATATGGCCCAATGTCCCGCCTGTGGTGCAAGCAACCCAAGTGACTCCAGGTTTTGCGGTGCCTGTGGTAAGCCCTTGGTCGACGATGCATCACCTTCGCGCCTCGTTGGTCGCATCATCGCCGATCGCTATCGAGTGAAGCGGGTGGTGGCCGAAGGTGGGATGGGGGTGGTTTACGAAGCCGAACAGACCCTCGGCGAGGGGGTGCGTTCGGTCGCCATCAAGACGTTGTTGCCAGAGCTCTCTCGGGATCACCTCGTCGTCTCACGCTTCTCCCGCGAGTGCGCCGTCGTCGCCAGTCTCGAGCACCCGAATATCGTGCGAGTCTACGACTTCGGTAAGACCGACGACGGCATTCTCTACATCGCAATGGAGTTCGTGCGCGGTCGTCCCCTCGGTGACGTGATGGCCGAAGGCGCGCTCCCGATCGCGCGAAGTTTGGCAATTCTCGAACAGATGTGTTCGGCGCTCGCCGAAGCTCACGATCTCGGGATCGTGCATCGCGATCTCAAGCCCGATAACGTCGTCTTGTCGGAACGGGCAGGGATCCATGATTTCGTCAAGCTGCTCGACTTCGGGATCGCGAAGCGGTCGAGCACTGGTGGCAAGCTCGACACGAAGCTCACGCAGCAAGGCATGGTGCTCGGGACGCCACCCTACATGAGCCCGGAGCAATTTACGGCGGAGGTTCCCGATCGCACGAGTGATATCTATGCGCTGGCCGTGATTCTCTACGAGATGCTCAATGGTCGCTTGCCCTTCGATGCGGACACACCATGGCAGTGGGCTCACCATCACATGAGCTCGGAACCATTGCCCTTCGAGCCCTCCGTGCCGCTCGCTCTTCAACGTGTGATCTTGCGCGCGATGAGCAAGCAACGACAAATGCGGCCAGCGACGACGCTCGAGTTCTATCGGGAGCTCGTTTCCGCGAGCGGAACCATTTCGGAGCGCCCAGGTTCCGTTCGACCATCGGCGGCGCCCAGTGTCGCGCCTCGGTCCGACGTCGCGCGTGACGTTCCGCGCACGGAGCCCTCGATGATCATCGGGGATCCGAACTCGTCATATCCACCGGTGCCACGACCATACGCGACGTCGCCTCATACCCTCTCGGACGCGCCGAAGGGGGGCGTGACGGAACCGGGTAACGACGCGGGACAGGGACGCTCTCGAACGGGTACGGCCGTGGACGTCGCGCCGCTGGCCTATCGCACGGGGCTGCATAACGGCACCGCCACGTCGTCTTCAAACGTGCCTCGCGTCACCGCTGCGGGGAGCGCGGCGACTTCGGGCGGAGCCACGGAACCGAGTGCCTTCGGGCTTGGCCCGCGCGCGACGACGAATCCTCTCGTGACGCCCCCCGTCATTGCATCCCCAAGGGGCAGACGATCTTCGGGACGCTCTTGGGGTAGGGGTCTCGCGTGGGCCGTGCCAATTCTGGTGCTCACTTGCGCCGCCGTCGCGGGAACGGTTTATTGGTACGACCGCGACGATGGGACCCCACCGCTGCCTTCGGCGATTCCCCTCGAAACGGAGCAACCTCCCGTCGAGATCACGGGCGAACGTCGAACGACGGAACCCGCATGGCCGCAGCTCGCGGAGGTTTCGCGTTCCTCGGAGCGCGCCACGCCTTCACGTTCGAATCCCGCAGGCGTGCCCTCACGCCGTGAGGAGCCCACCGGGCAAGGCGGGAGTGGCGCGACCCCGAGCACGGGTGCCCCCTCGACGTCACCGAACGGGCCGGGCTCGGGCGGTGCACCATCCGTTGCGACGTTGCCATTCCCGTTTCCGATCCCCATTCCCACGGGCATCATCCCGTTTCCGCCGCAGAATCCGTCCACGCCGAGCACGACACCAACGACTCCACAAGTGCCTCCAGCCAATCCGGCGAGCTGTTCGCAAGCGATGGCGACGGCGGGATCGAACCTCGACGCTGCCGTGGACTATTACCAAACCTGCAACAGCTCCGTTGGCGGAGCCACGGCAGCCGCCGCACGTCTGACGATCATCAACACCGGGCGCGCGAAGATCCGATCCCTTGCTCGCCAAGGCCGCTGCCAGGAAGCGAGCGCAGTCGTGACCACACTCTCACGAGTGAACGCTCAATCCATCGCTCAACGCGATTTGCAGCAGTCAGGGTGTGCGGGATAAGTGGGAACGCAGATGCGTCGACGCCCGCACATCGATTCGCTAGAGGAACCAGACCCCAAGGACGACCAACATGGAGGCCATGGCGATCGATGCGGCCGCCGCAACTTCCCAAGGTCCGGTCCTCGGATCGGTAAACCTCAGTTCGATTGACGCAAAGCGGCTAGCTTCCCGCTGACTGCGTCCCGACAAGGCGCGATTGGCTTCTCGAAGTCCTGGATCTAGGGTTTCGACATCCATCGGTGCGACCGTTATGCAACGCGTTGCGGCGCACCGTCGAGTCCAAAATGGAGGCCGAACGGCTGGGATTGCATCGGATCGTCACGTCGAGTTCGCGGAAAGCTTGCAGAGCCGGATCGCGATCGCGACGCGGAAACCACAAATTTCTCGGCAATTTCCTAGTAAACCTCGACGCTTCGTCTTCGACGACTGCCCTTGGTGGCTGTGTAAGTGTGTGTCGCACCTATTTGTGTTCAGAAGCTCTCTTCCGACCGTCGAGCGGACTTCCGGGAGGGCACTCGGGACCGCATGAAGAATGGCTCACACCCGGTCGAACTGCGCCTTCGCGACCACGCTGTAGGGCTCAGTCGACATTCCGACCAGATGCGAGTCGTGATGAGCTCCGACGAAATGCGAGCGACTCACGATTTCGGCGCGAAGGACATCGCACGTCCACCGGTCGCCCACCAGTCGCGATACTTCTTCTGAACGCGGGCGCGCGCTTCCGGCGAGTCGTCGTCGAAGTCACCGACGTAGATGCGGGACATCGCTCGCAACTCTTCGGCGGCGGCTTGTCGAATCGCGGGCTGTCGATGCTCGAGGGAATCGATGACCCATTCGATGCGCTCGCGATCGCAATTGCGGGTCCACCAGCTCTCCCAGCTCTTCGTATCGTAGCCGAAGTCCTGGCGCGCCAAGACGACGAGGGCAAGCTTTGCTCCTGCGGCCGTTCCCGGGTTCGGATCGAGCAAGAGCTCGATGAGTTTGGGAATGGCTTTCGCATCCCGAAGATCCGAGAGGGCGTCGATCGCTGCGAGCCGCTGTGTGATCACCGTTTGCTGGGAGAACGCCGTGCGCAGTAGCGCGTCACGGAGGGCCAGCGCCGAGTCCGCGTCGCGGTACAACAATTGACAGGCGAGGTGTGCGGCTCGTCTCACCTCGGCGTCGCGATCGAGCACGACGCGCTGGGCCACGGCTTCCGCCGATGGACGACCCGTGAGTTCGCCGAGGAGGCGGACTGCCCAGGCCCTCACCTTGGGATCGGCATCCGAGGCGCGCGCAATCACGTAGGGACGTGCAGCGGGACCAAAGGCAACGAGTGCGCGCAGGATAGGCCCGCACTCAGAAGCCTTGACGATGGGATCGCCTCCGCGCGGCGCCCGAGAGGGGCTCGTGACTGGGCCGGGGAGTTGACGAACCAACGCGCCGATCGCTGCGTCTCCGAGCGCAACGAGTTGTTCGAAGGCCGCCTCATCACCCTTCGACCATCGATTCGAGGAGCTCCTTGCAATCCCGCTCGTAGTCGACCACCACGGTGGGCAACGTCATTTCTTGTGACTGCGACGGTCGCTGAGGAGTTACTGCTGCGTGAGATTCCGCCCGGGACGTCGGCAAGAGCGGCGAGGGTTCGGATTCGAGCGGACGCGCGGGCTGTCGCTCCGAATCCGCCACGAGTTCGAGCTTTGGCGGCGCAGACGCGGCCTTCGCGGCGTCCGCAAAGGCGAGCAAATCCTTCGGGAGCGTCGCGTCCCCAACGGCCAGAACGGGTTGGATGAGGTCCCAACTTTCGTCGATGCTGGACGTGTTTTCTGCTTCAGCGCTAGCGGTTCGTTGGACGGGCTCGGGCTCGGACGGAGGGCTCGCTAGCCCCGTCTGCCGTGCGTCGGACTCGCTAGCAGGCGGTGTGAGCGGCGCGTCCGTGCCGGGTGCGGTCGGCTTGTCGTGCACCCAATTGGGTCGGGTTGGCAAGACCGAATCTACGGGACGACGCGGCGTGGGCGGCGCCTCGCTACTTGCAGAAGCCTCGCTTCCCGGCGGAACCGCATTGGGGGGTTGGTGCGTCGCGGTGACGAGCTTTGCACCGGGGGGATTCAAGGAACGCTCGCGCTTGCGCTCTACGACGAGTCGCTCGAGGTGGCGTTCGACGATGGGGCGCAGCGCGAGAACGTCACCCACGACGTCGAGTTCGACGTTGGCGTCCCCGTGATCGCCGTACATGAGCAACACGACGCGATTGCGGATCGTGATGGGCAGGATGAGAACCTGTGGTCCGGGATTGCGCCCGAGATCGCGCGCGAGGGTGCGGTCGAGCCCCCGAGGTTCGAGAGCGGTCAATAGCCAGGTGGCCCCCTTTCTCGCACGCTCGAGCACACTCGGGAGATCGAGGGGAACCCCGATGCGCGCAAAGGGTTCTCCGACGGTGCCTTTGCCACGCGCTTGTTTGCCTGCGGCGAGATCGCCCTGGATTGCGAAGACGGCAGTGTAATCGAAGTACTGCGCCGCGAAGTCGAGCCAGACGTCGATGACGGTTCCAGGGGAAGTCGCGCGGCTCAGATCGCTTTCGGCCATCGACGGCGAGTACGAGCCACCGCGTTTGACGGGTGGTGCTGCAGCGCTCGATCGCTTGCGGGGGCGGTTCGACGCCTTTGCCGGTGCCGGGACGGACACCCTCGGCGTTGGGATCTGCGAGCCGGGCGGATCGCTCTCGTTCGCCGCGGGCGGAAGGGAAGGGAATTCGAGACCAGCGAGTCTGGCGACGAGTTTTTCGGTGCGATGGTCGAGCGCCACGCCGTAGGTTTTCGCAATGGCCTGTCGGATCCGCACGCCGAGTGCTGCGCGCAAGCTTACTGGGCGACCCGCGCGATGGGCGAGCTCCGCGATCACGGCGTCGGCGGGAATGTCGCCGACCGCGACGATCAATGCGTCTCCCTCGAATCGAAGGGGAAAGATGGCGTGGTCCATCAGCGTCGCGATGGGAAGGAGCTCCCGCAATGTCGGATCGGCGCGTTCCAGTTCCTCGCTCGAGGCCTGTGGAAGCTCGAGGTACAGGCTGACGGCGGCGAGCAGCTGGGCTTCGTCGACGCTCTGCAGTTCGAGGAGGTTCGTCGCGAGATCTCCACCATAGAGCGATTGCCTCAGCATCGCTTGCTCGACGGTTTCGAGGGGGGCCGAGCGTTGTCGGACGAGGACTGCAGCCAGCGTGGTCATGAGATCGCGGTCTTTGCTGACGGAAATGTCGCGGCCGACCTTGGACGGTCCGTCGCGGCGGAGGTTCACCTGGGACTTCTATCCGAACCGGGGAACCTAGGGAAGGGGACTAACGGGCCGACAGCGGCACCGTGACCACCTAACCTTGGCTTCTCGCGCACTCCCGAGCCAGCGGCCTATCGAGGATCGCGGGCCGATCTAGTTGTAGAGGAACCATTTGACTCCCGGCTTGATTTCCAGGTGCAGATGGTCCGCGTGGGCTGCGTCGAAATGCGGGGTGAGCGCGTAGTGGAAGATCCCGAGTCGTCGGGCTTGGCAGACCCAGTCTCGAAGGGTCTCGCCGGCTTCGGTGCCGAGGAGCCGTTGGCCCGGGCCACAGGTTTTGGCCCCGATGTACGGGCTCCAGTCCGACTTGACGCGCAGCCGCCTCCCGTTTCCGTAGCGGAGCTCACCCACGTCGATGGCTAGGGCGCCTGGGTGTCGCGTCAGGCCTGCGCCGTCGCCATTGACTGCGGTGGGTGGGCGGTAAATCGTGTAGTGAACGAGCTCGACAATCCCCGCTTCGGACAGATGCGCACAGAAATCGTCGAGAGCGAGGGCGAGACGACCGTCAATGACGTCAAAAAGCGAGGGCGCGTTGCGCGTCGAGCCCGCACCGTGAATCGTCACTCCGTGCAGCGGCCCCGTCAGACGTCCCGGCAGCCGCACTCCGGGCACGCCCACAATCTCCTCGACGAAGGGAAGCTCCCGCTCGCGGAGCCACGTACGGATCTCGTCATTGGTGGCGTTGGCGTAGCGGTACGCGGGGGTCTGCACCATTTCCCGATGGGGGAGGCACCTCGAGGTACGGATTGGATGCTTCAGTCGAACGGCTGGCGACCGAGCCGAGCACGAAGAGTCCCAACGCGATCCACGGACGTAGCAATGGGCGCGGCATGGGCGCGATCGTCGCAGTCCGCTTCCGAGTCGGACAAATTGTTGGCGATCCGACGCCATCCCTCGCGCTCAGCTTGCCCACGCTCGGCTTGCCCGCCCTCGAGCCGCCGTCACTCGAGCGGGGGCGAGTTCGGTGGGCGAGCGGACGGGGGGGGGCCAGTCACAGCGCGCAGGTCAGGGGATAGAAAGCAACCACTTCGACAGCGGTCAGTGCAGCGCTTGTCACAGGGCTCCACGTGGGCAAGCAATCGGGACTCCCCGAGTAGCTCCCGCATTTGTGCTTGAAGCTCGTGCTCGAGCTCGTGGACGCGACGCACCGTCATGTCGGGATGTACTACCAAGTGCAGTTCCACGTAACGGTGTGAGCCGTTCTTGCGCGTGCGAATCCCGTGAACGCCAACGACGTCGGCGCGCTTGTTGAGGAGCGCGCAGAGGTCGTCGCGTTCCCACTGTGGAATGGACTCGTCGAGCAAGTCACCGAGGGACTGACGTGTCAAATCCCACGCGGCTTTCAGGATGAGAATCGCGACGCCCACGGCGCAGAGCGGATCGACGAAGTTGAGGGGATGCCGTGGAGCCACGACTCGACCGAGCGTGACCAAGCCAAGGGCGCCGAGGATTGCGGCGCTCGTCCACACATCCGTGCGCAAGTGCCAGGCGTCGGCCTCGAGCGCCACCGAGTGAGTCCGCTTCGCGACGACGAACAAGTGCGACGAGACGGCGACGTTTACCACGACGGAACAACCCATCACCAAAACACCCAAGATTGGATGCTCGATGGGACTTGGGTGGAGCAGGTGTTGGACGGCTTCGATGACGATCCAAATTCCGGCGACGGCGATCAGTAGGGCTTCGATTGCGCCGGAAAGATTCTCGATTTTTCCGTGCCCGTAGGGGTGCTCCACGTCGGGTGGCTTCGAAGCGGCTCGCACCGCAGCAAGAGCGATGAGTGCCGCCACGAGATCGACACCGGAGTGAATCGCCTCCGACAGGATCGAGACGGAGCCAACGTAGGTGCCAATGCCCAACTTGGCGGCGACGAGCAGGGAGTTGGAGCCCACCGAGAGGAGCGCAGCACGTTGCTTTTGACGACTGTAATCCATGGGATGCAATCTCGAGATCTGCCGGGCGAACGGGCCCTTGGGTTTCGAGTCCCGCGAATTCTTCGCTGCACCGAGGTGCCCGGCTGCATCCGGACTTGGATCGCCTGTTCTCGTCGAGAGGATTTCTCGCTCGGGGTGATCTGTCAAGCTGGCTCCGGACCTGCGTGGCGCTCGAAATCGCCCGGAGCTCGAGGCTCGGCAAGCAGGTGCAACGAATCTACGTTGGGTTTTGGGCCGGTGCGCTTATCCAGAGGGTTCATCGACCCGTAGGTAGGTCAGTCGTGACCAGTTCCGAACATCGGGTACTCCTCATCGAGCCCGCGGAATCGGCCTCTGCCGTCTTGGCGAGTCGATTGCGCATGCAGGGCTACGCCATCATCGAATGTAGCGCGGCTGCCGAGGGCGCCCGTCTCGCTCTCTCGGAGCCACCGCACGCCGTGGTCGCCGATCTATGGATGAAAGGCATCTCCGGTGTGCAGCTCTGTCGATTGCTCAAGGCGGAGCCAGCGACGATCAACGTGCCCGTGATTTTGCGCGGCCCCGATGGGCAGCGCAATCGCTTTTGGGCGGAACGCGCTGGCGCGTCCGCGTACGTCGTCAAGGGACGCATGGGAGATCTTGTGCGCGCATTGAACCGCGCCATTGCCGACGCGCCGCCTGCGGACGAGTTCTTCACCCATCTTCCTGGTGACGAAGCGGACGTGCGAGATCGCATCGCAGCCCACCTCGATCAGGCACTCTTCGAATCGGTCATTGCTTCGGAGATCCGTGCACTCGGCACTTGCGGCGCGTTCGATCGGTTGTTCGATCTGTTCTCGCAGTTCGTTTGCCAGGTCACGAGCTACCGTTGGTTGGCCGTCTCCACCGTGCATCCGAAGCGACTGTGTTTGCACTGCAATCCCGACATGCGCGCGGTAGCTGAAGAGGAGGCTCGACGCGCTTTGGGACTGGCACGAGAGACTCGCTGTATCCTGGTCGAAGACGAGGACGCACTCGACGATGAAACGGGTGCGGAACCCGTCGTCTGCCCCATCGAGCTCGGCACGACCGCCATCGGACACTTGGCACTCGCCGTCCGCGAAACCGAGGAACTCCAGGACAAAACCTTGGTTCCGGTGCTGGCACGAGAGCTTGCCGGACCCATTCGTATGGTTTCCTTGGTCGAAGAATCCCAGCAACTGTCGCGGATCGATCCGCTCACTGGGCTGATGAATCGTCGGGCATTCCGTGAGCACCTGGAGGTCGAGATCGGTCGAGCTCGACGGCACGGTTCGCCTCTCAGCTGCGTCCTCTTCGACATCGATCACTTCAAGAACATCAATGACAAGCGCGGACACGCGACGGGCGACGCGGTTCTATCCTCGATGGGGGAACTCTTGCGCAAAATGGCTCGTCAGACGGACATCGCTTGCCGTTGGGGCGGTGAGGAATTCGTAGTTGCGCTGTATCATTCCGATCTACCTTCAGCGCTACAGGCGGCAGAACGATTGCGCAAGGGCGTGGAGAGCGCACAAATCGTCGATCCCGATGGCAATCCCGTGGCGATTACGGCGTCCTTCGGCGTTGCCGAGTTTCATGAAGAAGACAGCATCGATGCGCTCATCGATCGGGCGGATCGAGCCATGTACGAGGCAAAAACCTCGGGTCGCAATCGAGTCATGCCCGATCACGACGTATCGGAAACGCATCTCCAAGCAACGGCGTGACTTGGAGTCGAGAGTAAGTTCGTATCGTTGATTGAACCACCGTTCTTCAATGGCGGTCTTGACCCTTCTGTAGTCACGGTGTCATCGTGGCCCCATGTTTTCCGCGCTCTTTCTGCGACGATCTCTCGTTCCCGTGTGTGTGGCAACTTGCGGTCTCACGGTTGTCGCATGCCAGCTGGAAACCAAAGGTTCGAGTCCGGTATCCGGCGAGGTTGGCGGCTCTCTGGGGATCGGCGGCGGGGCTGCAAGCACGACGAACCTACCCATGGGTGGTTACGAAGGTCTTTCCACGGATGAAGAGGAAGGCGGGCAATCCTCGAGCAGTGACTCAGTCGGTGGCGCGAACGGCGGTTCGGCGCCCGAAGGCAAGGGCGGTGCTTCGACAGGGATTGGTGGTTCCTCGAACGCGGGGGAAACTTCGGCAAAGGGGGGGAGCGCAGGTTCGTCCGAAACACCGGGAAGCGGCGGTAACGCCGCGACTGGCGGTAGCCAGCATGGCGGCACGGAACCCATCACGGACGGATGCTCTTTGGGCGACACACCGTGCAACGGCGGGATTGCGGCTTTCTCGGGCACTCAGAACGTCGATGGTCTGGGAGACGAGTTTTGTGCCATTCCCGGTTTCGAGCTGAGCTTCGCCAATGCCGCCCAAATCGTCGAGTACAACGGAGCCCAGGGGGCGATCGACAATCCCTCGAGAGCGACTGCTGTGTATCCTGAGCGCGCCATCGTTCGCGTGGCGTGGTCGATGACGCACTTTCACGCGTTCGTGCGCGTCTTCGATCCGCACGTCGTTGCAGCCGAAAATACCGATTCAATTTGGAATGCCGATGGCGTCGAACTCTACGTCACGACGAACAATCAAGTGACGGGTAGCACGGGCGCTGATGCAAGTGCGTTCCATTTCATCATCTCTCCCGGAGCCGGGACCGCAAAAGGATTCGGTGTCTCGGTCGAAACCATGGGATACACCGGCACGCACACCCCTTTGACCGCGCGCCAATATGCGACGACTCAAGATGCAGAAGGTTATACGGTCGAGCTGCGGTACGCGTGGCCGATGGGAACCCTGATGACCGCGGGACGTGCCGTGTTCTTCGATGTCGCCCTCAATTCAGCATCGGAGCAAGTGGAGGGCTCGTACGTCCGCGACGCCCAAGCCGTTCACTTCCTGGGCCAAGCTGCTGCTCCTTCGCCCTGCGGCACCGGAACCGTGCAACCCTATTGTGATGACCGCGTTTGGTGCCCGACGTCCTTGAAGTAAGCCGCACGCGATTGACGACGAGCGCGCCCGTGGGGACGAGCGCGCCCGTGGGGACGAGCGCGCCCGTGGGGACGAGCGCGCCCGTGGGGACGAGCGCGCCCGTGGGGACGAGCGCGCCCGTGGGGACGAGCGCGCCCGTGGGGACGAGCGCGCCCGTGGGGACGAGCGCGCACCTTGCCCTCGTTCAACGCGCGAACGGAAGCGATTCGCGGTTCACTTCCACCAGTAAAAGCTTGCCCAGGGGTAGCTTCCCGCCGAGATAGCGAAGTAGCGATACCCGTCGGACCACTTGGCTGGCAGAGGAATGGCACCGCAGCTGACTGTCGTACCGTTTACGGTGATGGTTCGTCCGCTGAAATTGGAGCAACCCCAGCCGAGGATGTCATCGGCGGTGCGGTAGCAGACGGCGCTCGTCGTATTGAAGTTGCCGCTCTGTCCACCGGTAACGGTGATAGCTCCGCTGCACGGCGCGGCAGGAACCGCTGCCGGTCGAGGCGCGCGAGCCGTGTGTGCCGGATCCCGCTGGAATTGGGGCCATGGCGCGCGGGCGGTTGCCGGAGCGTCGAGATCCCAAAGGTAGATTTGTGGTGAAGCATCGCTCCACGCGAGTTCGAGCTTGCCGTCTCCATCGAAGTCGGCGACGGCCGGTGTGTTCGTCGCGTACGCACCGACGTCGGCGGTAATCTTCGGGAACCCAGGTAGAAGTGTTCCGTTCGCGCGATAGCCGTTCAGAGAACGGACCACGCCTGCTGCCGAATCGCTCGAGGCGATCACGTCAGTCCTGTCGTCTCCGTCGAGATCGACGAGAGCGACGGTTCCAAATCCGAACCGTTGCAGCGCCGTGGTCGTTACGAGCTGCGGCCAACCCGAAAGTGAAGTGCCTGAGCCGCGCCAGGCGAACAATCCTTCGTTGGTGCCGTCGAGGGTGGAACCGACGGCGACATCGAGCGAGCCATCTCCGTCGATGTCGCCGAGCGTCGGTGAATGCGCTTCGGCCACGAGCGTACTTCGGGGCCACCCCGCGAGCAGCGTCCCGCTGGCGCGATACGCTGCGACGGTGCCGTCGAGCGTTCCCGTAATCACGTCGAGCAGGCCATCTCCATCGAGATCGCCGAGCGCCGGGTAAGCGGCTGCATTCGCATTCGTTCGAGTCGTTAGCTGCTTCGGCCAGCCCGGCAAGCTCACGCCGAGGGAGTTCAAGACGAAGAGCCGATTGGGGGCCACCGTGTCGGCAACGACGACTTCCTTCTTGCCGTCGCCATCCAGGTCGCCAATCGCGGGTGCGGTAAGCATCCCGTTGCCGAGGTAGACCGGCCACCCTCGCGATTCCGTTCCATCCGCGTGGAGGGCGTGGACTTTGCCGTCCCATCCGGCGACGATGAGTTCGGCGCGATTGTCCCCGTCCAAGTCATCGATCGCGATCCCCGTGACGGGAAGGTCGCCTAGAGTGCGTGGCCACCCCGCAAGCTTCGTACCGTTCGGTTCCCAAACATGCACGACGCCCTGATTGGTTCCGGCGACGATTTCAGGGATGCCGTCACCAGTGAGATCTCCGACGGTCGGAGATTTCTGCACCGTGCTCGATTGCTCGGTGTCGACGTAATGCGGCCAGCCTGGGAGCGTCGCACCCTTGGCGTCGAACACCGTGACGATCTTCGCGTAAGCAACTACGAGCTCCGCCGCGCCGTCGCCGGTCACGTCGACTGCATTGAGATTGTCCATGAATGCGAGGTAAGGATTTTCGGGATCGAGCTCGAGGGTTTTGGGCCAGCCTTCGTGCAGCGAAGGATCGACGACGAGACGCGTCTTTTCCGTTACGGAGCTGCCGTTGGTCAACGTTACGTCGAGGCGGATCGTGTATTGATCCATTGGCACGCCGGTCGTGTTCCAAGTCGCAAGAAGGCCATTTTCGACCCTCTGCCGCCCACTGTTCGAGACGACCACGTTCGCATTCGACAGCGCGGTGCCATTGCTGCGCAGCACCGTAACCGCGTAACTCGAGAAGTTCGACGGATTCACGGTGCCCGTGATGGGAACGGCGCCACCTCTCGAGAAGGTGAGGGGTTCCGTGGTGGGCGAGGTGAGCCTCACGTTGTCTACAGTGATTCGTTGACGATCTTCGTAGGTGCGGCCATCCGTCGTTCGCGCCACGAGACGCAAGGTGTGAACGCCTTCGACCGCACCCGCGACGTTCCAACTCCCCAAGCGACCGCTAGCGACCGGAGTGGTCGACGTGGAAACGACAGTGAAGGTGTCCGGTGCGATGCCCGCGCCCTCTTCGATTCGGTAGCTCGCGAAGCCTGCGCCAGCGGCAGAACCGAGGATGTCGATCGAGGCGCTCCCGGAGAGCACCCCGTTGAGTTTGGGTGAGGGAGCAGTGATGAGTGCGACGAGCGGACCCGGCTCGAGGACGGCCTTCATCGCGTTGATTCGACCGTGCCCCATGTTCGTGTCGAAGCCAGGGGTACCCACGTCGTCCGCGCTATGTCGAATGACTTGCCGCACTTCCTCCGGCGAATACGTCGGGTGGCGGCCGAGTACCAGCGCAGCGAGCCCCGCCACGTGCGGCGCCGCCATCGAGGTGCCTGCCTGACGAAGGTAACCGTCTCCAACGAGCAAGTCCGATGGGCACATCTTGGGCGAGCAGGTCGAGGACTTCAGGGAAAGGATGCTTCGGAATGGTTCGAACGACGGAGGGCCCGCTTTCGGGGACCCTCCTGGCGCCGCGACGTCGACATTGCCGAAGTTGGAGAAGTACTCGAGCTCGTCGCTTGGTCCCGACGCGGATACAACGATGACGTTCGGCTGGTTCTGGGGCGAGTACTGGTCGATGTCTTGGGTGCTGTTTCCTGCAGCGAACACGACGACCGACCCGAGACCATTGGCAAAGGTGACGGCGTCTTCGACGACTGGATTGCTGGGGCAACTGGAATTACACCCCCAGCTGTTGTTGATGACGTCGGCGCCGTTCTGTGCCGCGTAAATCAGGGCGTTGGCGAGAGCGTCGAAGCTGCCTCGCCCAGTCGAGTCGAGGGCCTTCACTGGCATGACCCTGGCTCGCGGTGCAACACCGACGATCCCGATTCCGTTGTTGGCAACGGCGGCGATCGTTCCAGCGACGTGCGTTCCGTGACCGTAGTCATCGAGGGGATTGGCGTTGGCGTAAGAGAAGTTCCAGCCGTGCACGTCATCGACGAAGCCGTTTGCGTCGTCGTCGAGGCCATTGTTCGGGATTTCGTCGGCGTTGAGCCACACGTTGGATTCGATGTCCGCGTGCGCGAGATCGATTCCCGAATCGACGACGGCAACGACCACGCCTTCCCCTTGGTCGCTGTCCCAGGCCGTGGGCGCACCGATCTTCTTCAAATTCCAGAGATCGTCGAAGGGTTGGCCCCAAGAGCCCACCGTAGAAAAATAGGGATCGTTCGGCGTGGTGACGGCCGATACCGTGCCGTTTGGGTAGGCATAAACGACGTGGGGATCCTTTCGGAGCTTTTCGGCTGCAGCCGCCGGATCGGTTCCTGGCGCCAGATCGAGCGTATAGACGTTCGTGAGCTCGCCGTGTTCGTCATTGCGCGGCAGGAGGGCATCTTTCGCTCGCAGCTGGCGGGCGTGAAAACGGCTGCGAACCTCGTCGAGATGCCGACTCATACGCTGCTTTGCCGCAATTGTGGAGAGTCCGGACCTCCACCAAAGTAGCGCCTTCGCTCCAGTGACGCCGGCACGAACCGCTACGTCGTCGAGGGAATTCGAGTGATCCGCTGTCGCATTCCGGAACGAGTGTCGACTGGCGATGACGTGCTCGGCACATTCCGTGAGCGCCGCACTGCCCTGGCTCTTGAATTTGACGATGATTTGCGGCCTCGATTCACCGCGCGGCCCGTCATGGATGCCGGCATTCTTGCCTTGGGCCACGATGCCGTTCGTCAGTGATTCGGGTGCGCTCTGCGCACTCAAGGCCTGTGACGTCGTGAGCGAGTTTTCGGCATCGCGAGAGTCCTGCCGCTCACTCGTACACGAAGGAAGTGAGCCGAGGAGGGCCGTTCCGACCAAGATGAGTGGCACCAAAGACGGCGGCTGACGTGTGACGCGCTGCCGTGCGTCTTTCGAAAGGTCACGAGCCTGCGATGATGATTTTCGTTTCATCCGTTGCACCCCTAGATTGTCGAACCGATGCGAGGGTCGCCGTGAATGGCGAGCATTCGGCATCGACTAAATCCCGCTGCAAACCGTCGTGGATCACGGAAAGCTCGACGAGGTATGCAGGTGGGGTTCGAGCCGCTCTAGGGGTTACGAGAGTGTCCGTAGGCGACGACGCAACCATCGCGGATGTGCTCGAGGCATCCGAGCACCACCTTGGACGAGCGAGCGTCGGTATGGGGTCAATCGAGCGACGGGAAACGGGTGAGGGTGACGTAAGACGTGGAGCTGGACGAGCGAACGTTGGTGACGGTGCCGACGAGAGTCCGACCATCGTGGCTCATCGCGATGTCCTCGATGCGCGACTCGGAACCGATCGTGCCCGCCGCGGTGTCCGAGGCGATGAAGAGCGTCTTTGCCACGCCACATTTCCGGTCGTAGAAGGCGACTCCGCCAAACGTTCTCTCGGGAGTCGGCCCCGCGACGTATCCCCATTGCATCACGACCCAACGCCCGTTACCACTGATCCCCACGCTGACGCTCTCGAGAGGAGACTCGGAGCCATCGTCGAAGAGGCTGACTCGGGTCGTCGTATGGTTGACGAGATCGCGTACGAAGACGTCTGGGAGTCCGTTCGTGTCGCCAGGCACGAGATCGTTACCATCGCAGATCATTGCAACCACGTCCCCTGCAGCGCTGAGTGCCGGTGAATGGCAGACGCCGTTCGAAATCTCGCCTGCCGTCGAGAGCCCCGCCCACTCGCTGCGCTTCGTATCGAGATGCAGGATGGATACGTTGCTGGGCGCGGTGCCCTGATGAGCGCAAAAGGCGAGCACCGAACCATCGGCACTCAGTCGCGGCCGGCACGCGTCGATCACGAATCCTGGAGCATCATTCGCCGTAATGAGTCGCTCGAGGACACCCGTGCTCGGTCGGAAAGCGAAGAAGTCGTCGCGTCCGTTGGTGTCATCCGAGACGAGGTTGGAGGCTTGGGAGTGGAACACCAAGAGGGTGCCGCCATTCGACAGCATGGGATGGAGGCTGCTTCCGACGGTGGACAGCGGCGTCACGGCGGTTACCCCAGGAAGCCACCGATTGACGTCTAGCGCCGGCGGCGTCAGTGCCACGATGGAAGCGCTACTCGTGCCATCGAGATTCGAAGCCGATGTGGCAATTGCAATCCGTTGGGCGTCCGGGCTGATTGCGGGAGTAGTGCTTTCTGCGCGGAATTCTGCCCCAGACGTGTCCACACTCATACGGGTGAGCTCGAGGGTGTCGCGATCGTACGTGAACACGTCCGCGACGCCATTCGTGTCACCCTCGACGAGATTGTCGGCGAGAGAAGAAAACGCCAAGATGCGGCCATCCGCGCTGAGCGATGGCTGAAAACTGTCCCGATTGGCTACGCTTCCGTCACTACTGGCACTCACCAGTCGCGACGTGGAGCGGAAGTCCGTGGCTTGGCAATCGACTTCGCTCTGCGTGAAAGTCGTTCCGCCAGTTCCGCCAGTTCCGCCGAGCGCGGTTACACTCGCCGAGGAGCCGCCGATCGCGGTTCCCCCGGTTCCGGCGGTGCTCGTTCCGCCGATCGCAGTTACGCTCGCCGAGGAGCCGCCGATCGCGGTTCCTCCGGTTCCGGCGGTGCTCGTTCCGCCTGCCGCGGTTACGCTCGCGTTGGTACCACCCGTTTCCGTCCTGTGTGTCGCAGGGGCGACCGCTAAAGTGCCTCCCGATTCCGTTTCCGTATCGCTTTCGCCGTCAGTTCGGAGGATTGGCCCCGAGCCGAGTGAGAACGTCCGTCCATTGCAAGCCAGACACATGGACATGGACGTCAGGGCGGCGAGCGTCGCGCGTCTTGATGCTTTTTCGGTCCAGTGTGGTCTTCCGTATTGCATTGGATTTGCGAACTCACTCAGCGTGCAAGAGGGCACGAGCCGCTGCGGACTGGGGGCCATTCGGGTTGGCTTCGAGGAGGGCTTCGGCGGCTTGCGCCGCTCCGTCCGCGTCCCCGCGTAATCTAAGTGCTTGCATGCGTAAGTAGATCGATTCCGGGCGCAACCGTCCCAGCGGGAAGCGGCTGCGATGTCGATCGAGGATGCCGAGGGCAATCGACGCGTCGCCACGGGCAACCGCGGCTCGAGCTCGATCGAGTAACTCAGCCTCCTCTGCTAGCTCTCGAATCACTACGCTGGATTTCGACGACGCAGCGGCTGTGGATGTCGCAGACGAGGCCGAGCGCGACGTGGGGGGATGCAAGTGAGCGCGGGCGGAAACGCCTTCCTGCTGTGGGGTAGGAGTTTCGTGCGTTCGCGTTGATTCGAAGCTGGCGCGCGCCGTTCGAGCTTCAGCCTCGATTGGCTCGCCAGTGCCTTGCTCGTGAGCCATCGCTGGGTCGGACTGGGGCAGACGTGTCGTCGCTGGAGTGGGGCGCGTCGTTTGGACGCCGTTGGAGGTGACGGCACGCACGCCCGAGACTGCTGCGAGGCTTAACCCTGCAATTGCCAACCACTTGACCGTGGTTGCAATTGCCGTGGCGCTCTTCGCTGCAGCAAGTGTGGTCCCGGTCGTCGTCGACGCCGCAGCCACTTGCGGCGCTGTCGCACCGACGGTCATGGTCGGCGCAGCGGCACCGGCGGTGGTCGGTGGTGTTGCAGCGGATCCGACAGCGAGCGCCGCGGGACCGACGGTCGATGCCAGTGTGCTCTCGAGCAAGGTGGAGACGGGGCGTTCGTCCCTTGCCGCTCCCAGTAGCGTGCGGGCGAATGCACTCGGATGCGAATGAACGAGGCGACGCGGCTCGCTCATTTCGCTGCCCTCCGGTGGGTCATACGTGCTTCCAAACGCCGCAGGCTGGCGTCGAAATCCTCACGCGCACGACGTAATCGCGACGCAGCAGTTCCGCGCGGGATCCCGAGGGTCTCCGCCACCTCGGTGAGCGTCAGGTTTTCGAGTTCGAAGAGGATGAGCACGGTTTTCAAGTCCATATCCATCCCCTCGAGGATTTGATCGAGCACTTGTCGCGCTCGGTGTTGATCGAGGAGTGCGTCGGGTGCCGGCGTGGGATCTTGGATGAGCGCAAACGCTTCAGCCCTCGAGGTATCGCTCTGGCGATGGTTGGCGGCGCGCAGCTTGAGAGCCAGTCGTACGGCCATGCGGTACAGGTAGGCGCGCTCACTTCCAGGTTGGATGACGTCAATCCGTTGCACTGCGATCGAAAACACCCGTTGCGTGATGTCGTCCGCGTCGCATGCAATGAGTCCCAATCGTCGCACCAGCCTCCATACGAAATCGAGATGGCCGCGAACGAGCGCTTCGCTGCGCTCAGCCGCCGTACCGGCAGGCTCTACCGGTAGTGGTAGGACGGGTGCGAGTCCCGGACAGACGTCCGAGAGAAAGGGAGAGGAATCCTGTTGCGTCAAAGGGCTTCGCGAATAAATCCCCGGGTGCGTCGGGTCAGATCACAAAAAGTGTGCATCGATGAGAGTGGAAAGTTGAATTGATGACCGACCGGCAGTTCTTCCGGCGAGTTTCTGCCTCATCGCGGCTCTAAGCGCCACGGAAACCAAGACGGTGCCAGATCCCAAGGAGGTTGTATTGCGCCCTGGATTGTTGCTCTCGGGACTGATCACCGTCTCGGCATGCCTGGCCGCGCCGAAGGTGACGGCAGCCGCGCCGAAGGTGGGGCCCGGCGCGCAGAGCGTTCGGGTGCACTACGAAGCACCGGCGGGGTGTCCTCGGCGAAGCGAGTTTCTGCGTCAGGTGTTGGAGCGGGCGCGCCATACTCGATTAGCGAAGCGGGGCGAGTTCGCTCGTGAGTTTCGAGCCGTGATCCAACGCGGTCCGCACCAATTCTCGGCAAAGCTATCCTTCGTCGATCCCGATGGGAGACCCGTCAGCCGCGAGCTCGAAGGCAACGGTTGCGACGACGTGGCCCCGGCGCTCGCGTTGATCACCGCTCTTGCCATCGATCCGCTCTTGTCAGAGTCGAAGTCCGATGAGGGCGAGGTGGATTCGCCTCCCGTCGTTGCGGAAGAACACGCCGTTTCGGAAGAACACGCCGTTTCGGAAACGGCACCGTCCGTCCAAAGGATACCGAGCGCCGTCGAGGTTGCGACGCCGGAACCCCAGGCAATGAACGATTTCAGCCCGGCGGAGTCAACTTCGTCCCGCGATGCGCCGCCGATCGAACTGCGGCGCGAGGCTTCCGAAATTGGACCTCGCGGCGCTGCAGCGGAGCGCACGCCGACATCGAGCGCTATCTCGAGCAATGTGCAGGGAAACGAGGCGCAGGCCACCCAGTCGTCACTGCGGTCCAAACCGCCTGACGATGATTCGGCGAAAAGTCCGAGCGACGGGCAGGCGCCGTCGACCCCGGCGTGGTGGCGAGGGATCCCGTCGTTGGGTGCGGCTTTTGGTGTCGCATCCGACGTCGCCCCGGATTGGGCCCCGACCGTCTCGTTGCTCTCGGAGCTGTCGTTTCCGCACTGGAACGCCGCAGTGCGACTGGAGCTGGCCTATGCTTGGTCGTCGTCCGCTCCAACCGAGGGTACCCAATCCGACTTCAGGCTTGCCGTCGGCGGGGTCGAGGGGTGCCCTGTCGCGCTCTCTCTCACTCCAGAAATGCGCCTGTGGCCGTGCGTATCCTTCGAAGTCGGAACGTTCCACGCCGAGGGAGATCGATCGGCGCAGTTACCTGCACCCGCCGATATCGAGACCCTGTGGCTTGCCACGGCTTTCGCTCTACGTGTGCAGATCGCGTTGAGCGACGGCTTCTCGTTGGAACTCGGGAGCAAGTTGCGTCTCCCCCTCGTCCGTCATCATTACGTCTTCGAGCAGCCGCTCGTGGACGTTCACGAGACTCCTGCGGCGGGTGTATCGATGTTCGTCGGGTTCACCGTACCGTTGTCGAACACAGCATCGCGTCGCGTCGGCTCGGTAATCCACGCTGAGCCGTCCCGGATCAGCGCGAACGTGACCGACGCTCGTTGAACGGTGTATCACCGGTCTGACGCCGAGAATGCGAGACAACGAGCGACCGATGGATTCGACGCCGTGCTCGCGTCTAGACGAGAATGACGTTCAGGTGAAAGAAGAGACGTGAAAGAGCCCTTCGAGAACGCTGACACGGCGTTGGTTCGCGCGGGATAGACCATGGACTCGGGTAGAGGACGATTGCGGTGCGTTCTGTGCAGTGTGTAGTCTACGAGTGTTGAGCGTGGGTTACGGACTACAAGTGTGGAGGCGCGAAGTCATGTGCATGCGAACGACGAGTGTTCTCGGGACCGGGATCTGGAATTGGGCGGGCGATGACGTGGTCTTCGACCACATCGTGCCTTCACATCGGCGCGCAGCGAACACCAACGTGAGCTATCAGGTCGACATCCGCCAGTTCCTGACCACGAAGAATAATGCCGTCATTCGTCGCGCCATGGATGAGGCCGTTCGCGAGCTCGATTCCCCGAGTGACCGAGAACTCTTCTTTTCGCGGAGCCGTGGCGCCTTCGATCACCGCGTGATCGTCCTCACCGCATTCGTGAACCGACGGATATCCTACCGACAGCGCGGCACCCGACGTCCGGACGCTTGGCAGTTTCCCGAAGAGACGCTCGCCCTCGGTTCGGGAGACTGCGAAGATATGGCGTTTCTCTTGGTGTCGTTGCTGCTTGCGTCCGGTGTCAGCGGGTACATGCTGCGCGTCGCTTTGGGAAGACTCGTTACCCGAGGTGCAGACGGAGTGCGGATTGGTAAGGGGCGAGACCATGCCTGGGTCGTTTATCAGAGCGAACGCGGCCATTGGCTCGTGCTCGATCCGCTTCTGTATTTCAAGGAATCCCCGACGACGAAGGTCGCGGATACCGAGATCGTTCATCGGGAGGAACGTTACGAATACGTGCCTTACTTCGTCTTCAACGACGAGCATCTTTGGTCGATTCGTCGGAACAACGTCGAAAATACGTTGCTCGATTACGTCTGCGAGCGTGACTATTTCGAGGAGTTCGAACCGCGGTTCCTCGTGAACGTACACAATCACATTTTCGACGTGGCACTCGGAGCGATGCCCTGGATCCGTCGTCAATACGTCAAGGCAGTGAGCCTCGCAGCAGATGCGAACCTCCTCACTTACGATCCGCGCGATCACTTCGACAATGGCTACATCGAGGAGGGGTTTACCCTCGTTGCTCGCCGCCTGACCAGCAAAATGCTCGGCGACTTTGGGCTGGCTGCCCATGCCGTCTCCGATTTTTACGCCCACTCGACGTACGAGCTCTTCGGTGCAAGCGAACATGGAAGGTTATTGCCGTACGATCCGGAGCGACCGAGGCTCGCGACGATTCCCGATTACGGTCCCGAAAGCGCGTGCCCCCTTGCCGACCCACGACGGTTCACGGTCAATGAAGGCACGTATCGGGGTAGTCGCGCGGACGCAGCGAGCCACTGGAACGGAAGGATCATTACGGGACGCTACGCCCAAAATGGGGATCCCCATCAGGGCGTGGCCGAGCGGCTCACCTACATTCCCAAGGCATTGCGGGACCGATCAGACTACGCTGAACGTGCAATGCTGCCACACCACGACGAGATTGCCGTCGATTCGGCAGCCCGCGGAGCGAGACATCGTCTCTACGAGACCTCGGATGCCTACGCGAGAGCCTTTGGGAGGCGTCAAGCCGCAGCCATTCAGCACGTGAAGTCGATGTATCGTCGTTGGACGGCGTGAATCTTCGTCCGGTGCCTAGCCTCGACTCTCACGCAGACTCGCGAGGTTTCCGTTCGGGGGCTGCCGAGCGGAAACCGTATTGGCGTGTCGAGCCTTCGTTTCCGTATCGTGATGACGCCGAGCTCCGCGGTCACGATCCGTTCAAGTCCATACGAGGCTGATGCGCTTCGCTGATTCTCCGCACACTGAATCGACTCGAGCGAGTCCGGAGAACTGTGTAGGCATCGCACGGAACGCCGTGTGCCATCGGGACGAACCACTCGAGGTGCCGACGGCCTCACGACCGATCGGCAGTGTGGATGTCGAGGTGACCCGATGATGGCGGTTGCCGCACGGGTTAGCCAACGGTGACCGGGTGGTATTCAGCGAGGGTTGAGCCTCTTTCATGCGAGACACGGCGAGCGAGACGTCTCGGTGCAACGAGAGCCTCGATCGGTGGCGAATTGAGGCTAATATACCGGGCGGTTGAGGTGCCCAGGGAGCCGCGGCCCTTCAGTCGGAGCGATGCGACCATGTTCGAGCCTGTTGTCTTTACCACGTCGGAATCGAGCGTCATGGCAATCATGCGCGCACGTCGCGTAACGGCAGGCAACGTGTTCATCGCCGCAAGCGGGAGAGTGGAGTTGGCCTTTATCCAGGGTGGGCCCTAAAGCGTCATGGCGGTGCCGCTTCCAGGTTCAGGGCGTACCGGATATTGGGCGACGACGATCGCCGTAGATCCCCTACAGCTCGTCGAATCCGTCATCGATGGTCGGTATCTCATCGAGGCGGTCGTGGGCGTCGGCGGATTCGGCGTCGTCTACCGAGCGAAGCACCTCAGGTTCGATTCGACCATCGCGGTGAAGGTATTACTCCGTGACAATACTGGGGCGACACCGAGCACTCACACCCTGTTGAACGGCACCGACGAGGGCCGCCTTCAATTTCGACTCGCCGCTCTTCACTCGGCGTTCGTGCGTGTCTTCGAGACCGGCATGGTGATTTGTGAAACCGGCGCACAGTTGCCCTATATCGCCATGGAGTGGCTCGAGGGGCTCACGCTCAAGGCTCACGTCGAAGCGCTATCCAAGCGGGGAGAACGCGTGCCGCTCACGGCGGCCATGGCGCTCCTCGACGAGCTCGTTCAAGCCTTGTCTCTGGCTCACGCGCGGCGGGTCGCTCATCGCGATTCTCAAGCCCGCCAACGTGTTTCTCGCATGGAACGACGGCAAACTGAGCCCCAAACTCCTCGATTTCGGTTTGGCAAAGATTGGCACGGCGTCTGCGAACGTCTACGACGACACGCTGCAGCACGCTAGCCCCTTCACGCCGGCTTACGCTGCGCCCGAGCAATGGGATCGTTCCATGGGTGCGACCGGGCCATGGACGGACGTTTATTCCTTCGCCCTAATCCTGACGGAGCTTTTGATTGGCCGTCGTTGGTTCAGCCATCACGCCGAGCCTGCCTTCGCGAGACTCACTCTCGGTTCGGCGCGTCCCACACCGCGAACACTCGGCGCCTCTGTCGATGTGCAAGTCGACCGCGTGTTTCTGCGCGCGCTCAGTGTGTCGCCGCGTGAACGTTACCCTTCGATTCACGCCTTTTGGTCGGCCCTTGCCACCGCTACGGGTTGGGTTCGGTCGACGACGACCTTGAGTCTCGATGAATACGGCATCGCATTGCCCTCGCACGAGACGTGCGCCGACGACGACTCGAGGACTGGTTCGGGCGAAACCATTCGTGTCGTCGACTCTCAGTCGCCGGGCGGCACGCAGCAACCGATATCCGGGACTCGACTCATTCGTGGAGGGAAGAGGTCGCGATCGAGCCCGGATCTGGGTACGGAAGTGCCGGCGAGTATCCGGCCGAGTCTCTTGGGCGTCAGGGGAGTTCAGGGCCGGCAATCGTCCTTTCCGCGGCCCTGGCGATCATGGGCAACGTTATTGGTCGTGGCGTTTTTCTCGGGGGGCTTCCTGCTCGAGACGATCCGCGTGAAACACGACGGCGGATCGCGTGAGCGAAGGAACGTGTCGCCGAAGTCAGCGGCCGTCTCGGGCACGGTTCCGTCACCACGGGAGCCTGACCCAATTCTCCGGAGTCGATCCTTGGACGACAGGCATGGTTCGCAGGGGGATGCTCGCCGGGCGGCGACGGACACGCCTGTTTCGACGAGCCTTCCGGCGCCGTCTCCCGCCTGGAAGCGTACTCAGAGCCGTGCGACGGGTTCCATGGGTAGGGGCGTTCCGTTCGATGTGTCGGCATCGCAGCGATCGAGCGAGCCCAACGCTCCCGTCACCGTGCAGCGGCCAAGCGAGCCCAACGCTCCCGTCACCGTGCAGCGGCCGAGCGAACCCGACGTTGCCGTCACCGTGCAGCGATCGAGCGAGCCCGACGTTGCCGTCACCCGGCAGCCAGCGACGACGCCTCGACCGAGTCCGTCGAGCTTGATCATGCTCGATTCGCTCCAGACGAGAAAGTAGACACATGCTTGCTTGGTTTCCCTCTTACGTCATTCGATGCTTCTTACTGGTGTTTCTCTTTTCATCACTGCTGACCGCTGCGGCCCGCGCCGGCACGGTCGATTCTGCGGCCGCACAGACACTTTTCGAGCGCGGTCGCGCGCTGATGTTGGAGCAGCGATACGCGGAGGCCTGCGAGAAATTTGCCGAGAGTCAAGCGCTCGAGGCCGAAGTGGGAACCTTGTTGAATCTCGCGTTGTGTCACGAACAGGTCGGGAAACTTGCGACCGCCTATCTGGAGTACAACGATGCGCTCGCCTCGAGTCTGCGTGCGTCCGATACCGCCCGTGTGCTCCTGGCGCGCCAGCGATTGGCGGAGCTCGAACCGCGCTTGGCACGCGTGACTCTCACCATCGAGGAGCCCAAGACATCGCCAGGCCTGTGGGTGAAACTCGACGGTACGAGTCTCGGTGTGAGCGCGCTGGACATGCCAATCCCGGTCGATCTCGGTCGACACGAAGTCGACGTGGGCGCAAATGGAAAGCTGTCGGTGCACCTCGAGCTGCAAATCGAGCAAGCTGCCACGACGTACCCCGTCAAGATCTCACCTCTCATCGCGGTACAGACCAAACCGAGTGACAGCGCGAATGCGCCACCGTTGAACCGTGCCATTGGCGAACGCGATGGTTCAAGGGCGACGTACCCATCGCCACCGCATGCTGGAGATGGCCCGCGTGCGACCTCGCGGACGTCCATGATTGCCGGCGTGAGTATCGGAATTGCAACGGCGGCGACACTCATCGGTACCTATTTCGGAATCGACGCCATCAACCAATGGGACGAGCGAAATCGCCATTGCACGAGCAAGGGTTGCGACGAAGAAGCCGTGCGCGCCAAAGCTCGTGCGGAGCGCTCCGCGCGAATGTCCAATCTATGCTTCGGCACAGGGCTGCTCGCGGGTGGGGTTGGCTTGTACGTCGTGTTTACGGCCGATACGAAGGGAGCCGATCTGCGCGCAGCAACGCCCAACGCGACGAGTGCTAGCGCGGCGAGTGCTAGCGCGGCGAGTGCTAGCGCGACCATGATCTACGCGTCTGGGGTATTTTGATGTTCGAACGATTCGAATGGTCGAGGGCGAAACGCGGTGCTCGCTCGGGCTGCGTGCCGCGTTCTCGGCCTTTCGCTCGAGGTGATCGGGGAGTGAGTCACATGCGAAACGTATCAATCGTCTTTAGCTTATTGGTTGGTGCAATTGGCTGCCAAGCCCTCATCGGGATCGAGGATACGAAGGCAACCCATCCGGAAGGTGGCGCTGGCGCAGGAGATTCGTCTATTGCGGGTGCGGGTACGGCGCACGAAAGCGAAGGGGGAAGAGCGGATGCATCGAGTACCAGTGGTGGGTCCACCGAGGCTCGCGAATCGAGCGGCGGCACGTTGGGAATGGGCGGCGCAGCGGGCGAGAGCGGAGTGAGAACGGGCGAGTCGACTCCGGACTTCGTGAGCGGACCCAGCACCGGGGGCGAGAGCGCAGGCGCGAGCGTTTCGGCTTCCTTCGGCAGCGCGAATCCGGGCGGTGTCGGAAACACCGGCGGCGTCGGAAACACCGGCGGCGTCGGAAACACCGGCGGTAGCCCGAACGTGGGTGGCACGGTCGCGACGAATAGCTCTGGTACGGGGCTACCGAGGCTCGACACTTACCGCACCTTCACGGCTCGAAATCGATGGCCAGAGACCAACATATCCGTGTGCCAACAGTACTTGGATTGGAACACTCTTTCCGTCCAACAGCAGATCGCCCTGCGGGCGTTTCGCGATCACGTGCAGCAACTCGTGGAGTCCACGTGGCAACGTGTCACAAATATCAATTTCTTTTATTGGGACGAGTGCAACTGGAACGCGAACCTTCGACTCGAGCTTGCGGCTCAAGGCAGTCCGTGGGCTGGGGCGGGCTTTCCCGGCATCGACAAACAGCAGCTGATTCGTCTGCCCATTACGGCGAGTGACGCCGAGATCCTCTACTACTTCGGTAGAGCCGTTGGCTTTGGCAACGAATACGAACTCGAGACCCAACCGGGGCCATGCGTAAAATGCGTGAACGACGATGGTTGCGCGGGCCTGGAAAGCCGCAAGACCTGCCTTCCGAGTGGATACTGCGGTCGCATTTCCGATCATGCTTCGATCATGTCCGCGCCGGATTGCGGCGGGATCGAACCGATTCGCTCCCTTTCGCCGTGGGACGTCAAGGGAGCCCATCGCGCATATCGATCGAAGCCCATGGGATCGCTCGTGTCTGCCCACGGGCGTTGCCTCACCGCGTCCGACCGGGGCGTGTGGTACGACCGCTGCTTCAACTTCGACAACGACACCCTGCGGATGACCACGACGAAGGATGGTGCGGCATTCGATGGATTCGCGCTGGCGAATCTGCCTGGGAATTTTGTGCGTGCGTCGTCTCCCGAACGGTAATGTCTCGACAGTGGGTTGCGAACTCGATGTCGGAGACGGATTCACCATGCCCAACACGCGTATTCGAGGGCTGGGTGGTCTGTGCGTCGTTGTGACTTCGAAGGTCGTGGGAGCGCCATTGGCGACTGCGTTGTGCGGAACCGATCCGCAACTCGAGCATTGGGAGGTACGCCCCAGCGAAATCCGCCTCGCCGGTACGTCGCTCTGCGCGACGTCGGCGGACGCGGTTCCCGACGTCGATACGAGCGTCGTGCTAAAGGAGTGCGGTTCTGAACCGACGCTACAGCAGGTTCGGATGGGTGACGGCAGGATCCGCCTCGATGGGCTCTGCTTCGACGTGCGCGGTGCGTTTCCTATTCCCGGGAGCACGATCGTTCTGTGGAATAGCTGCCCTTGGGAGCTCGACAACGACGAGTTCTATTTCTCCGGCGCCGTCACCACGAAGAACAGGGACTATTGCCTGACCGTCGATCCTAGCGTCGGAGGGATCACGGCCGTTGCCTGCAACGATTCGACCTACCAAGAGTGGGACTTTCACTTCTAATGCGCCGAAGACTCATTTCAGTTTCCTTGATTGGTTGTTGCGGTTGTTCGGCTGCGTCCGCGGATCCGAAGCCGCCACAGGCCATCGATGCGGCTGCAGCTCCTGTGCGTTGTGACGCGCTCGAAGCTGCACGTCGGGCGCACCTCGAGCTGACTTCGAAGAGGACGCCTCGCTACGTTGGGGATGGCAGCCGAACGAGCTCTCTCGAGTTTTTTACGCAAGAACTGCGGCCCTGGTTGATGGTGTCGCGTCGACGCGTGCAAACCGTCGAGGACCTGTACCTTCGAAGCGTCTCGGCCTGTGGCGGTGACGCGTTCAAAACCGAGGCGCAACTGCAAGGCGGCCTGTTGTGGAAGTGGCTGGGCGACGAGGCGCTCGCTTCTGGGCGCGGCGCGTTTTCGAATGGACTTGCTGGTGACCCCGAGGTCGAAGCTGCCTTCATCGCGGCACTCACCGAGTCGATGCGACCGGTGTGGACTGCAGCGGAAACGCTACTTACGGCATGTGGCTCTGCCCAGCAAGCGTCGATGACGCGTGACGCATGTCGCACGGCGCTGTCAGGGCTTCCGAAGTTCCAGGACGCTTTCGTCGCATCCGAAAGTGCTGAAGGTGCCTGCGATGCACTCGCCGTTGAGCCGCCTCGTGCGACGGCCGATTGCGTCTTCACGGGGTCTCTGTGGGCCGATCTCGAGCTGTATTCGGCCGAGCAGGGCGGCTCCGCGTTGATGCGAACGCGCCGAGCGAACCCCATCCACGTCGTTCGATTCGAGCTCCCGTCGAACGCTCGGGGACGCATCCGCGTCGACATCGATAGCCCGATCGCTTTTCGCGGATGGGCAAACGCACCGAGCGGTGCGGTCTCACTCACGGAGCAAATGGAATTGATCCGCGATCACCTTTGGGTGACGCCGCATACGCCACTCCGTGCGTTCAGAGAAGGAGCGGGCTTTCGGATTTCGGCTACGGTTGCGGAAGCCCCGACGTCGAAAGAGCCTCCGTGGTCCAGCCACGTCGACTGCTCGGCGATCACGTTGCTTGGTCGAGCAGCGGACGTGCCGCCTGCCGGTGAACTCGTCCGATTGAGGGTGGGCGTCGTGACTCTATTTGCTGCCATTGCCAAGCATCCCTTTGCCGCACTCGCGAGTACTGGACGGACTACGGTATCCGTTCAGGAGACGCAAAACGGGTGGCTGCGGGTGCGCGGGAACGATCCCTTCAGATTCGATGGATGGGTAAGTTCGGAGGACCGTTTACGCGAGGAACCAAGCGCGATCATGCTCCGCGAGCCGCAGTGCTCGCACGTCACGAACGCGCCGCTCCCTCTGCGCATGGTCGCTCGTCTCGACTCGCCTGTCGTCGCCGAACTCCCAGGTCACGGGCAATTCCTCGTCGGCACGACGGATGACACGACGGCGCGACATTTCGTGGATGGCGCGACGTCGTTCGTCGACATCTCCGTGCCTGGAATCGAGACGATGGACTCATCGACGCACTTCTACGTGCCTCGCGAGCTCGTGGAGAAGGCGTCGGCGTTGCTCCGTCGGGAGTGAGGTCGGCGCTGCGGCGCCTCGAGCGAGACGTGTCACTTCGCACGTCTCATTGGAGTGAACGTAAATGTGCGATCGCGCCTGCATTCACTGACGCGACGAGTGTGTGCGAACGCGTGCGGACGGCAGTTCTCGCGTAAATGGATCCATGGGAACTTGTCGAGCTCTAGGGGGGCAAGCGTGTTGAAGTCCGTTCTTTGAGCAGGCTTGCCCAATAAGTTCCCACCTTGCGTTTGCGCGGCTCGAAAATCGTGAACAGGCCAAATGTTGGCGAAATTGCGCTCTCGAGAGTTCACGGTACGCGCAAGTTCACGCTCTGCCTGGAATGAGCGAGTCGCGAATCGAGGTGCAACGAAGCCGCATTGATGCATGTGCGACAGGGGTTCTGCATCGATTGCGCGATGTCTTGCGTTCGCTCGTGATGCCTTCTTCGAGACTCAGTCAGATGTTCTCGAGCTTGCTCGTTCACGATTGTCGTGCACATACTTCAATCGCGGTGCACGTCGAATCTTCGTGTCCGCTATCGACAGGGTTCGCACCGCTCGGTGCACGACCAAGGACTTTCACTCATGAGCGTATCCGTTCGACATCTCTCGTTCGCTTTGGCTTCTTGCGTCGTCGTTGCCGCTTGCAACGGTGAAGAGAGCACTTCGACTGGCTCGCTTGGCGGTAGCGCGGCGTTCGGTGGCGCCTTCGTTACGGCTGGTGCCAGTGCGGTGGGTGGAGCAACCGCAACCGCGAAGGGAGGGGCAGGAAGCGGCACCGTTGCGTCAGGGGGATTGAGCGTCACGGCTGGCGGCGCCAAGGCCGCAGGTGGTGCGTCGGCGACTGGCGGCGCAAGCGCATCCGGTGGGCGCCCGTCCGCAGGCGGCAGCACGAGTAAGGGCGGGACCACGAGTAAGGGCGGCACCACGAGTAAGGGCGGCTCTACGAGTGTTGGCGGAGCGGTGGGCAAAGGCGGTAGTACTGCCTCGGGCGGCAGCGCGGGTAGCGGCACGACGAGCACGCACATGTATACGAAGGGGAGCAATTTGTACGCGCACTGCGGCGAGAAGGTCGTCCTCCGCGGCGTCAATCAAATGTCCGTCTGGACCGATACGACCGGGAGCAGTTATCCCGCGATCGCAAGCTTCGGGAGCAACGTGATCCGCATCGTGTACTCGGCAACGGGTACCGCGGCGGGGCTCGATGCGCTGCTCACGAAGGCGGAGGCGAACAAGATGATCGCCATGCCCGAGAATCACGACGCCACGGGTAAGTTCGCCAACGTAGCAGCCGCAGTGAGTTGGTGGACCCAATCGGACATCGTTGCAGTCATCAAGAAGCACGAGAAGTGGACGTTGCTGAACATCGCCAACGAAGCCGGAGACAGTACCGTCACGGACGCGACGTTCCAGAGCACGTACACGAGCGCCATCACGACGCTACGTAACGCCGGTATCACCGTGCCCATCGTCATCGATGCGTCGGGCTGGGGGCAACGAGTCGAGCAGCTGTTGACGGTTGCTCCCGCATTGCTCGCAGCAGATCCGCAGAAAAACGTCCTCTTCTCGTGGCACGAGTACACCGGTGGCTCTCAGGAGAACGCGCGTATCACGAGCAGCTACGAGAAGTCCAAGTCCCTCGGGATCGTGCTCATCAATGGGGAATTCGCGAGTGCCGGTGCTGGCGCCTGCACGGCCAACATTCCTTACAAGTTCCTGCTTTCGGAGGCGCAACGTTTGGGCATTGGCTGGCTTGCTTGGTCTTGGGACACGAGCAACTCCGACTGCAAGAGCGGGAGCAATTCCGTATTCGATATGACGACCAACCTGACGTCTGCGAGTGCTCTCGTCGCCGGTTGGGCTGCGGACGTCATGCGTGACGATCCGAATTCGATCAAGAACACGTCCGTACGTCCTTGCGAATACAAGTGATCACCTGGCGCGCGCGACCACGCGGTGCACGCGCGCGCGGTCGTGAGGTTGCACGGAGTCCGCGCCGCGCCCGCGACCCCGCGGTGCACGCGCGCGTGGTCGTGAGGTTGCACGGAGTCCGCGCCGCGCCCGCGACCACGCGGTGCACGCGCGCGTGGTCGTGAGGTTGCGCGGAGTCCGCACTGCGCCCGCGACCCCGCGGTGCACGCGCGCGTGGTCGTGAGGTCGCACGGAGACCGCGGCGCGCCCGCGGGGCCACACCGTGTCCCGAGACGGCATCGAGATTGCTTCGAGCGGCCAGCGAGCGTGAGGCTCAGATACGACGAAGCTCCCACTCGGGAGCCTCGTCGTATCGCTAAAGCGGCGTGTACGCGCCCGCGCCCGGTTACTGGATGGTGACGGACTTCGCGTCGAGGGAAATCTCGTAGTATCCGTGATCGTTCCAGGGCACTTCGGTGCCGTTCTGCTTTACGGTGCCGCCCGTCGTCGTGACGCGGAGGCACATGTTTGGCGGGAAGTGAGCGGGTAACGTCCAAGTTGCCGTCGTCGTTGCGCTCGCTGGGATGAGCTTCTGACCGATCCAGTAGGCGCCGACGTTCGTCATGGTTTCTGTCCACACACCGCCCTTGACGGCGTTCGACATGGTGGTTGCCATGTTGGTGGCGTCGACGGGTTGGTAAGCCGAGCTGTCACCGGTGAAGCCGTGGACGCAGAAGATCTTCCACTTTCCTGCACTCTTGGCTGCATTGACTTCCCCGTCCATGGTGCTCGAGCTGGCGCCCGAGGGCGGCAGATAGGCGGGAAGGTTGTATTGGTTCGAGCTGTCGCGCGGGCCAATCAGACCGTTCGAGACGCCGCGGTTCAGGAGCAGGAGCTGAGGCGCGACGGAAGCCCAAGAGGCGTCGCCATTCGGCGCCGCCATCGAGTAGGCGACGACGTTGAATGTCGACTTGATGAAGTCCTCTGCTGCCTGCAAATCGGCAAGGGAGCCTGCGCTCTGGTGGCTCTTCGTGTGGTTGGCGATTCCGTGGCCGTCCGTGACGGCGGTCTTCCATACGGCGTTCGAGGCATTGGACCAGCCGGAGACGAGGAAGAAAGTGACTTTCGCCCCGGTGGCTTGCAGCTTGCTGTAGTTCGTGATTTGGCTCGTGTTGCCGTCGTCGAAAGTGAAGGAGACGGCACCTTTGAATCCGGCCCAGTCGAGGACCTTGAGCCCTCCGGCTGCACCGGAAGGTTTTGCTTGGCCGGAAGTGCCGGCGGCAACACGGAGATTGTCGCACTTGAATGCGACAGGCGGCGTGCCGCCGGTGCTCGACGAGCCGCCCCGGGCCGTCGTCCCTCCGGTACTCGTGGTGCCACCCTTGGCAGTGCTGCCGCCTTTGCTCGAAGTGCCACCGGTGCTTGGGCTGCCGCCCTTGGCGGTACTGCCGCCCTTGCTCGAGCTGCCACCGGTGCTCGGGCTGCCGCCCTTGGCCGTCGCGCCGCCGCTTGGAGTGCTTCCGCCCGTTGAGATGACCGTGCTGCTCGAGCTCCCGCCGACGACGCCGGATGAGCCACCTCGAGTGACGGCGCCACCGAATGCGACGCTGCTCGAGCCCGTTGCGCCACCGACTCCGGGAATTGGAGTGGTCGTACCCGTTGGTGTCGCACCACCGACTGCGGCGATGGAGCCTCCCACACCTTCGGTGCCCCCGGTCTCCTCCCCGGTGCAACCGATGAGGGAAATGGTGCCAATGAACGCGACCATCGAAGCAGACGAAATTGAGCGCACGGTAACCTCCAAGCAGCCAACACGAGCCTGCCCGGAGCTCCAGTGTCGTCTCACTGGTCGTCACTAAAGAGCGCGGGCGTACTGGCGTGGAATGCCCAGACCTCGGGATTGTGATCACGAAGCAACCCCGCGAAGTGTCGCCCCCGCACCTATCGGCCGGATCGCAGCAAGCTCATGCCATCGACGCTTTGCGTTTAGTGCCGAAGTTCACATTTTTGGCGCGGCGGCTTGGCGTGGCATTGCAGGCACAGTGACGGATAGCCGCGACGGGCGAACTCGCGACGGGCGAACTCGCGACGGGCAAACTCGCGACGGGCAAACTCGCGACGGGCAAAGCCGCGACGGGCGAAGCCGCGACGGGCGAACTCGCGACGGTGTGCAGTAAAGGGTGCGCGAAATCACGAGGAGCAAGAGCCCATTTCGGCGCCCGGACAACGGCACGTGGCTAAGCCGGGATGCCCAAGGGATAGAAGCAAGCAGATTGGTCTTTACGTCGCGCTGACGACTTTGCGGTGTTTTGCAGCTGGCGCAACGACGTGCGACGGCTCTTGCAACGAAGTCGCGTGACATCTGCGGAGACGCCCGTGACGGCCGTCGCAACGACGAGTGACGGCTGTCGCAACGATGTGCGTGACGGTTGCGGAGACGCGCGTGAACGCTGGACCGTGTAGAGTCGCGGTGCGTGTAGGTGGATGCGCGCCAACACTGAAACGGCGTTCCAGGCGCTTTCTTGATTGCTATTCTATTTGGACGGAATCTGCCCTAGGCTGCGGAACATGACGGACTGGACTTGGGCTCGGTTGGGCGTCGTCGTTTCGTTCTCATTCGTTGGTTGTGGCGGCACGTTGCAGGATGCCAAATTCGCGGGAGGAAGCGGCGACAGTTGCGCCACTGCGGTTCGAATCCAGGGCGTCGACGACGAACGAACCGGCGTTCAAGCCGAACACGCGTGGCTTTCGCAGCATTATCCGGGGCACACCGTGGACTCCCAAGCGCTGATCGATTGCGGTGGCAAAAAGGCCGATCAGATTGCCATCACGACGGCGAATGGAGCCAAGAAGGACGTCTTCTTCGATATTTCCGAGTTCTTTGGAAAGTACTGAGCAGCCGTCGTTCTCTCTCGGACATTCCAAAGCGCGGCGCGCTAATATGGCGAGGTGATCTCGTGCCATGAAGTGGTCGTCCGCCAAGGTGACGTCTTTTGGATTTCGGCGGAGATGCTGCGTCCTTCCGTCGCTGGCGTTCCGCATCCGCACGTCGTCATTCAGCCAGATATCTTGAATTCGAGCCGCATTCCAACCACTGTCGTGTGTGGTTTGTCGTCGAATCTGCGGCTTGCAAGCGAACCGGGCAATGTGCTCTTGGATGCGGGTGAAGGGCAGCTGAGCCACCCTAGCGTCGCCATCGTCTCTCAGATCTCGACCGTGGACAAGGCGGTCCTCGGTGCTCGAATCGGCGCGCTGTCCCAAGAACGAGTAAACCAGATCCTTTCCGGCATGAGCTTCCTGCAGAAGACTTACTTCAACCGATGAGTGCGGTTGGGTAGCCGTTTCGCCAGGTTCAGGCTCGGCTCGCTGTCGATGAAATGGCGTTCACCACGGGGGCGGGTCGTCCTGCGACGCGCCCGCTTCGGAAGGGCCTTGGGCGCCTGTGCCCAAGCCACGCCTCGCGTGCGCCTATCGTAGCCAGAGTCGTCCTTGGCACGCGAAGTGCTGATAGGCTCGTCCGTTGGCAGAGGGTGTATTGATGGAGAACGGCAAAAATGCTTAGAATCTCGTATCGTTCTGGTCTTACGGGCGTGGCTTTGGCACTGACTCTGATGGCGTGTTCCAAGGATGACACTGTGAAGCCGGGTGACAGTACCGGCCCGTCACAGGTTACGGAGTGCGGAGAACTGGACGCCATGCAGGCGGCTCAATTGGCTACGACCAGGCTCGAGCATCTCGGTACCGTTGGGCTTGCGGCCTTGAGCGGTATCGAGGGATCGCGAGCGGTCGCTCGGTTTCTCACCTTGGGTGACGAGAAGGTCATCGAGCCCTTCGTCGCGGACTCCCAATCGGAGCTCCGCGATGCCCTGGACGAGTTACGCGACAAGCAGCTGGTTGCGAGCAACGTTGAAAGCACCACCGACTCGAGCGTTACATTTTTGCTCAAAGCAGAAACCGTTTGCACACGGGAGGAAACCGAAGCTGCGACACCAATCGTGGCGCCAATTCCACCGACCGGTGGCGCCTCGGGCACGGGTGGTGCGTCGAACACCGGGGGAACCTCTGGAAGCGGCTCGGGCGGAGCCAGTTCGGTTGCGGAGCTCGATCCCGATTGCGTGAAGGAGCAGCAAGAGCATCCAATGCGGATCCGCATCTCGAGGATCGCGTGTGGCGACGGGGACAACGTCGCCGTCGAGGTATTTCGCGACGTTGCCCGCGAACGTCTGATGATGGCGGAGCTCCATGCTGACCGCGCCGAGCTCGAGCTCGATGTCGGTGCATATCTCCGAGCCACTACCTATCGAACTTCGTCGTCCTCTTCCGATGGTAACTTCGAGGAGACGACGCAGCCCGTCGTCTCCTCGGCAAAGGGGACGTTACACGGCTCGCTGACGTTGAGCGGCTCGGACAAAGCATCCGGAAAGATTCGGTTCAGTCGCCCATCGACGTTACCTTCACGGAATCCGACGCGCGGATCCAAGTAGCGGCAGGGACTGATGTCGCCACCATCGAAGCAGATGGAGGCGCGCGTACGGTGAAGCTCTCCGCTGCCCTTGGCGCATTCGATTGGCGGGCGCGGTTCGTCGACTTCGTCGACTCCATGTTCAACCTGGACACCACCGACGCGGCCGCGTCCCAGTCGCCCGTCCAGCTGCACGCCGCCGGATTGCGCGGTCATCTCGACTTTGACGGCAAGACCGACGTACTCACCGCCAGGGACCTCGATTTGGGCGACGAGGCAGCGACGGCAAAGCAGGGCGCCAAGACCCTCTTGGCTATAAAATTGGGTAGTCTCGAGGATGGGGCGATCGCCGCTACGATGAGCGGGACGTCCGATGACGTATCCGCGGTCACCTTGTCGAACGGCTTGGCGCTCGGAATCACCTACGGTTTGGAACCGGTGATGTCTTACTTGGTCAATCCGGCAAACTATCTGGCCAATGACGTCTTGGGCGTCTCGGCCACCAAGGGCGCGAGCGTGTCGCTGTTCTCCGAAGCGGAGTACGGCGAATGGGCAGTGACATCGAGCCAAACGGGACTGCTTCTGTCCGTGCAATCGGGCACCTTGACGATGAAGAGCGAGCATTGGCCGAGCGACATCGTGTCAGTGCCCTCGGGCCAATGCCTGACTCGCACCCCGCAATCCCTCGAAGGGCACCACGATCTACTCGACGACTTCGTCGTCGGCGTTTGCGGAAACTGAGCCATCGAGCAGCTGAATGATGTCGAGGCCTCCACGCGTGTCCAAAGGAGGCCCCGGCATCGTTCGCGTTCATTCGGTTCGCGACGGAGGCCCCGGCATCGTTCGCGTTCATTCGGTTCGCGACGGAGGCCCCGGCATCGTTCGCGTTCATTCGGTTCGCGACGGAGGCCCCGGCATCGTTCGCGTTCATTCGGTTCGCGACGGAGGCCCCGGCATCGTTCGCGTTCGCTTGTCGGTTGGTCTGCTCGCTCCGTGTCCCTCACTTCAACACGTGTTCGAGCCATTCGATGAACACCCGTACGCGGCGCGACAGCTGACGACGGTGGGGGAGGAGGATGGTAACGGGCAGGGTTTGTCTTTGGAGTTTTGGCAAGATCTCGACGAGACGATGGCGCGTGAGTTCCTCGTCGAAGGGGACCTTCGGCAACTGAATGATTCCGAGGCCAGCGATGCACGCAGCGAGATAGGCTTCGGCGTTGTTTACCGTGATGCGCCCGCGCATCGAAAGCTCCTTCTGCTCGTTGCCATCTCGGTATTCGAAACCGAAGGGCTTCGCACCGAGCACGGGCGCCCAATGCACGAGGTGGTGCTTCGTCAAGTCTTGCACCGATCGCGGCGTGCCGTGCTGCTTCAGATACGCGGCGCTCGCGACGTTGACGATGCGGTATTCGCCGATGCGGCGTGCAACCAAGTCCGAATCCGTGAGTGGTCCCACGCGCACGACGCAGTCGTAGCCTTCACGCACCAAATCAACGGAGCGATCGGTGCTACCGAGTTCGAGTTCGACGGCGGGGTGCTTGTCGAGGAACAGCGGAAGCTTGGGGATGACGTGCAGTCGCGCCATGCGACTGGGCATGTCTACTCGAATGCGTCCGGTCAGCGCTTCGGGCTGCCGTTGAAACAGGGTTTCGACGTCTTCCGCGTCGGCGAGTAGCGCCTTGCAACGCTCGTAGAAGACCACTCCGTCCTGGGTGAGGTGCACGCGCCGCGTCGTGCGGTGCAACAGACGCACGCCGAGACGCTCTTCGAGTCGTTGCACGGCAAGGGACACGGTGGCTTTCGGGAGGCCAAGGCTCTTGGCAGCGCTCGTGAAGCTCTCCATTTCGGCGACGCGGGCAAAGGCGGTCATGCGTTCGAGGCGATCCATGATTGTTTCTCGCGGTTGGACAGTGTGTCCCGAAATCCACCCCATTGTTCAAGTCGGGCGCCGGGCGTATCAAGTGTGCGACTCAGCAAGAAGGAGCATGTCAATGAACACGACGAAAATCGCACTCATCACCGGCGGTAGTCGCGGCCTTGGTCGCTCGGCGGCGGAACACCTGGCCCGACGTGGCTTTGGCGTCATCATCACCTACCAATCGAACGAAGCGGCGGCGAACGAAACGGTTCGGGGTTTGGAGAAGTTTGGGGTCAAGGCCGTGGCCCTTCCGCTCGACGTTCGCCGCACGGACACCTTCGCCGACTTCGCAGCTCGAGTAAAAACGTCATTGCAGAAGACTTGGGGCCGTGAGCGCTTCGACGGCCTGGTGAACAACGCCGGTACGGGTCTGCACAAACCGTTCATCGATACAACGGAAGTTGAACTCGACGAGCTCTACGCGGTGCACCTCAAGGGGCCCTTTCTTCTCACGCAGAAGCTCTTGCCTCTGATGAACGACGGCGGCGCGATAGTGAATCTATCTTCGGGGCTCGCTCGCTTCTCGACCCCGGGTTACTCCGCGTACGCGTCGATGAAAGGCGGGGTCGAAGTAATGACTCGCTATCTTGCCAAAGAGCTCGGCGCGCGCGGTATCACCGTGAACACGCTGGCTCCTGGCGCCATCGCGACGGACTTCGGTGGTGGCGTGGTGAGGGACAACGCACAATTGCAGCAGATGATTTCGTCCGTGACCGCCCTGGGGCGTGTCGGGCAGCCCGACGACATTGGGCCCGTCGTTGCCAGCCTGCTCGACGAAGGGAATCGATGGGTCAACGGTCAACGCATCGAGGCTTCGGGTGGCGTGAATCTGTGAGTCGCTCGGCGCCGATGCGTGCACTTGCGGGTACGCTGGTGGACGAATGGATTCTATGCATCCGTCCACCAGCGGGGACGGCTTCACCGCGAGGGACATAGCGCGCCTCGCGTTCCCGCTTCTGCATTTTGGGCTTGGGGCGGCGCGGGAACGACAGCACGGCTCCCGTCGGCGCAGTGACGGCGCTCGCGTCGCGGCGGAATGGTGCCGGGCGCTCGCGTCGCGGCCGAACGGTGACGAGGGACCCGCGCGTGTCGGCGCGGGAACGACAGCACGGCTCCCGTCGGCGCAGTGACGGCGCTCGCGTCACCTCGACGTGGTGAAGAATGCGGGAGGGGGGACGTCGGCGTTCGAATTGCGTGATTGGTTCGACGCCGCGACGGAAACGAATAGTGCGCAATCGGACTGACCCCATGCGAACCACCTACATCGAGCTGTTGCTAATCCTCTGTCCGCTGTGTTTTGGCTGTTCTGACGAGCAATCCGAAAGCGGTGCGAGTGGCGGGAGCGCTACGACGGGTGGTGTTTCTGCAAATGGTGGAAACACCACGAACGGCGGGGGACTTCCAGCGAGTGGGGGGGTGAGCCAATTTACGACGATAGTCGGAAGCAGCAGCGCGATAGGTGGTGGCAGTACCGCTGGCGGAACCGGTGGGGGTACGTCTACTGGCACGAGTAACGTCGGTGGGGCCAACGTCGATGGCAGTATGGTTGGCGGCAATGCAGGCACTAGCGTCGGCGGCCACAACGCAGGCGGAACGAGCGGTGCAGCAACCGGCGGCAAATCAGCGGGTGGTGGCGGCATCGGTGGCAATGGGCTCGCGGGTAGTGGGACGGGGGGTAACGCGTCGGGTGGCAGCGGATCTGGCGGTTCCACGCAGGTGAGCGCTTGTGCGATCAATCAGCTATCGCGTTGTACGGGGACGAACCCAATCGTTTGCGACTTCGGCGGTGCGGTTGGCGACTACGAAGTTACCGTCGAGTTGGGCGGTACTTCGGCGGGCAACATGTACGTCGAAGCGGAACGGTATCGTCGCATGCTTCCGGTGGTGACGACCTCAGCTGGCGCAACCAAGCGATTCTCGTTCGGTGTGAACGTGCGTCAACCCGAGGGGCAACCCGTCCAGAACGTTTCCGCCGGCACACCGGGATTGCAGATCTACGTTCGCGGCGCAGCTCCGCAGCTATCGGCGATCTGCGTCAAGAACCTCAATCCGGTACCCAAGGTGTGGATCGCCGGTGATTCGACGGTGTGCGATCAGGACTCCCTAGACTATGGCGGCTGGGGACAGCATCTGCCGCGGTTCTTCGGCGTGCCCGTATCGGTGGCAAATTACGCAGACTCCGGCGAGAGCTCGGGCTCCGTGTTGGGCAGCGCGAAGATGTGGGGAGCAATCAAAGCGGGTTGGAAGGCGGGCGACTGGGCGATCGTGCAGTTGGGACACAACGACAAAGACGTGACCGCGGCAACCTTCAAGGCGAACATGACGGCTTACGTCACTCAAGCGAAGGCGGCTGGCGTCAACATCATCCTCTGTACGCCGATCTCGCGAGCCGGATACGCGCTTGCAAGCGAGCACATTAGCTCCACTGGCGCCAACCTTCCGCAGATCATCCGTGACATCGGGACGAGTCAGAACGTCCCCGTCATCGATCTGACCGTCACGACGTGGAATTGGCTGCAGACCATCACCTGGACGAAGTACTTCGCCCTGGGCACCGATCGAACGCACACCAACCACGAGGGAGCCGACATCATCGCTGGGTTCGTGGCAGACGCGATTCGACAGCAGAAGCTGGGGCTCGCGACGGTTCTCAGATGAACGCCCTCAGGTGTCAGGTATCAGGTTTCAGGTATCAGGTGTCAGGTGTCAGGTATCAGGTGTCAGGTATCAGGTGTCAGGTGTCAGGTGTCAGGTATCAGCCATCAGCTTTCGGCGCGCTGACGGCTGACGGCTGACGGCTGATTGCTGACGGCTGATTGCTGACGGCTGATTGCTGACGGCTGATTGCTGACGGCTGACGGCTGACGGCTGATTGCTGACGGCTGATTGCTGACGGCTGATTGCTGACGGCTGATTGCTGACGGCTGATTGCTGACGGCTGATTGCTGACGGCTGAATGCTGACCGCTGATTGCTGACGGCTGATTGCTGACGGCTGATTGCTGACGGCTGAATGCTGACCGCTGATTGCTGACGGCTGATTGCTGACGGCTGATTGCTGACGGCTGATGGCTGACGGCTGATTGCTGACGGCTGACCGCTGACGGCTGACCGCTGACGGCTGATGGCTGACCGCTGACCGCTGACGGCTGACGGCTGACCGCTGACGGCTGACGGCTGACGGCTGACAGCTGACGGCTGACAGCTGACGGCTGACAGCTGACGGCTGACGGCTGATGGCTGACGGCTGATGGCTGACGGCTGACCGCTGATTGCTGACGGCTGACCGCTGACGGCTGACCGCTGACGGCTGACGGCTGACGGCTGACGGCTGACCGCTGACCGCTGACGGCTGACCGCTGACCGCTGACGGCTGACCGCTGACGGCTGACGGCTGACGGCTGACGGCTGACGGCTGACGGCTGACCGCTGACGGCTGCTCTCCTTACTGCGGCCCGGCGCACTTCTGCACGAGTGCCGGAACATCTGCGGCCTTGTCGAGCGTGTATTTGTACGGCGGGGTGAAGGCTGCGGCGTCTTCTACTCCGGCGTTCAAGGCTGGGTCGTTCGTGCCTCGCGAACCGCTCATGCCCGTATCCTTGTTGCCAGTCGTGTTGTCGTAGACGTTGCCGCTCGCGGCAATGTACATGTGCCAGTCGTACATGAAGATGTGCGGGCTCTTCACGCTCTTGAAGTAATTGTTCTCGATCAATGCGGTGCCAAAGGAGCCCACCCCGATGCAATAGGCGTTGTTTGGCGCGTTGTAGTAGTTATTGAAGGCGTGGAGCTTGCCGTACATCATTCGCGGCATTCGTTCGTTGACCAGGGTCGACCACCAATTGTGGTGATACGTGGACTTGAGGTACCTCGAGTCCTCGGGATGATCGCCGCCGCCGGAGCCGTTCAAGCTGGCAAGCCGATGTCCGTTGGCCGAGTTCGTGTAGTAGAACTTGGTCCATGACACGGTGTGATAGTTCGATTGGTTCGTGATGTCCAAGAGCCCGTCGCCCGCGTCCCAGATGGCCAGGTGATCGTACCAAACGTGATGGGAGTTGTGCGACGCCAGGGTGTCGTCGGGACCCGAGTTCGGGTAAACGCCTTGAATGTTCAGGTTGCGAACGATGACGTTGCTGACCCCGTTCAGTACGATCCCACCGTAGATCGTGGCACTCTTGTTTGCACCGATGATGGTCTTGTTGCTTGCCACGCTCATCGCCGAGCCGCCGCCGTCGGTGGTCTTGATCGTGCCTGAAACGACGATGACGCGCGCGGCCGAATCCTGCGCGGCTGCCTTGAGTTGGGCGAAGGTAGTGACGGTGACTGGCGTTGCGTTACCGCCTCCGGTCGTCCCGTTGATGCCGTCGGCGTTGACCGAAGCAAACCCAACGAGTTCAACGGGGCAACTGCTTCCTCCGCCCGTGGCCGATGACCCGCCCTTCGAGGAGGTACCACCAGTGCTCGTGATGCCGCCCGTAGCCGAGGTGCCACCTTTTGCTGTCGTACCACCGGAACTCGATGAGCCGCCCTTCGTCGATACGCCTCCGACGTTCGTCGCGCCACCCAATGTCGACGCGCCGCCCATGACGATCGAGCCTCCCGCGGCAATCGAACCGCCTGTCGCAACCGAGCCGCCTGAACTCGTTGATCCGCCCGTTCCTGGCGCGCCAGCGACGCTCGTGGTGCCGCCTGCAGTGGTGGATGTCGTTGAGTTGCTCTTTGCGCCTCCTTCCGCGCCGGAGCCGTTGGTCGTACCCGAGGTGCGCGTTCCTGCGGAACCACCGTTGCCAATGCCGACGTTTCCACCGAAAGCGGCTGGGTTGGTGCTGCCACCGACTCCACTGGGATCCGACGATGGATCGGAACCGCTACAAGCGGCTAGCGGGGCAAACATCGAGACGGAGATGGACGTGATGGCAACGTGCGACGCGAATTTCATGGCACTCCTCGACCTCGATGCGTAACGCTCGGTGTGATTACAACAAGAATCACTTGCGAAGACCGCGCCTCGTTGGCGAGGCGGAGGCGAGGAGCGCCCAGAGCGTAGGTGGCTACGTGAGGACGCACCGCAGCCGACAACGAAGCCATCGAGGATGCGCTCAAAGCAAGTGGTCTTGGCTGTAGGCGTTGCGCTATTGCGAGGTGGTTGATGCTTTCAGGTCGAGGGAGCTCTCGTCGACGGCTCACGGTTGTTCGAGCCCGACGTGCGATTTAATTGCCGAGCTCTGCACGCGGGCCCGCACACTTGGCAAGAATGGCTTCCACTTGGTTCGTCGCGTCGAGAGCATAGGCGTAGTAGTCGTGCGGATTGAAAACCGAATACGTGGAGCCGCTCGACTCCTTCTGACCGGAAGTGTTCCTGTAGACGTTGCCAATCGCGATGAGCGTCCCAGTGTCGTAGTAGTGCGGATCGTTCACCGTGTCGAAGACGCTGTTCTCGATGACCATGTTCGTCGCGTTTCGGGAGTAGTTACCGTACGACGCAATGTCTTGCATGAAATTGTTGTACAAGTGAGCCCGAAGAACGTTGTCCGTGCTCGGATTGCGCTGCGTCGTCTTACGGATCACGTTGTGATGAATCGTCATCTGCGCGGTCACGTTTTCCGTCCAGCCGATCCCGTAGGCTTTATTATGGTTTTCTAGGATGTTCCACGACGTGGTGACGAACGTCGTGTCCTTTCGACTGTCGATTTGACCGTCTCCGAGATGACTGAAACGATTGTGATCGATCCACACGTGGTGGGCGGTATCCATTTGGATGCCGTCGCGGTCGCCTCCGTTGTCGCCGCCGGTATCGTATTGGCCATCGATGTAGCTGTCGCGGATAGTAAGATTCCGGATGATGACGTTATTTACGCCGACGTTGAGGAAGAAGCCGCCCATGACGATTTCTGCCGTGCTTCCCACGCCGATGATGGTCTTGTTACTGGTCACGCGGATCTCTTCGAAGGGGCTGAAGGTGAGCGTCCCCTTGACCTTGCAGACACGAGCCTCGGTTGCCGTTGCGCATGCCCGCAATTCGGCTTGAGTCGTGACGACGGTTGGCGTCGCGTTGCCGCCGCCAATGGTACCGCCACTCACCGTGGCGAATCCGACCAAATCGAGAGGACAGGTCGAGGTCGCTCCACCGGTAGCACTGGTGCCGCCCCGGGCCGATGTGCCGCCGGTCGGGGTGCCGCCCGACGTGGCCCCGCCGATGGTGCTCAAGGATGTCGCGCCGCCGGAATGCGACGTCGCGCCAACTGACGTGCTCGCGCCGCCCAAAACAAAACTGCTGATCGCTGAAGCTCCGCCCTTGGCCGAAATGTTATCTGTCGCATCCGGGCTGCTGCCGCCGACCGCGGCAGTGGAACCGCCGGAGCCTCCCGTTGAGGCATCGTTCGTGCTCGAGCCGTCGTTCCCGCTGCACGCCTGAATCAGCGAAGCCAACAAGCCGATGGAGGAGAGCGTGCGAATCGTCATGGTCGATTTTTCCATTGCGAGCCCAGCCGTTCGGGGAGGACGGGCGCTGGCCGTCGAGGGTTTCCGGTGCGTCCGGGAACCAGGTCGCACGTGGATACGGGCCGCGGCTCAACTAAATCGCGTCGAGTGGGCGGTGTATCGGACCGTGTACCGACCATTTACACCGAGGACGAGGGGCGGCGACGAGCTCACTTTCGCATAGCCGCGCACGCGTTCCCACTGGCGCGCGCGTTCCCACTGGCGCACGCGTTCCCACTGGCGCACGCGTTCCCACTGGCGCACGCGTTCCCACTGGCGCACGCGTTCCCACTGGCGCACGCGTTCCCACTGGCGCACGCGTTCCCACTGGCGCACGCGCCCCGAACGAGTGGGCACTCGGCGGTCGGCCGATCGTAGAGTGCCCATGACTCGTCGTTTTTTGCACGCGCAAGCAGAATGACCTATCGGGGAAACACAGGGATCGCGGCACGAATGTCTGTCGCTGGTTGAGCTCGCAGCCAAGTGAGGTCGTAAGGTTGACAGTCGTAGTCGGACCAACGTTGACGTACGTGCCAGGGAGCGACCTGACTTTCGCAACCACGTTGCTACTACGATTCACCGACAGCATGAGCCGGCGGCGAAGCTTTTGGAATGTACGCCGCTAGGTTGTTCAGGGTCCGTGCGGTGCCTTCATGGACTCCGAGCTTGATGAATTGCTCGAGATGTTCGGCTGACGAACAACGGATGGAAACCGTCATGTGCGTTGCTGCACCTTTGGCCACGAGCGAGACAGTACCGACCGCGCCGAGGGCTTCGAATTCGAGGCTGGAAGGCCTCTCTATGCGCCGGTACGTGCCGGTGAAAGGTGGACTATGCGCAGAATCCTGGTTCGTGAATCTGAAGGATCCCCCTGGGCGCAAATCCACGAGGCATTCGCTGAGCGGTGTGCCAGTGGGATCCCACCAATGCTTGATGTGCTCTGGTCGCGTCCAAGCATCGAACACCTGTTCTCGAGCCGCGGAAACGGTTCGGTTGAAGACAATGGTGAAGTTGCTTCGATCGATGGTGGTCGTCGTGTCTTGGTTCATCGTCAATTGCGCTCCTATTCGCTTGGTTGGTTGATTCTTCGCAGGTACGAATCAAGGTTGTCGAATCGCCGTTCCCACTGTTCTCGAAAGGGCATAAGCCAGGTGTCCACGTCCTTCAGCGGACCACCGACGACGAGACGGCGCGGTCTGCGTTGGGCGTCTTTAGCTTGCTGAACGAGTCCCGCTTCTTCGAGGACGCGCAGGTGTTTCGAGATTGTGGGTTGCCGCAAGCCGAAGGGTTCGGCGAGCTCGCTGACGGTGGCTTCTCCCTGCGCGAGGCGGGCCAACATCGCGCGCCTGGTGGGATCGGAAAGCGCCGCGAACACGCGATCGAGCTGCAGCTGTTTATGCATAGCTACATAGCTATATAGCTGTCCGTGAATATCGGAAGGGGTAGGGCGTCTTTTTTTCGGGATTCTCCGCGCGTTAGAGGGCTGAAGACCAGTGGTTTGGCTCACCGACGACGCGACTCGACGTGCCGACGACGCGACTCGACGTGCCGACGACGCGACTCGACGTGCCGACGACGCGGGCTTCACTCGATCGTTGGTGCATGGCCGTCGCGCGAAAGGCAGGGACGAACCGAACCTTCGAAGGCGTTGGGCGAGGTTCGTTCGACCGTGATGCGTCGGTCAGAAGCAGAGCTCGCTCGGGACCGTGCGCGTCCGGCAGTTCCGAGCGAAGCCCTCGGCCAACTGCGCACGCAAATTCGAACACCCCTTCCAAGGAAGAGGTGGTTCGAAGCGAGCCGGCTCGCAACGCTGACCATGTGCTTCGGGAAAACAAACCTCGAAAGGCTCGATGGGCATCGAGCCGCAACTCACTCTCAAACCCACAATCTTACCGTTGCGCATTCGGTAGTCTTCGTAGACGACGGTCGTCGAGCCATCACCGCCGTAGGACGTACCGATTGCAGGGCCCAGGGGCGTTCCATCGCGTCGCAGGCAACTTACCCATTCTCCGGCAATACCGTCGCTTGCCGTTCGACTGCTTCCCGATGGACAGACGAGAACGGCCCCGAAGCGATACAGCTTGCAGGTGAACGAGCCGAGTGTCCACGTGATGATGATGGCGAACAGTCCGACGGCGAGCCTCGCCGTGACCCGGTGACGGGTTCCGCCGTAGGCGACGACCGCTATCACTAACGCTTCTGTAATCCACCCGATACCGAAAACACTGAAACACGCGGTTCGGGCGACGCACGAGATGAACGCGAAGAGCCCAAGTTTGACCGTGAGAGGTGCAGCTCTTGCTGACTGCCAGAAGTGATTGCGTATCATCTTAAGTCAAGGCAGACGTTTGGATGCAGCTTAGTCGTCGTCGACGACGCATGTGCGGGACCATCGGTCGTGCCAACCTCGGCCGTCGCCCATGAGGAACGAGAGCCAGTCGAATGGCACCAAGCGCACGAGCGAACGATGGAGGATACGACCCGGAGCCGGAGCTTTGCATTGCACGGTCACGACGCGCGTCTTCGTAATCCACTTTGCCGGCGTCTTCTGGAACAACGCCTCAAAGAAGGTGTAATAGGCCAAAAAACAAAGAACGACCCAAAGCATGCCATCGGGATCGGTCGCTTCCCAGGTGAGGTAATCCACGTCTGCCAGAAGCGCCAAGCCATACCGTAGGAGTTCGTAGAGCGTGACGTCGATGCAGCCGTTCAGCACTCGTTTCGTCTTGCTCGCCAGATAGGGCTGCTCGTCGGCATCGGCGTCGGCATCGACGTCGGTGTTTGCGCGGGCGGAAGTCTCTGGGTCTTGGGCGGGGCCCGAGGTGCAATCGCTCGCCTGCTTTGCTGACATTTGGTGATTTTAGTATCTCGAGTTCGGTCTATGCAATGGCCACGTATAGCCGGGGACCCTGACTACTGCCGAGCTCTAGTGGCACGCCAGCGCCGAGCGACCGCACGAGCCTGTGCGTGGATGATTCACATAGAACAACTGCGTAGCCGTCCTCCATGAATCGTATGTCGTCATTGGGCGCACCGTTTGGCACAAAGCCGACGAACGTTGCGGCGAAGTCGTCCGGGGGCGTGCCTGCAGCGAAAATGGCCTCGGGTTCTTGCTGCCCGGGAGACCAAACGAGTGCTGCCCTTACGTCCGCTCGTCTGCGGGGTAAGATCGCGCAGGCATTTCCGGCTGCAAGGCTAGCGGCAAGCGTTGCAGCGATGGTGCGCGGAACACAAAGGGTCATCGTTTCCTGACGAAGTGTTGCCGTTGCCTCTGAAACCGAAGCGCGCGCGAATTTCCGCAGGATACTTTGCTCGGCGTCTCGAGGAGAATAAACGGTGGCTCGCGAGGGATCGGACCAGTATGGTGTGGGAAAGTAGCGCGCGGCCTGTCCTAGTCGGTGAAGTACGCGCCGAACGCTGCAGTGCATTGCCATAGCCAGCTCGCCTTCACGCAAAAACACCCCGGCTAGCACGTCATCGGAGAGCGAGAGCCCGGCAATTGGAGGAGCATCGAAGAACGCCACCCCGACGAACTCGCCGAACTGGAATGGTCCAGGAGCGCGATAGCCACTGACGTCCCCGTCGCGCACGAGCTTGCCCTGCGCCGCGAAATGCTTCAGGGCACGAATGTAGTTGAAGACGCCCTCGGGAAAATCGCGGTCTTCGTCCGTATGCACCACGGTGAAGACGACCTCGCTTTGACCGACTTGGGATAGTCCTGTCGTGACCAACGACCAGGCCTTGGGAGACGACGGCACGTCTACGAGGACGTGTGAATCAATCGAGGCGCTAAGCTCGGCCTCCAGTGTCCTTCGTTCGACTTCCATCTTCTCCTCGACGCTGCTGTGCGTTCGACGCCCGACGTTCGACCCAATGGCACCCGTTGTCATCGCGCTGTGCCGTCATCGCGCTGTGCCGTCATCGCGCTGTGCCGCCATCGCGCTGTGCCGTCATCGCGCTGTGCCGTCATCGCGCTGTGCCGTCATCGCGCTGTGCCGCCATCGCGCTGTGCCGCCATCGCGCTGTGCCGCTTCTCTACGTTGGGATCTTGCGGAGCTGCTGATAGCGGAGCACCAAGAATGCGAGCAGCGTCGCCACGGCGAGCCCAATTCCCAAGCCGAGACGTGGTGGGGTGTATCGGATCGCAATCGTTCGCTTGCCTGCAGGCACGCGAAGGGCGAGACGCTTCTTTTCGTCGATGTAGGGCTTGCCGCACGCTGGATCGTTCACAGCCCATCCCGTGTCGCCGTTCTGATTCACGGTGAGCACCGACGGGCGATTTGCGTCGATTCGGAACACGAATCGATTGTCGGTTTGCTTCACGAGCCTCACCGCGCCTGCGTCCGGTTCGAGCCACGCTTCGCCGCGGTACGCCGGATCTCCCTTGTGGAGCAGACCTTCCTGTCGCCCGTTGTAACTGCCTTGGTCTTCCCGCGGACAGAGCGGTTCGTAGGCTTCGATGACCGCCACGTGGTCGCGTGCCGCAGCCGCCAGGGGGCGACAGTCTGTGTTGTGGGGCGTCGTCGACAGCGTTATGAACTTGTCGTTGGGGCGAGGCAGTTCCGGTTCTTCCGCCGGCGGACACTGGATGGGATGAAAGATATCGTGACGGACCACCCATTGATCCGTCAGGAGCATGAACGTAAAGACGAGGCAACCCATCCAACGCCGCGAGGTCGATTGCGGACCGAGGAGCGCACCGAGTCCGAGGGCCGCCAACACGGCCAAGGGCAAGATCGCCCCGATGATGAACCGCGAGGGAACGTGCTGGGAACTGAAGCCCGGCAGCTCGTGCAGCAGGCTCCAAGGCGCCCACGGTGCGAAACTTCCTGCACCGAGAACCAGGAACAGAAGGGCTACGATTGCCAGCATTCGTGCCCGCTTGCCACCGACGAGCGCGCCGAACACGGCCAACGCGAGCCCGAGCATGCCGACGTAATGCCCGAACTCGTGCCACGCCCACGCCCACCACGGCGCGGGAGGCGGAGTGTGTGCCGTCAACGTCTGGAAGACCCCTTGTAGCGGCAATTCTTCCGGCGATCCGATGTGCCGAGGGCGCCGCGAGAGGAACTCTGCCATCGGGACCACCTTTGGCCCCGCGAGGAATACGCCTGACACCAGGGTGATGGTCGTCGCGAAGAACGGCCGCCATCGGCGCTCACTCAGGCAGAGCAGGCCACCATAGGCGGCCATGAATACGGCGGTATGCGTCGTTGGGTATGTGGCACCTTCACCGATCATCAGCCCGAATCCGGCGCCGGCGTAGATCGCGTGGTGCAGCCGTCCACTGCGCAGGGAGCGTTCGAAGAAGTAGACGATCCAGGGTACGTAAGCGGCCGGCATCCACTCGAAGTGACCTTCGGCCATGTGCAGCGGAAACACCGAGCACGCGGCAAACAAGCATGCACCAAGGGGAGCTGCGAGCGGCGTGCCGCCGCGCCGTCGCAGATGGGACAGCGCGAGCAACCAGGTGCCGACGACGGCAATCACGTGGTGCGCGCCGATGAGCCACCGCACCGCTTGGTTCGGCGACATCACCAACGTGAAGACGTAAAACGGCGTGTAGATGTTCGATTCGGGGTGAGCCAGTCTCGGCACGCCGCCACAGGGATAAGGGTTCCAATAGGGCGGCTCACCGTGCTCGAGCACCGAATTGGCGGCGCCTTCGAGATAGCTCAGGTGTCGATCCCAATCAGAGGTCGCTCCGATCGCCCAATTGAGTCGCCAAACGTCGTCCCAGACGAGCACCGCAGCAAGCAGCACGGTAAGGAACAGCGAGGCTCCGAAAACCAATCTCGATGGGGACCAGGGTGGCAGCGTCGTCAGCCGACGAATACGGCTCATGAATCGCGAGGAGAGTCTTACGATGCTTGCACCCAGTTCCATGACGTCTTCTGCCTGCTTGGCCGGGGATGTCGGCGGTTCAGTCGACGCATCGTTGGTGCTGTCTGGCCAACAGTGTTCGAGTGCCCCCTGGAGCGCGCACCGATCCGACCGAGGCGGTGATAGCACCGTCACGAGACCAGAAAGAGAGAATTTCCCTTATCGCCCGAGGAATTGGGCGATTCCGCACCGCCAAAAGCTAACCAAGGAGATGAACCCGTTCCGCCGAGCCGGTTGAACATCACCGACGAGGTGACATGAATTCGGGCCGCAATCTACACTTCTCGCGCCAAAGTACAACCTCCGTTTTCGCCGCAGGTTGGCCACGGGTGCATGACAGGGCGCCGGGCGATTGCTCATTTCCCTGGCCCGTGGGTTCGAGTCGTGCCCCACGGCGGCGGCCGCGATGGTGAAATCTCGGTAATGAAGTGTCTCGATCCGATGAACTCGGTGCGCTTTCCTCGACGTTCCTCGACGTTCCTCGACGTTCCTCGACGTTCCTCGACGTTCCTCGCGGTCGGCGTCCGACCCCTTGGGGGCAATTCGTCAGGCGAGAAGTGCGGCTCTCTGACGCAACCCGACGGACTTGCCGCTTGGCCCCCCAAAGCACATCGACTTGCTCGCCCCTTGGCCCCCAAAGCACATCGACCTGCTCCCCGAGCGCACGGAAGGGCTGATCACTCAGCCCCATCGTGCGACTCGCTCGAATCGAAAATCCGGACGTTCAGTTCCGCCATGCGTAGGGCGGGGCGGGCGTCGAGTCCGCTCCTGGCCCGTTGCAGGTGGAGCCGTCAACGAAGCCGCTACAGGTGCCGCTCGTGCGGCTGACACTCGCGCCCTGGAACTCGACGTCACCGATCAGGGAACCGCCCGCCACGCTCTGGCCGCTCGCGAAGAACCCGAGGGGATAGAATGTCGTCTTGACCGTGCCGCTGCTCACGTTGAAGCCGGTGTTGCCGTACCCGAGCACGCTCAGCGCTCCGACGGTTCCACCGGAGACCGTGCCGCGGGCGACGATGGCGTGGTCCTCGATGCGGGCACTTCCGCTCACCGTCGCACCACTCAGTACCGTGGCGTAGGGGCCAACATATGCAGTGGTTCCTGACGGAGCGCAGCCGCCGCCGTTGCTCGCTCGGGTGAGCCCTGAGGGACAGGCGTCCTGGGCGCCATTCTGGAAGCCATCCGGCCACGCGCCAGCGAGCTGGATCATGTATGGATAGCGCGGCACCGTGTTGTAAGGCTGATCCCAAACGATGTCGTACCAGGCCGAGGGGGTTCCCATGACGACCAAGAACAGCGGCTCGCCCTGAGTGATGCAGAACGTGAGGGAACCGTCCGAGCCTTTCTGCACCGCGCTGTAACGCGCCGTGGTCATCGCACTGTTGGTCGCAACGAGTCCCCAGCGCCAATCCGGGCTCGAAGGCGCGGAGGTGACGCCACGGAAGGTCACGGTGACGCTCGTCGCGGTGCTCTCCGGATACAGCCGGATGACGTTATAGCCGTAGCGTTGGGGCGCCCACGAGTGGGGAGAAATGAAGCGTCGATTCGTGGCGTAGCTCGTGTCCAGGGGTTCGACCTTGGTCAGGCGCTGACGGCGTGTGGTCTGACTCGTGTCGGTGACGAGACCGTAGTTGCTGCGGTAGGTTGCACCCTGATTGCCGCCGGTGGTGGGCGGAGGATTCTGATAGTCCCACGTAATGTTGTGCATCGCCCACTCACCCATGAAGTCGTTCAACTGACTCACGCTGAAGCCGAGACCATTCATGATGCCGGTGAAGGGATTGTTCGTCGGGGAACCCGTCCAGATGGCGTTGACGGCGCTGTAGCAATACTTGTCCTTCAGGTACTCCATGAATTGCCAGTTGCAGTACCTGTCGCGGGTGCTGCCGAGGTACAAGTGCGTGGAGTTGACCAAGAGCTCGGAGCAATGTACGTCACTTCGATACTCCGCCAATTGATGGGGGCAAAATTTGCGTGGCTCTCGTAGATCCACCCGCAGGTGTTGGATTGATTGCAGCTCTGGCCACCTTGCACGCTCTGCACCGAGTGCATGAACTCATGTGCCAGGCCCCAATGATTGCTCAGGCCGCCAGTGCCAATCCACATGCCCATTCGGTTCGAGCCCCAAGCGCCGCCGGTGAGTCCCCAATCGGAGTGCACGTGAATGCTCGCCTTGTACTTCGTCGTCTGATTGCAGAGGGGCTCCTTCATGAACATGGGAGAGCCGAAGTACGAGGGCCATACGGTGTTCTCGAGGTAATTCGCGGCGGATTGCGCGGTCGCCGTAGAAATGGCCTCGTCCGAGTACACGGCAAAGTGTGCGGACTCCGCCTTCAACGCGAAATTCGAGTGATTCGGATTCGGGCCCGCCCGCGACCCAACTGCCAGTCGTGCAGCTCGGGGCAGAAGTGGGGCAACTCGATGCCCAGGTCGTCGTGCCGCTCCCACTTTGGCAAGTGCCTGGACTGGTGCTGCCACCCGCGGCTGTCGTACCGCCCGTCGAGGTGGTTCCGCCTTTTGCCGTAGTTCCGCCGGTAGTCGACGTGCCACCGGTAGTCGAGGTTCCGCCCTTTGCCGTCGTGCCACCGGTAGTCGAGGTTCCGCCCGTCGAGGTCGTTCCACCCTTTGCCGTCGTGCCACCGGTAGTCGAGGTTCCGCCCTTTGCCGTGGTTCCACCGGTGGACGAGGTTCCGCCCTTTGCCGTCGTGCCACCCACTGATGCGGCGCCGCCTTTCGCCGTCGTTCCTCCGATGGTACTCGCGCCACCTACCGTCGTGCTGCTCGTGGAAGCGGTTCCTCCCGTCGTTGCAGCGCCGCCCGCGGTGTTCGTCGCACCGCCCGCGGTGTTCGTCGCACCGCCGCGAGATGAAGCCGTTTGCGCGGACGCACCACCCACGACGTTGATTGCGCCCCCGAGCCCCGCCGAAGTCGCGCCGCCCAGACCCAATGCTCCACCCACATTGTTGGAGCTGGCCCCACCCATTGCACCGGTACCGCTCCCATCGTCACCGGAACAGGCGAGAAGGCATGCAGCAGCACCAAGGGACCAGCCAAAGGTAGGAACGACGCGACGAATCATGGAAACTCTCCGTGAAGGTGCAGTTCACGAAGCACCTTCAACGGAGGACAGTCGACGGCGCCCGCGTCGGGCAGGCGGGAAAGTGCGTTCCCGAACGCGGCAACTTTTCCACGTTCGTTCAACCTTCCTCTTCAGCTTCAGAGAATAGTGAGCCGATGGGGCGACGTGGAGACACAACGAAGCCGCGAGGCTCGGTGGAGACTCAACGAAGCGACGCGGCTCCGTCGGTGTCTCCCGTCGCAAATCGATACATCACTCCGATGGCGCCGTACATCCCATCCCAGAATCCCAAATGATTGGGGCCGCTCAATGGCCAACCGACGTAGGCGTGAAGATCCCAGTGATCGCCGAGGGAGGTCCAAAAGGCAGGTCCCATTCGGAAAAGAAGACTGCGCTCGCGTCCGACCAGTGAAAGATGCTCGACGAGCAATCCGCCGTGGTGCTTTCGATCGTACCAAATTCGGAACAAGGGTTCGAGCTTCGTCGTGATGATGCCATCGCGACTCATCACGGCGCGTTGGATTTCTCGTAGATCAGGTCGTCTCGAGCGATCCCGAGGGGCTTTACCCAAGTCGCTTCCCAAGCGAACAGAAAGCGGCGGTAGGGAACGAATCCCCAGAGGCTCGCGTCGATCGCATCGTAGTCGACATGTGGTGACTTCCAGCGCTTCAAGTCGTTCGACGAGACGCTTGCGTCGTTCGGGAGCGTCCCATGGCTAAATGAGTAGGTTCTGCGCCAAGTGAACAGTCCATCGACGATGATGGCGCTCAGGTGCACGCCCGCTTGCGCCGCAGAATAGTACGGCGTGACCACACCGATGATCTCTGGTCCAGCCCAGAGCCAATGGGGCTGCCCGTATCCTGCATTCAATGCGAGACGGCCGAATCCGAGCCCCGGTACGAGGCGACCAGAGAGGAAGAGCCTCGGCGCACCGCGACTCCAATAGGGCGAGGACTCCGCGGGAGTTTCCGTCGACTGAGCGCTTCCTGTTTGCCGGTTCGTCGTGACAACGGGGCGTGCAGCGGGAACCGAAAGAGTGGAACCCGCGGCGAATGCCGTCACGGGGGCGAGCGTGAGCACACCGAGCGTGAGCACACCGAGCGCGCTCGCGGATGCGCAAGGGCGAGCGTATGCGCGAAAGTGATCGAGTGACGACGTGCAACGTCGCGCGCGCAAACCGCAGTGCTCGTGTGCTGTCATCCGGCGGCTTGGCGGCGAAGGCTCGCTTGCGTCTTTCGTCGAACGGCTATCACCGTGCTCAGGCATCGAGGATCCCTCGCACTTTGGTGAGCAAGAGCTCGACGGAGAATGGCTTTTGAAGCAGCACGATGCCGTCGTCCAAAATCCCATGGTGCGAGATGGTGTCGCCGGAGTAACCAGAGATGTAAAGGACGCGAAGGGCCGTCCAGCGCTGGCGCAAATGGTGGAAGAGGTCGTGCCCGTTCATCTTGGGCATGACGACGTTCGTCACGAGGAGTTGAGCCGGGAACGTCAAGGTTTCGACCAGGGCGAGGGCTTGCTCTGCGGAATCTGCCGAATGGATTCGGTATCCATGGCGCTCGAGGGCACGGCGGGTGAAGTCCCTCACGGAGTCGTCGTCTTCGACGATGAGGACCCACTCGGTGCCATTTAGGGCAGTTGGCGGCAGCGTGTCCACGCCGAGACGATTCGTGGACTCTTTCACCAAGGGCAAGTATACGGTGAACGTCGAGCCGTGGTCGAGCTCGCTGGTCACCGTCATTGCGCCTCGGTGCTGTTGGATGATTCCTCTAACCGTGGGAAGCCCCAAGCCCGTGCCGTGTCCGGCGGCTTTGGTGGTGAAGAACGGATTGAAGATGCGAGACCGAACCTCGGCCGACATGCCCACGCCCGTATCCGATACCGTGAGGACCGCGTACGTTCCGGGGACACAGTTCTCGAGTTGTGTGCAGGTGCGTTCGTCGAGTTCGCGTTGGAAAACGGCTACGGACAGGCGACCGCCACTTGGCATGGCGTCCCTGCCATTGACGACGAGATTCATGACCACCTGTTCGAGTTGCGACGGATCGGCCTCGACGATGGCTCCCTTCGGATTGACTCGAACGTCGAGCTCGATGTCCTCCCGGAGCAAAGTCGAGAGCAAGCTCTTCATTCCCACGACGAGCATGCAAATGTCCACCGGCTGCACGTCGAGTACCTTGCGCCTTCCCACGGTGAGAAGCTGCTGGGTCAGACGACAGGCACGATGGGCGGCAGAAAGGACCTGTTCCAAATCGGCACGGGAGGGATCCTTGTCGGGTAGGTCGGCGAGCAACAGCTCGACGTTGCCCACGATGGGCGTAAGAAGATTGTTGAAGTCATGGGCCACGCCGCCCGCGAGGTGCCCAATGGCTTCGAGGCGTTGCGCCTGATGTAGACGTTCTTCGAGTCGCCTCTTTTCCGTGATGTCACGCGTGATCGCTTGTACGTGTCGCACTCCGCGTAGATCGACGCGGTTCAAACACACTTCTGCCAAGAAATTGGTACCGTCGAGCCTCCGATGTGTCCATTCGAAGCGTTGTGGGGTTCCGGCGAGCGTCGCCTCGAGTCGCCGACGCCCTTCGAGAAGGGAATCCGTTCCGTCCGTCTGGCGCTCGGGGGCCAGCGCGAGGGGCGAGCGTCCGCGGAGTTGGTCGCGCGTCTCGGCGCCGAACATGTCGACGGCGCTTGCGTTGCAGTCGATGAACTTTCCGTCTTCGAGCAGAAAGATGGCCTCTCCTGCGCCCTCGAAGAGCGTGCGATAGCGCTCTTCACCCTCGCGTAGATCGGCTTGAGCTTGCAGGAGCTCGGCGATGTCCGTGCATACGCCCATGAGAACCGCACCATCCGCAGTCTCGAGTCGGGTCAGCGTCAACAAGCACGGATGCGGTGTGCCATCGGATTTACGGAGGGTGGCTTGCCTTTGGGTATTGCCTTGACCATGCTCGAGTAAGTGTTGCGCCGCTGCCACGAGTTCGCCTCCCTTTGGTCCTGGCTCGTGGAGATCGGCCAGCTTCGCACCTTCGAGCTGCTCTGTGGTATATCCGAGGATGCGTTCGAGGTTGCGGTTCCATCGCCTGAGGGTCAGCTGTTCGTCGAACAGATAGAAGATCGCAGGCAGACCATCGAGGAGCGTCGTGACGAATGTTTTCTCCTGGCGGAGTGCGTTGGTGGCAGCCTCACGCTCGGAGAGATCGCGAACGTTTGCCACGACACGGGGCTTTCCGCCGAGTTCGATGCGTTTGAGCGTCACCTCGATGGGAAACACCGAACCATCACGGCGCCGCCCCCGCCAAGGGAACGTCACTTCGCCGACGCGAAGGGCTTTCTTGATGTGTTCATCGGCAAGGGTCTGAGAACAATCCGAGCCATTCGCGCTCAGCTCGCCCACCGAAATCGATGCGAAGGCTTCGCGAGAATACCCCCACATCTCGCAAGTGGTTCGGTTGACTTCCAGAATGGCGCCGGTGTTGGCGTCGTGAATGAAGATTGCGTCGCTCGAGCTCTCGAACAAGTCACGCAGTTTGGTTTCGGAGCGAGCGAGGGATTCCTGCAATTGCCGCAATCGCACGAATTCCAGACTGCGTCGTTGTGCGTAGCGTGTGCCCATGGCCACCATCGCCAGAGGGAATGCGTATTCCGCGATGTACGGTGGTGAAACGAGGCCGAAATCGACCAAGTGATCATGGATGCTACCGAGCAACGAAAGGGCAATGCCGCTGCACCAGAGCCACCCGTCGATTCTCGAGTTGGTCCGAATGGCTCGTTGCCCATCGACGAGCTGGCGGAAGAGTAACGGATATTGTGCAACGATCGAGACGTAATAAGTCCAAGAGAAGTTGCCTCGCGGCAAATGGAGTGTGCCTCGCACCGTGTGGATCGGTTCGAGGGCAGTCACGTTGGCAAACCAGTAGCCACTGGGATTGAGTAGTGACCAGGCCCCGATCGTCACGTAGATCGAGACGAACAGGAAATCGAGCTGATCGAGCTCTCGTCGTCCAAATGCGGCGCCGAATGGAGGCAGGAGCCCAAAGACAGCCGCGAGGGCGACCCCCTGCCAACGCAGCAACGTCGAGACCGTCGGGATGTCATCGGCGGTCAGGATCAGCAGCTGTAGCATCAGGTAGGTTGCGAACGCGACGCAGATCAAGCCGAAGTAGCGGGGCGAGTGATCGAGCTCGTCGCGCCGCCAGGTAAACAGATTGCTCAACGCAAAGCACGCGGTGAAGCCCGAAAGCGCTCCGAGCACGATGAGGATTGTCGGCATGTCAGGTCGCGGCTCGCCCCGAGTTGGATGCCGAGGGGCAAGGGATTGCACGACTGGGCGCGACGCGACTGGGCTCGACGCAGATTTCGAGTGGCATCGTCGTCAGAATAGGAGATTTGTCACAACGAAGCCCAGGGGAACTTGACTGGGGGCGAACTGCTTTGACGTCAGGTACGGTGCATTCCGCCGCGATTGAGGCGCCACCCGACACCATTACTCGCATTCAATCCTCTCGAATCCAAAAGCCTTTTCGAGCCTCATCCGGCGCCATGCGGCAAACGGTTCTCGAGCGGCCCCGACCGTGCTCGGGGGCTATCCTGCCTGAGCGAGCGTGATTCGAATGAGCAATGGGAGGCGATTCCGAGCTAGCGCGAGCTCGGCCTGAGCATTGCGGGACCGCGCGAATCGAGAGAGGAGCGCTGTACAACCGGAGGCAAGCGAACCAAGGTCGGAAGGTTGCGCAAATCGGAAGGGCATTCAGTGGCAAGACCGCCCGGTGCAGTCGACATGTCGCGATGACCCGAGCGTCGCGTGCCAGGCTCCGAACTCGGGGATGTACAGGGTGCCGCAGTTCGATGTGCCCCAACGATCACGTTGGGCGCGGGGCGATGGCGTCCGTTGCAACCTCGTTGCGACTCTTGGGGGCTTGGCTCTTCCGTCTGACGCGTCCCGCAATTGCGCTAAGGTGGGTTCAATGACAGCCCCCAAGAAACTCGCGATTGGGATCGGGATCGGCGTCGCCCTTGGGGTGCTGACGAATGCCGTTGGCTCGCGCTTTCCCTGGCTTTCTCGGATCGTCGAGTACGTGGCGGAGCCCATCGGGAAGATTTTCCTGCGGTTGCTCCTGATGCTCGTTCTGCCTCTGGCGTTTTCGGCGCTCGTGCTCGCTGTCGGAGCAATCAACCCGAAACAGTTGGGGCGGCTGGGGATCCGGACGTTGCGTTGGACCTTCGCCATTTCGGCCATTGCCGTGGTGATCGGTATCACGTTGGTGCAACTCATCGGTCCGGGACGTGGGCTGGGCATGACGCCATCCCTCGGCGCAGAGGTGGTTGCGCTCGGCGTCACATCGAAGAGCCCAAGCCCAATGGAGCTCTTGATTGGCATCGTGCCGGCCAATCCGATCGCGTCCGCTGCGAACGGGGATATGCTCGGATTTCTCGTCTTTGCGCTCATCTTTGGCGTTGGGATGGCCCAATTGCGCGGCGAGAGCGTGGCAAGCCTGCGTCGCACGATCGAAGGTGTTTTCGAAGTGTCGATGCGCCTCATCGAGCTCATCCTTCGCCTGGCGCCTTTGGGGATTGGTGCCTTGCTCTTCGCGATGACGGCGCGACTCGGACCGTCGCTTTTGACCCAACTCGGGAAATACGTCTTCGTCGTCGTGCTGGGGCTCGCGCTGCAGCTCTTCGTCGTCTATTCCGCGACGCTCTATTGGTTCGCGAAGACGTCGCCGATCAGGTTCTTCCGGCGGATCCGCTTGGTGCTGACGACCGCTTTCTCGACGGCATCGTCGAACGCGACGCTCCCTACGGCCTTGCGTGTCGCCGAGACGGAGCTCGAGCTGCCGCGAGACGTATCGCGGTTCGTGCTCACCGCTGGCGCATCCATGAATCAAAATGGCACTGCGCTCTTCGAGGGCGTCACGGTGCTCTTCCTCGCCCAGGCCTACGGTGTCGAACTCGGCTTGGCTCAGCAGGTGCTCCTCATGGCCATCTGTGTGCTCGCGGGGCTTGGGACGGCGGGAGTTCCAGCGGGATTGCTTCCGGTCATCGCGACGATCCTCTCACTCGTTGGCGTTCCCAAGGAGGCTGTCGGGCTGATCTTGGGTGTCGACCGGCTCCTCGACATGTGCCGTACCACGGTAAACGTCGCGGGGGATTTGGTCCTCGCGACGGTCGTCTCGCGGGGTTCGGAGCCAATTTCGCGGTTGGCGGGCGAGGCCGAGTCCGACTCGGCTGACGGGCAAACTTGCGAGGAGACGCGGACGGAATCCATAGGGGAGCCGGCTCGTTCATGTTTCGCGGACACGCACTCATCGAAGCGCTCGATCGATCGAAGAAACGGATCCTCGTGGCATTCGGTCTGGCCATTTTGATGCACTTGCCCGTGACACCGGTGCTCCCGGTGCTTCGGATCGTGCATCGGCTCGCCCTTCGCAACAAGCTCGACGCCGCCCCTCTCGCACGGCCCGCACCGCCACCGGAGGTCGAGGTGCAGCTCGAGAGCGCGCTTCGCCAGGAGCAGCAGTACCAGCAGCGTAAGGTCGAAGCGGAGGCTGCACGGGAGCCGGACGTACCGAGTCGTACGAGCCTGTCCATGGCGCCGCCCGCGAACGTTCCCTTCAATGCAAGCGAGCCCACGCCGCCTCGCGCCGAAGATCCCGTCGAGGCGAACCAGGACAAAGACGCGACGAAGCTCGCCGAGACCAAGCCGAAGCCCAAGGAGAAGCTGAAGGACATTGGGCTCGAGGGAAATCTCTCGAAGAAGGAAGAGGCAAAGCCCGGGATCACGTTGGGCCTTTGGCTCTCGAGCTTACGAGAACAGCAACTCGGCAAGGAGCTTGCTCGGATCGCGACGTGCGATCGAGAGTGGCGCGTCTTTTCGGAACAAGGCGTCGACTTGCTCAAGGACTTCGACGGGGTTCTGATCGTGGGTCCGAGCCTGAATCAACCCCAAGAGATGACAGCCGCGGTTCGCCACTCGCTACCAGCAGAGCGCGTGCATGCTGTCATCGATGGTTTGGTCCAAAAGAGCGGTAAGGGCGGGCGATGGCTGAAACCCAACGTGGCGACGGCACGGCTCGGCAAGATGCAGCGGATGCTCCTGCCCCATCAGGACGATCTCTTCTTCTTGGCGCCGATGAAGGGCTGGGAAGCGCTCGACAGTCTCGCTCAACCGATGACCGTTCCAAAGTCCGAGGGACGACTGGCGAGCCTCGTCGTGTCGCAGCCGAATCGCGTGCTCGATCGATTGGGGATCGAACTCCCCGCCCGTATCTCGAGCCTGCGTCTCGAAGTCTTCGTCGAGCCCGACGAGTCGGGCAATCTGCGCCTCGAACTCGAAGAGCCGACCGAAAGCGCGGCACTTGCCGACGTGAAGAAAGTGTCCCGGCAGCTCTCGGAGTTCTTCTCGGACGCGTGGGTGCTCACCTCGACACTTTCGAAAGTCACAGGCGCGAGTGCATCCTCGAACGGCCCGGAGCTCGCTCCGCGGCTCGAGCTTACCGCAGACGGCACAACGCTAAGCGGCGATTCTGCGGCTTACCCCAGGACAGACGCGAACCACCGTGAACCTGGTTGCGCAGATGCTGTGCCGCAACAAGAAGACAGCAGCGAAAAAGCCGTAGCGACGTGGATTGCCGTCGGCCGTCAGCGAGCCGAGCGCCGTCGAAAGTCAGCGAGCCGAGCGCCGTCGAAAGTCCGCGAGCCGAGCGCCGTCGGCCGTCAGCGAGCTGATACCGATAGCTCATCAACTCGTTCTTCTCGACCTAGAACTGGATTCGACTCGCCTCGACGCAGCCGGCGATTGCGAACGTCGCGCCGATGAGGCGGACGATGTGCTTCGGTAATGTCGTGTTTCGAGCGCGTTTGAGAATGAACAGAAGCGGAATCAACGCAACCCACCAGACACCGGAGCCGACGACGACACCGCAAAAGAGCCAGAACGTCGATCGCCAGCCGGGGGGAACGGCAGGATTCGAGTGGATGAGGACGGCAGCGTACCCAAGCGCGACTGCAGGATTACTGACGGTGAGCACGACGGCGTGGATGAATCGGCTGAGATTGCGAGGACTGGTGGGCGCTGGCGCGGAGGTATCGAACGGGCGCCGCATCATGTGCAGTCCAAATGCGACGAGAAAGAGCGCAAAGGCAGAGCGCACGAGCGGATGTCCGAACGCTTGCGTGGGCAGGCCATAGGCGGCAGCCGTGGCCAGTCCGACGGCAACTACGGCTTCTGCGAGAACCGTTCCTAGCGCGAGCGCACAAGCATTGGTGGCCACACCGTCGACGGCATCCGCAAGAGCGAGGGCGCCAACGGGACCGACCGGTACGCCAACGGTGATTCCGCCGCAGAGTCCAGCCCAGAGAGCAATCAACGCCAGCACCTCTCGGTGGCAATGACGGCGTCCTGAATGATTCCAACCGCCTCGCGCACTTGCTGTGCGGATATCACGAGCGGCGGGAGGATGCGGAGCGTTGCAGAGCCGCGCCCGCCCAACTCGCACAGCAGACCGCGCGAAAAACACTCCGTGCGCACGGCTTGCGCGAACCGAGTGTCCGGAGCGCCCGATTCGGGCGTGGCGAATTCCACGGCGAGACTCAAGCCGATGCCGCGAATATCGAAGACATGGGGCGAGCGGACGTTGCGCAAGCCTTCCACGAACTCGTGGCCTCGGAGTCGCACGTTTTCCAAGATTCCGTCCTCGCGAAATACCCGCAACGCGGCAGCTCCGGCTGCCATGGCAAGTTGGTGCCCACGAAATGTGCCGATATGCGTTCCCGGCTCCCACACGTCGAGCTCGCGACGATACAAAATCGCTGCAATCGGTAGGCCGATGCCGCCGAGCGCTTTGGATGTGACGATGACGTCTGGTTCGATGTCGAAGTGTTCGAATGCCCAAAATCGCCCAGTTCGACCAAAACCCATTTGGATCTCATCGGCGATGAACGGAATCTCTTCCTGCTGACTCAGCTCGCGTACTCGGTATACGAACGCTCGTGTCGGAATGATGCCGCCACCTTCTCCTTGGACCATCTCCATGAGCATTGCTGCGGGTCGGCCGATTCCCGAGTGGGTGTCGGTGAGCATGGTCTCGACGAGCGATGCGCACGCCGTCTCGCACGCGTTGCGCGTGAGCTTCAGAGGACAGCGCGAACAATAAGCGTAAGGAGCAAAAGAAACCCCCGGCATTAGATTCGGGATGAGTTCACGCGGCGACCATAAGGACGTGACCGACACGGCTCCAGCAGTCATCCCATGGTAGCCGCCCATGAACGCGACGACGCCGCCCCGACCCGTAAATCGCTTGCAAAGCTTCAATGCGGCCTCGACCGCGTCCGAGCCAGTGGGAGCGCACCAATGCACCTTCATCTTGCCAGAAAGGCTCGGCGGCAAGGTGTCCAGGAGTTCTGTCGTTATGTCATCGCGCACGGGAGTCGGAAAGTCGAGCGCATGAACCAGCTGCCCGAGCTGCTCGCGAACCGCTTGCACGACGACGGGATGATTGTGTCCCAACGCCAATACGCCGGCCCCAGCAAAGCAATCCAAGTACCTCTTGCCGTCGACACTATAGACCTCCACGCCGGTTGCATGTCCAATTGCGATCGGAAGGCCCCTTGGATAGGTTCGCGCATTTGATTCGCGGTTGGCTTGACGGGCCAGGAGATCGGCGTCCGCAGGTGTACTCTGTCTATCGATCGCTATCATTGAAGCTACCATTCGCAGCTGTCGGTCGCCGTGCTCGGACTACCGCAGATGTTTCGTATGAGTCATCCACCGCTCGCTTGGCGGTTGGTGGCCGTGTCATGTCTGAACGTTGTTTAAATTCTGAAGCAGTTGTCTCAGAAACGGCATTGCCGCCTAAGCCGACGGCGCGTCGTCATCGAAATGTCGCAATACTCGCGGCGCCTTCGGTGCGCCCTTCCATCGCGCGTGTCGCAGAGCGCAGTGATTCTTCCGCGTTTCGATCGGCGCGCTGCGGTTCGCCCCAATTGGGTATACTGAATCGTTCTTCATTCTTCTCAGACAACGCGAATTGGTGACAACGGTTTCGAACGATGAAAGCTCTCGAAATCCACTCTGAAAACCGTTACCAAGCCGACCCGTTCGCCTCGAATTACGCGTGATAGGAAGGTTGTTCGACTACCGTGAACATGCGAGATGACAACACCACCTCGCGCGTTATCCCCATTCCGGACAATTGGGTTTCGGTCTAGCCCGTGCGTACGCGACAGTCAATCTGGTTTGCGATTCGCCTCAGGTGCATTCGACGTCGACTCGAACCGAAGTCACGCGAGTTTGAAGTTGGAGCACATGGCGACGACGTCATTTGTACGTCACTCGTTGACTTGACCTCGTTAGGCTGGATTGCTAATACGGCGCAAGTTGGATGGTTCGTCAACTTGCGCCGTATTCGCGTCTGCGGGCTTTGGAGTTGACGTCCATCCATTTGCACGACGGACATCATGAACGATTTGCATCACCGGTCAGCGACGAGTTCCGCGGAACCCAATGAGTCGCGATCTTGCTCACCGCTGCGTGTTGGGTTTGCCACCTCAGTTGCAGAACGTGAAGCCGTGTTTCGCTTGCGTTACGACGTATTTACGAAACTCGGTACGCATGTTGGCGAAGGAACGAAAGGACGCGACTGCGATGAATTCGACGATGATTGCCACCATGCTGCGGTGTGGAAGGATGGAACTCTGGTGGCTACGTGTCGCATCTTGCCTGCCGAGGGTGCGAGCAGGGTGGGGCGCTATTTCTCTAGTACGGAATTCGACCTCTCGGAACTGCTCCGTCGCCATACGGACATCCTCGAGGTCGGACGTGTTTGCGTGCATCCGGACTTTCGAGCGTCTGTTGCAATCGTTCTGCTTTGGAAATCCATTGCCGAGCTCGTCGTTCGCACGAAGGCCCAGTATTTGACGGGATGCGCCACGCTCTTCGAGAAATCGCCCGATCGCGTAGCCGCAATCATGGAGTTACTTCGCGAGCGCGGCGTCGTCGAAGATCTGGGCGTGTCGCCAATCTGCCGGATTGCGAAACCTACGTCCCTTCAGAACGATACGAACGTTACGTGGAATGACCTTCCGGGGTTACTTCGGTCATACATTCAGATGGGCGGTCGAGTTCTCGGTGAACCATGCTACGACCCGATTTTCGACAGCGCCGAGGTTCTCATTTGGGTACCACTTGCCTCGTTGCCCAAGCGGTTTTCTAACCATCTGATGAGGGACTTCAGCGAGCGCACCTGCCAAGCGTGATGAGGTTGGACTTGCGATAGCGGTTCCGGGGTCGGACACATTGCCGGCAAGGCCATGGCGTGGGCGGTCTGCTCTCGAGCAAAGTCGACAAGGACGTCTATTTTGCCAGCATGCGCGATCAACGATCGAGATTGCGTTTGCTTTAGAGTCGCGAGCAGGAGCAACGGCAACGGTGAATGGGACCAAAGCCGAAGCCGCACTCCTTCAATGCTTCGAGATGAAGTAGGGCGTTACGACGACTGGGGCCAAAGGCGACGTCGCCCTGATTCAATGCTTCAGGATGAAATAGAGCGTTACCACGACGATTGCCACGAGGCCGCTCCACAGAATCCAACCGGGAATGCTCGCGTCGGAGCCGGAAACGGACGTGCCACCGGATGCGGTGCTGATGGGCGTCGCGCGTTTCTTCGATTGAGTGCTCGCGTTGGTCGGCGTTTCTGGTTGAGCCGGTCTGGATGCGGTCGCGACTGGGGGCGCTGCAGCGGCCCTGGCCTCTTCGCGGGCCCGTGCAGCTTTGGCGGAAGCCTTCTGCTTTTTTTTGCGTCCTTGACGTGAATTGGCCGCGGCCTTCGCACTCGTGGACATCGATGCGTCCGTGGTGGGAGTCACGATCATGCTCGCCGGGCGAGGCGCGGGCGACGTACCCGGCGCGCTCGGTGCAGCAGCAGTTTCACTTCGTGCTTCGACGGCCTGCTTACGACCGCGCGCAGCCTTCTTGCTCTCCTTGCGGGCCGCCCGTCGCTGTTGGTCGGCCTTCGCCTGTTCCGCTCGGAGCTTCCTCTCGAGCTCGCGGCGTTCTTCTTCGTTGAGCCGTCGTGGCGACGTCGACGTTGCGGAAGGGAGGTCCGTAGAAGTCAATTCCGTCGGCACGCGCGGACTCTTCGAGCTGCCCCGCGACCGTCGCCCGAGCAACGTTTTGATCCGTAGTGGAGCCGTCCTCGGCTTGGTCGTCGTCGTCGTCGTCGCCCCATCCGTCGTCCATCGTCTCGACCTCGCTCGGCAAGCGAGGCGCGACAGAGAGCGAAAGCGATGACGGTGGCGGAAACGCCGAAGGCGGACGCGAAGGGGAACCCGTCAGCCGCCCCATTGAAGGAAATGTCGACGAAGAGCGTTGCGCCGCGGTCAGCGTTGCTGCCGGTGCAGATGCCGTTGCCGGTGCAGATGCCGTTGCCGGTGCAGATGCCGTTGCCGGTGCAGATGCCGTTGCAGGTGCAGATGCCGTTGCTGGTGCAGATGCCGTTGCTGGTTCCTGCGTCCACCCGTCGTCGAGTTCGTCGAGGCCCTTCGGTGGGCTCGACGCGGAACTCGGAGGAATGCTGGGTGGTCGCGGCGCGAACGTGACGCCGGAGCGCGGTGGAACGCTGAGTGTGATCGGCGGAAGGCGCAAGGCCGAGGTGACCGCTTCGTCGGTCGTCGCAGTCGACGGCGGATGCGGTGACGCGTCCCAGCCAGTGTCCAGGTCTTCCAACTGATCTCGCTTGGTTTCGGCCATTCGTTCGCCCGTGGTTCCTGTGGGGGAGCATAGTGGGTGTCCTTCCGGACGCAACGGCTCGCAGTCCACGTCGTCGCATGGACGACGGCGCGCTGGAACGTCGATTCATTTTTGCGTCGAGCATTTCCAGTGCGCTTCAGGCCATTCCACACGCGAACTACTGCGGTAACATTGCCGGTTTTCGCAGATCTTACGGATGATCCGTCAGGGCTTCGTCGAGCCATAGGCTCGAAAATAACAGTGCGCGCAGAACGTGATAACTCGATTTCCACTCTTCGCTTTTCGCGTCGCGGTGCGCTCCCAATCGACCGTTGGAATCGACGCCCCAATACCATTCGCCTTGGTTGCGATCCCATTGGTAGCGCTCGATCCACTCGAGGGTCGCTTCGAGCTTTTGGTAGGATTTTAGGGGTCGCTCGATGTCGATGCATCATCACGAGCCCTGCGATTGCCTCCGCCTGAACCCACCAGATCTTTTCGAGCTTCGTCGGTGGTCCATCAACGGATCCCTCTTCGAAAAAGCCGCCCCGCCCCGCGTCGAACCCCGCCTCGGCCGCGCGCATGCCGAGAGCGTAGGCTCGTTCTCGCGCCGTCGAATCGGCAATCCCGAGTGAAGAATAGGCATCGAAGAGCAACCATGCGGTCTCGATGTCGTGCCCGTAACTGACGTAGGCGGGACCAAAGGGCGTAAAGTCCGCCGCGAACTCGGCGTGGGTGTACCCCGCGGGTTGCACGAGGTAGCGAAGGACGACATCGACGAGCTCACGCGCTCGCGACTGGGCCAAGGTATCCATCGTGGCGCGGTACAGGTGGGTCGTCGACTCGAGAAGGTGAATATGCGTGTTGGTGTCCTTTGCGGCGCCGGAATAGAGCCACCGGCTCGTGCCGGTCTGATTGTAGCCTTGGTTTTTCGCGTCGTGGGTACGGACGTCGAAAGCACGAAAGCACTCGAGGGCATACTGGCGCGCCGGTTCCGAGTCGAAGGCCATCGCGTACTCGGCGAGCGCGTATACCGCAAAGCTCTCGCCATAGAGTGGCTTGTTTCGATCGAGCACCTTGCCCTTCGCGTCGACGCGAAAGAAGAACTCGTGGTCCTTCGGGTCGTAAAAGGATCTCGTGATGAACCGAAAGAGTCCATCGGCGCGCTCACGAAGCTGCGCCCGACGCTCCGCGGACGCGTCTCGCTTCAGCCGGTGATACACCGATATCGAGAAGAGATGTCGCGATTGCTGCACGAGTCCGCGAGGCGCGCGGAGGTCCGGTTCGCCGAAGCGATCGAGCTTGCCGTGGTAACCACCGGTGGCTGCGTCGAAACCATGGCGCAGCCAGAACGCGATGCAGTCCTCGAGCAGCACGTCGATGCGGTCCTTCACGGTTCGAAGCCGTCGAGCCGTCGTCGGCTCGTCGCTGCTTCCGCTTGGGCTCGCATCTGCGCGAACCGACGTTGGTGTCGATGCACTCGTCTTTAGCGGAAGTTCTGTGACGCCATTCGAGGTGCGGCGAATGGGGGCCGGCTCCGCGCGAGGGCAAGTGGCGCAAGCGACGAGTAGGAGGTTTGCCAAGAGCCATGACGCCCTTGTCGTCCGAAGGAGACTTCGTTTCGCGCCGTGGGATGACTTCGGATTGCACGCGGAGGCTCGGTGGGTCTCGCCGTCGACTTCGACGTGCGCGCCGCAGCCGAGCACTCGAGTGCCGTCGTCGTGCGCACCGCTCGCGCGCTCTCGGTCGACTTCGACGTGCGCGCCGCAGCCGAGCACTCGAGCGCCGTCGTCGTGTGCACCGCTCGCGCGCTCTCGGTCGACTGCGCCGTGCACACCGCGTCGTGGTCGCGACGTAAAGACCATTGGGATTCTCCGGGCCGTTGGTTCAGCTGTGCAAGGGATCGAATCGAGTCGGAAGGGAGGCGCGTGCGGGCAGCCTTCGGTATTCGATAGCGGGGTGTCCAAGAGCGAACACGCTTTGGACCACATGGGCTTCTGGGACCCCGACGCGGCGCGCGAGGGCGATTTTGCGGCGTAGGGCGACTTCAGCGTAGCCGATGTAACAACTGCCGAGATGCAGCGCCGACGCGAATTGCATCATTCGTTCGGCGGCGATGACGCAATTGGCGTCTCCGAATCGGGCGTTGCGTTTCGGGGCACTGAGTACCACGACCAGAGGGGCCGAGAAGAAGAGCCAATCATGGCCCCGATCGAAGCGTTGGGCTCGATCGCGGATCGCCTTCAGCTTTTCCGGTTTCGTCAGATACGGTCGTGCATCGGTGAAGTAGAGCAACGGCCAGAGCCAGCGCGTGCCAAGGAGCCGTGCGAGCCCGAGGTAGTAATCGTTGATTGCATTGGCGAGCCCGAACACCTGATTTCCCGTGAACACCGTGAGGTGGACGTCGCGTGCGTTCGAGGCGCTCGGCGCGAAACGGGCGACGTCGAGCACCTCCGACAGCAACCCGTCATCGATGGGTCGGTCCCGATAGCGACGTGTCGATCTCCTCCCGTTGAGGAACGCTTTGATCGCGTTTGCGTCGAGTTCCGGTCGTGACCACGGTTCGAAGGGACCGACTGCGGAGCGCACTGCGCCCGGGCCACAGACTGCACCACAATGGCCGCAACCGATGCAGCGCTCGCTGTCGATTTCGGGCGGGTCCGCGGTCCGCTCGCGAAGGGCCGACGTCGGACAGTCGCGGACGCACGCGTTGCAATGGGTGCAGGTGCGCTCGTCGATGGTCAGGGAAGGAGTCATTGGGGCCTCGCGTGCTCGGTTGGTATCATGGCGCTGCCGCTGCAGACACCTTCCATTCGTGCGGTCGGTGGAGCGCTAGGCCGAGACGTTCTCGCTCGCTCCCGAGCTCCCCGGCGCGGCGCGCTCGTGCTAATAAGTCGAACCCGAGCAACGGGGGGTTGTCGGCCCAAGCGCGGAATTGGCCTGCAATACGCGAAGTCAGGACGCCTGGACACGACCAGAGGGGCCTGAGAACGCGGCCGAAGGTCGATGGAGAGCGGTTCGAGAGACTTGCCTCGAGGAAAAGCCTGTGCAAGCGTTCAGCCCATGACCGATCTGGTGCCGCAGGCCGTCCGCGATTTGCTCGCCTTTTACTCCGAACGCTATCCCGAGGTTCGCTTCGGTGACTTGGATATCTCCGTTCTGAAACGCGCCGTCGAGGTGATCGACGAAGCCGCGAAAGAGGTCATCGCCGCCGAAGAAGCCCTCGCACAAGCGCGTCAGGCCTTCCGTGGCCAAGAGGCGGAGCTCGCTGCAAAAGCGGGGCGCACCCTGTCTTTCCTGAAGATCTTCGTCGATGGAGACGAGGAGCAGCTCGCGCAACTCGAGGCCATCAGTTTGGCCATGCCCGCAGCGCGTCGCCGTTCGAAGACCACCGACGCCGCGGCCTCCGGCGAGCCCAAGCAGCGCCGACCGCGCAAGAGCAAGAACGCGCCAGAGCAGTCGGAAGAGCAAGCCGCGGAGCGCGCAATTGAAGAGGCTCTCGAGAAGGCAGGGCTGACGGACGAGGAACTGAGTGAGTTGCCGAACAGCGGCTCGGAGGTCGATGTCGACGCGTCGGATCTCGAGAGTTCTCCAGCGGCGAGCGACAAGAAGAGCAGCTCGAAGTCAGCGGCAGAGTAAGCCAGCGACGGTCGACGGTCGGCTTTCCGCGGCCCGAGGGGGCCCGCGGCAGGCCGAACTCTTTCCGTTGAGGGCGGCGCCATGGCGACCGAGCGTCAAGCCGTTGAGGGCGGCGCCATGGCGACCGAGCGTCAAGCCGTTGAGGGCGGCGCCATGGCGACCGAGCGTCAAGCCGTTGAGGGCGGTCGGGCAAGTGACGCTGGGGCCATCAGCCAGAGAATCGTGCGTTCGCGACGAGAGGATGAATCGCGCGAGTCAATGGACCGACGTCTGACGGTCGCTCGTAACCGATTCGAGAGCGGTCGAGCTTTGTCGTCTCGACTGCCGTTCGCAAGAACGCGCGGTTGAGCTGCGGGGCTGGCGGGCATCCGTGCCACGGCGCTCCTCAGTCGCAGCGGACGCCGAGGTAGATGAGGCAACAGGAGTTGTCCAAGAGGAGATTGGGATCGAATTCAGGGGGAAGGGGCTGATCTGCCGTTGCGCAGAGTCGCGAGATCCCACAGCAGCCGAGATAGTCCATGATGGCGTCACAATCTTGGTCCGAAAACAGATCCGCCAATCCCGTTTGCCACGCGTCGTTCAACATGCAGGCGCATTCGAGCAAACGCTTTCCAGAATGGCTGTGAATGTCGTATGGGATGAGCGCTTCGACGAGCTTGGGATTGCAAGTGGCGAAGCCTGCAGGGTCGAGAGGGGGCGAGGTCGAGGGGGTGGTACATTCGGGATGAACGATGATGCCAGGGACTCCTCCCATACCGTCTTCGACGGCCGCCCCAGTGCCGGTACCCGTCGTTCCGCCGTGCCCCATGCTCTGCCCGCCGGCGGGCATTGACGTCGAAGTCGTCGCTCCTCCTCGCGCGCGGTCGTCCTCGGTGCTCATGTCACCGCCGCATCCGGTGACGATGGCCGATGCGAACATGAGAAGGAGTGCCGCCGCAGAGGTCGGCAACTCCATCGCGAAGCGATGTAACCCTCGTGGTGGCTCGGTGCGACGTTCGAGCGCCCGTCGGATCTCGCCGAGCAACACGGCATGTTTCGACGCATCGAGGAGTTCGTTCTCGATGACCCATCTGCGTCGGGCGATTCGCTCGAGCATGTCGTGGGAAAGGTTCGCAAGCAAGCCTTCGAGCTCCGTCCAAAACTCACCGTTCTTTGCCTGAGCTTGCAGCGCCTCGAAGAAGGTATCGAGCAGTGCTTCCGGGGAAAGCCACGGGCGCACCTTCATTCCTCGTCGATTCATGAAGCAGCGAATACGGACGAGGGACGAAGGTACCCACGTCGAGGTTCGTTCTAGGTTCATGGCTAGGTTCTCTCCTGAGGGCGAACGCAATACGGTCCCTGATTGGGTTTGCCCGTCGTGGTGACGGACGTACTCGTGCAACCGCCGCGGCAAAGCAACGACACGTCACACGTGCGACACTTCTCCCCGAGGGAATCCGGATGAAAGGCACGGTTATAGGCAAACCGATTCGGAGCCGTCCAGATTTGCTGAAGCGGCTCGGTGCGGACGTTGCCTTCGATGAAGTCGTCCGGTAGTGACATGCACCCCTTCACGTCACCGATGCTCGAGATCGACAACGAGCGAAGGCCCGCGAAGCAGCCACACCAGCACCTTACGGGACACATCGGCGGCGTTCGAAGCACGGGATCGTCGGCGGTAAAATAACCGAGATCGTCGGTAATGTAGGGACGAAGCCCGCGACGTTTGACCAACCCACGAATCACCGCGAATACCTCGGGCATGTCCTCCGGAGCGAGCAACCGTTCGGGATGCAGGCGAGCGCGACCCGTCGGGAGGGTCAACTGTAACTGCCACCCAATCGCTCCAGCGGACTGGAGCTCTGGGGCAAGGTCGTCGAGCAAGGGTAGGGTGCGCCGGTTGAGCTGCGTCGTTACCCCCACCTTCATGCCATGGGTGTCGAATCGGCGAATGGTCTCCAGGGCTTCACGGTATCCGTTCGGGACGCCGCGAGACACGTCGTGCGCCGTCTCCGTGCCGTCAATGCTCACGGTGAGCCATTGCAGTCCAACACGGACGGCTTCCTCGAGCGTGTGCTCGGAGATCCCGATGCCGCAGCTGATGACGTCTACGTCGAGCCCGAGTTCGGTGCCTTGCCGAACCAAAGCGCTCCAGTGGGGAGAAAGAAAGGGCTCCCCTCCGAGCAAGGTGAGGCGCTTCGCTCCAAGGCGCGCTACGACGTCCAGTTGTTCGAGCCACTCCGCGAGCACGAGTTCATTGGGACGACGTTTCCCGGCGTCGGTGCCGCAGGTGTCACAACGGCACGGGCACGCCGTAGTCAGTTCGAAGGCGACGCTATAGAGCTTCTGCAATCGAGTCACGTTCGTTCTCCTCCAGGCGATGCAGGCAATACGGATTGTTCCCAGTCGTTCCCGTGGAAAAGTAGGCCATTGTCGTGCAGCCCGCGCGACACAAACTGCCGTAGGCGCAGCTCTGGCACTTGCCGCTCAGATTCCGCGACGAGAGTCTCTCCGCAACTGCGAAGCGACGCGGATCGGTCCAGATCGCGGTGAGCGACTCGGTATGGAGATCACCGGCTTCGAACTCACGAGGCAGAAGTGAGCATCCTCGCACGGTGCCATCGTATTTGATGGCGAGGGAGCGGAGCCCGGCGACGCACCCGAGCCAAATCCCGGGTCCCGAGGTTTTGCGACGAAGGACCGCTTCGGCCTTCGTGGCGTATCCGATGTTGTCGCTGGTGTGGATGAAGGGGATCGATTCGGTCGCTCGCGGCGCGGAGAATGAAGTTCGTGAGCTCGGGCAGGTCCGACGGTGCGAGGACGTAAGGTTCGGTTCGGGCGAGCACACGGGGAGTCGGTACGGCAAGTTGGAGTTGCCACCGGTCGACGCCGAGTTGGCCCAAGCTTCGCCCGAGGACGGTGAGCTCGTCGAGATTCGTACGGTTGACCTGGGTAATCACCGTTACCGAGAGCCGTCGCGTTGCCTTACGAATGGCGCACATGGTTTTCTCGAAGGGCGATGCCGCGTCGTCGACGAATCGTCGTGTCGCGTCGTGGGTTGCCTGGCAGCCATCGACGGAAATCCCGATGTGACGCACACCCGCGGCGACGAGGCGCTCGAGCGCATCTTCTTCGAGGAGTGTGCCATTGGTGATGAGCGCGACCTCGAAACCGAGCGTCGTGAGATGACGGCAGAACTCGTCCCAACCGGGCATGGACAGCGGCTCGCCCCCAGTCACGTCGACATGCTTACCACCGAGCGCCCACAGTTCTTCGGCGATTCGTTTCAGTTCGTCGAGACCGAGTTCGCGTTTCGACGGAGTTCTTGCGTGGTTGTCGCAGTGTACGCAGTCGAGATTGCACTGCCTCGTCACCTCCCAAAGGCACTTACGGGGTACTCGCGTCACGCGGCCCAAGGGATGGGCGACGGCCCAAGAAGGTGAGTTGGGTGCGATTGGAGATGCCACGTCGACGTTCCTTGCGGTTGTTTCGACTGCTCCATTCCCGACGTGTCGCCGACTCCGTCACGGATTCGACCACGGTGCGATAGTGGCGAACTTGGCTGGCACCGCCTTCGCGGTCGGCACCACCTTCGCGGTCGGCACCGCCTTCGCGGTCGGCACCACCTTCGCGGTCGGCACCACCTTCGCGGGGAGTGACGGCAGCTCCTCACCGGGGCAGATGCGTCGCAGCGTACGAGTGGACGATGTAGGTTTTGGCTCCTCTGCCGTATACAGGAAGTACCGATTCATCTGATGTGGTTCTGCAGAATCCTAATATTCAAAGTCGATCTGTATACAAGCTGTATTCTGAAACTGAGTCTGATCCCTTGCGAGCAGCTCCCGCCGCCTGCAGAATGAGCTCTCGAGATGGCTGCACATCGCCGCACCACCCAGGCGTCACAGCTCAACGTCCTGGTCTTCGACTTCTTGAGCTACCGCGCGTTTCTCCGCGCGTACTACGAAGCTGCAAAGAAGCGCACGGCGGGTTACTCCTTCCGCTCCTTTTCCCGGCAGGCAGGGCTCAAGTCTCCGAACTTCCTCAAGCTCGTCATGGACGGCGAGCGCAATCTCGGTCGGGAGACCATTCCCAAGTTCGCGGACGCTTTGGGGCTCGAGGGAGAGTCCAGGCAGTTCTTTTTCGATCTGGTTGCCTTCGAGCAAGCCACTGACAGTTCCGAGAAGAATGCGGCATTCGAGCGCATTGCCGCATCGCGACGGTTTCGTGCTGCTCGGCGCATCGATGGAATGGTTCACGAGTATCTGTCTCATTGGTATCATCCGGCCATTCGAGAACTCGCGGTGCGGTCTGACTTCAGGGAAGAACCGAAGTGGATTGCAGAGACGCTCCTGCCGAGTATTTCGCCCAAGCAGGCAGCAGAATCCCTGGCATTGCTCCTCGAATTGGGCTTGTTGGTTCGAAACGGAGAGACTCGTCGTCTCGAGCTGCGAGAGCCCACGTTGACGACGGAGCATGAAGTGTCGGCTTTGGGAGCTGCGAATTTCCACAGGCAGATGCTCGAGCGCGCGGCTGAGAGCATCGACACCGTGCCTTCCGCGCGGCGCGATCTCGCTGCTTTGACGGTTTGTGTGAGCCCTCGACTGGTAAGTGAGGTGAAGCGTCGCATCCACCAATTCCGCGAGGCTCTGACCGACTTGTGTGACTCGGAGACGAACGGACGTGTCGTTTATCAACTCAACGTACAATGGTTTCCACTTACTCGCGAAGACGAGGTAAAGCCATGAGCGCGAAGTCGAAGTGGCCATGGATCTGTTTTAGCCTCGTGCTTGGATGTAGCTCGACCGGGGTGGGCAATCCGGGCGTGGCCATGCAGTCCCTCGTCGTGACCTCCGATCCCGAGGTCGAGCCGACCGTTGCGGATACCGAAGAGCAATTGGACGCGGCCCAATTGCAACGGGCCATACTCGTTCTCGGTGAGATCCGATTGCTCGGCTGCGATGCGCCGGAGAAAAACACCGTAGTACTTTCGGGGCCCTTCATCGTCGATTTGGCGCAGAATCGAATGCAACCGACGTTGCCAGATTTCGAACTGCCCGAGACCGGGCTTTGCGGGATCGACGCCGTGCTTGCCCCCGCGAATGCCTCAGCGGAAATGTCCGGCCGTTCTTTGTTCTTTCGTGGCACTCGGAGCGACGGGGCCATCTTCCTGCTCTTTGCAGACATGGAAGGGACGCTGAGGATCCGGCCTCGCGCGGGCGTCGATTGGGGCGACATAGAGGATTACGGTCTACTTTGGACGATGCGACCTCGAAGGTGGCTCCTTCCGTCGGAACTGGACACGAGTGAGCCGGATTCGACGGAAGGCGATCGTCGGATCATCGCCATCGATCTCGATCGCCATCCCGTGCTTTACGAAGCGATTCGCTCCCGTCTCGGTAGTCGGAGTACCCTGCACCTCGATTGGGACGACGACGGGCGTCTCGACGATGCAGAACGCAAAGGCGACGCATGGATCGGTGTCGGGCTCGATACGCTCGACTGAGAATCGAAACGGAGATGCGACTCGGTTGCCGTCGTGCCTCCAGATTGCCCAGTTAACCTTCGCCCTCGAAGATGCTTCGCATTGCCGTGGTGTTCACCATCGATCCGGGTGAGCGACTACGCAACGGGGCAATTCTATCGACACTCACATGGGTCCTTCGTGCACGTCGCGGCGCTCACGCCTCGGTCGCGGAGAGCACCGTTGGATCGGTTCAACTCGTTCATCGAACGTCGAAACAGGAGAAATCATGAAATACACCCATTCGTTCCGCCATACCGTAAGCTTGTCCCTTCTCTGTGCCCTTTTCGTCGGCTGCAAAAGTGAGACCACGACGACGGCGGATCTCGCTGGAGCGCCTGAGCTCGCTGCAGTGCAGATCCCGCTCACGGGAAGCGCGCAATCCGAGGGCATCGCGGTGGAGGACGACGCGATCGACGTCGAAAGTCTGACAGCAGACGAACTCTCGCAGGTCGAAGTGAAGGAGACGACGGACGCCGTTCGAACTCGATCGCGCCCGCGGAGCAATCAAGCGACTCAACCAATCCTTGCGAGATTTCCTCACGCCCGTCGTGGCCATGCTTCGTAGCACCGAGCCGACTCATCATGCTGGTGCGCTCAAGATGTGGGGGCCTATCGTGCGTGGCGCGACATCGTATCGATTCTTCCTGCGCAAGACGAGCGCGGTGCGCTGGGGGTGGCGTCTCGATGCTCGCGCGGCCGATTCTGACGATGCTTATGAGCGCGTCGCGGCAGGGGAAATCACGGTCGGGGCGCGAGAGCGCCGCGGCGCTGGCAAAATGGGCTTCGATTTGGACGCGCTTTCCGCCTTGGACCCCACGGTGACTGCGAAAGGTCAGATCCTCGTCGGGTTCCACCATGGCGAGACGGGAACCTCGGTCGCCTACGCGTTGAAGGACTTTGCCCGTTCGCAGGAGGATGAAGGCATCGACGCGTTGCTTCGAGCGATCCATCTCGAGAATGGCTTCAACCGCGTGCGTCTCGCTTACCGCGGAAATGTCGAGGGCACCGCGTCGGATGCTGAGGAGGTCGTTCTCTCGCGTTTGAGGCATCGGGCCGATCTCGGCGGTAGGAGTGACTCCCTGGTATTCCAAGGGGATGTGGCCGAGGGCGAAACGTGGGTCATAAGTGAATGTTGGTCGGCCTCCCTCGAGAGCACGTATCGCGAGGTGCGCTCTTGTCCGAGGGACGGGATCGGTGGGGACCGCTGTGTGTCGGTCAGCCGCACCGGCGACGCGAGCGACTGCCCAACGGTGCTTCGCGAGATCGAGCTTCCCCCGGCCGACGCCAATGCCGAGATGAACGACACTTTCGATCCCAATACGGAAGTCACTCCGCCAAGTGACGTACCCGAAGTCGAAGGCGAAACGGACGAAGGCTGAAAGGCGCAACTTACTGTGCGAAGGCGGGATTTTCCTCGGATGCTACCCACGGGAAATCCCACCGTCGGCCCCGTTCGACCGCGCCACCTGGCGGGTAGGCCGTACTTCATCGTCATCGAACTTCCGTTGCGATCGTCAGAAAGAGCAAGAGGTTCAGGCAGAACGTATGGGGCTTGCGCCTGATTTGGTCGTTGCGTGCCAGGTCGCTTCTCTGGGATATTCGGCCCTAATACGGAAATCACGAGGAGCAGACTGTGCGAAGACTGCGATGGATCGGGTTGGTTCTCGTTGGTGTGGTGTCTCTGACGGGTTCGTCCGAAGCTGGACTGATCAAGAAGGTCAAGAAGGTCGCGAACAAGGTCGAGGAGCGCCTGGAAGATCCGCCCAAGGATTGGGCTTCGAAGGCCTTTCGAGCTGGTAAGCGCAAGATCAAGAAGCTTGCCAAATCACCGAAGAAACTGTACGGCGCCTTCCACTTGAGCGAGGACGAGATCAAGGCTGCCGCTGCGCGTGCCAAGCGCTACGTGGCACTCGAAGCGAAGGCTAGTCCGCAGACGAAGGCCAAGGTGGAGGCGATTCGCGCCAAGCTCGCAAAGCGCAAGAACAAGCCCTCCTTCGACGTCGGTGTCACGTCCGTTTCGGACAAAGACGTGAAGGACGTCACCGGCGCGATGCCCGCAAAGCCAGACGCGGCCCAACAGAAGGAGCAAGAGCGACGGGCTGAAGCCGAACCCAATCGCTCGAACGTCCACGACCTCACCTTGAAACAGCGTCTCATGCCGAAGCCGGACGCACCCCGTCGCGACGCCAATCGGCGAGATCCGAATGATGGCCTCAACGTGGGCTTGCTTGCGGCTGATCCCGTCGTCGCGCCCAAGACGATCAAGGGCACGACTGGCGTCGAGTATCCTTCCGCTGCGTTCCCTTCTGCAACGTCACCCGCATTCTCCTGGCGTCAGAAGATGACCGACGTCAAAAACCAGAAGTACTGTGGTAGCTGTTGGGCATTTGCGACGCTCGGGGCCTTCGAGGCGCAACAGTCGATCTTCAACGGTAAGCTCTTGGATTTTTCCGAGCAACAGTTGGTCAATTGCGTGCCTCGCCGTGGTGGTGGCGACAACTGCGAAGGCAACCACCCCATTTACGCGTTCCAGTACCTCATCGAGCACGGGGCAGCGGCCGAGCAAGACTTGCCATACGAGGCGAAGATGAAGGCCTGCGGTGGCAAGGAAGGTGCCTACAAGGTCAATTCTTGGCACATGATCGATCCGAATGGTGATCCTCCGAGCACCGACGATCTGAAGCGTGCCATCGTCGCCCATGGTCCACTCGCCGTTGGCATCTACGCGACCGATGCCTTCATGTCTTACCGGGGCGGTGTATTCGACGAGGGTGCGACGGGCACGGCGAACCACGCAGTGGTGCTCGCCGGGTGGGACGACGCGCGCGGCGCGTGGCATGTCCGCAACTCTTGGGGGCCGGACTGGGGCGAGGATGGGTACGTCTGGGTGAAGTACGGCACCAACGACATTGGCGCGACGGCGCTCTATGCCGAGATCGCGGTCGATCCGAAGCCACCGGTAGCAACGACGACCTACGAAGATAGGTACGTCACGGTTCGGAACAACACGGGTGACTCCGTGAAGGTCTCCGTGCAAGCCAGTGTACCCCTGACGAAAGGGTTCGGTTGGGCCCCCGGTGCTGCGGGTTCGGCAAAGGTGTGGACCTTTACGGTCGCTCCGAACAGCGCTCTCGATTTGCAGAGACCCGACACCAAGGCATTCGTTCGCGCCAAGGATTTGCGAATTTGGGCGGCAACGGCCGACAACGTACAGAAGTGGGAGACCTATAAGGCAAAGACGCTCAACGTCGTATCGACCCCGTACGTTGCGGCGGAACGCGAGCGTTTCGTGTTCGCCATCGACAAGGATGGCGCCGCCGTGTCTGCGGACAAGGTGATTAGCGAAGCGCGCAAAGCGACCAAGGCGAAGAAGCACATCGACGCGGCACGTTTGTACAGCCTATTCATCGAACGATTCCCCGAGGACTCACGCGTCCACGAAGCGCGGTACGCCTACGGGTTCGAAGAGTTCCAATATGCCGATGTCGAGACCTCCAACGAATCTCGCGATGCCCGTTATGCCGGCGCCATAGACGATGAATTCGCCATGGTCGTGGCCGCGCCGAACCGGCATCCTCTGCTCGGTGAAGCCGTCTTCGTCATCGGCAAAAGTCACCTGGAGCTCGGGAACTGTGGCTATGCCTACCGCGCGTTCGAGGCCATGCTCGACGGGCAATCGAAGCCGACCAAAGCCCATCAGAAGGAGGCCGAGGGCTACATGAAGGCCATGCTCACGGATGGAGACGATCCGAATCGCCCCTTCATCTGCGAGAACTGGGACTGAGTTCGAGGCCCCCGAGAAACCACCCGTGGGCGCCGCTCGCGGGTGGTTTTCCGTATTGGTAGGCGTGGGCTAGGCAGGCGTGATATGACGCGGTGTCGTCCTAGAGGGAGAATCCAATGAGAGCGTTCCAGATCGTCGGAGTGGTGTTGTTGGGCGGGTTTTGCGGCTGCAAGTCATCCCCGGAAGCGTCGCCGCAAGAGCCATCGTCGACGTCGACGACCAGCGCAGTGTCACCAGCTACGGCTTCTGTTGCGCCGTCTGCGACGACGTTCGAATCGGATTTATGACGATACGACCACGGAGATCGTGACCAACGTCGGCGTTCCCTTTACAGTCGCTCTCCCCGCCAACATTACGACTCCGTACAAGTGGGTCGTCGACCCTTCGACGGACGCAAGCGTGCTCGAGTTGACCAAGGACGAGTACGTCGCCAGTCCCCCCGCAGAGTGTCCCGGATGCGTCGGAACCGGCGGACGGCGCCTGCTGACGTTTCAGCCGAAGCGTACCGCGACGTCGCAACTCGCGATGAGCTATCGTTCGATTACGAACGCATCGGAGCCGCCCGCCAAGCAGTTCGTCGTTCGCGTCGTCGTTCGGTGATTGTGGCGCACTGACGGGGCCCGTGGGCGTGTGCGTCCCGGGGCCCGTGGGCGTGTGCGTCCCGGGGCCCGTGCGGAGGGAGAGTCGATGCTGGCCAACGACTCACTTGAGTTCTCTGCGGAGCGTGCCGAGCGCGGCGGCGATGGCTTCGACTGAGGTTCCTTGGGCTGCTTTCAGCTCCGGAGCAAATAGCGCGACCCGCAGTTCCTCGATGGCCCAACGGATCCGCTCGAGGGCAGTTCGTCCCTTTGCGGACGTTGAGCATGTCGCGTACTCGCGAAGCAACGGAGCCAGAGGAGCAAACTTTGCTGCGTCCTTGCGCGGGTCGACGAGTGCCCGCGACAATCGGATTTGGATCGCGCGCAGATACCTCGAATATTGTCCGAGACGTGCAAGCGGGATCGACGACAAAAGTCGTTCGGGAAACAATCCTTCGAGCTGAGTCCGCACGTCCATGAGCGCTTGCGTTCCACTCGGATGCTTCGATGCGTCGTCGATGGCGCGAAGGGTACGATCGAGTTCCACGCCGACGGATTGCACCGTACGAAGTACGTTCCCGAATGCGTGGTTCAGGTGCGGCGTGCCTCTGGCCATCAGAGCCTCGAAGTCCGCAGCCGAACGAGGCAAAGCGTCGAGGGGAGGCAGCGAAAAAGCATCTTCGATGGCTAGACTGACGAGCTCGTCGCGAAAGCTCGAGAGTTGCGCGGACGTGAAGCGCTCACCCAAACGTCTGGGAAATGGAGTCGGCGCACGGGTAGTCAAGGTGGCAATGGTTGGGCGAAGTTGAAGCTGGATGAGCCGCATGAGTCCATCGCGGTGCGCTCGTTCAGCAGAATCGCGAGACTCGAGCAACGCAAGATCGACGTGGGTCGAGCGATCGAGTAGCGCCGGATACGCAGGGATCTCGAGATCGCCGACCCGCCGTGCGACGGTCGAGGGAAGCGTCCCGAAATCCCAACGCGTGAGGCCCGTACGTGCAAAGTCCGGGTGCGGCGAGGCGGTGCGCAACATCTCGCGCGCCATCGGGGTGAAGCGCTCGACGAGATTGGTGAGATTGCGACTGGACGCGACGACCTTTCCTCGTTCGCCATGGAGCTCCAGGTTGACGTTGAGATAAGGAGCAATCGCGTCGAGACGGAGCTCGGCTTCGGGAATTCGGATCTGGGTCAGTTCATACACCGTTTTTGTCAGCGTCGAACGGAAGGGACCGTCGCCTGGATTCATTGCGGCGCAGACGCGCAAAGCCAGCTCGTTTGGATCCGGCAGGTCTCGTCGGTAGCAGCGAGGCAGTTCGTTCAAGAGCGCCTCCACCTTACGGTCGAGCCATGCTTCGAGTCCCCATTCGAGCCGATCGGCATCGAGTTGTGGGAGCAGCGGTAGCGGGACGAGCAAGGTCACCCCGTCATCCTCGGCGGAGGGGTCGAACCGATATCGCGCTTCGAGTTTGAGTCCGTGGTGCTCTACGAAGTCGGGATAGCGCGAGGGATTCGATCCGTTCGTCGGTGCTGAGGACGTCATCGCGACTCAAGACGAGTAGGTTCGGATTCGACGCTTCGGCCTCGGCCCGGAATTCCTCGAAGGTCTTACCGTTCACCACGTCCGGCGGAAGGATGCGGTCGAAGAAGGCGTACATGAGCGAATCGTCCTGAAGGAAGTCACTTACTCGAGCCTTGTCTCTCAGTTTTGCGATTTCGTCGAGCAACTCGCGGTTCTTCTGCTGATACGTTCCCTTGCTTCGATACTCGCCGCGAACGAGCGCGTGCTCGATGAAGATTCCGCGCGCCCGTTCCTTCGCGATGGTGGCGTAGTCGACGCTTCGATCCTTCAGCACGGACAAACCGAAGAGGGTCGCGTGCTCGCGTACGGACGCACGGGCCGACTTCTCCGACCAGTGGGGGTCGGAATAGCTGCGCTTGAGGAGGTGACTACCTACGTCCGCCAACCAATCCGGTTCGATGGCTGCGTTCGTTCGCGCGAAGAGTTGGGATGTCTGAGTGAGCTCGAAACTCATCACCCAGGCAGGCGGCTTTTTGGCGAGTCCCGACGATGGATGGAGGAAGAAACGGGTTTGCTTGGCTCCGAAGTAGACCCGGTGTTCGGCGTTCCATTGTCCCACTCGGGAGAGCAAACCCGAGAGAAGGGCGCGATGAATGCGCTCTCCGAGCGCGTCCGTTGCCGGAGTTGTCGGTTTTTTCTTGTGAGGTTCTCGGCGATCCGTCGTCGGTGGCTTGCGGTGCGCCCGAGGGAGCTCGCGCTTGACCTCTCGAACGAGCTCTTCGAGTTGACGATGGAGCTCGAACCACTCGCGGACGCGAATGAAGGATAGGAAGCCGTCTTTGCACGAGCGACGAAGTTGGGACGTTCCTTTCTTCTTCTGATCTTCGAGATAGGAAAAGAGCTTTAGCAGCCCCGAGAAGTCGGACCGTTCGTCACGAAAACGCTGATGGTACTGATCGGCCTTGCTCTCCTGGCCCCTCGGTCGCTCTCGTGGATCTTGCGAAATTGAGAGCAGACGCGAGCACGAGGATCTCGTTCAGGCAATCGTTCTCGTCGCCTGCCACGATCATGCGCGCCACGCGTGGATCCACGGGGAAGCGAGCCAAGAGACGTCCGAGGGTGGTCAGCGTGCGCTGTTCATCGAGTGCACCGAGTTCTTGGAGTACGCGATAGCCCTCGGCGATCGCGCGCGCGTGGGGGGGATCGAGGAAGGGGAAGTCCTCGACCTCACCGAGGTCGAGGGACTTCATTCGAAGGATCACCCCTGCAAGTCCGGTCCTTTTCATCTCCGGATCGGTGAAAGCAGGCCGTGAGGCGAAATTCGCTTCGTCGTAGAGTCGAATGCAGATTCCTTCACGAACGCGCCCGCAGCGCCCCTTGCGTTGGTCTGCGCTCGCCTGCGAAATGGGCTCGATCTGGAGACGCGTCGTCCCCGTACGCGCGTCGTATCGGGAGAGCCGCGCGATGCCCGTGTCGATGACGTAGACGATACCAGGGATCGTCAAGGACGTCTCCGCGACGTTCGTCGCGAGTATGATACGACGCTTCTGCAGATTGCCAAAGACCTTGGCTTGATCGGCGGCGGAGAGCCGGGCGTACAGCGGTAGGATTTCCGTGTGTCTCAGGTTCTTGCCGACGAGAGCGTGTTCGGCTTCACGGATCTCGCGCTCTCCTGGCAAGAACACCAAGATGTCGCCGTGTGGATCGAGGGCCGTGACGTTGACGACGGCCTCCGCGACGGCTTCTGACCATTCGAGTCCGTCTTCGGGTGGCTCGTAGAGCACCTCGACGGGATAGGTGCGACCCTCGACTTCGATGACGGGGGCATCCTCGAAGAATGCCGAGAATCTAGCGGTTTCGATGGTCGCAGAGCTGATGATCACCTTGAGATCGGGCCGTTTCGGGAGGATGCGTTTGAGCCAACCCAAAATGAAGTCGATGGTCAGACTTCGTTCATGCGCTTCGTCGACGATCAGCGTGTCGTACTCACGAAGCAGTCGATCCCCTTGGATTTCAGCAAGGAGGATGCCGTCCGTCATGAACTTCACCCAGGTCTCGTCGCTGGTTCGATCTTCGAAGCGGATCTGGTAGCCGACCTCTTTGCCGAGCTGGCAATCCAGTTCCTTGGCGACTCGGGCCGCGACGCTCGTTGCCGCAATACGCCTGGGCTGAGTCACTCCGATCCGCGCTCGTCCACCTCGTCCCATTTCGAGGGCGATTTTCGGGAGCTGTGTCGTTTTTCCCGAGCCCGTGGCGCCGGCGACGACGATGACTTGGTGGCGTTCGAGCGCCGAGACGATGTCCGCAACACGCGCGGAGATCGGGAGCTCCCGTGGGAACTCGATGCGTTTCCGTCCACTGGGGGCGGAAGCTGGCGAACCTTCGTCGGACATCGGCGCGCGGTGTAGCACGACGTGTCCGCTCAGGAAGAGGAGCGCACCGACGGTCGTCGATGACGGCGCTCGACGGTCGTCGATGGCGGCGCTCGACGGTCGTCGATGGCGGCGCTCGACGGTCGTCGATGGCGGCGCTCGACGGGCTTTCTCGCCGCGCCCGCGAGCGTGGCGGCGAATTCGGCAAACGCGTACGGATGCAGGCCGAATCATCGTCGGCAAGCGAAGTTTGTCGCCAAACGACGCCGCTTCGTGGCGTTCCGTCGTGATAGTGTCCGCTCCGATGCTCTCCGGTACTCCAGCCCCCCGTCACCACCGTCGCTCCGTTGCTTGCGTGCTTGCGTGCCTGCTCGCCGTGGCTTGCACGACACCCAGGCCCGCCGCTGCGCCCCCGCAGGCGAAGGGTACCGTGTCGCCGTTGCTCGAACCCCGTGCTGTCGTTGCGACGGCACAACCGAGCACTCCTCACGCGCGTGCTCGGGCGCTCGTGGCTCGAATGACCCTCGACGAGAAGGTGGCCGCATTGGTGCACGTGTGGGATTGGTCGCGCAAGAAGACCCCGCGTGAGCTTTGCGACACCATTGCCGCGGGCGCAGGGAGTTTCGAGCGGATTGGTTTGGATCGGGATCCCGCGGCCACGGCTCGGTTCGTGAACGAGCTTCGCAACTGTGTTGTGGCTCGCAGTCGCCTCCACATTCCGCCCTTCTTTTTGGACGAAGGGGTCCACGGGTTCATGCAGAAGGGCGCTACGAGCTTCCCGTCTGCAACCGCGCTCGGCGCCACTTGGGATCCGCAGCTCATCGAGTCCGTTTTCGGGGTGGTCGCGCGGGAGGCCCGTTCCCGAGGTACGACGTGGATCTTGGGGCCGAATCTCGAATCTGGCACGGGAGCCCCGCTGGGGACGAACCGACGAAATGTACGGTGAGGATCCGTACCACGTATCGCGACTCGGAATCGCCGCGATTCGCGGACTACAAGGTCCCGGCGCCGAGATCGACTCAGCGCACGTCTTCGCGACGGCGAAGCACTTTGCGGCTCATGGCCAGCCCGAATCCGGTGCGAATGGCGGTCCGGTGAACGTGTCCGAACGCGTCCTCCGCGGAGAATTCTTCGTCCCCTTCGATGCCGCGGTGCGCGTCGCCAAAGTGGGTTCCGTCATGGCGGCGTACAACGAGATCGACGGGATTCCGGGGCACGTCAATTCATGGCTTCTTGGCGACGTCTTGCGGAAAGAATGGGGCTTCAGCGGGATCGTCATCTCGGACGGTATGGGGGTCGAGCGTCTAGAATCGGTGCATCACGTCACGCGCAGTCGCGGCGAATCCGCGCGTCGAGCCATGCTCGCCGGAGTCGACTACGAGATTGGCACGACGTACTTGGAACTCGCGAAGGAGGTTACCGAAGGACGTGTGCCGTTGGCTCGTCTGGACGAGGCGGTCGTGCACACGCTGACGGTCAAATACGCCCTCGGTCTCTTCGATGCCAAACCACTCGACCCTGAACTCGCTCAGCGCACGAACAACACGGAGGAGCATCGCGCGCTGGCACTCGAGGCCGCGCGCGAAGGCGCGGTGCTGCTGAAGAACGACGGGATCTGCCTCTCGATGCCAACCGTTTGAGGCGCATCGCGGTGATTGGGCCCAACGCCGCTCGCGCGCATCTCGGGAGTTACAGCACGGATCCGGGGCGCGGCGTCGCGTTGCTCGACGGGATCCGTGCTGCTGTGGGTCCGCGTACGGTGGTTGACTACGCTCGGGGTTGCAACATTACGGCGGAGGATCTCACGTGGGAAGGGCACTGGAAAGGCGAGGTGACGCTGCCCGATCCAAAACGAGAACGAGAACTCGTTGCCGAGGCCGTTCGGATCGCTCGCGGGGCTGACGTTGCAATTCTGGCCATTGGCGAGAACGAGGCCACGTCACGCGAAACCTGGGACAATCACTTGGGCGACCGAGACAGTCTCGCCTTGCTTGGGGCTCAAAACGCGCTCGTCCAGGCTTTGGCGAAAACAGGCGTGCCCCTCGTCGTCGTGGTCGTCAATGGTCGCCCGCTCGAGATCGGCGACGCCGTTGCGGCATCGCGAGCTACGCTCGAAGCCTTTTATTTGGGGCAAGAGACTGGAACCGCACTCGCCGAGATCCTATTCGGCAAAGTCGCGCCCTCCGGGCGGCTGCCGTTGACGCTCCCCAAGTCCATCGGTCAGCTTCCGGTCTACTACTATCGTAAGCCGTCTGCACGAGGCGACTACCTATTCTCCGAGGCAAAGCCACTCTTCCCGTTTGGCTTCGGGTTGACGTACACCACCTTTGCACACACGTCCCCGCAAATTACTCCCGAACGGATCCATCCTGGCGATTCGGTTCGTGTCACCGTCGGTGTGACCAACACGGGTGCACGCGAGGGAACCGACGTCGTTCAACTGTACGTTGGTGCAAAGCACTCGAGTGTCACGCGTCCCGTGCGGCTCCTACGCGGTTTCGAACGGGTGCATCTCGCTCCGGGGGAGTCACGGCAGATTTCGTTCGAGCTTGGCGCTCTCGATCTCGGTTGGTGGAACGAGAAAATGAGGTTCGAAGTGCAGCCGGCGACGTACGTCATCGAGGTTGGCGCCAACGCCGCCGACCTCGCATCGGCCAATTTGGTCGTGGAATAGGAAAGGCCGCGCGTCGACACACCAATGAGGTGAAGTGGGCTGCAATCTGGGGAAACCTGGTGTTAGGTCAGCGGTTCACCTCCGGGGTTTCCAACGTGTTTCAATGATGCTGGAGACGGCCCCCGACCTGCCCACGAAGCGGAGTCCGGAAGTTCATTGCTCGTTTCTGCAAGTCACGAAGCGGCCGTAAGGTGCGCGAAATGTGGGATTGGGCCGAGGCATCGGCCTTCAATGGTTCCGGAAACGATTGGCAATTCGCGGGTTCGACGAATGGCGTGGCAGCCCCGTCAACCCGACACGGGCGAGCGTCGGCCCCCTTCGGTCTTGGAATCGAGGCGCCGTTTGCTATGACTGCTCTCCTCGGACCAGATTCGACGCTCCGGCCTCATTGTCGAGTGCCGGCTTGCTCGGGGAAAAGACGGGGAAATCTCAGATCCCATGACGATGTCGGTTCTACAGCCCCAACTGACCGCAACCATGCGCGACGTTCGTTTGTTGCATTGCGATGGAGACCTGGCGCTGGGCGCATCGACGGATCTATTCGTCACGATTTGGCGAGATCGAACCACGCTCGACGGCGTGGAGATCCTCCAGACCCATCTCTCGGATTTTGCGAATGATCGACCGAAGGAGTTGGCACTCCTTACCATCATCGAAGCTGGCGCAAAAATGCCGGCATCGGGAACGCGAGAGCCGCTAGCTCGCGTGCTCAACGGCGTTGCCGATCACGTCCTGATTTCCGGTGTTGCTTTCGAGGGGGAGGGCTTTCTCGCTGCTAGCATTCGAAGCGTCGTCGTCGGTCTCACGCTGATTGCTCGACAGCCATTCCCTCATCGCACCTTCAAGGACGTCGAAGAAGTGTCTCGGTGGTTCGAATCCGAGCGTGCTTCGATTGGCAAACACTTCGAAGCTCGCGCCGTGCAGCGGATCGTTGCCGGATTCCGACGATTGGTAGCCCAGCAACCGTAAACGCCAACGGCGTCGACTCGCATGCAAGCGCCCCGTGGCCGGAATGACCGCACCCGTGAGCGTTGCATCGCGGCGACGCCGAGTCGCGACGGCTCGGAGGCCATGAGCGACCGCCCACGAGGCCGCGACGGCGAGCCGCGACGCCATGCCATCGCAGTGACGTTGAGTCGCGACGGCTCGGAGGCCATGAGCGACCGCCCACGAAGTCGTGGAATCGCGGTGACGTCGAGCGGTGGCACCGAGCGTGACAGTGAGTGATCCCTGGAAACGTTCCTGTGTGTCGAGCGTCAGGGCGTGGCGCGAATTGCATCTACGACGGGGGTGAGTGCGTCCCCACTTCACAGTCTGTGACTGGGGAGTGCCTTGCGGATTCCCGTGGCGCAAGTTGTGCTTCCATCGCGCTCTAGTTCTCTCATTCGTCGTTAGTTCGTCCCATGCGCCCCAAATCGACTCGCCCCATTCCGCCCCGTTCGACTTGTTGCGTTCCGACTCGCCTCATTTCGACGCGTCCGACTCGCTGCGTTCCAATCCGTCCCATTTCGACCCGTCCCATTTCGACCCGCCGCGTTTCGACTCGGCCGGAGTGGGATGAGCGGTGCGGGTTGGATGGGTGAGAGAGGCCTCGGTCGTGTCGAAAAATGTCTGAGCCGAATGCAGCGTTCCGAGCAACTTGCTAGTGAGGCGAGCGTCTTGATGGGCTTGTCAGCGTCCTCATGACGTGGCGGCCCCGGGGCGCGGCGAGATTGAGTTCGAGAGTATCAGCTCGGCGCGACTTGCGCCCAAGCCGCCAGCAACGGTGAAACGTGTAGGCACAAGTGTTCTCGGGCTGGAGTACAAACGATTGTGAGTCACGGCTCGAGCCGGACGCCTTCAGCAACTGCCCCGAAGCCCCACGGAGCCGGCCAGGGCAAGACTGAATCGATGGAAGAACCCCGACGATCGGGCGTAGAAGCAGACTCGTGATGCGAAAATCAAAGGCCTGGTTCGAGCGCCCTCGCGCCCTTCGTCTGCGAGGTGGAGCGACGCTTCGGGGGGCCAACGGTCTCCGTTCGTGAGCGATCGGATTCTCCATCCTTGCACACGGAAATTGTGTGCGCCCGTTCGTCCCTGATGCACCTGGCGAGAGTGTCGCGGTGAGCAATCTGCTGCGCATTTCTTGGCTAGCTTCGCTAGTGGGCCCGATCGAAACGCGCAGTGCGGTCGCTTGCCATATTCGGAGCCTTCGACGTTCGGGGGGCTTGTCGTGAAACGTATTCGTGAGCACGCGCTCGACGCGGTTCGTAATCGAGTTCGCGAACACGTCACGTGTGGGGTGTCCCTGCGCGTGCGAGTATTTCAGTGCTTTTGTGACCTATTACAGCCAACGTCGAGACGTTCGTCGAAGGAGCCCGTCGTGGTGACAGTCGGGTGACGATGCGGTCAATTCGCAAGGGGTCAACTCGAAGTCTCGCCAGAATGAGCCATTCGAACGTATCGAAAGTTGCCTCGGCCCGAGTGCGCTCGTTGTAGTGCTCGCACCGCGACCAACCGCGAGCGCCATGAATGATGTCGAGTTAACTTGACGAACCGTGATGGAGTGTGAGACCAAACGCAAATGACGCGGCCAAGCTCTCTCCGTCTTCAGGGGCATGACGATCCGTGCAACGACTTCTCTGACGAAAGTGCAATCGTCAGTCGGGCGGAGCGAACGTCCGGTGTGCTGCCCGTCGTACGTCGTCCCGGCAGCGAGCGCATCTTCGAGCCAGAAGTGATTCGCAGTGTCCTGGCCTCGTTGTGTACCGAGCGGGCTACGGGGTGCGTTCGCGCTTGGGAAGGTACGGCGGATCGGTCGTCGCGCCTCGCTCCGCGGGAGCGCGTCGCCCATTTCGTTCAGCTCGTCATGGGCCCTCGACTGCTGGTGTCCGCGGCATGCCCACTACCTTGGGTCGTGGAGCTTCAAGGGGCTTACTCACTCGTGCGGTTCGTATTGCGTTCGAAAGATGTGCTGGGTGACGGGACATTCGCGTTGCCCACTGAGCTCGAGCGCATCTATCGTCGTGCGGACCGTCGGGTCGGGGCTCCTCCGTCCGCTCGCATTCGTTTGATGCGGGCGAGGGGTGAGGGAAAGTGGCTCGAACGGCCCTTGCGAGATGTCGGGTTCGGTGGGTTGCGCTTCGACGCCACAGAGTCCGACGACTTTTTTCCCGGCGAGACGTCGCTGCGCGCGGAGGTGACCTGGAAGCACGGAAGCAGCATTCCGGTCGAGGTGACGGTGCGGCATGTTTCCATGGCGCCGGCAGCGGCGGGAACCGTATGCGGTGTGCTGGTAGAGCCAGCGACGGAGGACTCTCGGCGGCGTTGGCTCGAGGAAGTTTCAGGGCTCCTTCATCCTCGCACGGAACTTGCGACAGCGGACGCGCTCGAGAGTCTTTGGGAGTTGTACGAGGCTTCGGGATACTTCGGTTTGGACGGTCGAAACGCGTCGGATTTTATCCGAGTGAAACCGGACTTCCTTCGAGCCTTCGAGCGATTCTCTCGCGCCCCGTCTCTGGGCAGTTGTGTCATTCAAGGTGCGCGAGGCAAGCTCGAGGCGTCGATGTCACTGCTTCGTGTCTGGTCGGGAGGTTGGCTCGCCTATCAGGGAGCGAGGCGTCAGGGTGACTGTCCCCTTAGCCTCGCCGGAAACGGTGTACTCAAGGACATGTTTTTTCATGCCCATGAACTCGCTCAGCAAGATCCATGTTTACATTGGAACGTTTCCTTCGTGAGGACCGACGCGCGATTCACGCATCTCTCGAACTTCGAGTTCGTGAAGAATCGGCAGACGGGCAATAGGGCGGCCATCGTGCCGTTCCAGGCCATCGAGGTTGCTTGTGTGAAACGACGAACGGTGAGAGGCGGTCGGAACGTCGTCGTCTCTCCGGCCACGCCGCGTGAGTGCCGTTGGATTGCGACGACACTTGCATTGGGGTTTCCTCGGCCGTATCTCGAGGCCTACGATTTCGTCGCGGATCGGATCGAGCTGAAAGACATCAAACCACTCTGGTCTGCGGCGGGTCTGGAACGTGATCGCGCTATCTTGGTCGTGCGACAGAACGGACAACCCATGGCGGCCGCATTGCTCGATCGAGTGGAACCAGGCATTCATCTGGTCGGTTTGCTCGACAGTGCCCATCTCGTGTCCTTGCATACTGACGGACATCGCTACTTCGCTCACCTCGTCGAGGCTGCAATCGCTTATTATGCCGATCACGGTTGGCGGAAGTTCATCCTCTACGAAGAATCGGGCGACGGTAGTTACCTATCGGGGTTCGACGTGCGCGACTTGGGGGCGGCCAATCAGTTGTTCATGGAAGCGTCTCTGACGCCGGAGTACCTCGAGCACATTTCCGCTATCACCGCGCCACGGGAAGTCATCGATGGGGGCGTCAGAGAAGCGATTTGAACGAAGCGTCACGATGGATTCGGCGAAGTGTCGCGAGGCGCATCCACGTGGTATAGCGCCTCGTTCATCGGGTAGTTCGTGTTTGCTTGTCGGACAGTGATTCACATGGAGGACGCTCGTGGGAAGTGCATCGAGAGGGAGAGCGAGATGGGATTGAATTACGTACTGCAGCCGCTCGTCATGTCTGCCGAAGCAGCGCACCAAAGTGGATGGGTCCACTATCTCGAAGACGGCACGGTCATTTTGCGCCATCCAGAGCTCGCTGCGCGGGGGACGACCGAGGTGCGCCTTGCACCCAATCGGCAGTTTCCGATGATTCGAGCGACCTTCGACGACTTGAACAAGGCCTTGTCTCGGCTCTCGAATTCCCCGGCACTGGGCGATGCAGGTACGCTACGACAGCGTTACGAGGAGGAGCTCGACCGTTACGAGGACGCCGTACAAGTGTGTCTAGCGTCGGGAGCGTGGGAACCCGATTATGGTTCGTACGTGTACGATCACCACGCCGAACACCTCTATCTCGTTGCGCCGGAGTTTTGGCATCGTCTGGCGCTCGTGACGAGTAACTCGAAGTTGTGTCGCGATCCCGAAGCTCGTCTCAGCTGGCAAGAAATTCGTACCCGATTCGAAGGCACCGTGATCGGTTTCGCAGGGTTGAGCGTAGGCGGCAATTTGCTCGAAGGTTGGCTTCGTGAAGCGCGCCCCAAGCGCGTGAAGATTGCCGATCCGGATTGGCTCGAGTTGACCAACTTCAATCGTTGCGAACGAGCGACCCTTCGTCATGCCGTTGCAAGTCGTGCTGCCCGCTACGAGCCGCGCAATCCATATGATTGTCCAAGAGTGTCAAAGGCGGTCTATCAAGCTTACGAACAGAACCTCGTGGATCCGTATCTCGATTTCGACGTCTACGCGGAGCCGCTCAGTGTCAAAAACGCAGAGCGGTTTCTCCTCGGGGACGGTAAGGGAGAGCCGCCCATCGATGTCTTGGTCGACGAGATCGACGATCTGGGAATGAAGATCGAGCTTCGACGCCTCGCTCGACGTCATGGCATCCACGTGCTCATGTTGTCCGACTTCGGGCACCGGACGCAGGTATTGTGGCAACCTTATGGCGTCAATCGCGACATGAACCTCGGGCTTGCCGCGGACGAGCGACTACTCGATGCGTTCGACGCGTGCCGGCAGGGCGATCGAAGCCAATTGTTTGCCTGCATCGAAGCCTTCTGCGGATGTAACTTTCGAGGTGATCCTTTCGAGGATTTCGTCGAGGGTCGTGGTGAGCAACCGACCGGGAGTCTCCCTCAATCCGGGGCTACGGCACAAATCGCCGGAGGGATTGGCGGGAAGGAGTTGGCGTTGTTCGTGCTCGGCCATCGTCCACAGACCGTCGCAAGTCAGACGGTCTACGACTTTGCCGCCCAGTGCGTCCGCTGAGCCATGGCATGGGATGATTGCGATGGGAGTCGTTCATGGTAGTTGCGGCATCGAGGAGAGACGAATTGGCGAGCGATCCGACCGACTTCGACGGCGACCGTGACGGCGACCGTGACGGCGACCGTGACGGCGACCGTGACGGCGACCGTGACGGCGACCGTGACGGCGACCGTGACGGCGACCGTGACGGCGACCGTGACGGCGACCGTGACGGCGACCGTGACGGCGACCGTGACGGCGACCGTGACGGCGACCGTGACGGTCGCGAGATATGGCAAGCTCCTCTATTGAGCATCAAGCAATTTCGAGCGCTCGCCGCGAACAGCGAGGCCCATTCGGGCGCCGCACCGAGCCCAGCTCAGCTGCGCTATCTGTGTCGCTTCGGATTACTTGCGCCGACCAGCCACAATACCGTGCCCCAACGGTTTCAGATCCTTCCCTCGGGAGAGCTCGCGCTCTGGGCGGATCGCGCATACGTGTTGTCCGCTTCCGATCCCACGGGGCGCCAGGCGACGGTGAGTTGCGGTTGCGTGATTGCTCATTTGCGCGCCTCTGCTGCTGCATATGGCCTTCGAGCGACGTGTGAGTACGCTTCGCCCGCGCCCTCGGTACTACCACGAGTGACCGGGGAAGCTCGCTATTCACTTTTGGCTCGCTTGAGATTCGAGCATGTCGACATCACCTACGCAGTCGGTGAAGAAGACGCCAGTGAACACGCCAATGAAGACAAGACCGGCCCGTTCGCGTTGAGGGCCATATTGGCGCGGAAGATGGTGCGCGCAGAGTTCGATCCTCGTGACGAACTCGACGCGGAGGCTCAGGCGGAGCTTTCTGCCATCGCTGCTCGATACCAAGGGCTGTCGCTGAATCTCTTGTCGGATCCTTTGACGCTGATGATTCTCGGCAAATTTCAAGAACTCGCTGATACGACGGTGTTCAATCGCGAGAGTTTCGCTCGGGAGCTTGGCGACTGGCTTCTGCCAAACGACGATCCGTCACCGCTTGGAATGCGAGGACTCGAATTTGGGCTGAGTGACGACGTAGCCCGGCGTTTGCATCGGGGATTACTCGGCTTCGAGCGGTTGTTGCCCGATGAGGTATCGGGACTGGCGAAGAGCGCCAATGCGGCGATGCGTTCCTCGCCTTGCGTCGCCGTGATCTCGGCGCGAGGGGACACGTTCGAGAATCGATTGGATGCAGGGCAGGCCTTCGCCGAGATGGCTCTCGCAATGGTGCGTCGAGGATGGTCTACGGCCATGCACGCCGCGATTACGGAAGTCGAGGCGCCCAATCTGGCACTTCGTGGAAGGCTCCGCGTGCAAGCGCGGCCAACGGTCGTGTTTCGAATGGGCAAGCCGCTGCGGCCTACCGACGGACACCGGCTTCACTCGACGCGTCCCCGTTTACGGGACGTCTTGTTGACGGACCCCTTTGACGTACGGACCCCGTGATTGTCGGAGTACGAAGCGTCAACGGGTTGGAGCGGCCAAGGAGCGTCGTTCGCCCGTGGCAACGAGAAAGATCCCGACCAAAATGATCGCGCCGCCCAGGAGTCCCAAGGGCCGCAGCGCTTCATCGAGTAGCCAGGCAGCGAGGAACGGCGTGGCCACTTGTTGAAATCCGAGTGCAAGCGCACCGAGGGCCACTGGAACATGACCGAGCCCGGTGTTGATGAGCCACCACGCTAGGAGCTGAATCACGACGCCGAGACCGACCAGGCCAAGCCACGCGAGCGGCGTGTAGCCACTCAAGGGTTGACGCCAGTAGAGCTCTTGGAGGAGGAAACTGCCGAAGCTCCCGAGGCTCATCCAAAACAGCGCATGGATCGCGGACAACCTTTGCCGGCTGATCGTGATGGTCAAGCTGAAGGTCGCGTAACACACGCTAGCGATGATCGCGAGCAACTCACCCTGGCCGTCGCCGACCCGGGCACCTCGAGCGAGCGCGAGCAACAAAGCGCCAGCGACACCCAGAATCTGACCGCCCCAGCCCGTCCAGCCGTAGCGCGTACGCCCGGTGGCGACGGACACGAGCGCGACCCAAACTGGCGTGAGGCCGCACACGATGAACGTCGCGTTCGCCGCACTCGTGTGGTTCATCGAGTGGTGCCAAAAGACGAGGAATCGAGTGAAAATGCGACGCCAGCGACGAGGGCCCAGGCGGCATGCTCGCTCCACCGGATCGCGCCCGCGCGCCGAGCCAGGAGATAAATTCCCGGTAGGGCGAGCAGCATTCGATACAGTCCGACGGTGAGCGGCGTGGCTCCGCCGAGCAATCCCCACTTTACGAAGATTGCCGCGAATCCGAGTGCAGTCGCTCCCGTAATTACGGCAAACAGTCCTCGCAGCGAGTGCGAGGAAGACATCGGGGTGGTCATGGCAGGGTGCTTCGAAGGATCGGCTGGCGGCCAATCGGCGGAGCGTGGTGGCTTGCCAATCGTTCCGGGCGCTCACCGAGCCTTCGTCATTGGCACATGCTCCGCTGCATTAGCGCGAATTCGGACCCATGGCGGCGGAAGGTGAATCGAAGTCGCTCGACTTGCCGAAAAGTTGGGCATAACCCCGGTCTAGTCGATGAAGCGTACCGACGGGCGGAAGGAAAATAGGCCCTTGAGGATCCAGGGTACGGTCTTTACGGGGGCCTTGTGCGTGGCGACCATCCCCAAGAACTTGAGTGCTCGTCGACCAGCCTGGACGTAGCCACGCGGCCAAGGTCTCGGCTCGATCATCGCCCGCGCGATGTTGTTGCGCGCGTAATGCGCGAACTTCACGAAGTCCTTGCCGAACGGGTCGAAGCTACTGCTCTGGAAATGCATGATGACGCTGCCGAGGACGCAGTAGGCGCGACCGCCGCGAACCATGCGCTCGGTGAATTCGAGATCCTCCTCCCAGAGAAAGAATTCCGCGATGGGCAGCCCAAGGCGTTTGATCGCCTTGCTGCTCACGAGAACACCGAGCCAGCACGCTCGCTGAACCGGAATGCAACGCTCGTCGAGGACTGAGCCGTACCACGTGTTGTGGTCCATCGGTGTCGGCGACATGTACGTTCGACCATTCGGATCGACGACGCGACTCGCCAAAAATGTCGTGTCGTCACGGTCGAGATAAGGGCATTGCTCGAGTTCAAGAAGCGCATTCGCGTCGGGAACGGCGTCGTCGTCGAACATCCATGTCCAGTCGTTGCCCCGACGCACGGATGTTTCGAGTCCGGTGCTGAAACCACCCGCACTGCCCTTGTTCTCCTGGCGGACGATGACCAAGTTGGATTGATGGGTGAGCCATTCGTCGATGCGCGCATCCGTGCCCTGATAGACGACGATGATTTCGTCGGGCTTGCGCGTCTGATTCCGCAGGGCTTCGACGAGCTTCTGCAACAGCTCGAATCGAGCGAACGCGAGGACCAGGGCGGCGATGCGGTGCGAAGAACTGCTCATGGAGGTTGGCGCCAATCTGCCATCACTTGGAACGTCTGGCTAGATGCCGTCGTCCCTTCGAGTGGTTCGGCCCAGCTGCGGTTTCATTTCCGTTGTTGGTGTTGCCCACCACCGCTCCGGCTGCGCCGGAGCTTGCTCCTCCCAAACGCGGCCTCGAGCGTGCGCTCGACGCCGCGTGGGAGGAGCATTCGACGAAGCTACGGCGGGCCTTTCGATTCATCCTGGTTTCGTCGCGGTTACGCCGAATACGGGCGCGGGCGGCCACGGAAAGCCCTCTGCGACGAGTCACTCAGCGAGAGCTAACCGCTCCGCTCCGACGAGGGGGCGCGAACCATCTCGATGTCCTACCTCGATCACTCGGCAGTGTTCTACCCGATGGACTGCGAATGCGACCGACACGCGAGCCGCGCCCCCGCAGCGTCGCGGGCTGTGTGCGAGCGGCGTCGCGGGGGCGTGAGCGCGTGGCGTCGCGGGCGCAATCAGAGGCATCTTTGTGCACCCTGGGGCGCCGCGGTCGGTCAGGGGCGGGCGGGGCGCGAGCAGGCCCCGCGCTCGATCACGGCAAAGTCACCGTCGAAATGATGCTCCAAGCTTCGGGGACGAAGGTCGAACTGTAACCGTGGTAGTTCTGTGCCACGATCTTCGTCGTTGCATTGCTTCCCATTGCATCTGCCAAGTGGCACGTCCAAGCGACCGAGACGATGGGATCGCCATTGGCGTGGAAGAGGTAACCCTGAGGAACACGACCCGTCGTGGGGACCGTGACGGGTTTCAAGAGCTGGCCGGTGCAGGCGGGGTAATTCGCTTCTTTCGAGATGGTCTCGCAGCTGGTACCCGAGGCGGTCCACTGCTCGAAGTCTTTCCCGCGATTGGCGCAACGGATTGCGCCTCCCGAGTGCTCGGCGAAGGCTGCAATCTCATTGGGAAGGAGCAGGGCAACCATGGGCGCGAAGAAGGCGCCGTTGGACATTCCTGCCGTGTATACGCGCTTACGATTGATGCCGTAGGCCTTGCTCGCCGCGTCGATGATCGCGCGGGTGAGTTGCACGTCATCGTTCGTGGCGGGATTGGTGTCTCCGAGATTCCAGCCGGAATCGTACTGCTTGGCTTCCCAATGATCGACGTCTGCGGGGCCTTGCTGTGGCCGGTTGGCTCGCGGAGTGACGACGATGAACTTCTGCGCATCGGCGACGGGCATCACGCCAGTTTCGTTCATGAATGCGGTCTGATCACCGCCGGTACCATGAAAGAAGACGAGCAGCGGCGCGTTCGCGCCAGCAGACGAAGGCCGATACACTCGGACGGTGCGCGACACTCCGCCGATCGTCAGGGAGGTATCCGTCGCGCCCTGGGGATTGCTCGGGAAGGAGCCCGTGTACGAGACCGTACCGCCAGAGCTCGATGTACCGCCAGAGCTCGATGTACCGCCAGAGCTCGATGTACCGCCGGAGCTCGATGTGCCGCCCTTTGCAGAAGTGCCGCCGGAGTTCGATGTGCCGCCCTTTGCAGAAGCGCCGCCAGAGCTCGATGTGCCGCCCTTTGCAGAAGTGCCGCCGGAGTTCGATGTGCCGCCCTTTGCAGAAGTGCCGCCGGAGTTCGATGTGCCACCCTTCGCCGAGGAACCCGCGTTGCTCGACGTGCCACCTTGCGCGCTTTCGCCCGCGGAGCCGATGAAGCTCGTGCCACCCGACGAGGCCGACCCTCCGACGGTGCCTTCTCCGTTACCGCCTGCAGCTCCCGCGGTGCCTCCCGCTGCGCTCGACGGTCGCGTCGCTCCTCCCGATCCGGTGACCGAGGTGCGCGTGGTGCCTCCTCCCGCTGCCGGTTTCGCGCCGCCGGTTCCGAGACTCCCGCTTCCGCCAATTGCCGCAATCGACCCCGCGCTTCCCCCTTCGGACGCGTCGTCTGTCTTATCCGAGCTGCTGCAGCCGGCGGCAACCAATGCCAATGTCACCCATGGAGCTAGACGCATAGTCGTTCTAGTGAAACACGGCGTGACGCAGCAGGAAACCTGAAATCGTAGTCAAATACCGCATTTCGACGGATCTTTTGCGCGCGATGACGACCCGACGACGAAAGATCGTGACAGGAGAATTGGGGGGACGGTCCGTCAGCGAAGCTGCACCGAATCGCCGAAACTCGCGGAATTACGAATCGAAAGTGTTATCGGACGAATCGACGCCGAAATGTGGGGGAACGGCAATTTTCGTCGTCGCTGCGCCGAACAGACAAAAAATACGGATTTCGGACTGCGCGAAGCTGCGGCAATGCTCGTCAAATGGAGCTGCCTCGGATCTTCCCTCAGGTGAATGACGCCTTCAGGGCGTCCGTGCGCAATCACCAACGTCGGAGCGTTTCAATGCTTGCGCCAATGCTCCCTAACCAGGCGAACCTCGTGTTGAACGGCCGCACCGCGAGCGCCCGGGCTGATGGCGCCGATGCGCGGCCATGAGACGTGATCAACCGAAGATCGCGCGCTTGCGCTGTTTGCC
>JASGIX010000037.1:0-10987 GCA_049840955.1 Polyangiaceae bacterium
TCCCAGTTCGAGTCGTCGTTCTGTAGCAACGTCTGGAGGCGTGCACGCAAATCGGTCGTGCGCGCGAGCAAACGGTCTCGGCGCTCGCGCAACTCCAGCTGAATTTCCGTTGCAGCCTGCGTGGACGGCGACGGAAACGCTCGCGCGGCGATGCGCTCTTGGAGGGACTTCATTCGCTGATCGAGCGCTGAACAGTAGGTGATGCGATCCATGGTGGGAGCATTTCTGTGTTCGTTGATCTGGCTTTGCAAGTGTGGTGGCGGTGCTTCACTTGGAGAAGTTCGTCGTTTCGTCACTGCGAGGCACGAAAGGGATTGAGGGAGCGGTATGCCGCAAGACCTTGATGGGCGATGGACCGGGGCAGTCACCTTCAACGTGGCCAGCACCACGATCGATGATGGTCAAGGTCACTCCATGACAGACATGCGAGGGCTTTTCGTGCTCCATGCGGTGCTCCTTCGCACAGGCAAAGTGCTCTGCTTCTGCGGACATGTCGAAGTTGCAATGTACGCACCATTGAGCTTCGTGTTCGATCCGAAACTGCCTGGCGCACAACTGCCAGCACAGGCATTTCCCATGGGTGCGGACTTGTTCTGCTGTCATTATGTACAGCTCCAGGACGGCAAAATCCTGGCGATGGGTGGCTCCCAGCACGACTCGCATGATCCAGTGGGGGGCAACCTCGTGTACCGAGGAAGTACGGGTTCGAAGACCATCGGCATCTTCGATCCACTGCAGCAGCGTTGGGACGTCAGTCGTACCGGGGCGTCGATCAACGAATTGCAGCAGGGACGTTGGTATCCCACGGCGGTCACCCTTGGCGACGGCCGTGTTGCGGTGTTTTCCGGGCGGCGCGAGTTGGACGACGCAGGTAGTCCTCCTTCGGGAGTGGTGCGCCCCTTCATCGCGCACATGGTCGAGATCCTGAGCCCGCCCGACTGGAGTTCGACCGAACTGCAGAATGCCGGAAAGGATTTGCCAATCTATCCGGGGCTGCACCTCGCGCCCAACGGTCGCATCTACTTCACGCACACCAATTGGGGCCAGGAGATGCCAAACCCCAACACGGCGTCGATTGCCATTGGAAGGAACGCCACTTCCGCAACCTGGACCGATCACGGCATCGTCCCCAACCACCCGCGGCGCGAAGAGGGCATGAGTGTCCTCTTGCCACCCGCACAAGACGGAAAAATCCTCGTCATCGGCGGCACGGAGGCGCGTGATGCCGCAAACAATCCGACGGTGACGAATCGCGCCGGGGCGACCTTCACTCACATCGCAGATCCGGCAGATCCTCTCCAAGCAGAGATTCTGGACACGACGACGAATCCGCCGACGTGGACATCCGTCGGCCCGATGAGCTTCGGACGCGTCAACGGTCATTGCGTCATATTACCGGACGCGACGGTTCTCATTTGTGGCGGTCACGACAACTACAAGTGGCAGAATCGCACCGGCACCGCGCTCGCCAACCCGACGGTGGGAACTCAACCCTCCCTTCACGCGGAGATCTTCGACCCATCGAAACCGATCGGGAGCCAATTTCGGGCAGTGCCGATGGCAGAACGTGCCGACCCTGCCACGCACATGCAGGACCCGCGCATGTATCATTCGGTTGCGCTCTTGCTGCCAGACGGACGCGTATTTACCGCCGGTGGAGCCGATCCGAATCGGCAAGAACCACCTCCAGGCGGGGGCGCATGGGTGAACCCTGTCAGCGCGAACTTCGCCCCAGGTTGGGTTACGGACCGCATGTACGGGTCGGGCATGGCACTCAACGCGAAGACCTTCGAGATCTACGAACCGCCCTACTTCTTCAAAGGTCCGCGGCCGACGCTGACAGACGTGATGCGCAACGGCACGACCACTCGACGTATCGAGTACGGGCAAAGCTTCACCGTGACGACGCCGCAGGCCAACGACATCGCTGACGTCGCGCTGATTCGTCCGGCTGCATGTACCCACCATACGGACAGTGAACAGCGGTTCGTTCGATTGAGTTTCACCAAAGGGGCAGGTCAGCTCTCCGTAACGGCAGTGACCGATCCCAACGTGGCACCCCCGGGCTACTACATGCTTTGGATCGTCGATTCTCAAAAGCGTCCCTGCGAGGAGGCGATTTTCATTCGGTTGATGCCCAAGGGGACGACCTGTTTCGTAGCTACTGCGGCCTACGATTCCCCAGAGCATGGCTGTGTGACTTACCTACGCGATCTCCGCGAGGAGCTCCGTAACGGCAGTCGCGCGGGGCGGAGTTTCGTCGGCTCGATTGGCCTCATCTACGACAGACTGGGGCCAAGGTTTGCCGAGCACATGTACCGTGACGAGACCTTGCGCACGGCGGTGCGCGACGGGGTCGTTTCACCCTTCGTCGCAATGGTCACGGCGACGGAACGCGTTTGCAGAAGGCTTTCGTCGCGTCACGGACAGCACGTCAGCATGATCGCGCTTTTCTCGGGGGAGCTTCTTCTCGGCATCGTGGCGGCACCCATTCTCCTTGGACGTATTGCGCTGCGCTATGCCCGCGAACGAATGCGGAGGAACGGATGAAAAGGGAGAATCGTCATGCCGACTGATTCATTGGGCACATTCGAGAGCGTCGCGCTCGAGTTGTCTCGCGCCCTCGAGCCCCTTGCCGCGCGCTTTCACGATCCGCATCACGCCGTGCTGCTCCTCGCTGAGCTAGGCTTGCGCATCCCACCGGAGTTCCTTTCGCCCGCGGTGCAAGGCGCGATTGGGACGATTCATACGGCCTCCCATGCTTTGCCCGACGACGTGGCGGCCCTCGTCACTGCCAGCGACAGCGGCAACATCGGCAACGTGATTTCGACGGGAGTCTCGGTCGCCAAGGATCTCGCACTGCTCATCGACGCGTTCCAAACCTTGGCCGATCGAATGAGCTCGTTGGGTGGTTTGCCGAATATCAGTCCCGCCGAACTCAACACATTTCTCGCGGCGTTGCCGAAGCGTCTCTTCGAGACCGTGCTCGTCGAGTACCTCGAGAGTTATCACCGGCTCCCGTTCACTCTGCTCGAGTTTCTCGGGCTCGTCGAGCGTACGCATCACAATCCGGGTTCGACGGATCCGGGGCAACCGGAGTTCGTCAAGAAGGAACTCCGGTTCGATCGCATTGGCCAACTGCTGACGTCACCCGATCAACTCTTCATCGATCTCTACGGATGGGGTCAACCGAGCTTCAAGCCCGACCTGCTCATCGAGCGTGTCGGTCGATTCCTCGAGGCCGTCAGGATCCCCATCACGTTTTTGACTTTGCCGGGGACCCCGCCACGTCAGGGCATCGAGGTTTGTGTTGCTACCATCGCGCGCACGCCGGATGGCGTGGTTCCGATAGGCATCGAGGCGATCCTGGCCATGACGGTGGCCGACGGGGTCTCTCTCGATCTGCCCATTGCCGATGGGTGGCTCGCTCATTTGGCTGCGGAGGGGCAACTGGGCGCGCGCGTCGGGGTGCGCGTCCAACCGCCTGCGATCATGACGGTCATTCCCCCGAGCGGCAGCGCGCAAGGCCAGCTCAAGGTAGGGGTCGCGAGCGTTCCTGTGGCACCCGCAGAACGCATGGTGCTCTTGGGCATCGCGGGCGGAACGGGCCTTACGGCGGAGCGCATCGAACTCGATCTGCTCGGGGGTTTCCGTTGGGATTCGACGAGTGGCAAGGCTGTGGGTGACTTCGGCTTCGGTGGCGAAATTCGCGGCGGGAAGCTCAAGATCTCGATGGACGGCGCCGACGGATTTTTGGCGTCCATCCTTAGCGGCGTCAACGTAGAGGCGGACTTCAATCTCGGACTCGGATGGACGGCGAATCAGGGCTTGTACTTCTCCGGAAGCAGCACCCTCGAAATTCAACTACCGGCGCACATCTCCCTCGGGCCGATCGAACTCGACGCTCTCACCTTCAGCGTGGGGATCGACGGCAACCGGTTTCCGATCGGACTCACCACGAACATCAAGGCTGCCCTGGGGCCCCTACAAGGGGTGGTCGAGGAGCTCGGCGCAGCGATCGAACTCAGCTTTCCTTCGAGCGGGCGCGGTGACATCGGGCCGCTCGAATCTCGATTTCAAGTTCAAGCCGCCGAAGGGGGTCGGTTTGTCCCTCGATGTCGGAATCGTACGCGGTGGAGGGTATCTCTTCATCGACGTCGATCGCGGGGAGTACGCCGGTGTTCTCGAACTCTCCTTTAGCGGCATCGTAACGCTTACGGCAATCGGCCTGATTACGACCAAAATGCCCGATGGGTCGAGCGGCTTCTCGCTCCTCATCATCATTTCGGTCGAGTTCGGTAACGGGATACAACTTGGGTTCGGCTTCACGCTGCTCGCCGTAGGCGGTCTCGTCGGAGTCAACAGGACGATGGATCTCCAAGCGCTCGCCGAAGGGGTGCGGAGCGGGAGCCTATCCTCCGTCATGTTTCCGACCAACGTCATCGCCAATGCTCCACGCATCATCAGCGATCTGCGAACCTTTTTCCCGCCGAAGCAGGACACGTTTCTCATCGGGCCCATGGCCAAGCTCGGTTGGGGCACACCGACGCTCATCAGCGTGTCTCTCGGGATCATCATCGAAATCCCGGGAAATATCGCAATCGTCGGCCTGATCCGCGTCGTGTTGCCGACGGAGGAGGCCGCCCTCGTCGTGCTTCAGGTTGCCTTCATTGGTGCTCTCGAGTTCGACAAGAAGCGACTCTGGTTCTTTGCGTCGATCTTCGACTCGCGAATCGTGTTTCTCACGATCGAAGGCGAGATGGGACTACTCGTCGCCTGGGGTGACGACGCAAACTTCGTCCTCAGCGTGGGAGGGTTTCACCCGTCCTTCACACCACCACCACTGCCGTTTCCGAGTCCCCGCCGCATCGCCGTAAATATCCTGAAATACGCCGGTCGCGCGCATTCGTATCGAGGGCTACTTCGCCGTAACGTCGAACACGGTACAGCTCGGCGCTCGCGCAGAACTGTACTTTGGGCTCGATATCCTGAATGTACAAGGGCACCTTGCTTTCGATGCGCTGTTTCAGTTTTCGCCCTTCTACTTCATCATCGAGATCTCGGCGTCTCTGTCCGTGAATGTCTTTGGGGCAGGGCTCTTCAGCGTGCACATCAGCGGTTCGCTCAAAGGTCCAGCCAAGTGGAACGTCAAGGGTCACGGCTCCTTGACGATCCTGTTCTGGGATATCGGTGTCGACTTCGAGAAGACCTGGGGTGAGACGAGCGATACCGAACTGCCGCCTGTACCCGTGATGCCCATGCTCGCGGCAGAGCTCGACAAGACCGAAAACTGGCTTGCGATTCTGCCCAAGGCCAACAATCTGTTGGTGACTCTGCGGAAGATGTCGGAATCGGAGGCTGCGCTCATTCTGCATCCCGTCGGAACGCTTCGGGTCACGCAACGGGGGCTACCCCTTCAGATCAAACTCGATAAGGTGGGCACGCAGAAGCCGAGCGACGTCAATTCCCTCTCCGTTGCCGTAACGACGGGAGGGCTCGGAAGGAAGTCAGACGCGTTCGAGCGATTCGCTCCGGCGCAGTTCCAGAACTTCTCTGACGCCGACAAATTGTCGAAGCCCGCATTCGTGTCGGAGCGCGCCGGCGTCGAGCTCTCCGCATCCGGAGCGGATCTCCAATCGAGCAAACTAGTGAAACGCGTGGTCCGATACGAAGAGATCATCATCGACAACAACTTCAAGCGGTTCCAACGACGCTTCCGTGCCGACGTTCGGGCCCTATTCAACGTCTTTCTGCGCGGTGCGGCCGTGACGCGTTCGGAGCTTTCGAAGGCGCAAAAGTCGAAGTTCCAACCTTTCGAGGAGAAGATTGTCGTGGCGGAAGAGACGTTCACCGTGGCCTTCCAATCGAACAACCGAGCTATCGCGCCGGAAGCGGTGGCGTTCCATAGCGAAACGAGCGCGCGCGAGTATCTGAATCGGAAGGTGACCGAGGATCCGTCCCTTGCCGACACCATCCACGTCATTCCCAGCTTCGAGAGGGCGGCATGAGCACCCTGGGCACCTATTCATTCCTGCCGTGGTTACGTCAGGGGATCGCCAACCAAATCGCGAGCGCGGATTTCGACCCAGCCGTCAAGGTTCGGCCGCGAATCGACGTCAATCTCGAGCTCCGCGGCGAGAAGCTCGAGGGCGGCACCGCAACGCTTCCCGTCAACCGCAAGGTCGAACTGTTCGGTCCCGGTGACGTCGTAGGTGTCGAAACGCGAGCGATCATTCGTACCGAACCACGTCATTGGGTCACGAACTTCGAACCCAATTATCTCGCCCATATCGAATTTTACGATGAAGACTTTCCATGGCGTTACACGCCCGCGGCTCCCGATCCGAGCAAAGGGCGCTTGAGGCCGTGGCTCACGCTTCTCGTCCTCACTGAAGACGAATTCAGCGACGGCAAGAACATCCAGGGCAAACCGTTGCCGTTCATCGAGGTGCCCGAGCTCAGCGTGTTTCCGCGCGCGGACGAGCTCTGGGCCTGGGCGCACGTGCACGTCAACGAGAGCCTGGCCGCAAGTGACGGTGAATTCGTTTCGAGTGACATGAACGCCGTGCTTCCGAAGCTCGAAGCGACGCTCGGTCGTGACGCCGATCTCGGCTATTCACGCCTGGTTTGCCCGCGAAAACTCGCGGAGAACACGGCCTATCACGCCTTTTTGGTCCCGACCTTCGAGGTCGGACGTCGTGCGGGATTGGGGCTGGATCTCGGCGACGTCGCAGCCACGCTGTCTGCATGGGATCCCGGGACTCGTCCCGAGGGGCAGAACTTCCCCGTTTACTTTCGTTGGTATTTTCGAACAGGCGTTTCGGGCGACTTCGAATCCCTCGTGCGGTTACTCAAGCCGCGTCCAGTCGATCCCCGCGTAGGCACGCGCGAAATGGACGTTCAGTATCCGGGTTCCAACGTGCGTCCCTTGGACAAGCCCGAGTTGGAAGGCATTCTCAAGCTCGGTGGTGCGTTGCGTCCGCCATCGCTCGTGCCGCCCGAGCCTCCGGACAAGTACGAGACGTGGGACAAGCCATTTCCTCGGCCGCTGCAGGAGGACTTGGCTCGCCTCCTCAATCTGCCCGACGACTATCAGCGCGTCGGTGATCCGGACCCGATCATCGCGCCGCCGCTCTATGGCCGATGGCACTCTCTGACCAGACGCGTCCTCACGGAAGCAGACGGCACGCCTGCGGCGCATTCCGACAACTGGATGCACCGCCTGAATCTCGATCCCCGCTTTCGTGCGGCGGCGGGCTTCGGGACGCGTGTGATTCAGGACAACCAAGAGAAGTTCATGGACGCGGCGTGGGAGCAAATCGGCAAGGTGCTCGAGGCTCAACGGCGTATTCGTCTGGGGCAGTTCAGCCTGCAGACGAGCCTGATTTGGCATGAACGTCACCTCAAACCCATGGTGACGAAGCGGACAGCCCAAGGGATGCTCCTCATGGCGCCGCTCAATCGTCGCTTGATGACGGGTGCTGCAACGGTGCACCACACCCTTGGCACGGCGCACGTGCAAGCGGCAATGACGTCGCCTGCGTTGCGCCGAATGATACGTCCTCGCGGTCGATTGGCGCAGTCCTTGTCTCTGTCCGACAAGGGAGCCATCGACGAGCTCTTCGAACGAGTGAATCGTGGCGAGGTGAGTGCAGCGCCTCCCAAAGAGGCCCCACCTGGCGTCGTCACTACGGACGAACTCGCAGATTCACTGATTCCGGCTTTCGTCCCTCCGGTCGTCGTGGACTGGATCCGCAAAACGAGACTCGCGCCGTTCCTTCTATTTCTCTTTGCCGTGGCCTTGGCTGTCGCTTTACTCGTGCTTCTCCCGGCGCCGCTGGGTTTCATGCTTGCGATGGCAGTCTTGGGAGCCGGGCTCTGGTTGTATCGCCGCGTGAAGCGATGGATCGAGCGCACCAATGCCGCCGAAGCCTTGCGCGCCAACAGCGAGACCCCGGACGCGGTGGAACGCATGCCTGCGGCCCCGGGCTTCTCCATTCTGAAACCCGGAGAGAGTTATGGAGGAGGCGTTGGCGCAGACAGTGCCGAGGCGCAGCGGTTGAAAGCTGCCCTTCGAGAGCACTTCGGTGGTCTCGTCGTGAGTCGCGCCGCGGGAGCAATTCCGCCCAAGCAGCGGCTCGACCTCTCTGCGCTCGTGACCACGGCTTGGGGACAGCTCGCGCCCGCCAAGGTGATACCGAGACGCATTCTCTCGAGCGTGACCATTCCCGAGCGACTGACAAGGAACCTACTCGAGGGTTTCGTCGAACCGATGGCTTATCCCGTCATCGACTTGCCCATGTACGAACCGCTCAAGGATCGCTCGGCAGAACTCTTCCTGCCGAACATCAATCTCATCGAGATGAACAGCATTACCCTGCTCGAGACCAACCAACGCTTCATCGAAGCCTACATGGTGGGGCTCAATCACGAATTTGCCCGCGAATTGCTATGGCGTGAGTACCCGACCGATCAACGCGGTTCGACCTTTCGCCAGTTCTGGGACGTCCGCAGCTTCTTCGACACCGAGAATCTCGACGACGAGGTATTGAAGGAGAAATTGCGCGACATTCCTCCGATCCACGAGTGGTCGCTCACGTCGGAATTGGGCGAACACGATCATCGCGAGGCAGAGGGCAAGAACGAAGACGAGCTCGTTCTGGTGATTCGAGGTGAACTGCTCAAACGCTATCCCAACGCGGTAATTTACGCGCATCGTGCGTGTTGGCAGAAGACGGGAACGAGCGCGGAGGACCTCGCCAAGGAGCCTTGTCTGCGTGGAGGAAACCTGGACAATACCCAGGAGCGTCGCCTCATCCCCCTGTCCGCAGCCGAAGAAGCGAAGCCACCCAAGTCAAAGGTTCGGACACCTCTATACGAAGCCAAGGTCGATCCCGACATCTATTTCTTCGGCTTCGATCTGACGGTAGAGGACGCCAAGGGGGAGAGCGGCGAACATCCGAGCGATGATCCCGGTTGGTTCTTCGTCATCAAGGAACGGCCAGGCGAGCCGCGTTTTGGATTGGACGGCGAGCAACAGCCCACTCTCAACGTTTACAACGACCTGTCCTGGCCCGACGTGCAGCCGGGTCCGCCGGGGACGTACATCGAGATCGGCGCCGCTCCCGCTGCGTTCCCTCTTGTGGCGCCAGGCACGCAAGATCAGGAGAAAGCCGAGCAACACTTCGAGGACAAGAAAGTGCTCTGGAGTCGCAACATGAGCTCCGCTGAGCTCGCCTACGTGCTGTTTCAAGCCCCTGTCCTCGTTGCCGTACACGGCAGCGAAATGCTTCCCCGATAGGTATGGCCATGACCGAGTTCGAACGACTGAGAGACGAATACCAGGCGGTAGTGGCGGACAAGCGGAGCGCCGAGGTCGCCGTGAAACGCGAGGCAGAGCGGCTGAAGCGACTCGAGTCGCAAGATAAGTCCCTCGCGCGTCGGCGCGTACCGCAAGACCCGACCGCGGAACGAGAAGCGGCCGCCCTTTCGCGTCGTTTGGAGGAGAGCCGAAGTGCCCTCGAAAAGGCGCGAGGCACCTTCGAATCGCTGCGACGACGGGAAATGGAGGTGGCCAAGAATTTCGCCCGTTTGGTCGATCCTCGCGAGGCCATCGCACGATGGAACGACGAGACTCCTATCCTCTTGATGCCGATCCGTCTCGAAACGCGCTTCCGATCGACGCTGCGCGCCGACGGCAATGCGGCACATGAGCTTTGGGTGCGTGTCTTTCCTGACGACTGCTGGATTGACGGTTTCGATCCGACGCTGACGCAAACGGAGGTCGAGAATGCCAAGCGTTATTTCACTGCACTTTGGCAGGCCGGAGGTATCGAAGCGCAGGAACGCGCGGCTTGGAGCGCTCTCGTGGGAAGCCACGGTGCAGGCCGAGCGGCGTGGATAGCTCGAGAGTACGCACCGAAAAACGCCTCGGAACAGCCTACGAAGGCGCATCCCGAGGACGTTCTCCTCGTGATTGCGGGATCGACGTTGCCCAACGCTGCCGAGCGGTCATCCCTTGCCACCTATTGGCGCAAGGCCTGGATGGCCTTCGAGGATGGCGAAGCGATTGCAGCTGCCTCCACGGAGCTCGCCGCAGCCGTCGGTTCTGCTCGTGCCGAAGAACTCATTCGGACGTACCGTCCCTCCAATTTCGACGCGTCGCTGCCACCCGGATCGGCGCGCACGGACCTGACCGTGAGCGTTGCTTGGCTGGAGTGGGCACCGGAACCGGAGACGAAGCAGAGCGCGTGGTCGACCGCTCCGAAGTTCACGTTGCTGCCTGAGCGCTTCGTCTTCCTTGGGTATTCCGGCAGCGCGACGCCACTCGTTGCGCTAGGCGGCATGGTGCCGGCAAATCTGTTTGCAGGACCGGACCCGACGGCGCCGCCCGAGGAGCAGATGAAACACGACGCTCAGGGGCACCTCAGCGTTCCCGAAGAGCTGCGGTGGCTCACGGAGTTCGAACGCGCCATCGAGGTCGGCATGGGATTCCGAATCCAGCTCTCTGCCGAACAGGCCAGTCGGGGGTTCGACCGTGTCATCGTCGTTGGGCTTCGACTCGCGTCGGAGGCCGACCGCGGAAGAACGGAGCTCGAGGAATTGCTCGAGCATCATGCCTTCAGCCGTGATGGTCTCTCGTTGGTGCCCCAAGGTACTCCGACGAACAACACGGAGGCTGCGAACTCGGGTCACGGACGCGAAGAAGATAGTGACGAGAGCTTCGACGCTCTGCGCTCGCCACTCTATACGCCCACGACCAATTGGCTCGAGAAACGCGACGGCCAATGGCTTGCCGAATTCCTTGGCTTGGACCCGTCCTACTTCGCACATACGAGGAATGCCGACACGACGGATCAAGCTGGAGGGCGCGCAATGAATCGCGCGCTGTTTCCTGGAACCTTGGGTTACTGGATGCAGACGATGATGTCGCCGGTGTTCTCCGCGCAGACTCGTGAACGAGTGCGACAGTTCTTTTGTGACCACG
>JASGIX010000038.1:0-155373 GCA_049840955.1 Polyangiaceae bacterium
AAGGTTAATAGGGAAACACGATAGAATCCGAACAGCACCTCGTCAACCTTCGTTACGTCTCCGTCTTTCGTCACGTAGAGCGCCGAATACGAGACAGACGCTCCGGGGGCAGCCTCGGCCGGCTCCGAACGGATTGCGAGCACGCGCTCCGTCTCCACGAGGGACGCGCGCCCTTCCACGTCGGGTCGACATCCCGCGGCACCAACCAACATCAACCCAAACACGCCGACATGACGATGCAGCAGGTTTACCACGTGAGTTTTCCTCCCACGACCGGTAGGAGCGGTAGTCCCGTGATGTAAGAGCGTTTCGAATAGTCGTAATTGTAAACGAGTTCCTCTGGATTTTTGCGATTTGTCACGTTCTGCACATCCAAGTAGATCTCGAGGCCCGTTGCCGAAGAAAAGCGAAACGTCTTCGCCAGACGAGCATCGAGTTGATAAAAACTCGGGATTCGAATCGCGTTGTGGGCTCCAAAAACCGGCTGATATCCGTCGGTTCGCGCGTCGTAGGCTGCGCCGACGACCTCCGTTCGCGGATAACCCGTTGCATAGCGGAAGCGAGAACCAAACTCGAAACCGCGACCGAGATCATACGATGCGAGCGCCGTAAAGACGTGTGTTTGATCGAAGTCGAAGGGGCGATAGTCTCGGCCGTAACCGTCCGTGCGTTCGCTGCGAATGAGACTGTAGCTGACCCACCCGAAGAGCCGCGACGTCATTTCCTTGCGAACCAAGACCTGCCCACCATAGGCTCGCCCCCTTCCCTCCTGGATCAGGGCTTGAGCTTGCACCGGTGACGGCAAGGGGCTGCGTGTCACGAGCTCCGACTGTCGCGAGTAGAACCCAGTTACCTCGGCGGAAAGCCCCTCGACGATCTGAAGCGTCCCACCGAGCAAGTAGTGCCACGCTTGGCTCTTGCCGAGCTGCGGATTGCCGAATACCGGACTCGAGATCTTCCGCCAGAGGAGGCTGGTGATAGATCCCGACGGCTCCCCTCAGAGCAAATTTCGAGCTGACACGCAGACGCGCCGCGAGACGTGGCTCCACCAGCGCATCGAGATGTTGGTAGCCGACGGCAGGAGCCTCGCCTTCTTTCGGGATCAAGTGACTGCCACCGCGCAAGGTCGGCTCGAACCTCATCCCGGGAACGACGTGGAGCCGACCGCCCCAAAGCGACCAGTCCAGCTGAGCAAAGGGCGCCAAGCCGATGATGCGTGTATCCCATCGATCCACGTTGACCTGATCGTCCGGGAGCTGCCCGAAGACGCGAATGTCACCTTCCCGGGGAGGCGATGTCACGGAACCGCGCCGCGATAGCGAAGAGAACTCGAGCTCGCCGTCGAACCCCACGGTGGCGAAGACGCGCTCATGGACGGGTCCGGACCAAAACGTGCGCAAGCCAAGCACGGTCGTGTCACTCCGAAGCCGCGCAGGAACGCCGCCGAACTCGTTCTCGATGTTCAGTCGATTGGTGCCCACGAAGGGGACGACCGATACGGTCGAACCGTCGAGGTTCGAGCTCCGGTAATTGACGTAGGCCCGGTGAAACCCGGAGGATTTGGCCTCGGATTTGGCTTCGAGCGGGTCCGATTGAACGAAGCTCCGGCGGATTCGATCCGAGGACGACAGGGTGCCAATCTCGAAGACGCGATCGGGCGTCGGAACGTAAGCGACGCGGATTTGTCCGTCCCAGAATTTCGGAATGGCGACGTATTCACCCACGTCGTCCGACGCAAAGAGATCGAGCGCGCGATCGAGATGGCTTCGCCTCCCTGCGACGGCAAATCGCCACTTGTCACCGACGTTACCACGAACGGATGCTGCCGCGTCGATGAGATCGGCGGAGAGACTGCCGTGGTACCCATCCGCGGTAAGCGGTTTGTATCCGACCGTTACGAGCCCGCCCAAGCCTCGACCATAGGTCGCGCCATATCCCCCCGGCTCGAGTTCCACCGTGCGCACCAGATCGGAGTGCACCACCGAGCGAAAGCCGCCCTCGTGATAAAGCGCGGGAACATGGACACCTTCGACGTATACGCGCGTGTCCGCAGTTCCCGAGCCCCATACCACGAGAGCACCGGAACCCACCGATGAGCGCGCCACACCGGGCAGATTCTCGACGACCTTGATGGCGTCACCGCCCGTTCCTGCAACCTTCGTCGCTTGTTCCGAGCTTACGGCGACGCTCTCGACGCGCTTTTCGAGCTTCGACGCGACGACGACGACTTCGAAGTCGGTCCGCTCGGATTCGGGGATCCGTTCTACCTGGAGTTCGACGTCATAGACGACGGAAGTCTTGTTACCGGCTTCGAGCCTCTCTTCCGTCGAGACCGGCGTGAAGCTGCTTCCCCGCAGTAACACGGCGTAGTTGCCTGGCTCGATGTCGTCGAACCGAAAACGCCCCGCCTCGTCCGTCGTAGCACGGAGTCGTCCATCGTTGAGTTCGACGGTCACGTTCGCGAGCGGTTGCCCCGACGTCTTGTCGCGCACGATGCCTTCGAAATCGACGGATGAGACGGCCGCGTTGGCAACGACGCTCGTCGTGAACTGATAGCGATATTTCAAGCGGATCGCCGCCGGCTTGCCGTCGATCTCCGCGGGTTCGAACAAGAACTTGAACGCAGCCGTTCGAGCGAGTTCGTCGTACGGTTCTCCCGCGGACTCGAGAACCGTCACGTCAGCCACTCGCCCCTCGGCGTCGATGAAGAGCTCGAGAGGCACCGACGTTTGACCGAGCGACGCTCCTTGGAGGGCAGCGACGTCGACAGCCTCGAATTTCGAGGAGCTTCGGTGGTTTCGTCAGTGTATCTGGTTTGGATTTCAGACCATCGCTCGTGTCGGGACTCCGCTCGTTGTCCGCTTCAGTAGGCGACTGTTGTTGAGCCAAAACGACTCTCGTGGCAAGGACCGCGGCTGCCACCACCCGAACGTGAACAATGCTTCGTTTCATGTTCCGAGAAGGAATCGAACCGCCATGACGAATGGCGCTGTAACTGGCTTATTGCAGTGAGTTCCGGGACGAAATCGCATCTTCTTGACTGCCATCACCGCCGCTTCGTCGAGACCGTAACCGAGACCCGAGAGGATCTTCGTTTGAAGTACCTGCCCTAACTCGTCTACGAGGACCTCGATCCGCACCCGGCCTTCGACACGCGCCTCGCGCGCCGCGTCCGTATAGTCGGGACGCACCACCACCTCTGGGACGGGTTTCTGAATCGTCTCCGTGCAAGTCGTCTCGACGGGCTTCGACATCAGCGTTCGTTTACGCCTTGGCTCCGTCGTCGTGAGAGCGACACTCCTCGTCACCGCTTCCTTTGCAACGGGGATGGCGAGGCCGTCTACTGCGCTCGCGTCGAGAGACAGCCCGATGTCTTGAAAGTTGGCGGCCCCCCGCACCGCAGGTTCCGCCTCGGCCACCTGCGCCGCTGCACGGGCGCGAGCACCAACGTTGCGAGGTGCCCGTGTGGCGCGCGCCGTGGGTTCCGGCGCGCGCGGTGGTGGTGGCGGCTTCGGCTTTTCTTCCTTGGTCGACTCCGCCATCGCGATGGCCACGACCTCGCGGAACTTCTGTTGTGGGATCACCGCGATGCCCAGGGCCAAGGCCACGTGCGCGCCCACGCTAATCAAGAGTACGGGCGATCGCTTCTTATTTCTCAACGCCACGATAGGCTCCTACTGACTGCGCTCGACGTTGATCGCAAACTTCGTGATCCCGAGGACCTTTGCCATGTCGATGACGTGCACGACATCGCCGTGATACGCCTCGCGATCGGCCGTGACGACGAGACTCGCATCGGCACTCTTCTCCTTGGCGCGCTTGAGCTCGCCACGCAGTGCATCCTCGTCGATCGGCTTTTGGTCGAAGTAGTATTTACCGTCCTTCGTGATCGTGACGGCCAAGGGAGAGCTTGCAGGCTGATCCGAGGTCGCCGTCTTTGGAAGTTCCACCTTGAGACTCTGCGACACGATATAGATCGCCGAGACCATCATGATGACGAGGAGCACGAGCACCACGTCGACCATTGGGGTCATGTTGATCCCCACGATGGGCGCGCGGCGCCCGGCACTTTGCATGGTTCCAGCCACCTTCGCCTCCCTTAGGCACCCGCCGCCAGCGTGAGCTTGGCCGGCACGCTACTACGTCCGAGTTCCATTCCCTGGGCCTCTGCCTTGAGTATTGCGGTGATACTCTTCGTGATGGCAGTGACGTTGCTCTCGATTTCCGAGATCCGTTTCTGAATCACGTTGAACGCAACCACGGCCGGGATCGCGACGAATAGTCCGACGGCGGTCGCCACGAGAGCCTCGGCAATACCAGCCATGACACTCCCCATCGCGCCGTTGGCCTGCGTCGTCGCGAGATTCTGGAATGCGATGATGACTCCGATGATCGTCCCGAACAAGCCAATGAACGGCGCATTGTTACCGAGGGTACCGAGCAACGTCGTCCCACGCTCCATTTCGAGACGAGCATTGACGAGCTCACTCTCGACGGCATCTTGAACGGCGTCTGGGCCACCGGGTAAGAAGCGCAACGCTGGCTCGATGACCTGCGCTTCGATGGTCTTGCTCTTGCGGAGCAGCTCGCGAGCGCCGCGGTCTTCACCGCGCTCGAGCATGGCGAGGAACTTTTCCGTGAGCTCGGCGAGGTTACCTCGATGTTTGAAGAAGAACCAATAACGCTCTGCGATGGCTCCAATCGAAAACACCGAGAGAGCGAGCATCAGATACATGACCCAACTCGAACCGAGCAGGGCAACTTTCAGTAATTTTTCGATCAACATGGTCCTACCGTCCTTATTCGAAATCGAACTCCGTAATGAACAACCCACGTCCCACCCCGGCGTTCGCCTGGTAGTCCATCAACACTCCGGATCGAGAGTAGTAGCTCTCGAGTTTCTTTCCTGCGCCATCCACCGAAACCGCCCCGTATACGGCGACCTCGAAGTGGACGACGGGCTGCTTGCATGAGTCGAAGAGGTTCACGTAAATGCCGTAACGGCCCTTGGGTGCCGTCGTGTTCCACACCAAGTTCTCGTAACGAATCCCGTCGATGACGCACCCAGCATTGGAATCCCGATCGAGAACGCCAGCAGTCGGGTCGACGCTTTCGCCAACGGGAACGGAAGTGGTCTGCTTTCCGTCGATGACGTTGCCATGTGGATCGACCACCTGTAGATCGAGATCGACATTGCTGTCCCACCGCAATGAAATAACGGCTTCGGGAGCGTTCGCACTCGGCGCACAGGCGTTGAAGTTGTCGGGAACGCGACTGCGGACGCAAAGCGGGAACTCGATCTGTCGTCCCGCGTGACCGTCCTTGTCGATCGCCACGAAGCGCACGTCGTGGTAGCCCGGGGTCACGTCGTCGGACACGTCGAGATACGCTTCCCAGGAGAGCTCACCGGTTTGTCGGATCCGGCGCGCCCGCAGGCTTGACCCAATGTCCTTCGGCGAGTTCCGGTACCGCGAGACCAACGGCAACGGCGTCGTCAGACAGCTTGCCGACGAACTTCGCGTTGGACTGGCCCTGGTAGACCCAACCTGGGGTCGTGTCGTAATTGACGGAGGGGCCCGCCGAGGTGTCGGTCGAACCCGTCGAACCCGTCGAGCCCGTCGAGCCCGTCGAGCCCGTCGAGGTATCGGTCGAGCCCGTCGAGCCCGTCGAGGTATCGGTCGTCGCGGGCTTCGCTCCTGGAAGGCGTTCGTCGACGAACTGCGCCCAATTTCCCTTACCGTCGTGGAAGCGAATGGCAGACTCGACGGTCGCAGAAGACGGCATTCCGTCTGAGCATGCGGCGAGCGCACCGAGGGAAGAGAGCAACCCCACCGCAATGCGCAGCCCCGCCCCAGAGAACGAAGCCCCGGCTCGATGCCGCTTCATAGGTTCACCTGTAGGCGAAGGGTGGCCGCGTTGTTACCGAGTCGAGCCGGAACGCCTCGAGAATCGCGAGCGAATCGATTATCCTGGATGTCCCATTGGAAGAGCAATCGGGCCCGATCCGGGAGCACGAGACCGACCAGTGGTGACAAACCAAGCACCCGCATGTTCACGGGAAGCTGCTTGCCCGATCTGGTGTCGAGAAAATCCGCGTTGGGATCGTAATAGTCTCCGCGCAAGCCGACGACGACGTAGGGCGTGAGCTCTTGGACCAAACCTGCGTAACCGCCGAACTCCCGCACGTTGACGTCGTTGACCGTTGGATCGGCAATGACCAATCCGCGATCCAGATTCTGTGCTGCGACCATCTCGCCATAAATCAGCGTGTTGCCGAGCCCGGTTCGAATCCGAAGCTGCAGATCGGCTCCAATCGCCCATCGAGAGAAGTTTTCCGACGGAGTAGCCGCTTTCCCGGGATTCACCGTGAAGCTCTCGGGCACTCCATCGCCGTTCGAATCCGTTGCTGTTAGCGTGCTCTTCGTCGCGTCGGTTCCCGGGTGAAAGCCCTTTCCGGCGTTGTACGAGATCCCACCACTCACGCGAATGCGATTCGTGGCGCTCGTGTCGGCGCCAAGGCGAACCGTCACGTCTTTGTTTGCGTTCGGATCTTGCAGCCCGTAGCCGCTCTTCTCATCGAGCGGCTCTCCGTTGGTAAGAGCAACGGAGTAACGCAGAAAGGAGGCGCCGCCGTTCACCCTCACACCCACGTCTGGCTCGGCTGGAAAGAGGGCGCGAGAGATGATGGAGCGTTCCATGAACCAACGCGACTTCGCCGAATCCGTCATCTCGAAGCCGAAGGGCAGATCGAATACGCCGCCCGTCAGCTGCAACAGCGCCGGCATACCCACGGTCTTGCTTCGTCCATAGACGAGTGAAGCCTCGCCCTTTTGCAGACGAGCCGTAGGTCCTCGCGTCGTGTTGCCGTCGAGCTCGAGGACGATGGATGCGAAGTCCCAATCCCGTGCGAAGCGAATACGGCCTCGACGAATGAGGAATCGATCCTGATTGAGGAGCGCCCCACCTTGTCGGAGTTGATCCGCAGAGTCCGCGTGGAATTCGACCTGCGCCTGGACGTACCCGGAAATCTGGTACGAACTCGGAGCCGTACCGGCTTCCGCACGAGCGCTCGTCGGATTCATCTCCGGTGAGGCTGCGGCCCCGGGAGTAGGTGTCGCCTCTTTGGAACTTGCGGCTAGGGGAGCTGGTCCTTCGAGTCCTGCCTTGGCATTCGCGGCCGGTGGCGGAGGCTGAATCGTCGTTGCTCCGACGGTACTGGTCGCTGGCGACGTCTCCGTCGCGCGCGTTTCCGGAGCAGGCGGTGCAGGCGACGCGGCGCTTTCCTGTTTGCTCGGTTCGGAGGCGATTTCGACGTCCGCGTCGGACGCGGCGGTCTGAGCGTGAGACCGAGCGGCTACGACGGTTGTCGAGAGCGCAACGCTCGAGACGAGAAGATAGGTGAAGGGACTTCGTTGATTCACGGTATACTTCGGAGGGTTGAGAAACGAACCAACGCGCCGCCGGAAGCGACGACGCGTTGGTCAGCCGTCGAAACGGGTCACGAACGTCGAGTTCAGGGCAGTGGCGGAACCTTGCCGTCCACGAGCTTGGTCAGCTTGCCGTTGTCGTAAGGAATGCACCCAGGTCGTTCCCCTTGGGCATTGCACGCATTGAGGAATTGCTCGGAGGTTTGAGGCGGACAGGAGTAACAGTTCTTCGTGGTGTCGGGGCTGCACGTCGAGGTCGATGTGCTTCCACCAATCCCTGAGGTTCCGCCCACACTCGAGGAGCCCGCCGTCGACGTTCCGGTGCTCGAGGCTCCACCACTCGAGCTCGTTCCACCGCTCGAGGAACTGCCGGATTTGGTGCTCCCGCCCGTGTTCGAGCTACCGCCCTTCTCGTCTTCTCCACCTGCACCGCCACGATTCGAGGGCGTCGCGTTGTCGTCGTCCGAACTGCAGCCGGACATCCCCGCGAGAACTCCCATGGCAACGAGTGCACCGAGGGAGATCATCTTCCACTTGATCTGTTTCATGTTACTTCACCTCGCAGAAGCCGTAATTGCAGGCGGGCGCAGAAGAGGAACAGTCGGCGTTCGTCGTGCAAGCTTTGCAGCTCGACGGCGCCGTGCCGTTCGCGTTTTTCAGGAATGCACACTCACAGGACTTCTCGGGCATGAAGCTCGCGAGTGGGCCAACCTCTTCCGTGCGCGTGACGCGCATCGCACACTCGGGTACGACCCCACTCTTTGCCTCGAGTTCGATCATGTCGAAGCTCGTTGGCGTCACCGCGAGGGTCATGTACTCGATGATGCGCTTGACGTTGGGACTCGTGACTTGCCCATCCGTGACACGAGCAAGCATGTGGAGCGGTCCCCAGATCATGTAGTGCCCGTCGCGAACGTTCTGCTTGTCGAAGCTGTTCGCGGAAGAATCCGGGAGATAGCCGCAGGTTTGTCCGTAGTGCTGGTAGGCGAGTACCTTGACCGCGCTGCGATTCTTGTCCGCCACGTCCGTCGCGAGGATCCCGATGGCCTTTTCGGCGTTACCGCCGGTGGCAGCCGCCGCCAGATTCGTGAGCACGCCGCTCGAGCCAGAATTGGCGACACCCAGCCATTTCGTCGCGGGAACCTTGATGGCTGCGGCAATCATCTGTTGGGTGCCGGAAGTGGCACTTCGAACCTGAACCTGGGTTTGATTCCGTCCACGGAGCAACGGCCCCATTGGTTCCGAAGCCCATGAGCAAGTAAGCGGCTTCCGCGCTGATGGACGTCTGGTTGGAAGACGCGGGCACCGCAAAGGTCATCGCCTGAATGGGACCGTAGAAGTCCTTTACTCCGTTCGGCAGCGTCGCAGAACAGCTCGAGGCGTAAACATCGGAGACGCCAATGTCGACGGCCGTTCCAGCAAGGCTCAGGCTGCATCCCCCGGAGACTTCGCTACCATCGGTGTTCCAGACCACGCCGGTTCCGGTGATGGTCCCCGGCGTCACCGACGTCATGGCTTGAATGCCCGTACAAGAGCCCTGCCCCTGATAAACCACCGTAATCGAGGGATTGAGTGCGGCGAGTTCGGCTGCGACGCGCGCCAAGAACGGCTTTACTGCGCTCGAGCCCGCGACATAAACGGGATTCGATAAGGTCGAACACTCCGCTGCTTGCGCCAATCCAGGCGCACCGAGCACCGAAGCGCCGAGCAGCATGGATGCGCTGGCTGTGAGTCGTAACTGTTTTCTCATTTCGCTCATCGTCCTTTCCTGAGAGCACTCGCTGCATCGTGGCGTCGAGGCACGTGCCGCACGGTGAAGCCGCTATGCGTCGAACAATCGATGTCCACGTGAACGATTCGAAACGCTGTGAATCGCACACGTCACGAGGAGAGGGTTTCGCAACTGCGAGTGACGGAACGATGTCGCGCACGCAAACTCGTGATGATGCGAAGACAGACGCGACGAAAGCGACGGGGCGACGCGCCTATGCAGCGCCGCGATGTCCCACGGAAATGCGACGACGAAGAAGCGCGGAGTCTGCGACGAATGACACCACGGCGGCGCGATACGAGCGAGAAGGTCTTCGAGCTTTCACGCTCTCGTCACGAATTCGACACGACACGACCGTCTCGCCAAACTCGGCAACCTGCGCCGTGCTTCCCCACGAGCCGCCACCGTTACTCGCAAGACCCCGGTCGCGTTCGTTACCCCCGTGGTCGCGTTCGTTACCCCGTGGTCGCGTTCGTTACCCCCGTGGTCGCGTTCGTTACCCCCGTGGTCGCGTTCGTTACCCCCGAGACCGTTGTCGCCCTGATTACCCGCCGGGTTCTTACTTCGGTGCCAGCAACTCCGCCAGCACCTGTCCGAGGTGCCAAGCGTCGTCCACCAGAAAATCAGGCTCGTGATTCAAGAGCACCTGCCGCTCCGCATAGCCCCAACTCACGGCAACGCTCGTCGCGCCAACCTCACGAGCCGCCTCGAGATCGCGAAGCTCGTCTCCCACGTAGACGACGTTGGAGGGAGCCAAGTGGCTCACCTTGAGCAAACGCTGCAGGCGCCTTGCTTTGCCGAACAGACTTGCGCCTGCGTCGATGCGCTCGAACGAACTCAACCGATATCGATTCAGGAACCGCTCGATGTTCGCTCGTGAATTGGACGATAGAATCAACCGACGCGCCTGACGGATCTCCGGCCTCTCGAACACCTGATCCAGCCCCGGAAAGAGCGCAGGAACGGTGGCACGTCGTTCGAGCTCGCGCCGAACGCGCTGAAGGAGCACCGGAACTCGCCACAGTGGAACCCCATAGGCGTCGAGAGCGCGAAGGGGACCGAGCTCTCGCAACCGCGGGATCTCCCCAGCCGAAACGAGCGGCAGACTCATGCCCGGCGCGAGGGAGTTGTACACCTCGAATACCATTTGCATCGAGTCGGCCAGAGTGCCGTCGAAGTCGAAGATGAGGACGCGAGATGGGGTGCTCACGGACGTGCGGGATCATCGTCCGCGAATCCTTTCGGGTCAACCATCAATGGCGTTACTTCGGCCGCTTGGCGAACCTGCTGCTAAATCCGTCAATCACCGCGAGCAATCCAAGGACGAACCACGCGTCGTAGTCACGATGACGCTCGCCGTCCCGAGCCTCACCGATTCGAATCCACCTGGGTTGACGTCGCGCCCCGCGTCACCTCGTGCGGAGCAACGTGTCCCGCCGTGCCGCCTGGAACTCGAGCGGGCGCCGCGGGCTCCCTTTGCGTAAATTCGGCGAGAGATAGCCCCACCGTGAATGCCAGCACCGAATCGATGAGATAGCCCGCCATGGACCGGTCGAGCCCGGCTTCGAGTAGCTTGACCCGCGCGGGCTCCTCGTGAACGAGAAACCCGCGACCGCCAACGTAGCGCTCGGCAAGAAGCAGTGCTGCTCGCGGATGGGACTTGAAAGCGCGGCGGAGTGCCTTTGCCATCTCCGTCAAAACTTCACGATATCCCTGTTCTCGCGTGACCGGACGCGTCGCCTGTTCCTTGACGAGCTCGCGCACGACCGCATCGAGGAGTCCGTCATGACTCTCACAGTAGCGATAGAGCGACATGGCCGTCACTCCGAGCCGCTCGGCGATTTGACGCATCGAGAGCGCCTCGACGCCCCCCTCGTCCAACAGCATGACCGCCGTCTTCAGCAATCGCTCTTCGGAGAGGAGCGTCTTTCCCCGCGGTGGGCGCCCAGGTCGCACCTTCGGACGCCCCACCACCTTCGCTCTCGTGGGCAGCTCTCGGGGTTCCTTTTGCTTCGCGGACTGCGGCATCGTGGACGGAAGCCTCTTCGCCCGAGAGCGTAACCCGCCGAACCGAAACCTTACGAATTTTCGGCCCTGATTGAGGAATCGTCACCACGCCGCGAAAGCCAAAATTGGCTGCACCATCGACGAAATTTCAGCGGCGATTGAGAATCGTCACCACGCCGCGAAAGCCAAAACGGCTCGGAACCGTCAGGGCACGGAGGCTGAGCTCACCCCCGAAGGATTCGGTGCAGGTCCGTTCGGTGCAGGTCCGTTCGGTGCAGGTCCGTTCGGTGGCGGCTCGCCCGGTAGCACGCCGGGAGGCGGCTGGTTCGGATTCGGGCCCTCCAAAGGGCATATCGCCGGGAGGCGGCCCAGGGAGATGCATGCGTCCGCCATGACGGGGACCTCGGCGCTTCCTCATCTCCTTCAGCTTCTCGTTTTGCTGCGGCGTCAGGAGCTTGGCGACGTCCGCGTCGATCTCGATCCTGAATCGCGTGCACCTTCGGAAACGCTTCGTGGACAATGGCGTCGATCTTCGGTCGATATTGCTCGAAAACCGCTTTGACCTTCGTCTGTTGATCTGCCGTTAGATCGAGCTCGTGGAACATCCGCCACGGCGGAACGGGCGGCATCGGTTCTTCTGGGCGATCGAGCAGAGCGAAGCGATAGATCCCCGCACCGACGAAGGCACCCGCCGTGAACACCGAGAGCAGCAGTAAAACCGCACTCATTCGCACGCCCCAAGGCGATGACTCTCCGCGCGTCATGGTTTCTCTCCAAGGGCCATGATGACCGTCTCCGTGCTCGGGACCTCGCCGTTCACCGCCCAAGTGGCAATCGCGACGGCAGGATCGATGTTTTGCGTCGAGGATTGAGCGACTCGTCCCGGCGCGAGGTGCAAACCGAGCCATCCAATGAGCGCGAGCACTGCGGCGACGGCGAACATGGGCCGCATCCACCGAATCAGCAGCTCATTGACCGTCAATTGCTGTCGCGCAGGCTCCAAACTGCGCTCGTGCGCGCGATCGGCAATGAACTGAATCCGCGACTCCCAGCGTCGAAGATCACGCGAAGGGTCGAGTCGTGAGAAATCGATTGGCGATTCACTCATCGTTGCCTCCCTGTCCCGCTTCGATGTCGAGTGTGCGCCGAAGCTTGCGCCGAGAAATGAAGAGATGTTGCCGAGACATGACGCAAGAAATCCCCAAGACTTGACCGATTTCCTCGTGGGTGAATCCTTCGAGATCATGGAGCAGAACGACCTCCCGTTCAACCTCCGTGAGGCCGTCGAGGGCGCGTAGCAGCTTGTCCCGCTCCACGCTGATTTCAGCGTTTTCGAAGCCACCCGCGCCTTCTTCCGGTTCTTTTGGTAGGACGTCGCGCAAACGTCGCTTGTCGAGCCAATTGCGCGCCTGGTTACGCACGATGGTCATGAGCCACGCCGTGAAGCGCGACAGATCGCGGCAGGTGTCCAAGCGTTCGAAGGCGAGGATCAGCGCATCTTGGGCGACGTCCTCGGCATCCGCCGGTCGTCGAACGATGGCCAACGCGACCGAATACGCGGGCCGCAAGAAATGACGCGCCATCGCCTCGAAGGCATCGCGGTCACCCGCTCGCGCGCGAAGCACGAGAGCATGGGTACTTGCGTTGGACGTTGTCGAGCGTTCGACCATGCACCTCCGAGTCGAACTCCGCGGAAGAAAGTCCGCGGAGCTTACGGGCTCGGGAAGATACGTCCTGATAGTCACTACTTCTTAGGTTTTGCGTCTTGGGTTGGCGGTTTTGGACCGTCCGCTCCAGGCGGGGCCTTGGGCTCGGTCGGAGAACAGGCGAGCGGAGCGTCCTTTGGCTCCTCCTTGCGGTCTTCGGATCGCGCGCCGTGCTCTCCCGGTGGAGGCCGGCGAGGCTCACGACACTGACCGACGAGCTCCCACCCACGGAGATCGATTTTGCACGCTTCGCCGGCCTTTTTGCCCTCACACGCGGCTAGCGCGGCTGGCGGGGGATTGCCGGCAAAGCCACGACCGAATCCACCGGGTTCACCGGGACGACCGTCGTGATGACCGCCGGGTCCCATGTCTGAATCACCGGACGAGGAGTCGAAGAAGGCTCCGGGGTGGTGACGGTGGGCCATCCCTCCCGGTCCGCCTCCAGGACCCCGACCGTCCTGACCACAGCAACACGGGGGCGGAGGTGGCGGCGGAGGCATGGCCGGAGCCGGGCAGTCTCGTGCCGGTCCGGCACAACCTGCCAATAAAACGAGGGTCACTGCAGCGATGAGGGATCTCGCAAGAGTTGTCATTGCCCGAATCACCTTTTCCATTTGGCCGGCCTTGGCTTAAAGCCGAGCAATCTAGTTCAAAGCGCGTCGCTCTGGATGTCTCGCTGGCGACTGATTGCGAGACAGAGCACTGACCGAAAACGTTAGGCGAGATCGGACGCGACGTTCCGCGACGCCCCGCGACACGGAGAATGTGCAGCTTTGGGCCGCGCTCACTTGGGCGCGCTCGTTCTCGCGCTCACTTGGGCGCGCTCGTTCTCGCGCTCACTTGGGCGCACATTACGAAAGGCCACTGCGCGATTCGAATCGCGAATCTTTCATAACGTTACGCGAGGGCAACGGGTCATGCAGGGCAACGGCGAGACGAACTCGAGCCACTTGGCTCGTGTGTCTCGTTGCAACCAAGGTTTTCATCATGCGAGCAACAAGAATCACGTTCCTCACCATCGTTGCCACGACGCTTTGGATTGCCGGCTGCACTCACTCGACGCCGACGGCCAACTCAGCCAACGCCGATCCAAACGGACAGCCTCCTCCCGCAGGTGAGCCCGGCCACGGTCCCCACGGCGCACCGAAGGCCCTTCCGGAAGAAGCGTATACGGCTTGCACGAGCAAGAAAGAGGGAGACGCCTGCACGACGAAGGACCGCGAGGGAAATGATTGCGAAGGCGAATGCCACGCGGGTCCGCCGGATGCCAAGGACAGTCGCCTGGCGTGCATGCCCAAGGGTGGCCCCGGACGTCCCGAACACGAGCCCAAGCAGTAAGCGCGTTCCGCAAGATTCACGCGCGAGAGCGGTTCTCGGAGACACGTCGAATTTCGAGGAGAACCGCTCTGCGACTAGAGCGGCTCGGGCGCGCTGAAGTGTTTGAAGATCACGTCGTCGGGGCTGAGCAGATCGTTGTCCAAGAGCACGACGTGAACTTGGGTCTCGATGCCGGCATGGCAAACCCCGAGGCGAACCGTAAGCCCCTCGAGCTCTTCGCTCTTCAATTTGCTGCTGCTACACCGAATCGGTGCTCGCCCTAGGGAACGACCATCGAGCTCGAAGCCGTGAATCGCTTTCGTCTTGTCCGAAACCAAGAGCAAACGACCCTCCGGTGTGAGTGCACCACCTTGGACGCGTTGAAGTGGCTCTCCCTCCAAGCGGACGTCGAAAGCGTCATCGTGAAGAAACCTGCGTCCGTCGTGATCGACGCGGTAGGCGAAAACCGTACGCACATTGTCGTCTCCAGAGCTGTAGAGCCGCTCCGTCGAAGGATCCCGAGACGCACCAAGGCATGGAATCACCCTGGGGAGGTTTCTTGCCATCTGCCCCGAGAAGCGAATACGCGCGCGGAGCGTTGCCCTTCTTCTTCGGATTGTCGAAGGCCGAAATTGGAAGAACGAGTACCCCGACGCTTCCCTCCAAGGCGCCGTAGAGAACCCGCTCCTTGACGTCGATGTCGCCGATGTGTGAACGCTTCAACCCGCCGAGGCCGACGCTCGAGACGACGCGGTAATCCTTGTCGACGCGGTATACCCGTTGGTTGCCCTTGGCATTGGCGGAGAAGTACCAATACCTGGCGTCGTTGCTGACCCCCTGACATTCTTCCGTGAAATCCCGGTTGTCGAAGGCCTCTTCGTACCTTCGTCGTAGCTGGGAGATGTCGTAATCCTTGAGATCGGCGCACACCTTCGCGGCAGATACGGGCATAGTATCCTCGAACGTACGAATCTACACGAAGCGACGCAGGGATTGCGCTCAGATCTTCGCCCGTGGGTTCTCCCATGTCGGAGAAGCGCATTCATTCACACGCATTTCGATGCGCACGCGGTCACGCGGTCACGCGGTCACGCGGTCACGCGGTCACGCGGTCACGCGGTCACGCGGTCACGCGGTCACGGTCACGCGGTCACGCGGTCACGCGGTCACGCGCACGTGTACATACGTCGCCACCCGATGCGCACCGGGAAATCCCGTCACTCCCAGGGAGAACTAGCGTGAGAAGCGTAGATTCGCCGTCACCGTCGCGGGCATTCTCGCCGGACGCGGGAATGCGAGCGGTTTCATGGCCTTGGCCAAACAGGAATGCAGCGCTGAATCCTTCGGCGATCCATCGACGACCTGAGCCTGCAGGACCAAACCGCACTCGTCGAGTTCGAGACGGATTCGAAGGGCCCCGCTGACCCACGCGTGCTTTGCGAGGCATAGCAACGTTGAAGCGCGTCGAGACGTTGTTGAAGATTCCGAAGGACTACGTCCGGGTTCAGATCACTCTCGGTTCGGATCTCACCGAAGCGCACCTTTACCATCGACTGCGAGTGCTTCTTTTTCGCGGATGGCCCGGTCAGGTCCACCATCCCAAATGGCGCTGTTTCCCCTTCTTTGGGCCCGAACCCGCGCTCTTGGCCGGCAGCCGCGCGTGCTTCACATTCTGCGTCGGACGGACCGCTCACCGAGGCGTCATTGGATTGGGGCGACACCGGCTCGCCCAGCGACACTGCACCATCCTTCGATTTCGGGCGGGCTCGACTGCGAAGCGGCATCCGTCGAAGCTGACGGGCTCGACTGCGAAACGGCATCCGTCGAAGCGGACGGGCTCGACTGCGAAACGGCATCCGTCGAAGCGGACGGGCTCGACTGCGAAACGGCATCCGTCGAAGCGGACGACGAGGCTCTCGCTTCGATTCGCGACGAGGAGGAAGGTGCTCTCTCTACTTGGGTTCGCGGAGTACTGGGAGTCGACGTTGCCGAACAGCCGAATGGGCCAGTGCAAATGAGCAGAGCCACAAGTCGTCGAAGGTGCATCGGAGAGACTTCCTATCACACCGTCCATGCCACCAATCTCACGGGTCCACTTTTCGGAGCTTCCCGCCGAAGCCGAAGCCGCACATCCCAATCGCTCGAGAGACCGCAGCACCGCCTTCCCACGAAACCAGCGAGCGCCCGAAGGCGCTCGGTAGGTCACCGGCCCACCCGACGGCGCCCGGAAAGCGAGGGAAATGTCCTCGAATTCCCACTGCTCGTGCGAAACGGACTCGGGGCTTTCGGTAGGGTCGGAATTTCCGTATTGTCGGAATCCTGCCCATGTCACAACCGCTCTTGGTCGATTTCATCAAACGCGCCGTCCGCGCTGGTGCTCTCGAGGTCAAACTCGTCCCCGGTCGACGCGTCGTCGTCGTACTTCCTCAAGGCGCCTCCGAGGTTCGCGGTGAGGCCATGACGCCAGAGCGCATCCAACAGCTCGTGACGCAGGTGATGCCACCGTCCGTCCAGCGCAATTTCGTCGCCGGATGGGCCGAGTGGGAATTCGAACTCGAACGCCAAGGAACCGTACGCGCCTGCGCAGAGATGAAGGTGGGGTTGCCCCACGTGACGCTCTTTCTTGAAGGTTGTTCGAACGAGGCCGAGTTCGCCGAACCGCTGCCGATCCCAGCCGCCACACCGCCCTTTGGCGGCGGTGGGCAACCGACGCTCCCGCGCATGGCGGTAGGACCGAGAGTGGACGTGGCCGTGATTCCCGAAGGCCCGGCTCCGATCCCGAATCGCGGAGCAGCCGCCACTCCACACCGTCCCGCCGCTGCCGACGTCGGAGCAGATTTATGGCGATGCCACCGGCGCTGGCACGACGGCAGAGATTCGATTCGACTCCTGATGCACATGCTCGAGCGCAAAGCGTCCGATCTCCATTTGTGCTCTGGCATCTGCCCGATGTTGCGAGTCGACGGTGAAATGGAATCCATCGCCGGGGCGCCCGTGATGACTCCCGAACAGGTGCAGCGCATCTTGATGCCCATCGTTCCGCCTCGCAATCGTCAGGAATTCAGCGAACATCACGATAGTGATTTTGCCTACGAGCTCCCCGGTAAGGCGCGGTTCCGCGCCAACGTCTTCGTCGATCTCCACGGCATGGGCGCGGTGTTCCGCGTCATTCCGAGCAAGATCCTCACGGTGGAGGATTTGAAGCTCCCTCAGGAGCTCCTCACGCTATGCGAGCTCCCGAAGGGGCTCGTCCTCGTTACCGGACCGACGGGTTCCGGTAAGTCTACGACACTTGCGGCGCTCATCGACTACGTGAATCGGACGCGCAACGCGCACATCATCACGATCGAGGATCCTATCGAGTTCGTTCACCCGAACAAGAAGTGCCTCATCAATCAGCGACAAGTGGGTGAACACACGGGCTCCTTCAAAAAGGCGTTGCGCGCCGCCCTCCGCGAGGATCCCGACATCGTGCTCCTCGGTGAAATGCGGATCTCGAGACCATCGCGATCGCCCTCGAGACCGCCGAAACGGGACATCTCGTCTTCGGGACTCTTCACACCTCTTCCGCACCGGCAACCATCGACCGCATCATCGATCAGTACCCGCCCGAGCAACAGAACCAGATCCGCGTCATGCTGTCCAACAGCCTGAAGGGCGTCATCTGTCAGATGCTCTGCAAGAAGGTCGGCGGTGGTCGCGTCGCAGCCCTCGAGGTGATGCTGTCCGTCCCCGCGATCGCCAATCTGATCCGCGAATCGAAGGTGTATCAAATTCCCACGGTCATGCAGACGGGCCGCAAGATTGGGATGTGCATGATGAACGACAACCTCGTTCGGCTCGTCCGCGAGGGACAAGTGACGCCCGAAGAAGCGATGAGCAAGTCCAACGACAAGAGCGGCCTTCTCCTGCTCTTCCAACAGAACAACGTCACCTATACCCCCGCTCCAGTGACGTGACTCGCGACGGGACGCGTCCCGTCGCGGCCGTGAATCGACTCACGCGGCGAAGCGTCGCGGCCGTGAACCGACTCACGCGGCGAAGCGTCGCGGCCGTGAACCGACTCACGCGGCGAAGCCCTATTCATGCACTCGCCTCGCGCTAATCCAGGTCGACTTCCGGAGGGGGGTTTTGGCTTTCCTGGCCGCGGTTACGATCGACGAAGAATCGCTCCACGGCTTCGGCCTCTTCAGCGGAAACCCCGTACCAGTCGTAAACGAAGGCATCGAGCCGCTGGCGCCGCTCGGAATCGAGGGGTGTCCCCGTAAACCCGCGCACCAACTGCGCGAACTTCGCCGCGCGGGCGGAGCTCGGAGGAGGAGCAGGCAGACTGCGCAGATGAGCCACCTTCACTTGGGGGAACGTCTTCTGTCGAGCGTCCCGCTGGGATGCCAGGTGAATCGCTCGAATCAACGTCGAGTTGAGCAGTCCGACCAAAATCTGCGCACCAAACGCTGCGCAATCGAACCCCGCGATGAGCGAGTTGCGAAAGGCGTGTCCGGTGTGGAGCGCCGCAATCGTATACTTCGCGGTTTGTCGAACCACGAATTTGACGCCCTCATACTCCTCCCGACTTCGTAGTTTGCAACGGGCCCGTCGCAATAGATCGCGATCGGCGTTGAGGAACAGTCGCGGAGCTCGAACGATGAACTCGCTCACGTCTCTTCCCTCGAGGAGTGGTAAGTCGAAGGGTGGCCTCGGTGCGAGATCCCGCAGTAAGAGGTTCTTCGTCACCACGGTCGTGGTCTGAAAGCCGAGTTCGCGGAAGGTGTCCGAGGGAAATGGGGCGTGCGTTTCCCGGAGTCGCTGGAGCGCCTCTGGAGCTTGTACGCGAGCCGCCATTCCGAACCGATCGCTACGCTCGACCAAGGGAAACGACGCATCCGAACCTTGCGAAGCGGGATCGGCGTCGGCGATCAGGGCAAAGCACGAGCTGGACCACGTCGTCGAAGGCGTCCTGACCGTACTCCATCAACTCGTCGAGCAAACGGTGCGTGCGCGAGAGCACACGTCGCATGGGTCGATAGCCGTCGAGATCCGCCACGGGACTCGGGAGCAATAGTGCAATCCGCCCCGCCTTCGCCAACCGACACCCGAGTTCGACGAAGCACGCGTGAAGCGTTGGATAGCCGTGGAACGCCTCGTATTGCTCCGCGAGGAATCGACGACGAGCGTTGGAAAGCGGCTGAGTGGCACGCCCTGCGTACGCGACCCACGGTGGGTTGCCAATCACCAAGTCGAAGGACTCTCCCGCGGGCGCCTCCAAACTATCCTTCACTTGGAAACGCTCGGCGAAAGACGGCTCTGCCCGTCGCAATCCAGCCCAGAGAGCGAGGGAGAGTTCCGTCACCGCGACGGCGAGCGGTTCGATATCCGAACCGTGCAGCCCCACGAAGATCGCGCGACGTGCCTCGCCTCCTTCCATCGCTTTCGTCGCGTCCGTCTCACACATCGCTTTCGTCGCGTCCGTCTCACACGTCGCGTCCGTCTCACACGTCGCTTTCGTCGCGTCCGTCTCACACGTCGCTTTCGTCGCGTCCGTCTCACACGTCGCGATGCGTCCTCGCTCGAGAGCCCGAGCCGTTCCGAAAAGAAACGCGCCGCCTCCACAAGCGGGATCGATCACCGTCGGGACGCGCGAGCCCGCGTCGAGCCAAGGCGAAAGTGCCCTCGCGCACACGTCATCGACGACAGCGCGCGGCGTATAAAACCGCCCCCGTTGCTTCCGCGACGGCTCGTAATTGAGGAGCACCTCGAGCAGCCTCCCCAGCTCCTGGAAATCCTGCCCCGTCTCCGTCCCCGTCCCCCGTCCGTCCCGTCCCCGTCCCCGTCCCCGTCCCCGTCCCAGTCCCCGTCCCGAGTCCCAGTCCCAGTCCCAGTCCCAGTCCCAGTCCCAGTCCCAGCCCCAGTCCCGGTCCCAGTCCCCGCAATCCCGCAAAATCCGTCATCAAAAAGCCGAAAAGTGCTCAGCCCGTCGCGTTCGTCAATCGGCAAAAGCGACAGCGCGGCGTCACGCAGCACCTCGACGATGGCGCGCCGTACCGGCTCGCTCTCTCGCGAAAGCCCACTCGACGAAGTCGCGCCGCCCCGACCCAAAGCAGAACGAACCCGCTCGTCGAAACGAGCGAGTCCGTTCGCGATCAGAGGCGACGTGTTCTTCGGAGCGGCCGAACGTCGACCCATCTCAGGACCGCGACGCCGCCGAGCCCCGGCCTAGAGCGAGCCGCTCCGCCAAGTCGACGGCGCTCTTCATGCCCTTGGGGCTGGCCTTGCCGGTCCACGCGATATCGTAGCCGGTGCCGTGATCGACGCTGGTTCGAATGATCCCGAGCCCCCAGGTGACGTTCACGGCATCGCCGAAGGCGAGGAGCTTCATCGGGATGGTCGCCTGATCGTGATACATCGCGACAACACCGTCGTAGGTGCCGAGGTTCGCCTTGCGATACGCCGTCTCCGCGCCGATGGGGCCGAGAAGCTCGACGCGCTTGGCGAGCCCGAGTTTGGCAAGTGACTTCTTCGCGAGCTCGATTCCGGGTGCGATGGATTTCGCCTCTTCACCCCCGAGCAACTCGCTTTCACCCGCGTGGGGGTTGAGGGAACACACGGCGATCTTCGTCTTCTTGTCCGGATGGATACGCGACAACAACTCGCCGAGCGCAGCCGTGGCCTGGGCAACCTTCTTCGGCGTGATCGCGCGGGGCACCTTCGAGATCGGAAGGTGCGTCGTCACGAGGCTCGTCGAGAAGCGATCGAGCGCAAAACACATGACGGAATAGGGCGCGCCATCTCGCGCCTCGAGCCACTCCGTATGACCGAGGAAACCCTCGGCGCCCTCGGCGCCGGAATGCGCAATGACGCTCTTGCTCACGGGCGCCGTCACGAGCACGCCGTTCTCCGTCGCCTTGACCAGGTCGTAGGCGACGTCCACGTACGCGAGCTGAGCCACGCCGGACTGTTTCGTCGGTTTACCCGGTTTGCAATCCTTCTGCGCGAGCTTCGGCCCCGCGTCGACGACGGGGATCTCTCCGCGCTTGGGCGCGCGCTCGAGATCGAAGGGGCACGAGGCGCGAGGGCTCGACGCCGACGACCTCGGCGGCCGCGCACAGGGTGGCCATATCGCCAACGAGCACGCAGCCAACCTCGCCGCGGCGGGTCTTGTGCTCCGCCGCGGACTTAACGGAAATCTCAGGACCGATCCCTGCTGGACAACCCGTCGAGATGACAATCATTCTTCTTGCTCCGGTACCCCGGATTCACCTTCGTGTTCCGGAGTCCGAAGCTTGTATCCCGAGCCGCGCAAAGTCTCCAGCGGTAAAGCCGCTCCGAGCTTGGCCCGCAGACGTCGCACGTGGATGTCGACCGTCCGCGGCCCACCTTCGTAGCGGTTGCCCCAGACTCGCGCGAGCAAGTGCTCTCGAGAGAGCACCTTCCCGCGACGCTCGCACAGGTAAGCGAGCAGCGCGAACTCCTTGGCCGTCAACTGGACGGGACGTCCGTCCACCATGACCTCGTGTCCAGCCTTGTCGACGACAATCCCGCCGACCTTGTGGCGTTCCTCCGTCGCGAACTCGCTGCGACGCCACTCGAGAGAACGAATCCGCGCGTAGAGTTCCTCGGGAACGAACGGAAAGAGGCAGAAGTCGTCGAAGCCACTCGAGGGTTCGACGCGCGCGACCTGACCGACGGTGACGGCGATCACGGCCCCCACATTGTCGAAGTAGGGCTCCTTGCGCACTGCTCGCAGCGCTGCCACGGCCAGATCGGGCCGATCGAGCGCCTCGAAAACGAGAGCGCGGGGACGGATGTCGAGCTCGTCGTCCTCTTCCTCGATCGGATTGACGGGGTCGTCCCAGAGATCGAGGGTGCGGACGGCCGCACCGAGCTGCCTCAGGGTCGAAGCCGCCCCATCTTCCCGCTCGAGATGCTGGACGTGTCCCAGCACACCCACGAAAGTCCTGTGCCGCTTACGCCCGTTGTCATTGGATAGATGTGCCACCGACGGTCACCCGAGATAGTTTTACGGTTGGGCACCCCACCCCGACGGGCACGCTCTGGCCACCTTTGCCACAGGTCCAGATCCCATCGGAAACAGTGAGGTCGTTACCCAGCATGGTTACCCCGCTCAATGTTTCGGGACCGTTGCCGATAAGATTCACGCCTTTGAGAGGCGCCGTTATTTTTCCGTCCTCGATCAGGTAGCTTTCAGTGAGATTGAACACGAAATCGCCATTGGCGATGTCCACCTGGCCTCCGCCGAAGGATCGGGCGTAGACCCCACGCTTGACGCTCCGCAAAATCTCGTCGGGGTCGTGAGGGCCGGCCAGAAGAATTGTGTTGGTCATTCGTGGCAACGGCACACTCGCGAAGCTCTCGCGGCGCCCGTTGCCCGACGGGCGAACGCCGAAGTGCTTCGCGGACATCCGATCCTGCATGTACCCACAGAGGGTTCCATCCTGAATGAGCGTGAGCTTGTCCGGAACGCGTCCTTCGTCGTCCACGTTCACCGAGCCGCGGCCCTGCAACAGACTCGCATCGTCGACGACGGTGCAAAGGGGACTCGCGACGGGTTGCCCGACGCGCCCCGTGTAATTGCTGGTGCCCTTGCGGTTGAAATCCGCTTCGAGCCCGTGACCCACGGCTTCGTGGAGCAAAATCCCACTGTCGCCCGGCGCGAGCACGACCTCGAGCTGCCCCGCGGGCGCGGGCCGAGCATCGAGGAGCACCAGGGCCTGACGTACGGCTTGCTCGGCGTGCCATTCCGGTGAGAGCCGTTCGAAGTAGCCGAGGGTCATTCGACCGCCGCCACCACTGCGCCCGGATTCGCGCTTGCCGTCGACTTCGACGACGGCAGAAACACCGAAACGCATCAGGGGCTGCTGATCGTAGGCATAGATCCCGTCGCTCGTGACGACGAGGATCTCGCGGATCTCCTCGACGAAGCTCGCCTGCACCTTGGCCACCCGGGAATCGAAGGCAAACGCCGCCGCGCTTGCCCGCTCGAGCAACTTCCGCTTTTCCGTTCCTGGCTCGTCGATGGTTCGGCGATCGGAATCGTAGCGCTTCGGCAGAACGGGTTCGGTCAACGTCGACGGAGACAGCCCCGAGGTGGCCTCGGCGATCCGCGCCGCGGTCTGCGCCGCGCGTTTCATGAACTCGAAACTCAGATCTTCCGTGTGGGCATATCCCGTCGCTTCACCACGACAGACCCGCACACCAAGCCCGAGAGACACCCCTTTGGCGGCGCTTCGCGTGATGCCCTCCTCGAAGGAGAGACTCGCGGAACTTCGATACTCGAAGAAGAGATCCGCGTAATCGCCCCCTTGGCCAAGTGCGATGGAGAGCAACCGGTGACACAGGGTCGGAATCGATTCCGAGGGAACCGCCGGGGGCAAAGGGTGCGAAGCGAGCAAGCGTGGATTGATCCAGGGTCACGTCGAGACCATGGGCCGACTGCTGTTGGGCCGCAAGAGGGAACCTGGGGATCAGGGGTCGGGACTCACGAATCGGGACTCAAGAGGCAGGGATCGGGGCTCCGCTGCGTGAAACCCGAAACCCGAAACCTGATTGCCGTCAGCCGTCAGCCGTCAGCCGTCAGCCGTCAGCCGTCAGCCGTCAGCCGTCAGCCGTCAGCCGTCAGCCGTCAGCCGTCAGCCGTCAGCCGTCAGCCGTCAGCCGTCAGCCGTCAGCCGTCAGCCGTGAGCGATCAGCCGTCAGCGCTCTGAAACCTGAGACCTGAAAGCTGAAACCTAATAGCCGTCAGCCGTCAGCCGTCAGCCATCAGCCGTCAGCCGTCAGCCGTCAGCCGTCAGCGATCAGCAGTCAGCGCTCTGAGACCTGAAACCTGAAACCCGAAACCTGATAGCCGTCAGCCGTCAGCCGTCAGCCGTGAGCGATCAGCCGTCAGCGCTCTGAAACCTGAGACCTGAAACCCGAAACCCGAAACCTGATAGCCGTCAGCCGTCAGCCGTCAGCCGTCAGCCGTCAGCCGTCAGCCGTCAGCCGTCAGCCGTCAGCCGTCAGCCGTCAGCCGTCAGCGCTCTGAAACCTGAGACCTGAAACCTGAAACCCGAAACCTGATAGCCGTCAGCCGTCAGCCGTCAGCCGTGAGCGATCAGCCGTCAGCGCTCTGAAACCTGAGACCTGAAACCTGAGACCCGAAACCTGATAGCCGTCAGCCGTGAGCGATCAGCCGTCAGCGATCAGCCGTGAGCGCTCTGAAACCTGAGACCTGAAACCCCGAAACCTGATAGCCGTCAGCCGTCAGCCGTCAGCCGTCAGCCGTCAGCCGTGAGCGATCAGCCGTCAGCGCTCTGAAACCTGAGACCTGAAACCTGAAACCCGAAACCTGATAGCCGTCAGCCGTGAGCGATCAGCCGTCAGCGATCAGCCGTGAGCGCTCTGAAACCTGAAACCTGAAACCCGAAACCTGATAGCCGTCAGCCGTCAGCCGTCAGCCGTCAGCCGTCAGCCGTCAGCCGTCAGCCGTCAGCCGTCAGCGCTCTGAAACCCGAAACCTGAAACCTGAAACCCGAAACCTAATAGCCGTCAGCCGTCAGCCGTCAGCCGTCAGCCGTCAGCCGTCAGCCGTCAGCCGTGAGCGCTCTGAAACCTGAAACCTGAAACCTGAAACCCGAAACCTGATAGCCGTCAGCCGTCAGCCGTCAGCCGTCAGCCGTCAGCCGTCAGCCGTCAGCCGTCAGCCGTCAGCCGTCAGCCGTGAGCGATCAGCCGTGAGCGCTCTGAAACCTGAAACCTGAAACCCGAAACCTGATAGCCGTCAGCCGTCAGCCGTCAGCCGTCAGCCGTCAGCCGTCAGCCGTCAGCGCTCTGAAACCCGAAACCTAATAGCCGTCAGCCGTCAGCCGTCAGCCGTCAGCCGTCAGCCGTCAGCGCTCTGAAACCCGAAACCTAATAGCCGTCAGCCGTCAGCCGTCAGCCGTCAGCGCTCTGAAACCTGAAACCTGAAACCTGACCCCTGAAACCTCACATCCGCCCCCTGACCCCTGATACCTGATACCTGATACCTGATACCTGATACGTGATACCTGATACCTGATACCTGACTAACCCTTGCGGCTCAGGGACGTTCCGCTCTACGTCTTTGCCCAATGGCCTGGATGCCGATCCTGCGTACGCTGCACGTGACTGCAAACCTCTTCTGGATCGGAGGGATCGTCGCCGTCGCGATGATCTTGCCGCTACGCGATGTCGGGACCCCGATCGTGCGGGGCCAGATTGCGCTCAGGGTGTACCGAGGAGTCGCCGTTCCAGCTTTCGTCGTCTCCTTCGTCGCGGCGACGACCCTGCTCTTTTTGCAGCCGGTGTACTACTTCGTGCACACGCACATGATGCATGCAAAGCTGCCCTTGGCTCTCGGAGTCGTGGCACTGCACCATTGGCTAGGCCGAAGGACCCGGCGCATGGCAACCGGTGAGGCGACTCCCCCAACTCGCCTACCTGCAGTCTTGTTGACGGTGGGCGCGGTGGGCGCCGCAATGCTTGCTCTCATGAAGCCCTTTTGACGGCATAGGGACTGAGGCATCGGCCGCTCGTTCGTTGTTCGCGCGATCGCTGTCGGTAACTCAGCCAAATCCCTAAGAGCGCGGTATGATTGATCCCGCCTCAAGGGCACCCGAAGGTTGCCCGTCGGACAAGAGCTTCAAGATAGCGCCTCATCGCGGCGGCCATTCGTCCGTACATCTATAGTCCGCACGCCTCGCGCTAATACAACCGTGGCCATCGATCGCGAAAAAGCGCTCCTCTCCGCGCAAAAGTTCATCGACAAGAAGCGCTACGATCGCGCCCTTGAGGAATACCAGCGTATTCTCAAGGAAGAACCGAGTGACACTCGCACGCTGCTCAAGCTGGGCGATCTGCAGATCCGCATGCAGGCCTTCGCTGACGCGATGTCAACCTACGATCGCGTCGCGCAGCTCTACGAAGCACAGGGCTTCGCGGTCAAAGCCGTCGCCGTTTACAAGCAGATCCGCGACCACATCCAAAAGCGTTCTCCGGATCTCGCTGATCGTTTTGCCCATGTCGTACCGCGATTGGCTCAGATCTACGCGAAGCTCCAGCTCACGAGCGACGCCATCCAAGCCTACGACGAGGTAGCGACGCGGTACCTGCGCCTGGGTCGAAAGCAGGAGGCCATCGAGATCTACCAACAGATGGTGGCGCTCGATCCGAACAATCCCCTGACCCACGTCAGGCTCGCCGAAGCGCTCTGTCACTTGGAAGAGGTGGACGCAGGGCTCGATGCCTTCGTCTCGGCGGCGGAATTGCTCTTCAAGCTCGGGCGCGACGAAGACGTCATGCGCGTCGTCGAACGCGCATTGCACTTCAAGCAAGACCCGCGCATTGCGCGCCTTGGCGCCGAAGTGCACCTGAAGCGCGGCACCCGTGCGGACGGCTTGCAGGCGCTCACCAAGCTCCAGATTTGCTTCAAGGCCGACCCGAAGGATCTAGTGGTCTTCGGCCTTCTCGCACAGTCCTTTACCCTCCTCGAGCAGCCCGACAAGGCCACCGAGGTGTACAAGGAAATGGCGCTGCTCGCGCGGGAGAAAGGCGAGCTTCAGCTCTTCAACCAGCTCGTCGATCACCTGATGCAGATCGCCCCTGACGACGATCAGGTGAAGGCGATGCACGTGCTCGCCCAAGGTGGGGCGCCGTCCTCGCGACACATGGTGTCCGCGGCGCCAGTTGCGCCTCCACAAAGCGAGATTCCGGAAGCACTCGACGACGACGAACTCATCGAAGAGGTCGACGACGACGTTGAGTTCGTCGACGAACCCCGCGCTGCGGCACCGAAAGCCGCAGAACCCCAGCCCTCGGCCACCGTGGCACAAAAGGCGATCGCGGACGCGGACTCGTTCCGTCGCTTGCGCCTCTTCGAGAAGGCCGTCGACGCGTTGCGCAAGGGCCTCGAGATCGATCCGAATTCCCTCGAGATCCGCTACAAGCTCCGCGAAGTCCTCTACGAGGCGGGCGATCACCGCGGCATGCTCGCGGAGTCGCTGAACATCGCCACACTGCTCATCAACTACGGGTACGTTCAAGAGGCGGTCCCCTTCGTCGAAGAGGTCCTCGCCAGCTCTCCCGATCATCCGGACGCGATCCGACTCTATACGCAGCTCTACGGAACGCCGCCGGCTCGATCCGCGCGTCCCGAGCCGAGCGCAGACTCGCGAAAGAACGCGCGCGGCGAGGCATTGCCCTCCTACGACATCGAGGGCACGCGCGCGTCCCGTGCATTCACGTCGATCCCACCTGAGCGGCTCACGAGCGTCGACGATCCCTTCGGCGAAGAAGCCCCGACCTACGCGACGGACAACGAGCTACCGAGCTTTTCCCTCGACGATGCCCTGGCGAGCGATCTCGACAGCGCGGCATCCTTTGGCTCGAGTGACATCGAGCAAATTCTCGACGAGGCCGAGCTCCTGGTTCACAAGGGACGCCGACCGGAAGCCCAAGCGCTCCTCCAAGCGCAGCTCCGAAAACACCCGAACCATCCATTGATCGTCGAGAAGCTCGAGGAACTGGCCCAAGTCGGGGCCGAACTCGACGCGCTACTCTCGACCGCCCCGACGACGCCTTCCGACGACCTCGACGAACTCGAGTCGAGCTTCAGAGCCCTCGATCACCTCGAGATGCGTGGCAGCGTCGCCAAGATGCCGGCGACTCAGGTCGCCGACGTGGACGCGGTGTTTGCCCAATTCAAAGCGGGGGTTCGCTCGCAGGTCGAGGAAACCGACAGCGCCACTCACTACGATCTCGGTGTCGCTTACAAAGAGATGGGGCTGACCTCGGACGCACTGAAGGAGTTCGAGCTCGCCGCGAAGGACCCCGCGCGCGCGTGCATGTGTCACGCAATGGTGGGGCTCATCTACCTCGAGCAGAACGAGATCGACCGCGCAGTCGAGGCGTACCTGCGCGGCCTCGGCTCGGCACAGAAAACCACCGAGCAAGAGCTGAGCCTCTATTACGATTCTCGGGATCGCTCACGAAATGAAGAGCGATTACGCTTCGGCGGTCCATTATTTCCGCGAAATCGCGCGGACCGATCCCGCGTATCGCGACGTCACCGAGCGGATCGCCGCCCTGGAGCACCCCGACGTCGCCCCTGCGGCTCCCAAGGCGAAGGCGGCCGGCTCAGAAGACGATTTCGACCGCGCCTTCGACGATCTCTTCGGCGGGTAACGGACCGCTGACCCGCGGGCTCTCGGGGTTCCACCCCACGACCGCAGGGAAAAATGGACGGGATACGTGAGAGTCGCGGCGAAGAGCTGCCGTGGAGCACTCATGGCCCTAGGGACAGGAGGTTCGGTGCCGCAGCCTCCTGGAGGCGCAGGCCCCAATCCCGATGTAAATAGTGGAGCCTGTCCGTGGATGCCCTCGACCCGCCACATCCTCGCCTATCGCGCAGCGAAAGCGCGCTGGTCCTGCGCGCCGCAATTTCGTCTGGAGCCGCGACGTTGGCAGACGGACTGCTCTACGAGTCCGTGCTCTTCGTGAGCCTCAAGTACTACGGTATGGCCGCGCTCCTCGGGGCCTTGGCTGGCGCTGTGACGAATTTCATCTTGAATCGGCACTGGACGTTCACGGCGACGGAGACTCGCATCCTCCGTCAGATCGCCCGATACACTGCCGTATCTGGACTGACGTTCCTCGGACTTCGAGGATTGCTTTGGCTGTTCATCGAGGTGCTCGCCCAGAGCGCGCGCCTGGCATGGCTTCCGGCCAAGATCCTCGCCTTCTTCGCCATCAGTTACCCGTTGCAACGCCTCTGGGTATTTCACCGCGGCACCGACCGCTGATCCATTCGAAGTTCGGCCTCGTCTCGATCGGGCAAGGCGGATTCCAGAAGTTGACAGCCCTGAGAGGCAGACCCAAGCATGTCGAGTATGTTCGCATCGACATTTGGGACCAAGTGCCTCCTCTTTAGCCAAAAACCGAACCTGCGCCCGCAGGGGATTCGGCAAAAGTGGAGGCGGCGATGCACGACCTGAGTGTCCTTCTGACCTTTGCCGGGGGTCTCACTTTCGCGCTCGTTCTCGGCTACCTCGCTCACCGTGTCCGGCTCTCCCCGATCGTGGGATACCTCTGTGCCGGCGTATTGGTGGGCCCCTTCACACCTGGATTTACGGCGGATAGCTCCGTCGCGGAGCAATTCGCGGAGATCGGCGTCATCTTGCTGCTCTTCGGGATCGGGCTGCGCTTCCATCTGCAAGAGCTCTTGGCAGTCTGGCGTGTCGCCATTCCCGGTGCCCTGTTGCAAAGCACCATCTCGACGCTAGCGCTCGCCGGGCTCCTTCGCGCGCTCGGATGGCCATGGCTTTCGGGACTCATTCTCGGGATGGCCATCTCCGTCGCGAGTACGGTCGTGATGGCGCGCGTGCTCGCGGATCGCCATGACTTGCACGCCCCCATCGGTCACATCGCGATTGGTTGGACGGTGGTCGAAGATCTCCTGACCGTCGTCGTCTTGTTGCTCCTACCCATCCTGTTTTCGAATGCAGGTGCGACGAGTGGCACGGGCCTCGTATTGGGCATCGCGGCGCTCAAGGTGGTGGCCCTCGTCGTCATGGTCGCCGTGCTCGGAACTTGGGGGATCCCTTGGCTCCTCGAGCGAATCGCAAAGACCCGCTCCCGCGAGCTCTTCACCTTGGCCGTCCTCGTGTTGGCCCTCGGGATTGCCGTATGTGCCGCGACGGTGTTCGGCGTTTCCATGGCGCTTGGCGCGTTTTTGGCCGGACTTGCCGTGGGCCGCTCGGAATTCGCGGCTCGCGCCGCAAGTGACGCGCTTCCCATGCGCGACGCCTTCGCCGTCCTTTTCTTCGTTTCCGTTGGCATGCTCTTCGATCCTCGCGCGCCCATCGCCGCCGCTGCAGCAATCCTCACGGTTTTGGGTGTGGTCGTCGTGATCAAACCCCTGGCCGCCGCCGTCGTGGTCCGCCTCTTGGGTAAACCGTGGTCGATCGCGCTGCCCGTCGGGGCTGCCTTCGCGCAAATCGGCGAGTTTAGCTTCATCTTGGGCTCGGTCGCGCGAAAGCTCGGGCTCATCGACGACGTTGGCTGGAACGCATTGGTGGGCGCATCGATCGTGTCCATCGCGACGAGCCCCGTCGTCTACCGCTGGGCTCGCACCGGTTCGTCTGCCACGAAGATCCCAACCCCAAGCCTGCCCGAAGAACGCCCCACCGTCGATCCGCGGCGTTGCATTCTCGTCGGCTACGGCCCCGTCGGACGAATCGTGCATCGGCTGCTCATCGCGAAAGACGCGGATGTCATCGTCGTCGATCTCAATCTCAATTCCGTGAGAGAGCTTCAACAGCAGGGACACGCGGCGCTGTATGGCGACGTCCTTCGCCCCGGAACCCTGGACGACGTAGGGATTGCCACGGCAAGCACACTGATCCTGAGCGCCGATCTCGAGGACGCGGCGGAGCTCATCCGTTACTGTCGACAACTCAATCCGGAGCTCTCCGTGCTTGCCCGGTGCACGCATTTGCGTGACGCGAAAGCACTACGCGACGCGGGAGCGACGCTCGTCGCTGCGGGAGAAGCCGAGGTCGGCGTCGCGCTCGCAGAAGCCGTTGCGGATCCTCACGACGAGGATCCGAGCGATACGTTGAAACGCCGAACGAAGGTACAACAACGTCTGTACGAAGCCGTCGCTTGATCCCGACGCGTGGCAGCCCCACGTCGAGTCCACACGCCCATGGGTGCTCGCTCGAACCCCAGCAATCGCGAGATGAATCTCACCCAAGAACGCTTTCGCCGGTTACGTCGCACACTTTAGTACCCATGAGCTTTACGTCCTTACGCTTGCTCGCCGGATCGGGATTGAGCCCCATCGTGCACGACCTCGGGCTGTGCTTGCTCGGGGCGGCGCTGCTCGCCGTCGTCTTCGAGCGCGTGCGGTTTCCGACCATTGCGGCGTTGCTCGCCGCGGGAGTACTCATCGGCCCCATCGGCCTCGAATTGGTGAAGGATCACAAGAACGTCGAAACCATCGCCAATCTGGGGTTGACACTGTTGCTCTTCGTCATCGGGCTCGAGGTCAACCTTCGGGCCCTGCTCGGTAGCGGCAAGGCCCTGCTGCTGCCGGGGCTGCTCCAAGTTCCTCTCGCCCTCACCGTAGGCTACGCTTGTTTCCTAGGGCTCGCGCGCCTCGGTTGGCCCGCGTTGACGGGGCCGTACACGGCCGTGTATCTGGCCTTGGGCTGCACACTGTCCTCGACATTGCTCGTGGTCAAGCTGTTCCAAGCCGCCTTGCAACTCGACACGGTGAGTGGACGCATGGCGATTGGATTACTCATCTTCCAGGACATCTGGGCGATGATCTTCCTCGCGGTGCAGCCCAACCTCGAGTCTCCCGAGCTCGGTCCCATCGTCCTCAACTTCGTAGCAATCGGGATCGTAGGCTTGTTCGCGTCCGTCGTAGCGCGGTTCCTTCTCCCTCGCGCCTTCGAGATCGTGGGACGAAATCCCGAGATGGTCGTCACGGTGGCTCTCGGGTGGTGTTTCGGAGTCGGGCTCTTCGGTGCACACCTCGGCGCCATCTTTCATGCGCTTGGGATCCCCGTGGATCTGAGCGTCTCGATGGAGATGAGCGCACTCATCGCTGGCGCCAGCATTGCCTCGTTTCCGTACGCCTACGAGGTCGTGGGTCGCGTGGTCCATATTCGCGACTTCTTCGTTACGTTGTTCTTCGTCGGTTTGGGAATGAGCATTCCGGCGCCGAACAGCATTCAGGTCGTCATCGCCGCAATGCTGCTCGCGCTCGTAGCCATCGCCCTGCGTTGGATCGTATTTCTTCCCCTGCTCTACGTCGTGCAGCGGGAGCCACGGATCGCCTTCGAGACGTCGACGAAACTCGCTCAGATCTCGGAATTTTGTCTGGTCATTGCTTACCTCGGGCTCAAGTTCGGCCATTTGACGGAGACCCACGTCAGCGTGGTCATCTTCGCCTTCATCTTGACTGCACTCCTGACGCCGTGGCTCTTCCGAAGTAGTGAAACGCGCTTCGACCGAATACGCCCCGTACTCGCGGCAATGGGAATGCGCGGCCCGACGACGAGTGTGCCCGTGGACGAGTCGTCATCCGCACCGCCTCGCTTGGTTCTCCTCGGGTTCCACCGCGTCGCCTCCGCTCTGGTTCACGAATTGGAACGCACCTATCCTGCGCTTCTCGGTCGCACCATCGTCGTCGATTCCAACGTGACGCTACACGACGCGATCCGAAAACACGGCATCGAGGTCGTTTACGGCAATGCGGCAAACGTGGAAACCCTCCGCCACGCGCGAGTTCACGAAGCCGAGGTCATCCTGTCGACGGTGCCGGAGGAGCTCCTCAAAGAGACCACGACCGTGAAACTCGTACGCGCGGTGCGAGAAGTCAACCCGAGGGCAGTGCTCCTCGTCGTTGCCTCCAAACCATCGATGGTTTCCGACCTCGAAGCGGCAGGAGCCAACCATTGCATCGTCCTCGCCAGCGAAGCCGCAGAGGGTTTGCTCGCAGCCACCTACGCGGCGCTCAACGACGGACTCACGAGTTTCGTCGCCACGAAAACTCAACGGCACGGCCACCCCTCACTCCGCCGTGAAATCCTCGGCTGAGTCCGCCTCCAAGATGGCTGCCGCCATGAAATCCGGTCGGCCTTGACGTTCCCGGACGCGGGACCAGACTCCCCTCCCATGCGTCGCCCTCGCAACGAGCTTTCGGTAGGAACGTCCGTGAAGGACGAGGCAACCCTGCAGCGCGCGCTCGAGCGATTCAAGACCGCTCTTCACGAGAAGAAGCTTCGGTTCTCGGCGGTTCGGGAGTCCATCGCGAGAGCAGCCCTTTCCTTCGACGGACACTTCGAGGTAAACGATCTGCTTGCGGAGCTACGGCAGCGCAAGGTCAAGGACGCACATCTTGCCACGGTCTACCGAACCCTCCCCCTCCTGATGGAAACCGGCTTGATACAGACGACACTACTCTCCTCGCCGGAGCGCCATTTCTACGAGCCAGCCTTCGAGCGGCCGCACCACGATCAGCTTGATCTGCACCGGTTGCGGCAAGATCGTCGAGTTCGAGTTCGAAGCGTTCGAGGTTCTCCAGCGCGATCTCCGCCGCCCGCCACGGATTCGAGCTCACCCATCACTATCACGAGCTCCTTGGGCGATGTTCCGCGTGTCGCGCCAAACAGCCCGAGAATCCCGAGACGGAGCGCGCGCCTTCGAGAGACGCGCAGCCCGACGCCTCGACGAACCACGCCCCAGGTCCGATCCCAACGCTACCTCGAGACAGAAAGCCGGCGCCTCGACGGCGATGAAGCTGCGCCATGACGTCCCTCGATGCACGTAGCGACGGACCCGCCGGTGGGATTCACTCGAGCACGGCTGCCAAGGCTTGCCCCACGATGGTGAGCGGCTCCGGCTGACAGAGCTCGAGGTGAGAAGCATCCACGTCGATGATACGAAGTTCCGCCGCGTAGTTCCGCCATCGCTCGCGCATGGCGTCGAGATCCGTGAATTGTCCCGGCATGAAATTCGTGGGCAGAGCCGGCGTCCGCGTTGCTCGGAAATAGTGAACGACCCCAGGGTATTTCGGATGCTTCGCACGACGATAGATCCGCATGCCGTGCAATGTCGTCTCTGCCAGCCGACGAAGTGCCGGCTCTCCGAGTGCCGACAATGAGCTTTGAGGAGCCAGCAACCGTGAAACGAGCTCATCTTCGCCGTAGGGGCGACCATTGGCCGCGAAAGCGCTCGCATCCACGTCGTCGAGCAACATGACCAATGCATCGGCGTATGTCGGTTCCGGTGAATTGCTCCAAGTCTCTGCGGGATAGGAGTCGAGCATCGCGAGCATCCCGATACTTCGTCCGCGACTCAGGAGCTCGGTGGCCATTGCGTGCGCAATCCCACCTCCAGAGGACCATCCGAGCAAGTGGATGGGGCCCTCGGGACGACGGGCAAGCAGGCGCTCCACGTAATCCGTCACCAAGGATTCGAAGTCCGAAGGTGACGGTCCCGTAAGCCCCGGTGCCTGAAAACCCAAAATGGCTCGGTCGGGGAGGTGCTGACGCAGCCCGACGTAACTCAACGCAAGACAGTCGGCAGAGTGCACACAATAAAGAGAAGGACTCCGGCCGGTGTTGAGTACGACGACGGGCTCGAACACCTCACGAACTTGGTCTTTCGACGTGCTGGACGACTTCGCATTCGGCAGCGAGCGCACCTCGGCGGACGAATCCTGCTGAAGCAAGAGCTCGAGTTCTCCCACGGTCGACGCTCGAAACAAGGCCGAAGCGGTAATGGTTCGATCGAGAACGAGCGACAAGCGACTGGCCACCTGCAAGGCTTGGAGCGATTGTCCGCCGAGCTCGAAGAAGTCCGAATCGGAGTCCAGCGTCGATACACCGAGCACCTCATGCCACACGTCGAGAATGGCTCGACGAATTCGGGAGGTTTCCGCCACCGACTCGGCGCAGGTGAGGGTTGGCATCGTCGATGCGTCTTCCGTGAGTCGCTGGCGGTCGATTTTGCCATGACCATTTCGGGGAAGTTGCGAAAGGATCACGATTCTTGGAGGGTCGGAGCACCGGCGGCAAATGTCGAGCAAGATGAGCCATCAACGTATCCGCCGTCACATCCGTTCCCTCGACTTTGGCAAAAGCCACGATGGTGCGCGTACCACGTTCCCGACCGACCAAAACGACCGCCGCTTCGCGAACGGCAACGTGGCACGAAAGGAGGTTCTCGAGCTCGACCAACCGAACTCGATGACCACTCAGCTTCACCTCGTCGTCGGCGCGACCTACGAAGTAAAGTCGATCGTCATCCCCCAGCACGACCTTGTCCCCCGTCAAGTACACGCGCTCGTGATTGACGCAAGGAAGGACGACGAACCGCTCACCGGTCGACGCCGGATCGGCAACGTAGCCGCGAGCCAGGGTTGGCCCCCAAACCCCGAGTTGTCCCGATATTCCCCGAGCCACGATTCGATGCTCATCGTCGAGAACCACCATCCCGATCCCCGGCAAGGGGCGGCCGATCGGAACTGAATCGAACCGCGACGACGGTTGTCCCCCCAAATGCGCCGTAGCACAGACGACCGTGGTCTCCGTCGGACCGTAACTGTTGACGAGCGTGACTGAATCGGGGATGAGTCGGCAGAACCGCATCACGCGATCCGGGAGTGCTGCCTCACCGCCGATGATGACGAGTCGCACCGTGGACGGCCACGTCCGCCCCAAAGAACACGTGTGAACGAGCTCGTGCCAGAAGGCCGTCGGCAGATCGATCACGGTGATTCGAGCGCGCTCACATCCACGCAAGAAGTGCTCGATCGAACCGAGCAAGCCTTCCGTGCGCAACACCAAGGTTGCCCCGACGCTCAAGGTAATCCAAATCTCCTCGATGCTCGCGTCGAATTGAAGTGGCGCAAACTGCAACACTCGATCCGCCGGCGTAATCGAATAGCGGGTGTTGGCCGCGACGACGAAGTGACTCAAGCTTGCACGAGATACTGCGACGCCGCGGGGCTTTCCCGTAGATCCGGAGGTATAAATGACGTAAGCGAGCTCTCCCGGAGCCGCGGGAACGTCGAACGACGACCACGGGGCCTCGGGCATTTCGTCCGTCGAAAGGTCCTCGATGCTGCAAACTTGCCTAGAGCTACCCAACACGACAGGCTCCGTCACACCTCGAACCTCGTCGGGATCCACACGCGAAAGCACAGCAGACGACTCGGTGACGACCAACGCCGGCTGAACCTCGTCGGGATCCACACGCGAAAGCACAGCAGACGACTCGGTGACGACCAGCGCCGGCTGAATCTCGTCGAGTATCGAACGCAGCCGCTCGGGCGGACCTTCTGGATCGAGCGGCACGAAGTACGCCCCGAGCCAATGCACCGCGATTTGCGCCACAATCGTCGTCGGATGGCGTGGAAGCAAAAGGACCACACAGTCATTGGGCCGGACACCGCGTGCTCTGAGGATCCGAGCCATGCGGCGCCCCCGTCCAATCAGCTCTCCATAGGTCAAAGAGCGCTCGCCGTCCTGCTCGAGGGCGACGACGTGAGGGTTTTGGTCTGCTCGTCGTAACAACGACCACAACGGGTCCTGCGGTATTTCCGGCAATTGCACGGGAGGAAGGAAGGAGATCCCAAAGGTGTCGCGCAACGAAAGTGCAGCAGCAGTAGCCTGCGTCACTTCGCTCGACGTCACTTCGCTCGACGTCGCTATACCCCTTAGCGAGCTTCCTTCCTCGCCATTGCTCCCCAATGTGTACTTGCCCCGCCATGCGTGGCCCAAGTCTGAGGAGGCAGCCAATAGCGAGAGCAACTCCTGGCGATAATCTTCGAGCGTTCCTTTCGTATAGCTCTCCAGGTTACCTTCGACGGCGAGTTCTGCTCCTTGCTCCCGCACGACGAGGTTGATTGCCAGATCCTCGACCGGGCCCGACGCAAGTCCATGACTTCGGATCTCGAGATTGCGGCACGGGAAGCGCTCCCCAAAGGGCATGACATTGACGACGGGACCGAACAACCGCCGTCGTCCTCCCACTTTTCCCAGATCCCTTTTCAAGATCTTCGTAACGATAGCGTTGATGAGGACGCAAGAGCGAAAATTGGCGTGCCATTCTTCGAGCCGCTTCGGGCGTGCTCTCTTCTGCGTCGACATGCCACCAGAGTGGAACCAAATTCATGGCCATGCAGGGAATCGAAGCGCTTGGCGATCCCAAACGATTTGCCATAGGGATCCCGAAGCATCCATCGGCACATTGGGACTTCTCGGAGAACCACTTCGCGACGACTGCAAGAAAACATGCGAACCAATCCAAGCTGGACGCCTTGCAGTACCGCTCGAGGTCAGACAACACACTTGGCGAGAGGGGACCCTTGGCACGAACGACGTCGCCCCATCCTTTCGCCTCGGAACCGAGGATTGGGGGGAACCTTTGCCAGCGAGATACTGCAAGAAAAAGTCACGATCCTTCTCGAAGGCGACGGAACTTCTGTAACGCTCGTCAGCCTCGACGATGGCACGCAAATCGCCGACGACACGAGGGCCTTCGTCGCAGAGCGAACCGTTCCGGACTTCCGGACTTCATACCGCGGATCGGTGTGTCCCATCGAGCATGGATCGATACCGTTTTGCCACCGCGCGCTGGACGAGCCAATAGCCGTAACCGTCGAGCGCAATGTGATGAACCCGAAGATACCAGAAGTGTCGCGACTCTCCCAATACGATGATGGCCGATGCGTATGGCAGTGCACCACCGAGGACAGGCGCGACTTCCCGTTCACGCTCCATCCATGCCAATGCTCGTGACTCGGGATCCTTCGACATGGAAAGGTCGACGATCGTGGGCTCGTTCGACTTCGCACACCACTCTTGAAACACTCCTGCTGCGGTCTCGCGGTAGTGCATGTTCAAGCTCTCGGTGTTCCCGAGGACCGAGCTCACGGCCTGCAGAAATACATCACGATCGAGCGGACCGACCAGTTCCAGGTATTCGGCAGTCTGGTAGCTGCGACTCGCCGGATTCGAGCGATTGCCCGAGCCAGATCCCGAGTTGCGCTGCACTGAGCGGCAACATTGCGGTCGACATTCAAACGGTCTCCTTTGCACGTTGGACATTCTGCCTCGAGTAACGCCACAGCCAGAGGAGCACGCCGAGCGACGTCAGGGCGGAGCAAAGGCCGAGCCCCGACATGGCCGAGCTCGCGCCACGGCGCCCCACTGCGCCCTCGAACCAACCGGCTGCCACCCAAGCCGCGGTTCCTGCTGACAGATCGGTGACCGCGGTATTTACGGCAAGGAAGCGCGAACGCGACGGTTCCTTTACGAAACGTGTCACGAGTGCAATCGTCGGGATCATTCTTCCCGATGTCGTGGTCATGAAGGCGACGAACAACGCAATCGTGAGCGCCAAAGACGCCTCCGTGACCTGCGTGATCGCCAAGTGTGTCCCAAGGGTCAACACGACCAACGTCGCGAGGGTCCGCGTGGCGCCGTATCGATCGACGGTCGCCCCGACGAGATGGGACGATAGAAATGTCGCGACTCCACCACCGAGATAGATGACCGACAGCTCCGTCGGCGAACGGCCCAGCCCTTTGACCAAGTGAGTCGCCGAAATAGGGAATGACGAGAAACCCAGCAAATACGACCAAGAACGTAAGCGTCCAACCAGGCACGGCCTCGACGATGGAGAGCCCCTCGTCGAGAGAACCTCTCCGGCGCTCTTCTCGGGCGCGCTCCTTCCCGGGATACCGATGCAGCACGACTGCGAGCCCGACCCAAACGACACACGACGTGATGCCCAAGGCGAGAAAGGGCGCAAAACACCCCCACCGAGACGCGAGCATCAGGCCCGCCGGGATCCCGAACACGGTTGCCAGCGAATACGCCGTCATGACGATGGCGAGAGACTTGCCTCGGCGGCTCTCGGGAACCAGTCCGAGCACGAGCGAGAGCACGAGCGACCAACAGAGCCCCGCTGCACCGCCTGCCGCCGCCCGAGCGAGAACCAAAACCAATAGACTCGGCGCACCAGAGCACGCGAGCGTAGCGACCGCAAATATCGCGTACAAGAGAAGCAATAGTCGCCTCGGATCGGCACGATGAATCCAAACGAGTCCAGAGAGACCAGCGCTTGCAGACGCCCACGTATACACGGCGACGACCACGCCGAATCGACTCACTGACATCCCGAAGGAGTCGATGACCTGAGGCCCGAGTGGCATCATCAGCATGAAGTCGAGCACCAAGGTCAGTTGAATCAAGGTGAGTAGACCAATGAGGCTCCACTCTCCAACGCTTACAGAACGAATCGTCATCGCACCCTCACAGCGTTGCACCACCGTCGACGCGAAGATTCTCGAGCGTGATATGTCGAGCCTCCGGACTTAGCAGAAATAGAATCGCGCAAGCGACGTCCTTTGGACTCGCGACGCGTCGAAGCGGGATCCCGAGACGAAACTGCGCGAAATCACCGTGAATGAGTCGTTCCGGATGAAACTCCCCACCCATGTTTCTCAACATCTGCGTGTCCGTCGATCCCGGAGAAACGACGTTGCAACGGATTCCAAACTGCGCAAGTTCGAGTCCGAGACAGCGCATCAACATGACCTCTGCGGCTTTACTGACGCAGTAGGCGCCCATGCCGAGCCGTGGCGTCCTCGCGGCGTTCGACGCGACGGCCACGATGGCCCCATCGCCGCGAGCCTTCATGCCCTTGCTCACCGCCCGAACGACAGCGAGCAATCCTTCCACGTGAACGGCAAAAGCTCGACGCAGGCCCGAATCGTCGTCTTCTCCATCCGACAACGCCCCCGTGACCATGAGCCCCGCGGAATGCACGAGATAGTCGACTGGCCCGAGTTGCTCACCGACCCGATCCATCACCTGTCGAACGGAGCCGGAGCAAGTCACGTCGAGCGACCACGAGAACACGTCGCCCTTGCGTGAGCCAGACGAGGCAACCGGGGCAACGTCAAGGGCAGCCACCCGAGCTCCCGCACGCGCGAGTCGCTGGACGACTTCTTGACCAATGCCGGATGCGGCACCCGTCACCACTGCAACCCGCCCATGAAACGTCGAGGTCACGCCACACATGGTTCGACCTCGATGAGGAGCTTTGCGAGCTCCGCAATGCTGCGAGCTCCCAAAAGATCATCGAAATCCGGAGATCGACGCCCAGCGAAGATTCGCTCGATCAAGGTCATGAATCGAATGGAATCCAGACCACAATCCGCAAGCGCGTCGTCGACTGGGATCAACGTGGGATCGGACTCGATGAGGCCCGCAAGGGCCCGTCGAACACAGGTTTCCGCGAAGGTCGAGAGTACCCGTTCAGTCGACAACACGACGCCGCAGGTGTCCGAAACCAACCGTAGCGCCGTCGAATGCGCTTCGAGAGAAAAGTCTGCTACGGCGTCGCCAACCATGAATGACTGAATGTCACTCATGAAGCCATCGAGCGCCGTCGCATAGCAGCCAATGTGCGCATAGATTCCGACGATCACGAGCTGGTTTCGCGCGTGCTTGCGCATCGACACCTCAAGCTCGGTGTTGCGAAATGCGCTATATCGACGCTTCTCGAACACGTCCTCCGTTGGGGCGGGCCGAAGTCCCTGAGCCAGGTCCGATAGCTCTGGCTTCGCCGTAATTCCCGGCCCCCAAACGTCCCAAAGAAGCCCTCTCTCCTGCCTCGATTGCTGCGGCGACTGCATCGTGAAAGCAATGGGAACACGCGCCGCACGCGCGACCTCGACGATTCTATGCACGTTGCGGAGTAATGACGGCAATGGTTCACGCTCCTCCTGATACGGCGCCAAGAAATACCTTTGTAGGTCGTGAACCAAAAGGAATGAGCGATCGGTGTCGAGTCGAAAACCGACGCGCTGTGGCGACCAACTCGAACAATCCGGGATCGAATACGGTTCGAATACTCCTAGAGACATTCTCGATGCTCCTCGTGGGTAGTTGATTTACAGATCTCGCGCCGGAGAATCGGCGACGAGCGCTCGTTTATCGACTTTTCCGACAGGCGTGAGCGGCAACGCGTCCAGCAACGTCAATCGATCGGGAAGCTTGAATTCCGCCAGACCAAGCTCCCGCAAAAATCTACGCACACCCGGGAGCGTGACGGTCGCACCCGTCCGACAAACCAGAAACGCGGCGATCCGCTCCCCGAGCTCCACATCGGCGAGCCCAGTGACCGCCACGTCCGCGACGTCGGGATGAGTCCGCAGCCATTGTTCTAACTCGAGCGCGTCAATCTTCTCGCCGCCCCGAAGTATTCGCTCCCCCATTCGTCCTTCGACGACGAGGTTTCCGTCCTCCGTCCGCCGAACTAGGTCGAAGGTGCGATAGAAGCCGTCCTCGGTGAAGCATCGTCGATTGTGTTCGGGTTCATCGAAATAGCCGGCAATCGTGTACGGACCTCGTGTCTGGAGCTCACCTACGGCTCCGGGCGGTAGTGGCGGCCCATGAGGTGCTCCTGGGTCGACGACACGGATCTCGTCATAGCTAGAAAGCGGACGTCCCTGTGTCTCGCGCACGACTGCAGCGCCGTCCGTAAGTCGAGTGTAGTTGACGAGCCCTTCAGCCATACCGAACACTTGCTGCAGCCGACACCCGAGGCGACCAATCGCAACATCGGCGAGCCCCGGATCGAGTCGCGCTCCACCGACTTGGAGCAACAGATTCGGAAAACGACACGAGGCTGACTCCCTGGATGCCGCCTCCACCCAGCGCCTAACGAGCGACGGAACCGCAGCCACGATTGTGATCCGTTGCTCGTCCAGTGCACAGAGGACCGCGGAGGGCAACGGGTTTCCATTGATTACGACGCATCCGCCTACGTGAAGCACCCCAAGCACGCCCGGAGAGCTCAGGGTGAAGTTGTGCATCATCGGAAGTACCACGAGGAATCGACTCTCCTCGCTGAGGCCGCAGATGCGAACGCTTTCGCGCACGCTGTAAAGGTAGTCGTCATGGGTACGGGCGATGAGTTTCGGTAGACCCGTACTCCCGCCAGAGAGCTGCAGTAGCGCGACTTGCGATGGCGAAGAGCAAGCATCGTGTTTCGGCGTCAATGCTGCGTCATCCGCTTTCGGAAAGAGCGGAGTCGCTCCGACATGAAGCCATGAGTCGCTTCGGGAAAGGTAGATCCGCCGTACCGCAGGACATCTCTTTCGAACGGCCTCCACGGTCGCACTCTGCCCCCAATCGATGCTCGCGGGAGCGGGTAGAATCACCGCGACAGCGCGCGCTTTGTCGCAGAAGGCGCAAATCTCCAGGTATCGATGACCGGGGAGCGCCAAAACGGCAATTGCTCCGATCCGCCCGAGCGCGAGGAAAAGTGCCAGGAGATCGACGCCATTTGGCAGCTGGAGCACGACTCTGTTGAGCGGCTCAATTCCACCTTCGGCCAGAGCACGACTCCAGCCGTTCACGCAACGCCATAGCTCTCGATAGCTCACCTTGCGCGAGCCCTCGACGATCGCGTCGTGCTCTGGGAATTTCGTCACGGCCTCGTCGAAAAACTCGGTGATGGTCTGCCCGCGCCAGAGGCCAAGCCGTCGATAGAGCTCTGCTCGCTCCTCCGGCCAAGGTACGAACCCGGGAATGAATCGCGTCGTTCTCATCATGGTTCACTGCCCAGTCCGAACACCTGCCGCATCACGTGCATCTTGGCTTCGGTCTCGAGGTATTCCATCTCCGCGACGGAGCCGCGTACGATCCCTGCTCCCGCAAAGAGTCTCGCAGTAACGTCGGTAACGACGGCGCAGCGAATCGCCACGATCCAGTCACCGTCCCCCTCCACGTCTACGTACCCCACGGTTCCCGTGAAGAATCCCCGCGACGAACCTTCCTTGCGCGCGAGGTAGTCGGCTGCCGCGGCTCGAGGCACACCGCACACGGCCGCAGTAGGATGTAGAGCCAGAGCGAGACCGAGCGCCGTCGTTGCCGGATCGACGAGCCTCCCCTCGATACGAGTCGCAAGATGCAGGAGCGTGGGCGTCGCAATTACGCTTGGAATCGGCGAGAATTTCAATGGACGGCTCAACGGTTTCAACCGCTCGACTATCTCTTCCACGACGAGTCGATGTTCCCGGCGATCCTTCTCCGACTCGAGTAACGCTCGAGTCCGCTCCGCGTCCTCAGCGCGAGAGCGTCCACGCCTGCAGGTCCCCGCCAACGGAATGGACACGACCCTTTCTCCGCGTCGTGAGACGAGCAGCTCGGGGCTAGATCCGACCAAGTAGGCGTCCCTTCGCTCGGCATCCTCGATGTGTAGCGCGTAAGTATTGCCCGTAGGGTTCTCGCGTCGCAAACGCGCAAGCAGCGTAGGGACCGAGGGACGGCGAGAGAGAGGCAGGGTTTCGCTCCGTGCGATCACTGCCTTCTCGAGGTCCCCACGTTCGATGACGTCGAGGGTCTCTTGGACCAAGTGCACGAAGCGACTGTCTCGGTGCGTTGCAGCGTTAACAGCGCCCACTCCCAAACGAGGCGAAGGAGCTTCGATGTCGACGTCGAAGCTGCGGGAGACCTGCGCGGGCACGAAGAGCTTTACGGGCTCGGTTGCCGAAAACGGGAGTGCGCCAACGAGATAACGTTGCCCATTGAGTCGCGCTCGACCGAGGGCGCGAGCTGCGTCGCGAAGAAGCACCCGAGGCTCCCCGTGACAGCCGTGCACGCGTTCGGCTTCGTCGAACGTAACGAGCGTTCCTCGTGGTCCGGAAAGTGCGAAGTTTGGCTCCCGAGATGTCCGACTCTCGTCTGTCATCGTAGCGAGCGCAGTCCAGTCCTGCGAGTCCCCGCTGGATTTCGTGTATCCTTCCATGTCGTTTATCTCCAATAGTGAAGTGACGTCGGTGACTCATCGTTACGTTCCGCCGATGCTCGGCGGAACGATTCCAGCCGACCTCAGTGCGATTGCTCCACCGCGACACGTCCGTAATGGACCTCACCAGTCGTGCGAATCGTCATCCACGACATTCCGAGGAGCGCCAAGACGACGAACCCGAGCCCACACACTCGGTCTTTCTTCCTCTGCCACCACATGAGAAGCCCCGAAAGAGCCCATCCCATGAGCGCCAATCCCGTCAGATCCGCGGCAAACGCCCAAAGGGAGGTGAGACCAAACTCGGTCGGATAGTGATGGGTCGTGTGTAGCTGCGCCAACGTATCACCGACGGATTGGCTCGCGTTACCTTCCGAAGGTACGCCGTCCAAACGTCCATTCGCGAGGGAGTACTCTGCGTTCCAACGTCGCCCATTCGGATCCACGATCTCGAAGCGCAACTTCGTAAATCCAGCGGCGTCGAAGTGGAACTTCGTCCCCGCTGGAAGCCCCAGCTGTTGAGCTCGTGCCTCGAGACTTAGCGACGCGGATTCGAGTTCGAATCCCGATGGACGTGCATATTCGCCAGAAAACGGAGCTTCGGGCGGCACCTTTGGATTCGGAAGCGATCGCATGATCGCGCTCCCTTCCGCTGGATCGAGCAACAACAGATGCCGCGCCTCCTCGGTGCGTGCCCGCAACGTCGCAAATCCGAAGAAGCGAGGATTCGCTTCGTCGCTCAATCGAAAGGGGCGGTCCGCCGAGGTAGCCGCGCGATTACGATTGATTTGTGCAAGGACTTCCTCGGCGATGACGCGAGGCTGAAGAGGTCCGAGACCGGAGAGCTCGTGCCAGCGTTCACGCGCAAAAACGCGCTCATCGATGGCACGACCCACGGAGGGATGGTTGAAGAGCATCCCACTAGTTCATAGAAAAAGGCCCATGGATACAGCAATAGCCCAACGTATAGGTGCCCCTTGCGAACCCACTGCATGGCACGTAAATACTGCTTATTCGTGGCGATACTGCGGTTCGAATGCCCTGCGTTCGGCGCGTATGATTTCGCTCGAGACACGACCAAGGAGTCCTTTATCCAGAAGACTTGCCGCAGCTGCACCCTCAGCGGAGTTCCGCTATGGAAAAGATGAGTCCCGACGACTCGAGTCCCCTTCCGCCTGGCCCAGACGAAACGTCCCGAAGTACCGTCGTGGTTTGCCCTGAAAACTCAGGGACGAAGGTCTTGTCGCTCAACGCAAACGGTAGCAGGCTCCCGCCGGAACGTACATCGGATTCCACTCGGGTCGTGTGTGGTGTCTCTCCCAACTCGATTTGGTGGTAAGCCCACGCATTTGCGCTCGCGAGCATACGAGGCACGGTATCAGACTCGATCTCCACACGGTCTTCATCGAGCACCCGCAGGAACGTCTTTCCCGACGTAGTCGACAAGAGCGAGCCGGCAGTACGTCCCTCGACCAAAGTGTCGAGCGCGTAGTAGAAGTTGGGATCGTAACGTTTCTGGGACAAGTCGAATCGAAGTAGGCAAGGTTTTGGTGCCGAGGTTTCGGAAATCCGATGCACTGCGGAAGCAAACGCATCCGTCGCAAGATAGACGAATCCGTCGGCACCTCTGGCCACGTCGCGGGCATAACCACAACGCTCGTCCGACGCGAGCGTCACTTGGTCGGTTTTCGTATCGAGTACCACGACGCCCGTCCGCTTCGGCACCGTCGTTCCCTGAGGACCGCGCCATCCAACGGGAACCACGATGGTCTCGTCTATCCGCAGCGGCGCTGGACCGAAACTCATGACTTGATTCTCTAGAACTAGGGACGACAAGTCGATGGTTCCCTTCGTCGTCATGGCAGCCGGATCGAAGATGACGATCTGCGCTGTCCGTGCGTCGAAGTAATAGGCCTTGTCGCTTCGCGCGAACTGGATCTGACCTTGATACTCGCCAATCGCTGCGACCCCATACGACTGAAAGCTCACGGCGTTACCCTTCGTGAGCTTACCCTTCGAGTCCAAATCATAGCGCGTAACGATGGGCGCCTCGTTGCTCCCGACGTATAAGGGACCACCTTTGCCCGGAGACGCAACCAAGGCCCTCCCGGCCACCTCGACGCCATTCACGAGATTCAACGACGTATCGGCAGTCAATGCTTCGGTCAAGACGACGTAACTCGTCTCCGTATCCTCCGCGAATACTTGGACTGCTACGGCATAGAGCTTCGATGTCCCGACAGTCGCCTCGTTCGAGGCTCCTCCCTGATTGGCTCCACCCGAGTTCGCGCCGCCAAAATCCGATGAACCAGACTGACCCCCGCTGCCGCCCGACTGAGATACTTCGCCACCACTTCCACCGCGTTCACCCCCTGAATTTGCCTCATCCCCTTTGGAACACCCCGACCCTGCCAATAGGACGACGACAATCAATCCCGTTGAAAATCCCAAAATCGAATCCTTAGCTGACATCACGAATCTCCTGGTTCATTCTCACGAAAGCACGTGTGCCGTATCGAACGACGCACATGAACACCGATTCCGATTTCGAAGCGACGCTGGGTTCAGCCGATCACTCGTGAGCTCATCCACCACGATGACGAGCTCTGCGTTCCTAGTGTCCGAACGAGCGGGATAACGGCTTCGTGGAGCGAATCGTTGCCCGTCACTCGAAGTGTCGTGGAGGCGTCGACTGGACGACGCTCGACTCGGCCATGTCGAGGAACGTCGTTCCTTTCACCCCTGGTCTAGCCCGGGTCTATCGTTTGAATTGACTCACTCTGACTCATTGAGGTTTCTCGAGCCCCATCCTTGGTTACAATGCGAAAGTCCACTTCACGTACGCAGCACGTGGAGGCAATTGCACTCCGAAGTAGTCGTAGCGCGGTTCGTCCGTGAGATTGATCACCTCGATGGACTGGGTAAGCGATCCTGCATCGGTAGTGAGCCGATAAGATACATACGCGGAATGGACCAATTGCGAAGGGATCTCGGCTTTCGTCTCGGTGTCACCGAGGCTCTCCCAGCTCCTGTAGAACCGATGGACGTACGATGTGTCGACGCCAAACGTCACCTCGTCCGCGGCAACGAGTAACTCACGTAGGGAGACACTCGGGGAGAGGTTCGCAGTCAGATGAGGTCGATTTGGGATCCGATCCCCATCGAAAGGTGCGAAGGCGCCTACTCGAGCATCATTTCGTAGAATCCTGCCAAGTGACGTTGCCTGAGACCCGCAGATGGTCCTCGGGGGAATTCCATCGGACTCGGCCCTCCACTCCGATGCCACGAGCACGGGCGACGTTCTGGTTCGAAAACCCGGTTCCGTCACCCAACATAACGATGAGCTCGCTCGCACGTCGAAGAAACCCTGTCGATTCCAAGGAAGTGACACCGAACCTGCTTGATTCCGTCGTGACGCCGAAGGTGACGTGCGCGTTGTGGCTGCGTTCCGGTCGAAGCCTCGTATTCGACGTCACGAGCACTCCGTCGCCGAACCACTCGTCCGCTGCCGGTAGTCGCACCGACCACTCGTAGCCTGCTTTGGCAAATCCCCAGGAACCAAATCCAAACCGAACACTTCCCCCCGTGCCGACTGGACGATGCTCGACGAAGCGCACTCGTTTTGCGCCGGTAGGCAGCGCCTCCGTCGCGCGTGCATGTTGTAGGAAGCTCTTCAGAAAGAGGTTCCCCTGAACGGCTTCGTCGTCGGTCTTGCTTTGGAGAACGAGGGCATTGATCCAGCTTGCGGAACGTTGGGGAAAAGTCGCAGGATCTTCGGCAGCCGAATCTCCCTCCATACGGTTACTACCACGTCGCTCCGTCCAGCGCGGCGTTGTGACCCACGCAAGCTTGCTACTCCGCCCGAGCGTAGCCTCGAACTCGAAGTTGGCGAATAGATCGGATTGGAGTGTGCGGCGGTGAGTTCCGACAGAGCCGATTTCGCCTGGTTGCGGCAATTGGCGAACGCATCGACCAAACCAATCGTATGCGCACTCTCCAATATCCTCGAAGTCGGTCCGCCTCGCGGAATAGCCCGCATATCCTCGAATCGCGAATGCCTCGCCCAAGCGCTTCGCATAACGGAGATTGGTACCGATGCTTCGCTTCGCGTACGAGGCTTCCCCGTACGGCACCGTCATCGTCGGGTTGTTTTGTAGCTCTTTGTCGAGGAACGCAACGAAGGTGCGTAGTGCCAAGCGGTCGGCGTAGCTGCGCCCGGTTACGCCCGATTCGAACGCCAAGCCCATGGCCCGATATCCGTCGTGGAATCGATGCACGCGACTGTGAACGAGCCTTCCACTCGAGTCGGGAGTGTCGACGGTCACGGGATAGTCGTTTTCCGCCGTGTCGGCATAGCTCTCGATACGCTGATAGACCCTTCGCTCGCGATCGCGACGTGCCCCCACGAGAGACCAACGGTACGTCCCGAATGCACCTTGCTCGAAGGAAGTCGAGAGACCGCTACCGTTGGTGAGCCGCTCGCTCGTCAATTGAACGGCTCCGCCCAAAGCGTCCGTTCCCAATCGTGCTGGCACGACGCCTCGATATATTTCGACCTGTTCGATGAGACCTATCGGAACGGTCCCGATCCCGAAGGGATAGCCGCTGAGCTCGAGAGGGATTCCATCGAGAAAGAAGCGAACTTGCTCGCCACCGAACCCAGCGAGGCGCACGGTGCTCGGCGAACCAAGCCCCCCCGCTCGTGCCACTGTAACGCCCTCCGTGCGGGCAAGGACGTCGGTGATCTCCAGTGCGCGCGTGGCCGGCATGGGAACGACACGAACTGCGTCCGAGCTCGATTCGAGTCGCTCCGCTGAACTCTTCCCTCGAACGTGCACCTCGACGGCAGCGGGAGCAGGCCGAGTCCGCGGGGCCTCGTTGCCACCTCCACCGTCTGCCGAACTCGCCGGAAGTTGCGAGGAAGACTCGCGAGACTTGACTGTCTCTCCAGATGGACTCTGCGCAACAACGGCCATGTGCGTATCGGACGAAATCGCGTTCGAACTGGAATCCGGCCCAGTCGAGGCCCGAGCATCGAGCGACCAGGACAGAACCTGAGACAACACCGTCGCAGTCCACGGCACGACGCGAAGGGCAGGCTCGACGGGCGAGACTGCAGAGCGTGTCCACCGAGGTTCGATCAATCGCCGAAGCATTGGGCGTGATTTAGTGAAGATGCGAATCACTTGCAACTTAAACATGAGACTGTCGTCATCTTTTCGGCGGCTGGGGATTACGAGCTACAACCCAGCGCCCCCATACTCCACATACCGCCGCGTTACTTGATAGCTATTTGATGGCGTCGATTGAATCGGCAATCTCGCGTCTGGAACGGGACGATGTCGTTCATCTCACTTACAACCCATTGATGCGAACAACTCGCGTTTTCGAGACGCACTGACGATAGTAGGGCCGGTCGATTCCGCTCGTCCCGAACGGCCTTTCGAAACGACGGAACCGCGTCAAAGTCGCAGCTTTGCCTCAATCGATGTCGCACGTGCCGCGCATGTTCCGAACATACGGAGAGACGCGTTCGTTGACCGAAGTGCAAGATTCGACGAGGCGGCTACGACTCGTGAGGAACCTGTGTCCGGAGCTTTCAGCCTGTTCGCAGTTCGAGAGCGACGCACGTCCTTCGGAGCGAATGGATCACCCTTCGATGTCAACCAAAGGCTCGCGCCTTCCATCGATATGTCTTCCGCGCGATCGCTCGGCGTAATTCGAACACTCGCTCGAGTCCTTCCGATTCGACGAGGCCCGCACCGAGCTTTGAGTGAGTCGAATCTTGCGCCTGAGTGCGCAGGCGGTGAAAGACGATCGCGGCAAGGGCGGGAAAGCGTACACGTACCGTGACGCAATCGGCGACCATCGTCGTGTTGGTACCGACTCGATGCCATAGCGGTCCTTCCTTCGTGAAGAATCCGAGAGAGCTCCGCACAACGCACGAAAGCAACGATGCGGCTTTCATCTCGGTCGGTTGCGCGAAGGCGCTTGTGTGTTCGCCTACACCGACAAGGAGCTGCCAGCGAGCGTTCCGGCAATCTTTGCGGGGAGCGGCCTCCGGCCTTGACTAGTCCGGCGCTCTCATTGATAATGACTTTCAACTTCGCACCGAACCAAGAATCTAACGAAATTCCGTAAAATCATGCCATTGGCGTGGCTGCGCGGAAGTTTGACAGCCGACCACCAACGGGCCGACCAGGCGCTCACTCAAACCGGAGGCGATGCGTCACGAACTGCCCGAGACGGTGAATTGTGTGTGAACACACTCATTTCGAGGCGCTCGAGGCTCCTCGACTAAACGCGGTCTGCCGCGAAGGAAACATGGTCGATGTTGATTCGATTCTTTGGCGTGATTGGCGCCGCAGCCATTCTCGCCGTCTCGTGCGGCCCCGCAGGTACGCAAGGTGACGAGTTCCTCGAGCTCTCTGGCGGCGATCTCACCGTCTTCGATGGCACCAGTCGGGCTTACGACCAGCCTTCACGTCCGGTGCTCTCCAGCCCTGAACTACTCGCGCGATTTCGAGATGGTGATCGCCTGTACGGCGCCCCTCGCGTGGCCAATCCAGCAAATATCCCCGGAACTGGAGGGCTCGGTCCTCTCTACGTGGGATACGCTTGCGAAACCTGTCACCAGAACTCGGGACGTACCCTACCTACCCTGTTCACGAACGGTGGCACCGGCTTCGATTTCTCGACGTTCCTCGTCTTCATGCGCAGCCGACGAACAGGCGAGTATTTCCGTGATTATGGCCGCGTCCTTCACGACCACGCCACGTTGGGGGCCAAACCCGAAGGTCGACTCGTCGCAAAATACCGCGAGCGATGTTTCGAATACCCCACCGAAGATCGCGAGCGATACTGCCTGCTCTATCCCGACTACGAAATCAAGGATTGGTACACCACTCCGCCCCCGGCAGACGACTTGTTGTTCACCGTGCGTCAACCCTGCAGACACGTCGGATTGGGCCTGATGCTCGCGGTCGATCGCGAGGAGTTGAAGGCGCTCGCCTCGCTCGAGTATCCGAGCTTCGGGATTTCCCCTCGCCTTCAGTGGACCGTCGAACGCGGAGTATACGAGATTGGCGTTTCGGGTCACAAAGCTCAGCACTCCGATCTCACCGTCGAGCTCGGGTTCTCCTCCGATCTCGGGGTGACGAACGCGCGATTTCCAGAACGAAGTCGGCCTCGGTCAACCCCAGGTTACTCAGGATTTCGGCATAGAAATCAGCGACCATGACATGGCCAACGTGGACTTCTATATGCACACGTTGGGTGTACCCGCACGCAGGAACATCGACGATCCCGAGGTCGTCCGCGGTGAGAGCCTATTTCAGCGTGCGGGTTGCCACCTTTGCCATGCGCCAACCCTGCACACTTCCGCAACACCACCCAAGCTCATCGATGGGACGCCCATGCCCATGCTCACCAATCAAACCATCCATCCCTACAGCGACTTTTTGCTTCACGACCTTGGTCCCGAGCTTGGGGACGGCTTCAGTCAATTCGAAGCTTCTGGTGATGAATGGCGCACAGCTCCCCTATGGGGTCTCGGGCTCTTGCCGATTGTGAACGGGCATATGCATTTGCTCCATGACGGTCGCGCCCGAAACATCGAAGAAGCGATCCTCTGGCACGGTAGCGAGGAAGGCGCCGTGTCGGTATCCATCTTCCGACACTTCTCGAAACGCGATCGCGACGCGCTCGTCGCCTTCGTCATGTCCCTCTAGCCATGGCACTAACCTACTATAAACAATCGTATGGCGCCGTCTCGGTCCGAGGAGCTCGTTTCGCGGCTGCTGGCAGCGCCGTCGAGGAGCACCATCTTTGCTTCGACGCTCCATCCGTTGGCACGTTCGAGGAACAGCTTCACGCTCTCGAACAGGCACATGCACGAGCAATGTCCGAGCTGGGCCTCGGTGCAGATACGGCCGTGTTTCGCCGTGTCTTCTTGAGCGACGCGGCAAACCAGCAGGACCGCTTCGAAGCGTCGACACTCGGTCGAAGTGGCGCGATGGCTCCCATCGCGATTTCCGTCATCGAGCAGCCTCCAGTTGGAACCAACAAGCTCAGTCTTTGGGACTATCATGTTCGCTCCCAGTCACCGATCACGAAGCGTGCCCGAAGCAACGGGGTCGAGCTGGAGCGTGACGGACTCGTCCATCTCTGGACCACGGGGCTCGTTGGCGCCGGCTCGATCGGCGCCTATGCGCAAACGGAGTCTGTACTGCGAGACTACGAACGAGAACTCCAATCCCTCGGGGCGACCCTGCGCGATCACGCTGTGCGTACCTGGTTCTATGTCTACGACGTGGACACGGAGTACGCCGGACTCGTGGAAGCTAGAAAGCGACACTTCGAGTCGATTGGCTTGACGGAAAACACACACTACATCACGAGTACGGGCATAGCAGGGCGGGGCGCATCGCCAGTTCATCGCGTCGCACTCGATGCCTACGCAATTCGCGACATCGACCAACGACGGCTCCGCTTTCTCTCCGCGCCGGAATACTTGGGACCGACGCACCTCTACGGCGTCACGTTCGAAAGAGGAACACGGATTGCGTACGGAGACCGTAGCCACGCGTTCATATCCGGTACTGCGAGCATCGATCCAGAAGGGCGAACGCTCCACGTGGGAGACATCGAGCGCCAATGTCGTCGGGCCTTCGAGAACGTCTCTGCTTTACTCGCCGACGCAGGCGGGTCCTTCGCTGATGTCGCACAATTGACAGTCTACGTTCGTGACGGCGCCGACGGTCCATTCGTCGAGCGATTCCTCGAAGATCAATTCCCGAATCTCCCCAGCGTTATCGTGCGCGCACCGGTTTGTCGACCGAGCTGGCTCGTCGAAATCGAATGCATCGCAGTGATCCCCAACGATGATCCCAATCTTTCGGAGTTCTAATGCAGGCGAACCATTTTCGACGAAAAGTCGCGTTCTGGGTGGTGACGAGCCTCTGCCTCACCCATGCGATGCGAACCCACGCCCAGGCTGGCGATCCAAGCGAACCGCCTACCGGTTACGCCCCCACTGGTGCTCCGCCGGTGACCTCGAAGGACGTTGCCGAGTCCGCCAACTCCACCTCCGTCGCGCCAGAGCCACGACCGGAGAGCAACGTCGTTGCCAAACCCGCCAACTCCACCTCCGTCGCGACCGAACCACGACCGAAGAGCAACGTCGCAGCCGAGTCCGCGGACGCCGCCAACTCCACCTCCCTCGCGACTGAACCGCAACCGGAGAGTAACGTCGTTGCCAAGTCCGCCAACACCATCTCGGCCGCGACTGAACTGCGACCAGAGAGCAACGTCGTATCCCTGGCGGGTCGAGAGGGATTCCGCTGGCGCACACGAGGTGGGGACTTCGAGTTCAATCCCTATACGCTGGTGCAGGCCTATGCTCAGGCAAACTACGTCGACAACCGATGGCTCGCCCTGACCGATCAAGACAACGTTAGGGCGCTCGGCTTCGGCACCTCGAACGCCATTTTTGGCGTCGCAGGCAAGGGATTCGAACGAATTACGTTCAATCTCGCGCTCAACGCCGCGTGCTCGGGCCCCTGTTTGCTCAATCAGGCTTGGATGGATCTCCAGGTCAGCGAGGCGCTTCGATTCCGCATAGGAAAGTTCAAGGTCCCCTCGCAATGGGCCGTTCAAGTCCGAGTCGGGCAAACGCTATTTCCTCGGCTTCCGGTGTCTTTGCTCTCCCGCGTCAACTTGCCCTTCGGGCTCAACTCGGTCACCCCGAGTATTGCCCTTGGCTTCGATACGGGCGTCATGATGCACGGCATTTTGGCCAAGCGTTTCGAGTATCAAATCGGGATCTTCAACGGCGAAGGTGCAGGCGTCAATGCCCCAAGCTCGACGCTCTCCGATGACGGTGGTGTGCCCGGGCTACTCTATGCCGCCAGGTTCTCCTATTTTCCCCTTGGCCCCATGCGGCTCGAAGAGACGGCGACAGTGGCCCCATCGCCCACTCGATTGCTCCTCGCCGCATCGACCTCCTACAACGTGGAAGCAAACAGCGAAAGCAGCAACGATCTCAGGGGCGGCTTCGAAGCCGCATTGAGACACGGACGGGTCTACGCGTCGATGGAAGCATATGCACTACGCATGGCCTTCGTGGAGCGCCAACGAGGAGTCGCGGCCAAAACGTTCGTGGGAAGTTACGTCCAGGTTGGTGTGAACGCTGGCAGAAGCGTCGAACCCATGGCGCGATTCGAGGTATTCGACCGCAATTCCTTGAGCAGTCGTGGCGTGTTACTCGTTCCGTCCGTCGGATTGAACTACTACTTGTTCGAGCAGAACTTGAAGCTTTCGGCGGTATATCAGGGGCTCGCTCGCGCTCGATACCGCACGGATCTCGAAGCGCATCAAGACGACAACGCCCTCTACGATCATAGCGGACTCGTGCAGCTGCAATTCGCACTCTAGCTCACACTCCAAGAGCGCGACCACGACACTTTCCCGCATGGGATACGGAAATGGCCAGAAATTACCTTTGTCTACTCGTCTTGGTTATCACCGGCGCTTGTAACCGTGGGCCCGCAGAAGTGATTAGAGAAGTGCCAACAGATAATGGCGGAATGGCCGGATCCGCAGGCGATTCCAGCGACGGCGACTCGGGAGCCACGACCCGAGGGGGCGCAAGTAACGAAACGTCGAGTAGTCAAGGCACGGCAATCATTTTGGACGAAAGCCACCCGGGATATCGACAACCGGCCTGCTTGAATTGCCACGGCAGCGTAGCGCCCCTCCCGCACAAGAACGAAACCTACCGTCCACCTGATTGCGCCAACTGTCATGGCGGCAATGGCGCCCCAACCCGCGACCACGCCGTCATCGAAAACAGCGGCTGCGCCAACTGCCATTCATCGGTCGCTCATGTCCCTACATTTACTGCCCCGGCAGATTGCGTCGTTTGCCACGCGTCGAAGTGAACCTCACGAATGCAGCAGCCATATCTGGCGTTCGTCTTCTGGAAGATGGGGCGCCTGAAGTCGGACGGGATTGCCGAAGTCTCCATAAAGCAAGTGGCCCGTTCCTGTAATGCGTTCTGCGCCCGCCGGATTGAAGATCAGGTTCGTTCGACGAAGCGCTGGTGCCCAAGTGCGACGCGACAAGGGAAATTGGACGAAGTTGGACGGGTAGTCGTGCGACGACTCGGTTGTTGAGCGACCATGACGAAATGGTTTGCTGCCGCGGAACGCATCGATGCGATGAAGAGCGCCAGCGGATTCGGCTGCACGGTGCACACTGGACGCATCCCAACGCGATCCCTTCTCGTGCCGCTCAGAATCCGCCGCTGCAGACCACGACGGTTCCCACATTGCCAATACCGCAAACCACCCGGGTCTTCGCATGCTGAGTTCGCTCCGGTACTCCCTTGGACGACCCGTCGAAGAGGAGCCAACCAGCGCCCGAGACAATCAATCCCGCACCCAAGGCATAGCTACCGATGCTCAGCCATTCGAAGCGTTCCCGCCGCCGGTCGACCGCACCGCATTGCTCCAGACGCGACATTCCCGATCGCTCGCAACTCGAGCCGTTCCAATGCGCTGCCTCGTCCTCGCGACGAACGTTGAAATAGACGCCGGCGGACGTCGCGATGAGCCCTCCCGCCAGAAGTCCGAGGGGAATTGCGCGAGATGTCCTCGACGCTGCACTCGTGATCGGCTCCAACGGGGTCGAATGACCCAAGGAATTCGCAACGGTCCCACCCTGGACGACGATGGGTTCGTCCTCGGTGCCGATCTGAAAGAGCCGATTGCCAGCCTCGTCGACGAGCTCGACGAAGTACTCGAACCCGGAACGAAGCAATCGCGTCGAAATCGGGACTTCGACGCGCGAACGACTTTCGAGGCTACGAGGGGCGAAACTCGGTTCGCCGATCGCACGAATATGCAAGATGGATCGCCGGACGATTGCCGCGGGATCGACGACACGAATGGCCAACTGCGCTCGTCTCGTGTCGACCTTCGTCGTCGCTTGCAAGCGCTCCTCGCGATCTCCCCAATAGCCCACGGCTTCGAGATAAGGCTGACGAGCTTTGGGCGATAGGGTGCCATCCATGCTCAGCTGGGGTCGAATCGCCAACGCAACGATGAAGTGAAGCTTCGCACCCTCGTCTTTACCGAGAATGGCCGCGGCCGTTCCCGCAAGCACGTGGAGCCGTACGGTCTCTTCCGGAGTGGCTTCCCCTGTCGACAGCCCCGCGAGAGCGGCCTGTTGAACTGCTTCGAAGTCGACGGCTTGCAGGGCGCCTTCTGCCGCCGAAAGCGCCGCCGTAGCAGGTGAGCTCTGCTCCGCAGCAATTGACATGCGTGCGCATGCCGCGACGAGACAGAAGAACGCACCGAGGAAAAGTCGTTGCATCAGCGATCACCTAGTTCGGGTTATCGAAGTCCAATCCGTCTGACGACCGTTTGGTTGGCGAGTACGTTCACCGTGTACGTCGTCTCGAGTCCGAGCTCCGGATTGCGAAGGGAAAGCACGTGAGTCCCTGCGGGGAGTGACAATCGAATGATGGGAGTCTGTCCCAACGACTGTCCCCGCAACGACACGTTTGCCCAGGGTGTCGAGTCGATGGTGAGGTATCCCGTCTCGACGGCGCGCCCCTCGACGGAAGCAGGCTTGTCGACCTTCGGAGGTAGAGCGGATGGAGAAAGCGCGCGCGCTTGCACCGTCCCCCAACCTCGCGCCGGAGCCCCCTCGCTGCGCCCGCGTTTCGGCGAAACACTGACATCCGCTGGCTTTGCTCGATCCACTCCTTCGCTAGTCTGCTTCGCAGAGGCCGAGGCAGACGCGACCAATTTCGCTTCGGGTGCCGAGCTAGCAGATGTCTCTTTGCCCAGATGCGACTTCTCGGAGTAAGCTGTATCCTCCGCGGATGGGGCGGCACTCTCGTTGCGTGAGAACCACGAGTAGCCCGTGAAAGCTCCGAGAACCAGAGTGATTGCGAGGATCGCACCCCAAGCCACCCGTCGACCACTTCGGAGCTTCGCCAAGAGAACACGGGTCTCGGCATCCGACTCCGCCTTGGTATAGGTTGCCACGGCCAGAGTACCCTCGACCGGCGGTGGTGCCGCAGCGGGTAACTCGACGGCTTGCACGTGCGTGAGCTCTCGCACCAAACGCTCTTGCAAGGCAATTTCGCTCTCGAATGAGCGATGCATCAAACCGCTCAAGCTCGCGGCATCACAGACCAGACCAGCCCGGAGGACGAAGTGGTCCAGATCCCGCAGCATGTCGGAAGCGCTCGCGTATCTGAGCGCGACGTCTCGCTGCAAAGCACGGCTGACGATCCGGGAAAGCTCGACCGAAATATCGGGACGAACCTGGGTGAGGCGCGGGATCTCGCGATGCAGCGTCGCGTTGAGCGTCGAGGCATCGTCGTCTGCCTTGAATAGACGTCGACTGGTCAACATTTCCCAGAGAACGACGCCAAGGCTAAAGAGATCGGCGCGAGCATCCACACGCTTACCCTTTGCTTGCTCGGGGGCGATGTAAGCGAACTTGCCCTTGACCACACCCGTGGACGTCCGAGCCTCGTGGGACTTCGCCTTGGCAATGCCGAAGTCGAGCACCTTGACTTGGCCGTGGTTCGTCACGAATACGTTGTGCGGCGAGATGTCGCGGTGCACGACCTCCCGAGCTCGACCGAATTGGTCCGCAGCAGTATGGGCGTGTTCGAGCGCAGCGAGCACGGCTCGCGCGATGTAAACACAAGCCTCCGTGGGCAGTCCACCGACTTCGGCGACACGGCGAAGCACTCGATTCAGCGGTTGCCCTTCGAGGTACTCCATCGCAATGCAGAATTGCTCGTCGATGAGACCGACCTCGAAGGTCTTTACGATATTCTCGTGTTCGAGCTCACAGACCAGCCGCGCTTCGTCGAGAAACATTCGGACGAGTTGCTCGTCGTCGCTGAGATGGGCATAGAGCCGCTTGATTACCCTGGGGCGAACCACGTTCGTCGCTGGGGACCAAGCGGCCAGAAACACCTCGGCCATTCCGCCGCGGCCGAGCAAGTAGGCCAGTCGGTAATGCTCGAATTCGACGACACTCCTGCGGTCGACACCGACCCCACCATCAGCTTTGGGGTTCAAAATGACGCCGGAATTCGATGTGGTCCGAGAACTGTTGGGCATCAATGCGGTCATGAGGATGCTCCTCGAGCGGAATCATTGCCTTTCCACGGACGAGGTTCAGTGGCTTGTTGGTGACGTTTGCATGCGGACTTACGTGCGCATCGTAAGCACCGACCGGAAAGGGGCGCCTTCACGACGGTTCACAATAGCCGAGCGAACAGATCTCGTTCGACCCACAGTCCCCTTGAACCTTGCAGGTCTTGCAATCGGTGGTTCCCGTGGCAGCTTCGAACGCGCAAGAGCAGGGAGAACTAGGCGAGAAAGCTGTCAAATTGCCGCCATCCTTGGTCCGAGTAACCCGCATGGCGCACTCGGGTACCAGGCCGTTCTGAGCGAAGAGCCCCAATAACGGAACGCCGCTCGGCAGAGGCTTGGTTCCGGAGAGATACCCCAGAATGTCGAGGGTCACTTGACGATTCTGGGCATTCGCCGGGAGCCCAGTCGCGTCCACGCGATAGAGCAAGTGCATCGGACCGAACAGCGGGTAGTGTCCATCCCGAACGTTGCGCTTGTCACGTGCACCTGCGGTCGAATCCGGAAAGTAGGCGCACAGTTGATGAGTATCCTGAAATGCCAAGACTCGAAGCATGCCTCTGAGGTTCTTCGAATCAACGTAATCCGCAGCCAAGATCCCCAAGGACTTGGTGGCAGATTCTGCGTTACCAGCCGCATTGAGGAGTGCTGCCGCCAAATCGTCGGATGAACCGACGACGGTACCGCGCCACCGCGCAGTCGGAACACCGACGGCCGAGGCCAACAGTGCTTGAGTTCCGGAAGTCGCTCCACGAATGAAGATCTGTGATTCGTCGTTCCAAATGGGAACTGCGCCCATTGGATCGTAGACCTGACCTTCGGCACCAAAACCGAAGACGAAGTAAGCCGCCTGGGCGCTGATCTCCCCGTATCGAGAGGTCGTCGGCGTAACGAAAGCCATGGTTTGAATGGGTCCGTGAGCATCCTTGACTTGTTGCGCCTCGAGACTCGCCAACTCGAAACCTGGACAGGTCTGCACGAATACGTCGGAAATCCCGAGATCCGCTGACCACCCCTCTGCAGGGATCCTGCAACTCTTTCCCGCACTCGCAGGTCCGTCCCAATAGGTGGCGACCGTGCGCACGGGCGTTCTATTGACGATTGCGTCGACCCCGGAACAAGAGCCGCTGGACACGTAAACGAGGAAGACCTTCTCCGTCGACAACTGCTGTGCGATCTGTTGGAGGTATGGCCGTGCTGCCGAGGATCCAGTGAGCAGAATCACCTTACCGTCCAGCTCATCGCATCCAGGAACGGTCGAGTTCGTGGTCGCCCCAGAGGTTCCGCCACTCGTCGAGACTTCACTGCTTTCCGAAGGTCCGCCGCCCGCGGCGGTACCCACGAAAGAAGCGCCGCCCGACGAAGCGTCGGTCGTTGCGAGGTTCGGAAGCGAAGGAAGCTGACCCAGTTCTCCGAGCTTCCGCAGGCGCTTCGAGTTATCGAAAGGAATACAAGTTGCCGTCGTGCAAGCCTGCTCGAACCCGACGATATCGGTGGGGGCGCACATCGAGCATCCGAGACCGTTCGCACCCTTCGGATCCCAACATTGATTCGAAGTTGCGCCTCCAGCACTGCTAGCCGTGCCAGTCTGTCCACCGATGGGCCCACCGCTCACCATCGGCAAATCCGAGCTGCCCCCCGAAGCGTCCCCTCCACCTTGGCTCTCTCCGCCGTGGCCCCCCGATCGAATCTCCGCCCGTAGCACCAGCGGAACCGCTGGTGAATCGATCGGAGCCACTCTCGAGACGACTGCAATGCGTGCCGGCGATGACAACCGCCAACGAGACGAGGGAAACGGCACTCCTTCCACGGTACAACTGCCGGAGATTTGCGTTGGCTCGCACGTGGCCGTGTATAGCAAAGCGAGTCCCCCCACACATCGACTTCATCGAATCGTTGAGAGCTGTTCACGGTCGTGTCACGCAGTCCGCCGCCCCATCGTCGTGAAGAAGATCCTTCGATGTCACGCCGTCGTCACGATTCGGACCAACACACCACCCCGGCGTTGGTCGAACACTCGAGCTGCACGGCCTCATTCGCCATATCCATGACCGACCGAAGCCACCCGAAGTCAATCGAGGACTCGAGCTGCACAGCCCCATTCGGGATACCACGACCGACGCGCCGCCCGAGCGTCACTGCAGCCACGCTCACGCGCTGCGAACGAATCCTCGATGGGTTCGTCGTCGGCTGCGACGCGTCATCGAAAAGCAACCGCGCTCGGCTGCGACGCGCAATCGAAAGGCAACCGCGCTTGGCTGCGACGCGTCATCGAAAAGCAACCGCGCTTCGGGCGCTTCTCGCCTTCGCTACACCATCGAGCCGCAGCTTTCGCTTGCGATTCTGGCTGTAGGACGGTCGAGAAGCGCGTCAGTCAATCGTCGAGAATCCCTCAATTCGCCGCGGGCATCCCGGAGTGCTCGTGTCCCTCTTCTGACTCGTGATGCTTTTCTCGAAAGTCGGCGACGTCCATCACCCGATATTCCGGGAAACGCTCACGCGGCTCCCTGAGCTGGGACGTATCGACGTCGAAACGGACCTCGAGGAGCCGCTGCTCGATGAAACCCGCCTGCGTACGGCTTCGCGTGCGCAGGGGCAAGGACTCGGTCCCATTCCAAAGAACGAAATTTCTAGGAGCTTGGGTCCCGCTCTTCTCCGACCACTCCCTAAAATCCAAGCCAAGAGCCATCTGCGTTTCACCCGTATCGGTCAAGCCGTTCAGCGCGTCGGCCCCCATTCCCAAAGAGACGACATCGAGCCAACCGCGTGCGATTCCGAGCGTTCGCAACTCGCTCTCGTCGTATTCGACGATGGCTCGCCGTTGGTGTTCTACGAGGATACCCGAAACTCGGCGTGGATCGCGCTGGTTTCGCGCGAACCACCACTCGTGCGCCACCCCCTCCGGTTTCACGGAAACGAATTGGCTCGTTCTCATGACCCTCTTTCGCTGGTGAAGCACCCGACCGTTTTCCTCGATGGTCGTTTCCAGCCGAAGGGACACGGGGCGCAGCGACTCGTATTGTGCCGGCACTACCGGCAGAGGTGAATCGACGCGTGGCTCGTGGTCCGCACGTCGAGGTTCGACCGCGATGGGCGTCTGGATTGAAACGTGCATCGCCGAAGCCGGAGCCGCATCCGACGCTGAACGCGGCTCCGATCGTGACCACGCCGCCCAAAACACACCACCCAAAAGGACGCTACCGGCAATGCTCAGGGTCGAGCGCCAGCGGCTACGGTTGAACCCGAAATGTCCGTTCGATACCTGCTGTGTCATCATGATTGACTCGCTTTGGACGGCGTCCACACTCACAACCCGAGGGCTGTCTTCATGATGGTGAATATGTGGTTGTTCCGGACCGTCCCATGCACCATCTCCGAACGTGGCCCGATGGCGTAAAGAGCAACGTCCTCACCTGCGTGCGTTTCCGAGCCGATGGGAACCGCAGCTTCTTGGCGGTACTCGGCATCGTTCGGACCTGCTCCCGGTTTTCCAGACAATCCAGGGAAAGGATCGACATTCGGATCGACTCGCGGCGTCCCGCGATACCCAGGCCCATTCTGATAACCGAGGACCGTGTAAGGCACACCGTGCGCGTCCTTCGCGGGTACGACGTCCCCGTCATCATCGACGTCGTAGACGATGTTCAAAGACGTTGTTGTGCGGACTGTCGAGGTACGCTTCCGGTGCGGAAGCAACCGGGTACTTGAGCTCTGCGGCAGGACGCAAAGGGTACCCAGCCATAGTGAAGACGTGGCTATGATTGGCCGTGACCAGGATGAGCGTATTGCTGAGATTCACCTTGGCGATTGCTGCCCCAACGGCCTTGTCCAGTTCCTCGGCATCCGTGATGGCGCGCCAGGCGTTACCCGCGTGATGCGCATGGTCGATGCGTCCCGCCTCGACCATCAGGAAATAACCTTGGCGCGACCTTCGAGTTGCATCGTTGAGGAGTTCGAGCGCTTTGACGGTCATTTCGGTCAGACTGGGCTCCCCTCCGGCGTCCGTCGGGCGATCGTATTCGTATTCCATATGACTGCGCTCGAACAAACCGAGCAGCGGAAGGTTCGATGCGGTCGTTGCCTTGAATTGATCTCGGTTCCACACGTAGTTGTAGCCGGCCTTGCGAAATTCCGCGCGCAGGTCACGACCATCCGAACGTGAACCGGTTGCACCTTCTTCGTCGACCACCTTCGAGGGGACGAAGAATTGGCGTCCGCCGCCCAAGAGCAGGTCAAGGCCCGAACCGAGCGCCTTGTTGTACATCGGATCCGTGGGCAAGGCTTGGAGTGCAATTGCCTGCTCGTCGTCGCGATTGTTGATATGCGCATAACATGCCGCCGGAGTGGCATGGGTCACCCTTGCCGTGGATACGACGCCAGCCTTCATGCCCCTCTGTTTCGCGAGCTCGAGGAGGGATTTCGTTCGCACGTCGTCGCCGTCATGATTGAAGTCGCCGAATTCCGTCTTGGGTCCCAACCCGAGCACACCGGAGTTCGTGCTCGTTCCGCTCATCATCGCCGTCATGGTGCTCGCGCTATCTGCCGTGATGTGATCGGCATCGGCCGTGCGGGAGAGAGCTGAGTGTGGCATTTGATCGAGCACCAGATTGCCATCCACGCCGACGGAATAGACGCGAGTGGCCCCTATGGTGGATACACCCATGCCGTCACCGACGAAGAGAATGACGTTGCGGGCGCGCGGCGCCCCCAAGAGTGCGCTTTCGGCCGAAACAGTGGCACTGTCGGCTGCGTTACCGGTGCCCTCGTCGAGTTCCTCGTTGGCGCAACTCGAGAGCAACAACGTAGCCACCGGAAGCAACCGATAGAGATGGGATTTTGGCATTCGTAAACCTCCGCCCCGACTAAGTAGTGCACTCACGTTCGTTGGATGTAGCAATATCGTGCCACCCTGGTGACGGAGACGAAGTGCCTGAGCGTCCGCTCTTCGGCGCCCGAAGGGCGAGCACCGGAAGACGACTAGCAGTGAATCGCCGAGCAGGGCGAAGCTGCTCGGCACAACGAGAGGAAGTGCGTCTACGGTAGTCAATTCGAACCGGTCGGTGCTCTGGGGGCTGTGGCGCGGATCGGTCGAATCACGAGCTGGAAAGCAGCTTCGTGTATCGCGCTTGCATCTCTTCTGGACTGAGCGTCTCGATGGAATGCCCGATGAGCCACTCGTGCCCGAAGGGATCGCGAACGGCCCCCGAGCGTTCACCATAGAATTGGTCCGTCGCGGGTCGAACCAAGCTCGCCCCCAGACTGACCGCACGTGCAAGCATGGCATCGGCATCGTCGACGTGAAGGTGGAGCGAAAACGAGGTATTTCCGATCGTGCGCGGGCCGACACATCCGCACTCGGGAAATTCGTCGGAAAGCATGATCACCGTACCGTCGAAGTCGAGCTCGGCGTGCCCGACTCGACCGTTTGGCTCCGTCAGACGAAATCGCTCCGTAGCGCCGAAGGCCTGCTTGTAGAAGTCAATGGCTCGATTGGCATCGTGAACGCGAAGATACGGGAACAGCTCGTGAATGGACATGAGATCCTCCTTGCCCGTAACTTGTGGCGCGCGAGCCTTTCCCTGTCTTGAAGGATTTTGAAGTCATGATGCCCCCCTTGCGCTCGATGTGGCGGCTCCCCAGGTCTCATGGGTGCTCGGGCTATCTCGTCCCCCTTGTCCCCAATTGAGGCCCTTCGTTCGCACGGTTTGGGCGACGCAGGCTGGGCCATTGCCCCCGTCGAACGCGCCGAGCTGGCGTTTCGAACGCGTTTTGCCCACGGGTCTCATGCATCTGGTCTTTCGGTGGTCGGCGCAGCCGTTGGTCGTCCGCTACGACGCAGAAAACAATCATCCGATTGAATTGGGACACAGCTTGATTGGGGGAGCGAGAGATACGTCCTACCTTCGGCAGCTCGATCCAAGAAGTCACTCCGTTGGTGCACTCCTTTTCGCTGGTACATCCACCCTGCTTTTCGGCGTCCGAGCAGGCGAACTTGCTGAGCGCCATACCAATCTCGACTCCCTATGGTCGCTTACGGAGGTCGCAGAATTGCGAGAGCGTATGGAGGCTGCGCATGACGCCGAGGCACGCGTCGCCGTCCTCGAACGAGCCCTGCTTGCCCGACTTCCAAGGGTTCACGGGCTGCATCCAGCCGTCGCGGAAGCGCTCGTTCGCCTGAGCCGCTCGGAACCGGTAAGTGCGGTCGTCGAACGAACCGGATACAGCCATCGCGCACTCATTTCCCTATTCCGCGACGCGGTTGGTCTGTCGCCGAAAGCCTTCTCGCGCATCGCGCGATTTCAGCGCGCCATCGAACGCCTCAATTCCGACGCACGCCCGAGCCTAGTCGAAGTGGCGACGAACGCTGGGTATGCCGATCAAGCGCACTTCACGCGAGAATTTACGCGCATTACGCGCATGCGCCCCTCGGTTTACCGCCGCGCAAATCCCGAACAGTGCAATCACGTACCCGTAGGGATTTCGAGATGAGCCCCATACGAGAAAGGGCATCCACGGTCGACGATGTGCACGGCTCACTTCGTCGGGCTCGGACCTGACGCACCGCGAAGGGTCCACTCGAGAACGGCGCACCATGGCTCTCGAGTAGCACGACGGTTCCCCACCAACGGCGGTGGTTCTCGTTCCCCCCGAACGTCGACGGACGCTACCGTTCGGTGCAAACCAACGGTTGCAACGACTACCGTCGCTTGGCAGCGAACGCTCGATGGCAAGAGGATCCTATCGGCGAAGTTCCCTTTCGACGGACTCTTGGGTAGCGCGAACGCAAGACCAGTCTCGACGGGATTGGCACTCACGTTGCAGAGGCGCGGCCGACCGCGAGCCGGCGCTTGGTCCTCATCGAGAAACCTGTGACCGGACGCACGCAAGCCCCAACGGCTGTCGCGCGGCGCACGAACGCCGCGGTCGCGTATCGGAAACAGGAGAATGCACATGTCGAGAAAAATGGTCTCGCGACTCGGATTGACGCTGCTTGGAATGATTGCCGCGGCTTGCAGTGACGCAGGTCGAGACGATGGGTCGATTGGAGGCGCAGAGGGACAGCCGCTCCTTGGCACGGACTTCACACCAAGCTCCGCCAATGACGTCTTCGACTCCATGCGAACGGGCACGGGAACTTACGGCATCGACAAGATGCTCGATGGGAACGTGACGACCTTCGCGCAATTCGGGGATTTCAAGGACACCATCACCTACCAACTCGCCAAACCCGCCATCCTTACGAATTACGAAATCACGTCCGCCAGCGATGCGGCGACCCCCGAACGAGATCCGATGGACTGGACTCTCGAGGGCTCGCTCAACGGCGTCGACTGGGTTCCGCTCGATTCGCGCAGTGGCATTCTCTTCGAGGCGCGCTCGCAAACCAAGCTCTTCAGCTTCACGAATTCGACGCCGTACGTCTGGGTTCGGCTACGCATCACGAAGATCAATTGGCCAGACACGAAGGGCATGTTGCAGATTGGTGAGTTCCGCGTCGGTGGGACCGCGCCTGCGGTAGCGACGCCGACCATCACTGCCATTGGAACGCCCGTGGTCGACAGCAACTTGATTGCCTTGAGTTGGACGGCGACCAGCGCGACGAGCTTCATTCTGCGTCGCTATTCGGAAGATGGCGGCTCGAGCGCCGAAATCCCCTGCAGCGGAACGAGTTACAAGGATTCGGATCTTCTGCCCGGCACGGCCTATGCCTACACGATCCAGCCGTTGAACGGAACCGTGCGTGGACTACCGTACAAGAACGCAATCCGCACCGTCACCCCGCAGCTTGCGGGTGGTCTGAAGGACTTGACTGCTTTATCCGACGTACCCCCGACGGCCGATCACGAAGACCCGACGTGGCCGGCAACTCACCTGACCGATGGATACGTCGTCAGCAAATGGTACGCAGGTACCGTCTACGATACTGGCCGTCTCCGCCAAGAGGTTCCGGCTGACGCCGTGGTGACTCAGTACACGCTCACCTCTGCAGACGACAATCCAAACCGTGACCCGAAAAGCTGGGAGCTCTGGGGCTCGAAGGACGGAACCACCTTTGACGTACTCCTCGACTCGCGAAAAAACCAAGTCTTTTACGGTCGTCGGGAGACACGCACCTTCGCGTGCAATGCGAATGGATTACCGTCAAATAGTACGAACTTCGAATCACCGCCAATAACGGCGCTCCCGATCTCCAGCTCACCGAGTGGCGTCTCTTTGGGACGACGAGCGCAACGCTGTCCCCGCCGGTCAAGCCAGTCGTCACGCCCGAAGTGTTGTCGTTCAATCAAATCGCTCTCCAGCTTGCCCCGCGAACGACACGAAAGGATCGCGAAACGTCCTACCTCATCGAGCGTGCGACCAACTCCACGTTTACAGCGGACCTCGTCACACGCACGGTCAGCACGTGGACACCGAACGCTTCGATAAGCAAATACTCCTACCGCGCCTTCAATCTCGCGCCGAACACGACGTACTACTTCAGAGTGACCGCGCGCAACGAAGCTGGCGCGTCGCCGTCCGTCGTGACGCTGCCAGTGACGACGCCCACCAGAATCCATCACCCAGCACGCTGAAAGAAACGGGGTGGTACGGCAATCACAGGGACAATCTCTCTCGAATTTACTCGTCGCCGACACTCCAGGTCTTCCATGACGAATGGGAGACCAACGCCACGAGCGCCGCAGCCATTCAGTGGCTCACCCCCGCGCTCGAGGAAGCGTGGGCTTACACGAGGTCGCTTTACCAGATGCACAGCGGTCCTCAGCTGTTCGCCATCCTCAATGCGGCTGGCAAACAACCAACGCACGAGGCATACGACGTCGGCGGTGCGCTCTACGGGTATACGGCCGACAACGGCTATCGCAATTCCGTCTTTACCATGAGCGATCGATCGAAACGTTCCCGATTACAGCGATTGAAGATCCGATCACTCATCCACGAACTCAATCACATAGTCGAAAGCAACAACCATGAAACCATGAATTCTCCGAGTTACGCGGTCTGGGGCGATAGTCACTGGGGTGAGATCTTCATGTACGACGTGTACAAGCATCTGGCCTTCGTACCCTCGACGGGCGTGACATTGGCCCATGCCGAAGAACTCCGCACGACCTGGTGGAACGCTCGTGACGAGTTCGGTGGGCAGTGGCTTCAAGACTGGTACTATCCGCTTTACATGGGGACGTTGGGCAACGCAGCGGCGGACAAAAGCGGCAGTGCTTTCCTGGTCAAGTACTTCGAACTGCTCTCACGTTATTTCCCGACCACGGCCAACGTGTATGCACGAAACCTGAACCTCGGTGAGTACGTTCACTTCTGCTCCGCTGCCGCAGGTGTGGATTTGACGGCTGCCGCACGTAAGGCATTCAGGTTCGAGCGACACCCCGAAGTAGAAGCGCAACTCGGCCGAGCCCAGCTCGATTTTCCGGAAGTGTCGGCAATGTACTTGGCGAACCGAAAGCCCGGATTCACCTTCGAGAACGTCACTCGAACGGGTACCGCTGGTACCGCACTCTCCGGCGCGACGCTCGCAGGCACCGCGACGGATCCCAATCTAGGAGCCACCCTGACCTATACGAAGGTGAGCGGCCCGAGTTGGCTCACCATTTCTGCCAACGGCGCCCTCACGGGCACGCCGTCTTCTGCCGGGAACTTTACCGTGCAGATCCGCGTCACCGACAATGGCGGCCTCGCAGACACGGCAACGCTCGTCCTCAGATCGCGGCAGCACCAACGCTGAGCCCGTGCGCAAGCCTGTGTTCACCAGCGACGGTCTTCGCTGGGCCGGGTTATCAGTCCGGTAGCCTCGGGACGGGCGCGACGTGCCACGAAACGACCGCGAGTCTGGCCGGCGTGCAATGCGGCAACTTCGACGTGGGACGAACGTTCAAAATCAACGGCACCACGGTAAGCTGCACCGGCGCAGCCACTCTCCCCGCCAAACGCAACGGAGGCTATTGCTTCCAAGCAAGTGCGGGAACGCCAGCCTGGGCCTACTTCTCGACCTACTGAGCCACGACCTCGCCGCGCCTACAGTCGGAACGAGAATCTCTAATCCCGGATTTCCGTGACGACGCCCCCCTCGCTGCCATCGACGTCACTCGTGAAGCCGTCGACTTCGCGCAATCAATCCCTCGAGCAGCGAGGGCTCTCCCGTCACCCAATGAATCCTCCGTGTCGCGGGCTGCCGACGCTCGAGGACGAGCCCCGGTCACTCGACGAATCCTCCGTCTCGCGGGCTGCCGACGCTCGCGAACGGGATCCCCGTCACCCGACGAATCCTCCGTCTCGCGGGCTGCCGACGCTCGCGAACGGGATCCCCGTCACCCGACGAATTCTCACCACGCGGAGGAAGTTTGTCGCGCGCCTCGGTCGGGCACATCGAGGCTCGGTGGATTGGTCGGTACAATGCCATGGGCCCAAGTGCGCAAAGGTCGCGCGCGACGAGCAAGCATCGGAACTCCGTGGATCTTCCTAGAGTGATCGAGCTCGAGCTCGGTCGCATCTTCGCGACGGAACCCGCGAACGAGCATCGGAACGCCATCGGTCTTTCGAGTGGCCACATGTCCGGACATGTGGGAGCTGGTGCGCTTCGCCTCACCGTCGATGCCGCGGCCCGAGGCGTACATCTCATCGATCGGTGTAGCGAGCGCTATGATATCGTCCTTGGCCATCCGGAGGAGGACCATTCGTGCCCCCAAAGCGCACCGCCAACGATACCGATCACTATTGCCTCGCGCGAATCGATGTTCCGCAAGAAAACGCGGAAGCGTTCAACGAGGCGTTGGTAAAAGTGAAGCCTCTCTTCCGTGAGCACGACTGGAACCTGCGACTCAACCTGCGCCCCGATCCGGTGATGTCGAGCAGCGGAGGCTCTTCGCTTCCGATCCAGTTCCTTCACCTTTGGACCATCCCGAACTTCGATAGCCTCGTCTCGGTGATGTACGCAGCCGCGGACAGCGAGGACTATGTCGATCTGCTGAAGCTCGTCGTGGCAGAGCGCCAGGATCTCACCCTCGGATTGCCGTACGATCCCGGCTGGATGGACGAAACGCCGAACAAGTCGCCCTGCTATCTCCTCGAGGAAGTGGAGCTGGCCCGCGCGCCGTCCTTGCGTCTCTCCTTCGACATTGCCATGAACTATGCCAAAGCCGGCATGGCCAAGTCCGATTGGCAGCTCTGCTACGGAATGAATTACTCGACAGGCACGATCAATCGCTACGTTCACGTGTGGGGCATGCCGCGCGGTAAGCGTGAAGAGGGTCTGAAGGACTATCTCGATCCCGATAGCTCGTGGGCAAAAGACTATGCGGCGGCGGTTCAGTACTCGGAGCGGTCGTGGTGGATCCCTGTTCGGAAATAGCCTTGGGGGAATTATTCCCGGGTGAAATGCTCCCGGGTGAAAGCGTCCCAGGATGAATCTCTCGGCGTCGACGCCGGCATCGAGGCCCACCGTCATCGACGAACCCACCCAGATTGGACCCTACAGAATCGAGCACGAGCTCGGCCGCGGGGGCATGGGTGTAGTCTATGCTGCACATCACGAACCGACCGGCACGCGCGTCGCCGTCAAGACCGTCGGTACCATTCGCTCAGCCAACCTCGCTCAGTTGCGCAGCGAGAATCTTCACGCTGGCTCGCCTGCGTCATCCCGGCGTCGTCAAGATCTTCGAACATGGGATCGGTGATGGCACGCCATGGTACGCGATGGAGCTCATCCAAGGCGTGACACTCCACGACGCACTCGCCGACTGGTGGACGAGAGAGCGAGCCTGCGACCGTGGCACGCCCGGAGCTTCAATCACCACGACGGAAACGCCGCAACGAGAACGCACGACGGCGGACGACTTCTCGTCAAACTCCTACGACACACTCGCCGTCACCTACGACGACGCTCCCGCTTCATACGAGCATCGCACCGGGCTCACCCAATCTCCGAGAGCAGCGGGCGGCAATCTGCCTCGCGCCCTCGGCCTCATCCGAGACGTCTGTGACGTGCTCGCCTATCTGCACGGCGAGGGTGTCATTCATCGCGATCTGAAACCGTCCAACGTCTTCGTACGTGAAAACGGGCAGCCAGTATTGGTGGACTTCGGTCTCGCCGATCAACTCGGCGGTCGTGCGGGCCGAGAAATCATTGGACACTCGGGAGAGGTCATGGGTTCGTTCCCATACATGTCTCCCGAGCAGATCCAAGGAGAGATCTTGGATGCACGCTGCGATCTCTACGCAGTCGGTTGCTTGCTCTACGAGGCGGTCACGGGGCATCCGCCTTTCATTGGCAATAGCGGACGTGTCGCGAGTGCCCACCTCCACGAAACCCCACTCCCGGTATCCTCCTGGGTCAGCGAGGTCCCCGAAGAGCTCGACGAACTCATCGCCGCGCTGCTGGTAAAGCAACCACACCGACGCATCGGATACGCCGAAGACGTGGCTTTAGCCTTGGATCGCATCGGCGCGTCCCCGCGAAGCTGGAAGACGGAGCTCCCGGCGCATCGCCCGTACCTCTATCGCCCGCCGTTCGTGGGGCGATCCGAACACTGCGAGCGGCTCGTCAAGCGCCTGAACGAAGTGTGCACGACCGATTGCGCACTGGTCTTCATTGGTGGTGAGAGCGGCGTGGGAAAGACTCGGCTCGCGCTGGAGGCGGCCAATCACGCCAAAGGCATCGGCGTGGTCATCACGGGTATCTGCTCGACGGTTTCCGCGGGCGCCGGCGATCTTCGGACCCAAGATCAACCGCTGCGTCCCTTGGCTCCGCTGCTCGAGGCCGTTGCCGACCGCTGGCTCGAGTCCGACCCGGACACGAGAGCGCAGCTGCTCGGCGGACGCGCGGCCGTCCTCGCCCCCTACTCCGCCGTTCTCGCTGCGCTGCCCGGAGTCGATCAACTCCCCGCGCCCGTCACCCTGCCGGTGGAAGCGGCCAAGGAACGCGTGTACGAGGCGATGAGCGAGACGCTCCGCGCCTTCGGCAATCTTTGCCCAATCGTGCTCGTGTTGGAGGACTTGCAATGGTCCGACGAGCTCACCCTCGGCTTGCTCGAATACCTACACAGGAGAAAGCCAAAGGGGGTGCGTTGCGTCGTGATCGGCACGTACCGCTCGGACGAGTGCAGCGAAAGGCTCGGAAAAATCGTCAACTCGCAGGGCGTCGAACACTACGTGGTTCCTCGCATGTCCGACGGCGAAGTGGCGGAGATGACCGGTGGAATGCTCAACGCTCCTCCCGGTGAACTCGTGACGTTCCTCGCCACCCACTCTGGGGGCAATCCGTTCTTCGTCGCCGAGTACCTCCGTTCCGCTTTGCAGTCGGGAGCGCTCGTTCGCAGCTCCAAGGGCGGCTGGCGGATGCCGGAAACCGACGCATCCGTTTCCGAGATTTGTGCGTCTCTCCCGGCGCCCAAAGCGCTGCAACAACTCGTCGAACTCCGACTCCAACGTCTCACGGAATCGACGCGCCGAGTCCTCGAGACGGCGGCAGTCATGGGACGCCGGATCGAACTTCGTCCTCTGCAATTTGCCGCGGGACTCGACGAAGAACAGTTGCTCTCGGTCATCGACGAAACCGTGCGTGCGTACGTTTGGGAGGTGGGCCCCGACGGCGCCTACCGCTTCGCCCACGACAAGTTGCGCGAACTGCCTTTGGCCGAGCTCGATGCACAGAAGAAGCAATTTTTGCACGCTGAAGTGGCAAAAGCCATGGAGCACGCGTACGTGGGTCTCGACGAACTCACGCCGCGCCGAGCGGAGATCGGCCATCATTGGGCCGCAGCCAACGAACCGGTAAAAGCAGTACCCCATCTCGTGGCTGGCGGTGACGCCGCCCGCGACGCACATGCCATCGACGAAGCCATTCGCCTCTACGAAGCTGCAGGCCAGCAGCTCGCTCGAGCGGCTTACGAAATCGAAGGCGAAGAATACCGCACGACGCGCCTTTCCGTGGACGAACGACTGGGCGACGTCCTCCGCTTCGGCGGCTTTCATGACCGCGCCCGGGAAGCCTTCGAGAGGGCGCTTGGAACGGCACTTCCCGACCAAGTCACCGAGCGGGTTCGGATCCTACGAAAGCTCGCAAAAACCTGGGAGGTTCAGCACGAGCACAATCGGGCCAAACAAACCTACGACGACGCACTCGCCATCGTACCCGTCAGTCCGGGCGAGCTCCATCCGGTGCTCGCCCACGAGTGGGTACAAATCGTGCTCGGTCGCGCGTGGATTTTCTACTGGTTGGGACGCCCGAAGGAGATGAGCCTCGAGATTGCTCGCGTGGCCGTACACGTCGAGGAACGCGGGACCGACCTCGAACGCTATCAGTACTTCCTGGCCGTCGTTACTCGCGACTTCCGCCAGCACCGCTACCGAGTCTCCGATTCGACACTCCAAGCCGGACGGGCCTGCGTCGTGGCTGCCAGAGCAGCCGCTGCCCTGCCGGAGATCGCTTTCGGGCGTTTCGTGCTCGGCTTTGCGCTCCTATTCCGCGGCGAACTCCCCGAAGCCGAAACCGAAATCTGGGCTGCTTTGGACGCTTGCCGTCAGCTCGGCGATGCTGTCGGTGAAACCCGCGCCATTGCCTACACGGCGCTACTGCATCGTCTCCAAGGAAGGTTGCTCGAAACGGAGCAGGTCTCACAACAAACCCTCGCTCTTGCCGAGGCCCGTGAGATGGGAGACTACATCGGTCTTGCGCAGGCCTGCCTCGGTTGGGTGGCGCTCCGTCGCGGTCGTTTCGACGAGGCCGAACGCTTGGGACGAACGTCGCTCCAAACCTGGAACGGTCTGAATTTCCCCTTTCCGTTTCGCTGGTGCGGAACGCTCCTCGTCATGAAACTGCTGATGGCTCGATGCTCGGCCGCACGGCTCGAAGAAGCCTTGGCCCTTGGCCGGGAATTGACGGCCGAAACGCAACACAAGCTGCCCGATCCCGTGGATAGTCCCCTCCTTGCGGCCGCACAGGCGGCAGACGCTGGCGATATCGAGGAGGCACATCGGCACCTCGACGTCGCCATTGCTTGCGCAGAACGCCTGGGCTTGATTCTAGGATTCTGGACATCGAAGGAGAGCCACTCAGATGGATTTACTTATTGGAGCTACGGGCATACTCGGACTACAGGTCGCTCGACGTCTTCGGGAAACGGCGCGCCCCTTCCGGGCTATGGTCCGCGCCTCCTCCGATCCAGCGAAACGCAGAGCGCTCGAGGAGCTCGGCGCCGAGATTGTCATTGGGGATCTCAAGGATGCCGAAAGTCTGCGTGCCGCATGCACGGGCGTGACCCACGTGATGAGCACCGCCTCGTCCACGCTGTCGCGCGCCGATGGCGACGACATCGAAACCGTGGATCGAGCTGGACAACTCGCTCTCGTCGAGGCAGCTCGAACGGCTGCCGTGAAACAATTCGTATTCGTCTCCTTCCCGACGATGCCCCTCGAAAACACCCTCCAAGACGCGAAGCGTGCCGTCGAGGACGCCGTCCGCGGCAGCGGGTTGACCTATACGATCCTGCAACCGACTCACTTTTACGAGGTGTGGTGCAGCCCAGCCCTCGGCTTTGACGCCCAAAACGCCAAGGTTCGGGTTTTTGGCGAAGGAAACGGCAAGATCCACTGGATTTCGATGTTCGACGTCGCCGATGCAGTCGTCGCGTCCCTCGACAACCCGAAGGCTGCGAACCAAACCTTCGTGCTCGGCGGACCTGAGGTATTGACGCAGAACGAGATCATTCGCCGCTGTGAGGCATTGTCGGGACGCCCCTTCGAACGCGAAACGATCCCCCTCGAAGGCATCCTCGAACAGCATCGCTCCGCGACGGATCCCCTGCAGAGGACCTTTGCAGCACTCACGCATCTGTGCGGCGAAGGGGGCTGGGTGTTCGAGTCGGGAGCCGCGTGGAGCGCCCTCGGCATCGAACCGCGCCGCATCGACACTTATCTTCAGGGAGTGTGCAAGGGCGCCGCTGCCGAGGAAGAGGTGACGAAGGAGTATTCTCGTCGCAACGCCTCCAACAAGGCGTGACGATCGGCAAATCCCCACTCCCACGCGCCAGCATCGAGATCCGACGGAACCGGCTGCCCTCGCGAACCGAAGAACCACTCCAGGAGTTCGGGAGCAGACGGTTCCGCTTCTCGTCGAAGTATCGACTTCGGTCGTCGAGCGAGCAGCCGTTGCTTCTCGCTCGCGCGCCGCACGACCCGGGCGTAATCCGGCGTAGTCCGTAGATGATCGCGCAGCTGTCGTTCGGCCTCGGTCCCAAACATGACCGACGCCCATCGCAAGTACGACTGCTGCTCCATGAACCGCGTCAGTCCGTCGACGTCGAGCTCGTGTTCGTCGAGCCACGTCTTGATCTGTTCGGGTGTACGCAAGCCGCGCTCTCCGAAGAAGCCGTTCAATGTGTCGGTAAAGAGCTCTCGAGTCGCCTTCGCTCCGCGTGCTTGGGCGTATTCGATCGCGAGATGCCTGGCGAGCGCGCCTTGCAGAGCCACACGCACGGCGGCTCCCCCAAGCAATCGAAGCTCGTCCAGGATTAGATCGGTCGGAACGTCGTTCGACTCCAACGCGACGCTCGACTCCGTGCTCGCGGACCCACACTGCCGAACCATTTCTTCCCAAGCGTCGGTTCGCTCGAAGCGAAAGTCCACGCTTAGGGGCTCGGGATCCTTTTCGATCCGTTCAGCCATGAGTTCGAGCATTGCGATCGCGTCGAGCCGCTTCTGCTCGATCTTGTGCTCCGGCAACCATGCTTCGAGCCCATCGAGCAACGCCGAATCGCCGACACTTCGTCGCGCCGCGGCGACCAACGTCGAATAGTGACGTTCGGCATAATGGGTCGTCTTGGCGAGCTGCACCAAGTGCTGTGCCATCGCGTCGTCGATGATGCCGTCGCGAACCGCACCCTCGAGGGTCGCTCGGATGTTGACCATCGGCTCCGAAACGAGACGATAGCCGGACGACGCCGGACCGTGAATGACGGTGACCTCGTCGTCGTCTTCGTAGACGCCGTCACGAAACGCTTCGAAGATCCTGCCGACACCACACATGCCGAATGGAGATAGCTCCGCTGCGCGGAGCGCGCCCATGCTCGACGCACCGAAGACATGGATCCCCTGCGCCATGGCCCACAGGATCTCCTTGTGCCAGACCGCCGGAGCTTCCGAGAAATAGCCGTCGATGATTCCGATGGCGAATGGCTTCCGCAAAGCGACGCGATAGACGTCGCCACGGGCCACGGGAGGAAGATAGTGAGCTTGCAGGTGCTTCCGAGCTTGGTCGACGTCGAGCGTCGGACCGACGAACACGTAGATCTCGTTCACGAAGCCATCCTTGCGAGCAACGCCGATGCTCGTGCACCTGGCACGTAACCGGGCGCGTCGTTTAGCCCCTCGAGGCCCGGAACGAGAACACGCACGACCGCGATGGGTAGCTCGCTACGGCTGAGATCCACGACGACGACCTCGTTGAGTCCGACGCCCCGCAGACAATCAAGCTCCCACGCGATGTCGTCCTCGAAGGTGTTGCCAGCGTGAGTTGGAACGTCCCCGAAATTCCGCAGGGCGCACGTCCGCTCACGTTCGGCCGGCTCGATATCGACGTCCATGATGTGACGGCGCACCTCGTCGATCCGCGTAACCGCGCGAGCACGGGCAAAGAAGCGGTGATCCGCGTCGTCTCGAGCACCAGCGATGTAGGTGAGTCGGGTTTGAGCCGCTTCCGTCAGCGCACGCAGAAGTGCGATCTCTCGGCAAGGGTGACATCCCGAACCATGACTTACGTGAACGTGTCCAGGCGCACCTGGCAGATCGGCAATGAAACAGACGAAGGTCGCCATCCCCACATCCGAAGTCGCATCCCAAATCCCGCAGGCAATCTGTGCTTCCGAAAATCGCTCGAGGATCTGCCGACACGCCGGATCGTCGATGGTCCGTGGATCGATGCGTCCTTGGCGCCGACGAGTTCCACCAGAGAGCTCCCAAAGAGCCACGGCATCTCGCTCCACGAGTTCGCCAATCCCGTGGCTGACAGCCTCGAGAAGATGGTTACCCGACGAAAGGCCGTTGGAACTCATCATGAAGCAACCGCTCCCCGAGGGCAGGGGCAGGGTGAAGTCGGTGTGCACCGTTTCGTAGGGCACCCAATGGGGTTCGTCCGTTCCGAGCCTTCGACCTTCACACCAAAGGATCCGCTTCACGGGCGAAAAACTACCCGTAGAAATCCTGGGAAGCGCTCCGACGTTAAGAACGGGAACCCGTCGCGACAGCTCCTCGTAGCTATCCAGGCGGAGCAACAGTTCGGGGCGTTCGGCGTGGTACGACTCGATGGCCTCCATCATTCCGGAGACCTTGGCAGCCACGGATTCGAGCCCCTTGCCCTGAGAAACCACTAGAGAACGCGAGTTCGGACGATGCACGGCCACGACGGGCAGTCCGATGCGATCGAGCCCTGTCACGTTCGCAACCCGCGTTATTCCCGCCAGGGGAGCCAACGCTCGCGCGTGTTTCAGGGTTTCCTCGGGATCGACGGCGCGATGGGTACCGCGCTTGTAATGCTTCGTCGTGCCCGTTACGTCAGCGGTGAGAAGGACCGTCATCACGAATACCCGAAGCGGGCCGGGCCGTTTCGCGACCAAGCCCGTTCAACGGGAAGGCTTTCACTTATCGTCGTCCTGGTGACAGATGCTCTTGAGGTTGAGCAGGTAGCAAGATGCCCCCACTCCCGGGCTCGACGGAATTGCAGCAACGACGACACCGCGCTGCAGGAGGGTATCCACGACGGGTTTCAAAATCTTCGCCCACGGACGGCAGTTTCTTCAGCGCCGCCTTGGTCAGTAGCTTCGTCTTACCATCGTTGGTGTGAATCACGATGTCTTCGACGAAGGTGGTTGTCTTTTTCGGCATGTTTGCTCCTTGAAAAGGGTTTCTCCATATCCGCACCGAGCGACTCGCGCCAAGGTGCGAAAGATCTCAGCCAAGCTCCTGGGACGCGTCTTGGTTTCTGAGCACCGGAAGACGTTTCTTGGGGTTCAAACGAGGGGTGGGCAGAAAGTCCGTGAGTACGTCGTTCTCCTTGACCCGTGCGACCCATTCCGCGGGCCAACCCATCTCGTCCAAATGCGCGTAGTACCAGGAGCCACGAACCAGGCCGAACAAAGAGGCGGTGACGTGGTTGGGATCGAGACCCAGCTCGTCGATGAGATCGAGGACGGCACGACGATCCGACTCCACTTCGCCGGGCAAGCCCACGATGAAGTTGCCACTCACTACGATGTCGGCGGCGAGGAGATTCCGAACCAATTTGCGAACGTCCGTCAGCGTCGCGCGCTTGTCGATCTCGAGCAGCATCCCTTCGGTGGCCGCGTCGAATCCGATGAAGACGCGATGCATCCCACCGGCACGCAAGGTCTGACACTGAGACAGAATCGAGCCCCGAATCCGGCCGCATGCACCCTTCCCAACGCACGGGTGCGTCGAGCCGCACGGACAACTCGGAGAGGGACTCTGCGAGCATGATCGCACGTTTGGGGGCGATGGTGTCATCGACGAAGCTGATTGGTGCGCCCGGCAAGCGGTCCTGGACGTCGAGAACCTCCGCCATCACCTGCTCGATGGGTTTCGTGCGATAGCCGCGATTGAGGCCGATGTAATTGCAGTAGCGGCACCGCGCCCAGCACCCTCGAGAGGCCTCCAGGGGAATGAGCGGCAGGCGGTCGTTGGTGCGGTAATTCAAGAGCGGAATAATGGAGAAATCCGGACTCGACGGGGCTGGTTTGCCCAGGGAAGGCCGCGGAGCGCCACGCACCCAGAGGCCGTCCATGTCCCGAGGGAGCTCGGCTGGTCCCTGGGCGGCGCGCACGATGACCTCGTCACCTGGGCCGAGTCCGACGGCGTCGAACGCGGTGAACAGGGCCGAGACGTCGACGTCCGACGTGGCCATGGTGGTGCAGTAAGGTCCCCCGGCAAGGAACGTCGCCTGCGGAAGGAGCCGACGCAGGCGGTGGGCGAGCGCCGCCGCGGGGAGCAGTTGACCCACGTGGCTGACGGTCATCGCGACCAGTCGCGGACGCATCGCCACGATGGCGGCAATTCGCTCGTCCACCCATCGATGCCAAAACTCCGCTACCCTCCCCCGGGGTTCGGTGCTGGTCAACTCCGCCATTCGCACCTGTGAGGAATCGATCCCCGCGAGGTATCGCTGAGGCCCGAGGAGCGGTCGCGCAGACATTCCGAGGGACACGGCCAGCGCGAACAGAGCAGCGGCGCGGTGCGGCGAGCTTCGTCTTGCAGCTTCGGAGCTCCCAAGCAGCTCGACCAACTGACCGTGCTCCTCCTCCACATCCATCGCGACATCGTCGGACGAGAGCGCTGATCGCAACTCGGTGAGCGTTTCGTCCGCGAGCAGCCAACCGTAAAAGTCGAGATTGACGTCGAAGAACGCGCTACTCAGCCCCGCATTGCGAAGCGCGCCGGCAAGCACGGCCGGTCCGAGTGGCGGAGCATCGATAGTGTCCCACAGCGGTGGAAACACGAGTGCCGTCGTCTGGGAGAAGCCGTTTCCCATGAACGCGCGAGCCTAGCAGAATCCCTTCTGCAAAGTAAGCAAGCGATGTCCACTGCGCCCGAAAGGGGTCCGTGCGAGCGGGTCTGTTCGGGCGGCGCTCGGGGCTGTGTTTTGGCGGCACGGGGCAGAGCGGAACGCCTCCGCCCAAGGGGCCCGGATCCCATGGCGGTGGAAAAACACCGGCAATTCGCAGCAGCGAAACCACCACAGCGACGCGGTAACGCGGGCATTCGCTGCCCGAAGGCCTCGGCGCAACATTATGGGCCGTGCGCAAAAATGACGTCGCCGGCGTGGAAAACGCGCCACTCCGCGCCCCACGACGGTGACCGAGTGCTGCGGGGGCGCGACGCGTTAGCCATGTTCGCGCGGTCTTCTCCTGTTCACCCGCCGCCCCGGGCCCCTCCGGGACGTCCAACGCCTGGGCGTCACGGCGCCGTCGAACTCACTCGGACGTCGCGCGACCGTAACCCCGACGACTCGTCCGTCACGCGCCGAGAGGTCGCGCGTCGCGGTCGCGCGCGGCGGTCACGCGTCGCGGTCAGTCGACGTGTCACGCGTCGACGTCAGACGACGTCAGTCGACGTGTCGCGCGTCGCGGTCACGCGTCGACGTCAGACGACGTGTCGCGCGTCGCGGTCACGCGTCGCGGTCACGCGTCGACGTCAGACGACGAGTCGCGCGCCCAGGTCGCGCGCGGAAAACACGCTCGGCACCGTCGGTCGCACTCGGACGTCGCGGTGCCATGGATGGGGCGGTGGTTGGCTTCGTCACTTCGATTTCTTCAGTCGACGATCCAACAGCTTGAGCACCGCACGATAGGCTTCATTGTCTGGATCTTTGGCGGCGAGAGTCTGGTAGATCGCGCGTGCAGCCGCATAGTTGCCCTCTGCGATGGCGTCGGCGGCTTGGCGCTCGAGAGTCTTCGGTGACGGCGCTTTTGCGGATTGCGAGTCCGTCGCCGACGTTGCAACGACGTTCGGTTCGCTCCGCGTTTCGGGCGCCGAAGCGACGCGATTGGGCGCCGAATCCACCGGCTTCGGCGCAAGTCGCGCACTCGCTTCCGTTTGCGAGGGGGACGGCGCGCTGCCCCAAAACATGCTGACGAACGCGAGGAGTGCGAGAGGAACGAGTCCGATTCGAAATGCGCCGACTGAGCGGCAATTCGAGGAACCGAGCTCTCAACGTGGATATCGAGTCCGTTGGATTCTTCCATGATGCAAACCAACGGTAATACGCGGCCTTGCCGTTCTCTTTCGCTGCATCCACGGTCGCAGTGGGCAATTGCGACTTTTCGGCGCCGCCAGAGTCGCCTTCGCCCACGGGCACAGTGTGAGTGCCCCGAGCGAGATGATCCGCGTTGACGACGAGAGTGCCCCCCTTGCCGTCGAGCTCGGCGCCTTCGCCCTGTGTAGGAGCACTTTCGCCGAGATTTGTCGGTGCGTCGTGACAAAGATGTGGTGCGCAATCGCGATGCGGCGCAGGTAACCACTCCTCCGGCGCAACGATGCGCGTGCGATCGCGCCCGTCGGTGACGTCACTTCGAATCGATGCACCTGCTTCGACGGAGCTCGCTTCCGCGCCGTTCGCCTGCTCCGATGCGAGCGCGCCTGCATGCGTCGCGGACTCGCCTGCATGCGTCGCGGACTCGCCTGCATGCGTCGCGGACTCGCCTGCATGCGTCGCGGACTCGCCTGCATGCGTCGCGGACTCGCCTGCATGCGTCGCGGACTCGCCTGCATGCGTCGCGGACTCGCCTGCATGCGTCGCGGACTCGCCGCTTTTCTCGTCAGCGTCCTTCGCCATGTCAGACTTTGCAGCCAATATGAGCGTTTTGCCCGCTGTCCAACGGCGCGTATCCCCTCCCGGCAATGCAGCGCCACGGGGTCGCTCCCCGGAGCGCTCGGCGCTTCCCTCGGAGAAGGTCGATTGGGGCAAAGGTGTCAACGGTTCCCCGGAGACTGCGACCGACGTCGGTTCCGCGGACGCACTCGTGACGCTCGGCGGGCTCATGACGAAAACGCCCGTTGCGCCCGATTGCTTCGTCGGTTCCGCGGACGCACTCGTGACGCTCGGCGGCGGGCTCATGACGAAAACGCCCGTTCCGCCCGATTGCTTCGTCGGTTCCGCGGACGCACTCGTGACGCTCGGCGGCGGACTCATGACGAAAACGCCCGTTGCGCCCGATTGCTTCGTCGGTTCCGCCGGTACACCGAGTCGACCTCTCGTCGCGCCCTCGCCCGCGCTCGATATCTCCCCTGCGCTCGATGCACTCGATACCTCCGCTGCGTGCGACGCATCGACGGAAGGAGGCAACACCAACGTACCACGTGACGCGAAGTGCTCCGAGAAGCGCTTCGGTGTCGGAGTACGCGCCGGCGCCGGCGCTGGCGCTGGAAAATCCATGATGGTCGTCCCTTGCGTCCGTCGTTCCGCCGCAATGGGCGCGCCCGAAGGCGGAGTCGAGTGGAGATCTCGACCGGAACCTTCGGCATGAGACGGACCGAGCACGACATCCGCTTCACCCTGCTCGGTCCGAACGTCATCGTGGCGAGCGCCCGTTTCGCTCGACGGATCGGCGTTGTTCGAGCCCGCATCCACCCGCTGGATTCGATCGGCGTCGCGCTCCGAGAGCTCCTCATTCTTTCCGAACACCGTGGATGCTTCCTTTGTCATGACGAACTCCCTGGGGTGGACCATCGAGCCCAGTTCTCTTACTGCCTCCGCCCAATCCGGCAACGTCGGTCCAGGCTCATTCCTCGAATCGGAGCCTGACGCAAGATAAACACAGGTGCACCCAACCAGGGGAGTCGGCGAGAACCGTGAATCCACGAGCGCGAGTGGGCCGACGAACGACCGGACACCCATGGTAGCCCTGAGGCGTCGAACGCGTCAGACGACCCACGAGCTTCGCGAGCTTGCGTGTGCAATAGGCGCAGCTCGCCTAAGCCATCGAAACATCGGTTCCGACTTTTCCCAGCATGGCCTCGGGCAACTCGAGACCATACTGGCGCAAATGGCCAAGGAAGCTCGGTTCGCGTCGGGTCGGTTCGAGTACGCTCACGAGACGGTCGTCCCGATCGACACCGGAAAATTCACGCACGAAGAGATCTCGACATACGTAGGACTGTGCCACCGGGTCGAAGCCAACCACTTCCGAAATGTGTGAAATCTTTCGTGTACCGTCCCGAAATCGCGACACCTGGACGATGAGATTGATCCCAGATGCGATCTGCATTCGCAGCGGCAAGAGGGGGATTTCGACGTCACTCATCAGCGCCATGGTTTCGAGCCGAGTCAGGGTATCTCGCGGATGAGTGGCATGAAGCGTACCGAGGCAGCCCCCATGTCCGCTCACCATGGCTTGGACGATGTCGAGCGCCTCACCGCCACGGATCTCGCCAATGATAATCCGGTCGGGTCGCATTCTTAGAGTTGCTCGAAAAAGACTCCGGATCGAAATCGCCTCCTGGCCGTTGGGTCCTGGGGGGCGCGCCTCCATGTAGACGACATGGGAACGCCGCACCTCCACCTCACGGGAGTCCTCGATGACGACGACGCGTTCGTTCTCCGGAACCAAGGCAGCAAGGATGTTGAGAAGAGAGGTCTTTCCGCTCCCCGTCCCTCCGGCAACGACGATGTTCAGCTTCGCGCAAACGGCAACGCGGAGAAACTCAGCCGCGAGCGGCGTCAAGGAGTCGAGAGCAATGAGTTGCTCGATGGTCATGGTGTCGCGTGAAAAACGTCGAATGGCAACGTAAGGCCCACTCGGGGCCGCGGGTGCCACGACGGCTTGGACACGAGAGCCGTCGGGCAACCGCGCCTCCAAGATGGGATGACGTTCATCCAAATCCTTGCCCACGAATTGCGCAATATTGCGGAGGGCGCACAGAATCGACTCGACGCCATCGAACCGGGCGCTCGTCGCCTCGAGCCGGCCCTTGCGTTCGATATAGATGCTGTTCGGACCGTTGATCATGATCTCGCTGACGCTCGGATCCTCGAGGTAAGATCGCACCGGCCCCAAAAACTCCGCAATCGTTTCACGATACACGGACTCGGGGATCATTCGACCCTCGAGAGGAGCGATCCAGCCGCCTCCGCGCGATGGGCCCCCTCGGGCGCCAAGCGGAGGTACTCACGAAAATGCGCGTCCGCAGCCGAGAAATCCCCCACTTCGTCACGAAGCAGAACGGCAAGCGAATAGTGCGCCTGCGCCCAATCGGGGTGGTCCTCGATCACGCGTTCGAACTCGCGACGCGCCAAGTCCGGCTCGCCGAGGACGCCATGAATCGAGGCGACGAGAAGTCTGACGGCGTCGTCCGAGGGATGCCGCTTCAGGTGATATCGACCGTGCTCCACCGCGGCGCGGAACCGTTGATCACGGATGCAAGCCTCGAGGACCAGCGGCACGACGGCCTCCGCTTTTGCGCCGTTACGAGCAGCGAACTCGGCGTATTGTTCTGCTCGACCGAAGTCACCGGCCTCGAGTAAGTTCCGAGCGCTGGTGAGCATCTCTTCGGCAGCACGTTCTCGATCACGAGCGCGCGTCGCGGCTTCGTCTGCAACGACGGCCTGTCGAACGCATCCGCTCGCCAAAAGGCAGAATGCAACGACCCACGTTGGGAGACGTTTCCATTGGGGACGGTTCATTGCGACTTACTCCGATCCTTCGCGTATTTGAGTTGGATCTGATGGTCCACCCATTTGAGTCGCGTCTTGTAATCGCTCGAGCTTCCACCCAAAAAGGCCAAAAGTTCGTGGATCTCGACCCGCGCCCGATCGTAGCGTTGCGTTGAAAGGGCGTAGTCCAAGCGAGCTCGATGCACGTGAAAGGACTCCTCGATACTCTTGCGCAACGACGACGCGTCCGCATTCACCTGCGCGGCGGTCTCCGGCTCCGTCGCAGTACCGAAGCAAGCAGCGGCAACTTCGTAATGGCCCACCGCTTTCACGCCGTCTTCGGGGTGAAAGGGTGCGCGCTCACGCATGGCCTCGGCAAGTAGCAGCTCACTTTCTGCCAAGAGCTTCGCCTCCGATGGAACTCGGGTCGAGCAGCTCGCAGGTTTCACCTCGAACAATCGAGGTGGCTCGACCGGTTTCGCTACCCCCGTCGCGCCTTCGGGTTCAGCAAGCAGTAGATAGAACCCGATGGGAAACCCGACAGCCGCCAACGCATGGACCATCACGCTGCGTTTGGTGCGCCGAGCGCTGGTTTTGAGCGCGAGAGCGTCATCGGACAACTCGATTCGGACGCGCGTCTGCCCCAACTGAATCACGGAAGCACGCGCAATCGGCCCGTCGCTGAAGGCAATCCCGTCGACCATCACGCCATGCTGGCGGCTACGGGAACGGGCGAAGATCCCTTGATCGACGACTTCGAGCAGCAGCTGTTCCGGTGCCGCGTCGGCCTCGTCGATCCGCACCTCGCAGTGAGCGGCAGCCCCCAAGAGCACCCGCGTCGAATGAACCGTGAGTTCCCGTGGAGGTTGCTGGCCACGCTCGATCGTCAATTTGAATGCCACGTCGGTCGCCATGTTTACCCCTGGAGCAGCGTCTGCTCGAGACCGAGAGCGAGTGGAACGAGGACCAGCATCATCACGACCAAGAAGATGATGATGATTGGACCGAACATTTTGGCCCCCGCGCGTGCCGCAGCTTCTTCGGCCATCACCGATCGGCGCTCACGCGACACATGAGCCTGAATTCGCAAGACCTCCTCGAGCGGGGTCCCACGTTCCTCCGCCTGCACGACCGCAGCCACGAAGTCCCTTACCGTCTCGACGGGAACCCGCTCCGCGAGCCCCTGCAATGCGTCCTTGCGCGTCTTTCCTACGGAAAGCTCGTGCAGTATGACGTTGAGCTCCTCGACGAGCGGATCGTTCGGATTGCTCGTCTTCGAGACGACCTGACGAATGGCCCCGGGAAAGTCGATACCCGCCGAAAGGGCGAGCGAGAGCAAGTCGATGACACAAGGCAGTCCGTCGTGAACGCTCTTTCGTCGTTCGTCCTGCCGACTCGTGAGGGCGAGCCATGGCCAAAGGCCGCCAACGAGCAGGCCGAGCAAGCCATACAAGGTGGGCTCGGCGTCGTAAACCCAGGCCATTGCGAGCCCCGCGACGCTTCCACTTACCGAAAGCAATCCTACGGCGGCCATGAACTCTTCCGGGAGTAGTCCGAAGGGGTCCCCTGCGACGACGAGTTCGCGGTCGAGGCGCGCGCGCAATTTTTCGTTGATGAGCGGCTCGAGCTGAAAGCCAAGCCAACGCACGAGCGGCTCGCTGTGCCTCCACCAGGTCACACGCTGACGCGATCGCGTTCGCACGAGACCTCTCGTTCCGAACAGCACGGACGAGCGACTCGGAGCTAGCATCAAGACGAACAGGATGGCAGCCACGGAGCACGCTACGAACACGGGCGCGGCAAGACGAAACACCTGAAGACCGAGACTCATAGGCTCACCGAAACGATTCGACGTGCCATGAAGAGCGCGACGCACCACAGCACGACGGAAAGGACCGAGACGCCAATCCCGACGGGATGATGGAGCAATGGTTGAAAGTAGCCAGGATTCAAGAGATTGAAGCCGCCGATCAGAAAGAGCGGAGCCAGGGCAACGACGAAGAGCTGTACCTTTCCTTCCGCAGTTTTGGCACGCACGACGCCTTGGAGCCGCGCCATCTCGCGCAACGTCTCGGCGGTAGTCGACAAGATCCGTGGGAGGTTTCCACCGACCTGGCGCCCAATGAGAATGCTAGCCAGCACCGCATCGAGCTCCGCACTTCGCACTCGAGTGCTCATGTTGAGCAGCGCCTGCTCGAGGGACGTCCCGACGCGGATCTCCTTCAGCACGAGTGCAAGCTCATCGGAAAGCGGAGGTGCGACGAGCGGCTGTGTGTACGCGAGCGCGTTGCCGATGCTCGGCGTGGCTTTGAGCGAATTGACGAAGGTCACGACGAACCCATCGAGCTTCCGCTCGATTTCTCGGGTACGCGTCCGCAGCATCCGATCGATGTAGAGATTCGGACCGAACGCCACCGCGACCAGCCCAAGGCAATAGCTCATTTCGCCGGTATAGAGTGCGAAAGCGAGCACGAGCGCCGAAACCATCCCTTGCCCAATGGCGATTTTGATGGACGCTCCCCGGATGAACATGCACCTTAGGCGGTTCTCCAGATACGACAGATAGCGCACCCAAACGCGGTACACGATTGAGTCATCGTTACTTGCCAGGTGATACGTCGCAACGCCGATCGCCAAAGATAGCGCCAAAATGGCGACGATTCCAATCGGGATCGAGCCGAAGATACGCGAGGTCACGACGCGGAATCTCCTTCCGCAATCCGTCCCCGCACCACCAAACGCTCGACACCTTTGCCGGTCACAGCACGGTTTCTCCTTCCGCGATCAATCCCCGCACCATGAATTCTCCGAGAAAGCTGGGAAGGTATCCGGTGGCGGCAAAGTGCCCCAGCACTTCCCCACGTGCTCCAGTGCCCGTTCGCACGAAACGGTAAATGGGACGCAGGCGAAAGTTGCCCAGTTCGTCGAGAGTGGTGATCTCGGAAATGGCCGTCACCTTACGGGAACCGTCGGAGAGTCGCGCTTGTTGTACGACCAAGTGAATACTGCTCGCGATCTGCTCGCGAATGGCGCTCGAGGGAAGGTCGAGACCGGCCATGAGCACCAGGGTCTCCAAGCGCTTCAGGGCCTCCTCGGGAGAATTGGCATGTGTCGTGGTGAGCGAGCCATCGTGCCCCGTATTCATCGCTTGCAGCATGTCGAGCGCCTCCCCACCGCGGCACTCCCCGACGACGATCCGATCGGGCCGCATCCGCAGGGCGTTCTTCACCAAATCGCGGATCGTGTATTCCCCCTTACCTTCGAGGTTCGGCGGACGAGTCTCGAGGGAGACGACGTGGGGCTGGGGTAGCCTAAGTTCCGCAGAGTCCTCGATGGTCACGATGCGTTCGCCCGGAGGAATGGCCGCAGACAAAACGTTGAGGAGCGTCGTCTTTCCACTACCGGTCCCTCCGGAAATGAGGACGTTCTTGCGCGCAATCACGCTTCGTCGGAGAAAGCGGCCCATCGCCGCGCTCAGCGCTCCGAACTCGAGGAGACGAGCCAGGTCCAAGGGTTCCCGAGCGAATTTGCGGATGGTGATGCACGACCCGCGCAATGCCAACGGACGAATGATCGCGTTGACCCGCGAACCGTCCGGAAGGCGTGCATCCACGATGGGCGACGACTCGTCGATGCGGCGACCGAGGGGCGTCACGATCCGCTCGATGACCGCACGAACCCGATCTTCATCGGTGAAACGACAAGTGGCCCGCTGGATACGTCCACCTCGCTCGACGTAGATGGTGTTCGCGTCGATGACCATGATCTCGCTGATCGCGGGATCGAGGAGCAAAGCCTCGAGCGGACCTAGGCCGAGCGCCTCGTCGGCCATCTCGCCAATCAGGCGGTCGCGATCGACCGTTGCAGGCAAATCATCGCGGTGCAAGTCGACGATACGACGGAGCGCGACGAGCACCCGAGGTCGAAAATTCGGCTCGTCGAGCCGCCCGAGATCGATCGCGCTGAGATCGAGATGAGCGAGCAGCTGCCGATGGATCTCGCGACGCAGCTCGGCGAACTCGTCGCTGCCTCCCGTTGTGACCTGCGGCGAGGTGGGCTCGGGCAGGTCACGCTCGGCCGCACCAGCGGTTTCGGCGCTGATGTCAGACCCCGACGACGCAGCTACACCAAGGACGCTTGGCTTCGACTCGACCGTCGTGAAGGACGTGGAAATCGACCGTTCGGGCCGCACGTAGAGCGCACTGTGACCGATGAGCACGGGCACACCATAGGGCACGACCTTTGCCGTCTGCCTCAATAGACTCCCATCGGCGTAGGTACCATTGCTCGAGGTATCTTCGATCCGAATCCCCTCGGGGAGGAGCCGAATGGCGGCATGACGACGGGACACGAGATCGTCCGTCAATCGGACACTGCAGTCGGCATCCCGCCCTATCGTGATCGCACTTTCGGCGTCGAATTGACGCAGCTCGCGCCCCCCCGTAGGGTTCTCGATTTCGACCTCGATTCTCACTTGTGATCTCCGCAAGTCCACGTCACGGTTGCGCGGGACGCACGCCCTTTCCATCCGGGGCCAAAACGGCGGGTTTCGCGTTCATCGGCGTCTCCTGCCAGGTGTGCACGTCATCCATGTCGCCGCTGAACTCTTGGTATTGGGAAAGGGCCTCGTTCACCAGCTCCTGTGCGCTCTTCGAGACCGACTCGATGACGCTCGGAACGACGAAAACGGCCCCCTCGGTTTCCTCCTGAGCATCCGAGTGACTCCCGAAGAAGACGCCGAGGATTGGGATCTCACTGAGTAAGGGCAAGCCGCTCACGCCATGCCTCTGATTGCGCGTACGAATGCCAGACAACACGATGGATTGCCCCATCTTCAACCCGACGTTCGTCGACAGTTTCGAAACGTTGCGACCAGGAAGGTTGGTGCCGGCCGCAACCGGCGGGGTCAAATCCATGACGTCCGCCTCGACCTTGACCTCGAGCTCGTGGGTGATCGGATCGTATCTCGGGAGCACCCGCACGTCCGTTCCGAACTGGATTTGGGTCAGGGCGGCGGTAAGTCCGGTGGAAACGACGTAGTTCTGTTCCCCGCCGCTCGAGAACTGTGCAGGCGAACCATTCGAGGTGATGACCGTCGAGTGCTTGAGCACCTTGGCCCAGCCCTTGTTGGCCGCCAAATCCAGACCGAGCAATGGCTGATTGACGATGGACGCTTGAGCCGACGTCACGCCCTTGGCAACGAAGTCGTATTGCACGTTCGCCGTAGCTACGCCGGGTCCACCAATCCGCGCTGGCCATCCGACACCGACTTGATAGCTTCGCGAGCGATCGTATTGAACGAAATAGAAGTCGACACGGATGTTTACCTGCCGCGCAGCCGCAGCACCGCCTTGCACGACGAGAGACTCGACCTGACCGGGAAACAGTGCCGCAATTTGGCTGATCCGCTTGAACTCGGCTTCGTTGCTCACTCCACCTTCGATGAAGAGTCGCGCGCCGATCCGTCGAACACGGATCCCTGGCGAGCCCTCGAGGAGCTGCATGAGTTCGTTCTGGACGGTTTGCATCGAACGAACCGACACGTTGATCGTGTACTTGACTTGGGTTTTGTCCTTCATGATGAGGAGCAACGTCGTCGTGCCTGGCTTGTCACCAACGATGACGAATTTGCTCGCGTCGGGCGTGAGCTTGACCCGCACGACGTCGCGTAGCCCTTCGGAATAGCTCTCGACGTCGAGTGCCGAGATCGTCGCGTTCTCTCCCACGGACAGGTTGAGCTCGCGTTCCTCCTCGCGAATGGGACTGACCTGCGCGCTAGCGCGCGGCGTCGACGCTTCCCCGGCTTTGTCGTTGGCCCCGGCGGGCGTTGACGCATTCGACTTTGCCGTCGATGGAGCAGTTGCACCCTTACCGTTCGTCTTCGCTCCCGGCGCAGATTGCGCCGCAAGCGTCGTCGCCACCATCAGCAATGACAGTCCGAGAAGGTAAGGCACGCATCGATGGTGCTCTCGCTTCACTGCTGACCTGGGCTTTCCAACTTGATCGGGCCGGCTCCGCGAACGGGGGCGGTCACGGCGCGCCGCGAGTGGGTGTCCACCAGGGCGCTGGTCTTGAGATCGGGGACCTCACTCGTGATGCGCTGATCGGCGAGATTTCGCACGGCAACGGACAGACGTCCCTTCTCGAGGGCGAGGGCGAGGAGCTGGCTCTCTTGCAGACTCAGACTCAACGTGAGCACCTTGTCCTCCGAGCCCATCGAAGAGGACTTCCTCGCGTCACCGGTGGCTGCATCGGCTTTCGTGTCGTATCCAACCGCGAGAACGATGATGCGCTGGAGCAGCACGACGGCACGTCGCCCTTCCGGGCTCTGATCGTCGTTGAGAGTGACGATGACGTCGACGTAATCCCCGGGGCGGATGAGTGCGTTGCCCTGCGTGTCGCCAGCCACTGCGGTGCGCACCGTGAACGCTCGCTTGCCCGGCTGCACGAGAGAGCTGAGCGCGCTTTCCTCCGTCGTTATGGCTAGATCGGTCCACATGACGGTCTCTTGGGTTTGAACGGGTGTCGCCAGGGCAAGTCCGACGATCTTGTTTCGATCGATCGCGCGGATCGCCCGATCTTCGACGTAGGCCATGGGAACCAGTCGCTCTGCGAGCATGTCCTCCGTGAGGATACTCCCGCGTTCGATGGGTTTGACGGCAACGAGCAGTGGGATGCGCTCTCCTCCCGACATTTCGGTCTCGAACTTGCGCATGTAAAGGACGAGGAGAAGAGCGCCCACGACGGCCATGCTCAAGGCAACGAGCAACGCGCGACGTTTCATCGAAGGATCAGATCCCCTGGATCTTGCTGGTCTGATCGGTGACCTTTTCGGCAATCTTCTGACCAAAGGCCTTGTAGACGCCCAGGGCGATCATCGCAATCAACCCGACGATGATGACGTACTCGGTCACGGCCGCACCGCGACGATCGGAAACGAATTTGCGAGCGATGGTTTTGATGGATTGGATGTTCATGTCACTCATGTCCTTTCGAACGCGTGGGTTGGAATCGAAGAAAAGTGCCGCTCGCGCGCCATGAACCGCACTCGATGGGAGAGCAGCTCCATCCGCGTCGAGTCAACGAGCGCCAATGCGAATGGGACCGCGGGCTCTCTTGCCGGAAATGCGCTTGACGGGTTCGCCCTGGAAGGATTGGTTGAAAGTGAAAAGGCCGTCGGAGTCGTCGATTTGAAAGCGCTGAGTCGGATCCTTCGGCTTGAGCCAAGGGCTGCTCGAGGTGTCCAAAGTCAAATCGACGGGCTCGTCCGGCGCGACATCGAGCGCGACCAGCGCGGCTCCCGACGCATCCGTGCGCGCGACTTCGCGGCCCAAACGACGAACGGCCACGTTGGGACCGTGATCGGCCCGAACCGCGACGACCATCTTGCGCGTTCGCGGTGGGCACGAGACGTCGTATCGCGGTCGAGCCTGGGCTTCGTTCAACCGGCGCAGCAGAATTGCGAGGGGCTTCGCGGGAGAATGGAGGTTCTCCGGACACCGCACTTCCACGAGGTAACTTTCCCCGTCCGCCCCTCGCGCCTCGAGCGCGAAGCTGCCGGAGGCATCGGTTCTTCCAAGCAGAACCCCCTCGTGGGTCAGGGTCGCCGAGGGAACGGGCTCCCCTGGTTCGCTCGTGACGCGAACGAGAAACCCGAAGGGTTTCGACGCACCTTCCGCATTGCGACAGCCCGCTCCGCCGCCAAGCGCCAAGAGGGCGACGGCAGTGCCGAAGAGCGTGAGGAGTCGCGAACGGAGCACGCCGCGCGTTCAGCACGTTACGTGCCAATTCCTCGTGTGGTGAGGGGTGAAGCGTTACCACGACGAATCTACAAATCAGAAGACGTGGAACTGACAACCAGCGGTTGTCACCTCGAAGCTGAAGTGTCGACCATTGGTTGTCACTCGGTGCGCGCTCGCAGGAATTGCAGCATTCGATGCGTGACACGGGCCGTTTGGACGGACGCGCCTAGTTCTCTTCGTAACGATGCTCTTCCCTTTTGGACACTGTACTAATCCCAAACTGCGCGGTATTGGGCAAGGGATGGCTGCCCGGGAAGAATCGACTCGTGCATCACGGAAGGCAATGGTCGTGCGCTACGCGAAGACACGCATCAGCGTCGTCCAAGGGCCCGACAGTGGTCGACGAATCGAGACGGCAAATCAACCCATTCGCGTGGGATCTGCCGCGGAAAACGACCTCGTGCTCTCGGACAAAACCGTGTCACGCCGCCATTGCTCCGTCGAGCCCGTCACGGGCGGCTTTCGGCTGCGCGACGAAGGGTCGACGAACGGGATCTTTCTCGCTGACGCACGGCTTTACGATGCCGTGCTCAAGGGCGAAGCCCAGGTTCGACTCGGGGACACGGTGCTATCGGTGGTTCAACTCGCCGAAACCGTCACACGTGAGCAATCGCCTGTCGATTGCTTCGTCGATCTCTTGGGCACTTCGTCGCGAATGCGCGAACTATTCGCGGATTTGGAACGAATCGCGCCAACGGACGTGACGCTGCTCATCGAGGGAGAGACCGGAACGGGTAAGGAGCTCGTCGCAGAATCCGTTCATCACAAGAGCGCTCGAAGCTCGGGACCGTACGTGGTTTTCGATTGCAGCGCCGTAGCCCCCACGCTCGTCGAGAGCGAGCTCTTCGGACACGAGAAGGGGGCGTTCACGGGCGCCATCGCCTCGAGAGCCGGGGTGTTCGAGCAGGCCCACGAGGGGACGATTTTCCCTCGACGAAATCGGCGAACTGCCCCGCGACTTGCAGCCGAAACTCCTGCGCGTCCTCGAGAAGCGCGAGGTCCGTAGATTGGGCTCACAGCGCACCATCGCCGTCGACGTTCGCGTCATTGCCGCGACGAATCGCAACATGGCCGCAGAGGTCGCGCGCGGCAATTTCCGAGAAGATCTCTATTTTCGGATTGCAGGCGCCCATGTCTACGTCCCTCCGCTGCGCGACCGGATGGAAGATCTCCAGCTGCTCGTCGCCCATTTCTTGAGTCGCGCGACCCCGCCGCGAACCGTCGCCGACGTGCCACTTCAGGTTTGGGACATGTTTCAATCCCACCGTTGGCCCGGAAACGTGCGTGAACTCAGCAATGCCGTGCAAAGGTTCCTCGTCACTCCCGAGCGCGCCCTCGGCATGGCCCGCGTCGATGCCCGTGACATCCCGAGCGTGCCCCCCGCAGCAACGGATTGCATCGCGCCGCTACGGATCGCGCGTCGCGATGCCAACGACACCTTCGAACGGGGTTACGTCACGCAAATCCTCGCGCGCACGAACGGAAACGTGACTCGCGCCGCAGCGATTGCTGAGGTTTCTCGTCAGATCATCCAAAAGCTGATGCGCAAACATGACCTCGGCTGATCACTTCCCACACGCGCGTCAGAACCGCGCCGTCGTGAAGAGCGCGGCACCTTCGCGGGTCGGCTGCACGTCGAAAGTCCAGGCACTCGTGCTCGTTGCACTCGAAAAGGACGCCCGATGGGTGAAGTACGAATAGGCGGCAGCACCGAGGGAAAGCACGCCAACCCCGAGGGAAATGTCGGCAATCAGGTAACGGGTGTGCATGCGATCGGCGGTTCCGTGACTGGTACAGTTCGGTGCGCACTTGTCGAGATCATGCTCCAGAGACTTCCCTGCGAGACCGAACCCAACGAAGGACGCAATCCCGAGCCCCCCCACGCCTGCGAGCGCATACGTCACGATCGGCCACGGATCCGTCGTACTATGTCGGTCGAGATCGGAAAACTCCGCAACCACGACGCGCTCCTTTTCGCCGGTCTTGGCGCGCACGGAAACGCTGACCGTGGTTTGATCCGGCGCGCGAAAACGAAAGACGTGATCCCCTGGATCCACGGCGATCACCTGCTGGACGAGATCCGCGCGGAGGCGAACCCCGTCCAAATCCACGTCGACGCCATCGACGGGGCGACCTTGGGGATCCCGGGGTTGCAAGCGCAGAGTCGGCAGGTTCCGCTCGACCGCGGAACCAAACTCGAGGCAGTCCTTGCGGATGATGGGCGGACAGTCCGCTGCAGCGCAGGTCTGAAAACGTTCACGCGAAGCTATGAGCTTGTTTTGTGCTCGGAACACCTGCCCATCGGCATGTGCAGCGATGCATGCTGACGGGTCGGTCTGCGCAACGGCGATCTCTCCGATGAATGCCACACCCAAAAACGAGACCCATGAAAGAAATCCGCGAAGATCCTTCGCGCTCGTGGCTCTAAGCGAGAGCTGCACGTTTGTCGCACGCTCGACGGGGCGCACTTCACGTTTCCCATTCCCCCGAAGACCCCAGGGCCAGAGCCCAGACCTTTGCCACGCTCGAAAGCGAGAGGAGACGCTCATGTGGTCCTTTGCCATGGCATCGACACACTGCTCGGATCCCACACTGCGGTGGAAGCCAGTCCCAGTTGGAGTCTTGCGGCGCGAGTGGAACGAGTCATTCACGTCGAGATTACGCATGGCCGTCGCACCTCGATTACCATCTCCGCTGCATATTGATAAGCCCCTACGACGCTCGTCCAAAGATAGGCTCGAGGTGGAAACGCCAGAAACGAGCGAACCATGAGCGATTCGGTATTCCACGACCCAGGAACCACTGGACAACCGGTCTCGGCCGATGCTCTCCAAAGGGCCTCGCGACCGCCCGAGAACGTCGCGAGCGAACTTCGCTCGCGACGTCGCCCTTTGCGAGGCCCAATCTCGCGCGACCAGATTCCAAACGCGAGCGGCCAAGGGGGCTCGAGTGAACGTCGTTCTCCGTGCGATGGAATCCCTACGGCGGGCGCGCCTGCGACGCGGAATTGGAGTATCATCACCGCTCGCTGCGCGACCTCTCACTCCCTCGGGGCTCCATGACACGGCAAGGACAAGCTCGCGTTCTCGGTCGCTATTTGATGTGTGCGCCGATTGCCGCGGGCGGCATGGCTACCGTTCACCTCGGGCGTTTGATGGGGCCCAAGGGATTTTCGCGCACGGTCGCCATCAAGCAGCTCCACGTGCAGCTGGCGCGCGATACGGATTTCGTCGCGATGTTTCTCGACGAGGCGCGACTCACCAGTCGTATTCGTCATCCGAATGTCGTGGCGCCCCTCGACATCATCGAATGTGACGGCGAGATCTGCATCGTGATGGAGTACGTGCATGGGGAGTCCCTCGGACGAATCATGCAAGCCGCCGAGGGCGAAACGATCCCGCTCCGTGTGGTGACGGCCATCATGGTCCAAGCGCTCCTCGGGCTCCATTCCGCTCATGAAGCGACGGATGACGACGGGCACCCGCTCTCCATCGTCCACCGCGACGTATCGCCCCAAAACATCCTCGTCGGAGAGGACGGCATCACGCGTGTCGTCGATTTCGGGATTGCCAAAGCGGCGCGGCGCGTCCATTCGACCGAAGGTGGCAAGCTGAAGGGCAAGCTCGGCTACATGTCGCCGGAGCAACTTCGACTGTCACCCCTCGATCGCGGATGCGATATCTTCTCGGCGGGAATCATCCTCTGGGAGTTACTCACGGGTCGCCCACTGTTTACCGCGGAGGAGCCCGCTGCGGCCGTCGCTCAGATGCTCAAATTCGAGCCCGTGGCTCCGAGCATTTTTGCTGAGCTGCCCCCGGCTTTCGACGCGATTGCCCTCAAAGCCCTCGCGGTGGATCGCGAGCAACGCTATGCGACGGCAAGAGAGATGGCGCGCGATCTCGAAGCCGCGTATCCCCCGGCAGGCGCTCTCGAGGTATCGGAGTGGGTGTCGCGATTGGTCGGTGCGCAACTCGCGAAGCGCGCAGAATGGATCGCCGACGTCGAGAGCATGAGCCTCGCGGAATTGACGCAATCTCACGCGATTGTAAGTCCGCAAGGCAGCACGGTGATCATCCCTTCGGCAACGCCCGCAGCTGCCGAAGACGGCGTTGCGGGCTCCCTTGCGCCGGAGCCGGTCGTTGCGGAAGAGGGTCCTCGCGTTGCGTCGCGCACGCGCTCGCTCGTCGTCACGAGCACACAAGCCCCACCCGCGCCGCGACCAGAAGGTTGGCGACGCGTACGCCCGCTCTTGTGGGCTGGTTTGGCGCTCGCAGCCGGAGCCACGCTTTTTGGTTTTGTTTTGCGCGGCGGGTCAACGCCAACGGCGAACCAGGTAGGTACCGCGCTTCATTCTTCCGTTCTCGCCGCGGCCCCCGTCGCACCCAGTGCACGAACGGGAGCTGCGACGACGACACCGGCGACGCCTGCAAGGGGTGCGGAAGTGCAAGCGAAGAGCACATCGCCGGGTTCGACCAGCGTAGAACCCGTCCGAGTGACGGCGATACCCACGGCACCCGCCACGTCTGCCGTGCCCGCTCCACCCTCGCCGGCAGCGAACGGCACCGCAACGACGCAGCGCGATGCCGCCGCGACGAACAACACCAGCAAGTCCGCCGTAAACCACGGCTCGTCGAATACACAAGCCGGCATCACTGCGCCCGCCGCGCCCGCCACGCCCGCAGCATCGAAACGCGCGGCGCCGGATTGCGCCGTGCCTTACGTGATCGACGCCCAAGGGATCAAGCGCTTCCGCCCCGAGTGCTTCGCCAAGAAACGCTGAAGTGCTCGTTCCGCTCCGTCCCGCATCGCGAGCGTGTCGTCGCGAGCGCGTCGTCGCGAGTGCGTCACGGCGAGTGCGTCACGGCGAGCGCGTCACGGCGAGCGCGTCACGGCGAGCGCGTCACGGCGAGCGCGTCACGGCGAGCGCGTCACGGCGAGCGTGTCACACGCCCACGCTTTCAGCGCGGAACACTCAGTTGACCAGGCTGCAGGAATGGTTCGCTTGACAGCAAGCCGAAGATTCCGCGCCGCAACAACCGGCGCAGTCGCGGGGACTCAAGTGGAAGGTGACCCACTTGCCGCTGTGACATACCTGAGAAACCCAGGCGCCGTCTTGCGCGCTACTGACGACACAGCGCCACACATCTTGAAGCGAGCTCGCACAGGCGTCGTTGTTGTTGCCAGTGCTGCCATATTTGCAATTGCCGTTCGGACTGCTTCCACCGGTTGCGGCTGGCGTGCCGCCTGCCGCAGGAGTCGAGCCGCCTGCAGCCGTGGTAACACGCGCCGTGGTGCCGCCACTCGCCGTGGTTCCACCAGCAACCACACTCGCGCCGCCCTGAGCCGAAGTCTTGGTCGACGTTCCACCCGCAGCAGTCGTACCACCAACGACGGTCGAGCTCAGCGTTCGACCGCCGGCACCAACGGTGCCCGCGTTCCCGGCTTCTCCGCCATCTCCAGCTGCTGCGTTTCCCGCGTTTCCCGCGTTTCCCGCGTGGCCTGACTCACCATCGCCGAACAACTCCTTGTCCGATGGCGCAAGGAACGAACACGCGACCGCAAGTGGCAACACTAGCGCAACATAACGCCCAGGTACTCTCCTCGATGGACCCATTTGAGACACGAAGATTAGCCTCTCCTGGCCCAAAGACAAGACGCCGATGACATCGGTGACGTCAATGCGCGACGTAGCCTGCATCCCCTCGCGAACCCATCTCCACGAGGGAGATTTGAGTGAGCCCACTCTCGTCCAAAGCTTCGACCGCGGCGATGACCAATAACCCCCGCGGCAGCGTGAAGGCTCGCGCATAACTCGGATTGGCCGTAACCCGCGGATCACCCGCCGTTTCGAGCCATACGGGATCGGGCTTGAACCCGCGCTCCGCGAAGTTTGCGTCATAATACCGCAACAACTCCTCGGGCTTACGGCGAGTCTCGTACATGTGGACGCTATAGGGACGACCGTCGAGGCGCGCCGATAGAACACGCTGCGAATCGGGAGGTCGGGCGATCCCTTCGAGATCGCCCCCGGGCGCGTCCCCTTCGGCGGGAAACATCCCCCGAAGACGGACTCGACCTTCGCTCCAGGTCGCAAGCACCTGGGTTCGCCCGGGCCCCAATCGTCGGGCCACGACGTAATGCATGTCCCCCAAGTGAGACAGATCGCCGTCCTCGGCGAAAGCCGACACGCGATCCAGCCAGTCAGCGAGACTGCCTCGATCGCGTCGAACGAAGCACGCCATCTGGGAGAGCTCTGAGTCGCCAGGTTCCGTGCGAAATTGAGTCCACTCCGAGGGATTGCGAAGCGCCTCCGGAAGAGGACGCCCACCTGCGAGCTTCGAGAGCTCGAGGGACGCAGAAGATTGAAGGCCTGCGTGCTCACGGCAAAAGCTCTCGAACCGATTGATGACGACATCGGGCTCGAGCTCCGTTGCCGTCGCCGATACGAAGAACTGACTTCCATTGACCTGCACGGAGGTGGCCTCCCCGAGCACCAGGGGACCAAGGTTTCTGAGCAGGCTTCGTCCGAGTCGTTGGGCTTCACCCTCAGCGCGCGCCAGTGCGTGACGGATCACGAAGACGCTCGATAAACCGCCGACGACGATCAGTAAACCGAGCACCCGCAGGATGCCCCGCATCGCTCCGTTGCGCCCACGAGCTCGGTTCGTAGCAGCTTCGTTCATGGTGCGAATGCCGTTCCGATCAAGCTGCGCACGGTGTCTGCAGCCCAGTCGGAGCCGGCCCTCGATGGGGTTTCGTTGCAGGTCACGATGGCCTTCGAGGTCATCACGAATTCGCGATTCGCTGGCCCCTTTGCGGTTTGGCTACGTTGCTGGAACACGTCATCGGAAGTCATCCAGGAAAGAACGGGGATCTCCGAGTCGGAGGACGAACCTTCCGTGAGCGTGAGGACGTCCCTCGACAACTCGGTGGCAATCCCGTTGCCATTGCAGCCTCGCATGGCAAGTGTCCACGTTGCCGCACGGGCGTCGCGAACAGCGTGTAGTTTCGCAATGCAAGCGCGATACAGACCGATTCCCGAACCGAGGAACACGCAAGTAATCGCGATCACGATGAGCCCCTCGACAACCACGCCACCGCGCGCGCCCGCGCGGGAACGCGCGACGCCGCACCACGGAGTTCCTCTGTACGTCGGCGTTCTCCCTTGCCCAACGAGAGCGCCCATCGCCAAAGAGCCGTTTCGCAGTGCAACTGCGCAAGCTGGCCGAAGACGTACGGTCAAGGCCATCAGTGAATGACCTCCGAATCAGCACTATTTCGATCGGGCAGGAGATCTTGGAGAATGCCTTGGATCCCACCCTGCAGTCCGTCCCTCGGCTGACCGAGACCGCTACCGTACTTCACGTCGGTGCCAATCAACGGCACCTTGGAGGTGCCACTCGACACGAAGGTCTGGAGCTTGGAGCCAACCAGCGGAAGCTTGTCGAGCCCCGGGATCTTTGCCGCACCTTCACCGATGAATTTCTGCAGACCATTGGCGACCATGCCCGCCATCGCAACGGAAGCCGTGTCGAGAAGCATGTCTACGGGCCGCTGGATCCTTCGCAATCGCGCGCGCCAATCCGGCTTCCACATCGCCGTCGAATCGCACCCACCGATCCATCCCTTGTTGCAATCGAAGTACATTTCGGCCTGAGCGCGAATGACCGAAGACGTCGGGCCAGTCGAGACCTTGTACGCCCAAGAAAAGGATTGCATCGGGAACTGGCCATTCTGTGCCGACTCCCAAACCTTGGCGGGTTTGACGCACTTGAGCAGATTGTCCTGCCGCTTCAGAGCGTTGTCCCGCGCGTCCTTGTCTTTGTTCTTCGCGTTCTTCTCGGCGCCTTTGATGCACTTATCCATGTCGAACTTCCCGCCCTTGTCGAATTGGCTGCCGTTCCGCTCCTTTTCGGGCAACGCGTAGAAGTCATCGGCCTGCTTGTTACAGCTGCTTCGTACGGCCCCCTTCGAGAAGTCGTTGAACTGCGTTCCAACGCTGTTTACGCCGCTCGAGGCGGGCGCGCAGAAGAGGCTCGGAAAGAACGAGAAGAGCTTGTCCTTGTATTTGCCGACGGGTCCCGAATTCCAATCGAAGTCGATGCCGGTGAGCAAGCTCGGTAAGGTGACGAAGAGTCGATTACTCGCTTCCTTGCAAAGTACCCCGAGGCGATCCTCCTGAACCGGTAGACTGAAGATCAACCCCATCCGTCTTTGGGCAAAGGTCTCCCAAGTCTTTCCCCCTGCTGACGCGGGCGGCTTCGGGGGTTTCGTCGCGCCCTTTGCCCCAGCGAGGCTCTCCTTACACTCCGAAAGGCGTTTCGTAATGCTCTCGTTCGGATCGAGAACACCATCTTTCGTGAACGTCGTCGTGGGGGCAATCGACGGATTGAGCGCGAGGACGAAGTGCACCGGGTAGTCGTCCCAGGTCTTCGTCGTCGAATGAAAGGTGGCATAGGGCGGGGTCACCGTAGCCACGACCTTCTCGAGGACGTTGATGCCCGCGCACACTCGCATGACGCGATCGGCCACCTTGGGATCGTTGCGCAGGAGCTTGGCTTCCCACTCCGCCATCTTGATCTCGATGGAGCTCGCTCCCCCGCCCGTGAAAAACGACGCGATGGCCCCAATGACGAGCCCCAGAGCCAGCAATAACTCGGCAATCCGTAACGCCAGCAGCACCGCCATGACCGCAGACATGACGAGATTGAACATGACGATGACGTTCATGCCCCGGGCCTGGAGTGCCGCATTGTCGAACGCCGCAGCATCCGCAGCATTCTGCAGTCCCTCGCGCCACAACGCGGCTTCCGTGACGTGAACCATGTGAAAGAGGCCAAACGCCAAGACGGCACCGGCTCCGATCCCGATCAATACGATGGCGCCGCGCTCGTCCTCATCGAATCGAGATGAACCGGTAGAAACGGGGCGGTCACGGTCAGTACGCATATTCCGCTCCCTGGTACGCATCGCGCCCCTCGGCGTGGAGATCGATCGAACCGCGCCCTGCGCAGGCCACGTTCACGAACCGCGCGTAGCAGCGATAGGGGGCGGTGAGACGAGCAGACAGCTCTACGTTGGATTTGTCGAAGAACAACCCGACGGTCACTCGATTCGTGTCGAAGTGGGGATCCGTTCGAAGGATGATCGTCGCGGCTTTCGTCACGGCGGCGACGCGATTCGACTTGTCCGGGATCGCACCGCCCGGTTTGATGAACGCCTCTCCACCATAGCGACGAGGATCATCCGGAAGCACGACGATCGCCGCTCGCGCTGCACAAAACGCCGCGTGACGTAAGAGAATGGCGCCTGTGCAGATCTCGAGGACCTGACCCGTCACGAGCACGAAGAAGAGCACCGGCAAGAACACGATGAGTTGCTCCACGATCACGGCGCCGCGTCGATCTTCGACGAGGCCCCGGCTCCCTGCCGCGCCCTTGACGCGTCGCGGCTTCATGGCGCCCAAATCTCCAAGGAAGAAATGAGCAGCATAGCGACGAGCACCGCGGGAGCGAACCGAAGAGAGGTCAATAGTTCGCTCGGAATGGGCTTGCGACGTTCTTTTGGTAGGAACGCATTGCGCGTCAAACCCAGCGTCGAAGCGAACATGGAGAGAAGACGACCGTGGTAGGCCAACTTGATCAGGGCATAGAGGGCGATCAGGAGAAAAGAATAGAGCTCGACCTCGATGCCGACGGCGGGACCTGCCAGCGCACCCAGCACCGCGAGCAGCTTTACGTCCCCGCCGCCCATTCCGTTGGCAAAGTAGAGCGCCAGGGGCGCCACGCTGCAGACGAGCAATCCAGCCGCGCTCGTCGCGAGTAAGGTGGGCATCGACGCGAAGCCTTGACGCGAAAGGTACGCCTGACCGATGAGCTGCATGGGGAGGAGCACGCAAAAACCCGCAACGGAAATGCGATTCGGAATGAGCCCGCTCTTCAGATCGAAGTAGGCCGCGATTGCCAGGAGGCAAAGCGTTGGGCCGAATCGAAGCATCGCTTCCGTCATGAGGGTTTTCCCGCTCCCATAGGTGATCGACTCACGGCGTGGAACCGTAAAGCGCCCTGAGTTGACCGAGCTCCGCACGATGAACGTTGGGCAAAACGGCGAGGAGCGCTCCAGCCGTCGTCAGTCCCACGGCCATGACGACGAGGAGATACTCCAAAGTGACCGCTCCTCGACGATCGGCAAAAAGTCCGAGAACCCGGTTGGGGCGTTCCATCGGCGCCCCCCAAAGCAAGGGACGTGCCCAGGTGGAAACCTCACTTTACACGCCCTCGGAGCACGGGGTGTCAACCATTGGTTGTCACGTCCGCCACGAACTGCAAACAGGAGGTTTCCACGCCTTCGCGTCGCAAGCTGAGCACCTCAGAATCGATTCGCGATCGCACCTAGCTGCCAACGGATCAGCCGATCGCCAGCCAAGACGAGTGCGCCATCGAGACTCGTGATGGTCGAAAAGCGCGACAAACTGTGACTTGCCGCAGCTTGAAAGCGTAATCCATCATCCGAGACCAACACGACGCCATTCTTCCCCGCGACGACGAACCGGCCCGTTTTCGGCTCGATTTCCACGGTTCGCAGGTGCTCCGCGGTTCCCGAAGGTACCGACTGGAAGCTTCGACCGGCATCCCGCGACGAAAGGATCACTCCACGATTACCCACGACGAGAAGGTGACCCGATTTCGGGTGCACGAGAATGCGATTGAGGGACTCTGAAGTATTACTTGCTACGACGCGCCACGAACGGCCACGATCCGTCGAAGCCAACAGCACTCCGCGTGTCCCCACCGCCCAAAGGGTATTCGACCGTGGATCCTCGACAATCTGATTCAGATCAGCGTCGGTTCCCGACGAATAGGCAGTGAAGTGCGTACCCACGTCGTCCGCGCCGAAGACGACACCGCGACGCCCGACGCCAATCGATCCGCCAGCTTTCGGAGAGACTGCCGATGCGATTCCGACGTCGTGGGGCACGTCCGTGTCCGTCCAGGTCTGCCCGCCATCCGTCGAACGCAGCACCCCTTCGTCGATGGTAAACGCCAAGACCGTCCCATCCGAGTGCACGTGAAATCCGCCGATGTTACGCGACGCGCCTTGGGTTCGCTCCCAATGAGCCCCCTCGTCGTTCGAACGAATGAGCGTGTTACCATTCCCACCCGCGAGCATCGCTCCCGTTTTGACATGCACGGCTGTTGCAAAAAACGTAACGGTGTCTTCCACCGGAGCCGTAACGGCAACGTAGCTTCGCCCACCATCCGTCGAGCGCGACAAGCTTCCGTGAGGTCCGACGGCGATAACGGCTTTCCCTGATGGAGAAACGCTCACCGCGTTCGCGTAGTCGACGATCCCGTGCTTTACGGTCGTCCAACTCTTGCCCCCATCCGTCGAGCGAAACACGGCGCCGCCACGTCCCACGGCGATGATGCTCCCGGTCTTCGGCTCCACCGCGAGGGACTCGATCTGCGCGTTTTTCGTGCTCATCGTCGCAGTCCATCCTTGACCCGTGGGATCGGAGATCCAGATGGTTCCGTCGTCCCCACCGACGATGAAGCCCGCGTTCTTCGTCATGAAGGTGACGGGGCCAAGAAACTTCGCGCCGCTCAAACGACTGACGGTCCAGCTCGCACCGCGATCGGTCGTGGTCCAGATTTCTCCGCCACGGGTCACGGCTACGGTCACGTGCCCCGCCGGATCGCTCGCAAAAGCCGTCGCAAATACGCCTTCAGCCTCTGACACTCGTACGACCGCCCACGTCTCTCCTCCATCCTTCGATCGCAAGACGGGGCCCGCCTCGGTGGCTGCCAGCAGGACTCCGTCCGCGCAAGCTTCGACGGCCGTGATGACCGCATCGGTCCCAGTCGGAAGAACGCGCCATTTGCCGTCACCATGCGACGAGACGACGCTGCCGTGTTCACCCGCGGCGATCAGCTGTTCGGGAGAAGACGTCGCGAGCACGTGTCCCAAGAACGCGCCAGTATCCGCGTCTTCGCGCTGCCACGTTTGGCCACCGTCCTTCGACGCGAGCACGACCCCGTGGTCACCCACCGCGACGAATCGCCCCGAAGGCGCGCGAATCACGGCACGAAGCTCTTCGGTTCCACCCCAGCTCCGCGACGTAAACCGTTGTCCGCCGTCGGACGAAGTCAAAATCGTTCCCTTTGCGCCGACGGCAATCACGGTCGTCCCGTAAATGACGACGTCGCTCAGGGGTTGATCCGTCGTGGTAACGGCGGGCAGCCATCGTCGCCCCGCGTCCGTGGAACGAAGGACAGCGCCGTCACTCCCTATGGCAATACCGATCTCCCCAGCGAAGCGCACGACGAATAGATTCGGATTGGCGACGTGAACCGTTGCCTCGAGAGGCATCGCGCGAAGCGCGTCGGGAACGGTCTCGGGGATTGCCGATGCCGACGATGGAGCACCGGCGGATACGACGGGGGCGTCAAGAGATGCGGTCGCAACACGCTCCGTCGAGTGCGACGCGTGTCCGCGCTTCCAAACTGCGACGGCTCCGACGGCACAAGCGAGCACGCTCGCGACAGCAAGCAACTGGACCTTGCGGTTTCGAAGGAGTGCGGGCATTTCAGCGTCGGATCCGTAAGACATCGGTTCGATAGTGACATGATTCGTCAATCGGATCACCTGCGGCCCAAGAAGACGCATCGAGACGTCCTAGAACGAGCGCCGCTCGATGGCCACTTCGCGCACGAAACGCCGAGGGCCGTCTCTCGACGACCCTCGCGCGCCACTACGGTTAGGTGAGCTCGTTCGAATGAGGTCGTGATGACGTACTCCGAACGAACCGTACGAAGTGCAGCAACGACCCGATCTCACCGGGCTCGAACGGTGCTCCAATCGTCGCAATCACGCAACTTTAGCACCGATCCTTCGACGGCTCGACTCAGTAGGCCTTGACGGCCGACTGAGACACCTTGCACGTCTTGGTGTTCCACTGGCTCTTGCCGCTGTAGAGCTTGCTGGACTCACCGTTGTGATCGGTCACGCCCTTCCAAACCGTACAGATCTTGGGCTTGTCGGAGCTTGAGTTGTAGCCGCCCTTGAGGAAGATGTTCGTCATGGTCACGGTATCGCCGTAGTTCTCGTTTGCACCAGCAACGGCACTGCCGACCTTCTCCAACTTTACGTTGTCCATGACGAGGTGGCGCGGTCCGCCATTGTTCGTGCAGTCGCCGCAGGATCGCCAAACCTTACCGAAGTCGTAGAGGTAAGAGTTGGTGATGATGGTCTTCGAACCACCCTTGGCATTGTGCTGGAACATCTTGTCCGATGCGCTCTTCGCGATCACACCAGTGATCTTCATCGTGGCGCCATCCTTGCTATTGGTGGCGGCGTCTTCGCAGACATCCTCCCAATAGACGTTCTCGAGGGTGCAGCTTCCCTTGCACACGACGCCATTCGAACCGGGAGTTCCACCCGCGATGATGACGTTGCGCAGCACGGCACCGTCGGCGAGCTCGAAAACTGCAGGTTGCCCCTCACCGTCGCAACCCTTGGAATTCTTTACGCCGTAACGCCAGTTGCCGAAATCCTTCGTGCCACTGATCTTCATCGTGGCCGAAAGCGTCGTCGTTCCCGCAGCCTTGGGAATGGTCGTCGGAATGGCAGCAAGGGAAGATTCCGCACTCGTGATGTCGCCATCGCTGGGTGCTTCCTCTTCACTCAAACAACCGACGGAAAATGCCCCCGCCGCCACGCACGTCACTAGAACTTTCCAGCCATTCTTCGCATTCAGTTTCATGAAACGGCTCCTTTTCCATTGTGCCGAGAATGCGCCATTCATCGACGGGAACTCTGACGCCGAGCCCGTTTTCGATGGCTCACGAAAGCTCACATGAAAACCTCCCTAAGTCCGTCACATTTTTCCAACGAAATTTCCACACGACCACACGCAAATGCGTCCACCACACGCAACTGCGTCCACCGCACGCGCCCCCGAACGTCGAGCGCGTTTGCCGCTCGCGACGCCGAACGTCGAGAGCGTTTACCGCTCGCAACGAAAGGATCGGGCTTCGTGTTGGAGTGGCTCCACCCACTCACTGCGCACTGCAGATGAGCACGAGAGTTCCGCGCCTCACCGAAGGAGTGTTGCGACGACACTCCTTGTCGAGCGGCGGCATGCGCGGGCTCAATTCAACGTGGGAGCGGTCCAATCGCTCCAATCCGAGAGCTTTCCGGTAGCTTTGCTCGATGCTTTGATGACGCCTGCGTTGCTGCCCGTTTTGAGAAGGAACTTCTCGATATTCTTCGTCAGTGGGTCCTTCCATTCGGGACGAATGGCGCAGTGACTGCCGTTCGCGATGTCGGACCAATAGGTGATGTTGTCGCCTGCGCCCAAGGCTTTGTAAACCTCGGCACCTCCCAAGGCCGCAACATGGGCAGACTTCGGGCCCAGGTTGGCGATATGGGGATTGTCCATGATGAATAGCCCGCGTGGTGCGACCATCGCGACGACCTCGTGCGTATCGATCGGGGCCTTCGTCGGGCTGCCCGTGAACGCGCTGAAGGCGTCTCCGAACCAGTAAGTTTCGCCGTAGGCACTCGATAAGGTCTGCGCGCCTTCACCAGGAACACCGCGCCAGATGGGAACGCCTCCCGTGCCCGATTCGATGGGCATGGTCAGCGCGATACGTTGATCGAAGGCGCCGATGATGAACGCGCCCTTGCCGAAGCGAGAACACCCAGTTACGCCAATACCGTCGGCGCGAAGCGTCTTTCCGTCGGATTGCTCGATGACGTCGATGATGCGACTCACGCCCCAACCCCAAGCCACGAGAAGCCCCGTAGTGCTCTTGTTTCCGTATACGGTATAAAATGCGCCGGATTTGTTCGTTCGTGAGCCTTGCTCACTGCCTACGGCATAGGGATCGTAATTGATGACGGCAGCACCAGCGGCCTTGATCGTGTCCGTATCTGCGCCGAGGCCGCCCAATACCACGACCGCAGGAAACGGCGCCGTACCCTTGGAGGGCAAACTCACCGTTGCGCTGAAGGTCGACGATTTACCGCCGTCGGTGACCTTCACGGAAATGCTCGTGCTCGAGACCGATCCCGTGACGGACTCGGGTTTCGCGGGCTTCGTACCGTAAGCGAACTTCTCGGCGAGCTTTTTGATCTCTTGTCGCCTGCAGCGCCAATCGGCTTTCGTCAGAATGCGCGTTCCGTCGAGCTTCTTGAATGGGTCGGGCAGTTTCGCGTTAGCAGTGAGTGCGCTCGCCTCCGGCAGAGTGCCGACGGTGCAGTCGGCTCCTTCGTCTTCGCTGCTCGCCCCTGGCACGGTTGCTCCCGTCGAACCTCCGCTTGCGCCGCCATTGCTCGTCGCGCCGCCATTGCTCGTCGCGCCGCCTTTCGCGCCGGTTTCCGACGTCGCTCCACCAGAAGCAGCTCCACCGCGCGCATCGGTCGCGTTCGTTGCTCCACCCTTCGAAGCGCTACCAGCTGCCGGAGTACTGCTCGTCGAGCCGCCCGTTCCTACTGCGCCGCCATTCGTCGTGCCGCCCGTGCTTTGCTCACCTCCGTCAGTCTCGGATCCGCTACAAGCCCAAAGGGAAAGACAGGCGGGCAAGACTACCGCGGTGAGGAGAACGCTTAGCTGCTTCATCGTCATACTCTCTTTCGACCGGCGTCCGAGTTCGGACAAACGCCCGCCGAGCGCCCGCGCGCCGGGGGCAAATCGATGGCTTCTATCTGCGTTAGATTCCCGCATCGCACGGAAGTGATCGGAAGTTCATCGGGTCTCGCAAATCTGCTGACGATGCCCAGGCGCGGCGGAAGATTCGAGGAATGCGGCAACGGTGTGCTTTGCAAACCGTGCGCCTCGGGCCATCCACGCTCTTGCAGCCTCCACCGTCGCGACGGACCCATCGCCTTCGTGTCTTCAGATTTGTCGGTGCGGCGCGACGACTTCATCGTTCGACTCCCGTGCAAACCCCAGCGTCGCGTCGTGCATGACCTTCGTGTCTTCAGATTTGTCGGTGCGGCGCAATGACCCCATCGTTCGATTACGTTTTTGTGACTTCGTGCATCCAGTATTTGACGAACGGCGGCTCCAGTCGTATCGTCTTTTAACGATGAACGACCCCCAGCGCGACTGCGAACGAACGGACGGCAAGCCCGATTTTCGCCCCGTCGAGGGGCCCGAAGCCGACGAAGATCTGGCGAACTACGCCAAGGCCCTGGGTCATCCGGCGCGCGTGCAGATCGTACGACTCCTGTCTCGCCGCACCACTTGTGTGTGCGGCGACATCGTGGACGAGCTTCCCCTCGCCCAATCCACCGTCTCTCAGCACTTGAAGGTGTTGAAGGAGGCGGGGCTCGTTCACGGCGAAGTGGATGGGCCGCGAGTTTGTTACTGCTTGGAGCCGCGCGCGTTTCGACGGCTCAAAGCCCTGGTTGGTGCGTTGTAAGACGCCGGAGCCGCAACCCCGAAGGGCGACACGCACGCGTCTCTCGGTCGAATCTTACGCTCATCGGAAGAATAGGAGACACATGGGATCTACGAAAGGTGACATCGTGGGGCGACTTTCGTTCCTCGATCGCTATCTCACGCTCTGGATCTTCGCGGCGATGGCCCTCGGGGTTTTCCTCGGTTACGCGGTGCCTAGCTTCACGGCAACGCTCAACCAAATGAGCATCGGAACGACCTCGATCCCCATCGCAGTGGGGCTCGTGCTGATGATGTATCCGCCTTTGGCCAAGGTCCGATACGAAGAGCTGCACCAGGTTTTCCGCAACAAGCGCGTACTCGGCCTGTCATTGATCCAAAACTGGATCATCGGTCCGTTTTTGATGTTCGGGCTCGCGATTCTCTTCCTTCGCGACAAGCCGGAATACATGCTCGGCCTCATCCTGATTGGGCTGGCACGGTGCATCGCGATGGTCATCGTATGGAACGATCTGGCGAAGGGTGACACCGAGTATTGCGCTGGGCTCGTCGCCTTCAATTCGATCTTCCAGGTCCTATTCTTCTCCGTCTACGCCTACTTCTTCGCGACCCTACTGCCGACGTGGCTGGGGCTCGAGGGCGCCATCGTCGACGTCACGATCTCGGAAATCGCGAAAAGCGTCGCGATTTACCTGGGGATCCCGTTCCTCGCGGGCTACGTCACCCGACGCATCCTCGTCCGCGCCAAGGGACGAGACTGGTACGAGGCTCAATTCGTCCCTCGCATCGGCCCGATCACCCTGGTTTCACTGCTCTTCACCATCGTGGTCATGTTTTCCCTGAAGGGCGAGACCATCGTGCAGCTTCCCCTCGACGTGCTGCGCATCGCCCTTCCCTTGCTCGTCTACTTCGTCGTCATGTTTGCGCTCTCTTTCATCATGAGCAAACGCGTCGGCGCAAACTACGAACGGTCGGCCACGCTGTCGTTCACTGCGGCGTCCAACAACTTCGAACTCGCCATCGCCGTCGCCATCGCGAGCTTCGGGATCCACAGCGGAGCCGCCTTTGCTGCCGTCATTGGGCCACTGGTGGAGGTGCCAGCGCTCATTGCGTTGGTAAACGTGGCCCTGTGGGCCAAGCGACGGTTCTTCGCGGCAACGCAAGCGACCACGCTTCCGTCCCAATGATGCCTGTCGCAATACCGGTGACGCCGACGATAGACAACGGAAGGTAGAACGTCATGAGTTCCAAGGCGAACAATAACGGCAAAGGGCTCCTGTTCCTCTGCGTCGCGAATTCCGCGCGAAGTCAGATGGCGGAAGGTCTCGGACGGATGCTCTTCGGCAATCGCATTGCGGTGATGAGCGCTGGAAGCGAACCCTCGCAGGTGAATCCCTATGCCATCGAGGTCATGAAGGAGCTCGGGATCGATCTCACGACGCACTACTCGAAATCCGTCCAGACCATCGATCCTGAGCGAGTAGGTACGGTCGTTACCCTCTGTGCCGAAGAGGTGTGTCCTGTCTTTTTAGGTCAGGCGCGGCGATACCATTTGCCGATCCCCGATCCTGCAAGCAAAGACCCGACGATTCCCCGCGAACAGATGCTTTCGCGCTTCCGCGATGCCCGCGACACCTTGCGCCAAATGCTCGAGAGAATGGCAAGCGAACTCGTCCCGTGCGGGACGAGTTCCGCGGATGCGACGGCACCTACGTCCTCCGCTTCCGCCGCGGCCTCAGCACCAGAGCCCGCACGTGCAGAGGATCTCGAGGCCGTGCTTACACTGCTCACCGAGGTACTGCTACCAACGGCAGGCGTGGCCGACCAATTTCCGGAAGCCTACGTCGTGGTTCGGAACGACGGCACGATCGTCGGCGCGGCGGGTCTCGAGACGCACGGCGACGTAGGCCTTCTGCGCTCGGTCGCCGTCCGGGCTGCGTATCGTTCGGCAGGGCTCGGTCGAGCCCTCGTCGAGGACCGTCTCCGCGCCGCTCAAAACAAAAGGCTCGAGGCCGTGTACCTCCTTACGACGACTGCGCCTGAATACTTCCGTAAGCTCGGCTTCATCGACGCAGTTCGGAAAGAAGCCCCCGAGGCATTGCAATGTTCCTCGGAATTCACTTCGATTTGCCCCGCTTCTGCGGCGTGCCTCGCGCGCCGGCTACTCTAATTCACTGTTTGTATTCTTCGAATATCCGTTTCCATTCACACTAATACGAAAGAGGTCCCCATGAACGAGCAATCTCACGATGAGCTCCGCGCCACCGTGCGCGAAGCGTACGCCAAGGTAGCGAACAGCGACTCCAGTTCTGGTTGTGCGCCGGGTTGTTGCGGACCGAATCCCGTCGCGAGCACGCGACTGGGGTACTCTCAGGAGGATTTGGACGCCGTTCCGGAAGGAGCCAACATGGGTCTCGGTTGCGGAAACCCGCAGGCCATCGCAGCACTGAAGGTCGGCGAAACGGTGCTCGATCTCGGTGCCGGTGGGGGATTCGATTGTTTCCTTGCCGCAAGACAAGTAGGCCCCTCGGGCTCCGTCATCGGCGTCGACATGACGCCGGACATGGTCTCGAAAGCTCGAGCGAACGCGCAGAAAATGGGGACGACGAACGTCTCCTTCCGTCTCGGAGAGATCGAACGACTTCCCGTCGCGGACGGCACCGTCGACGTGATCCTCTCCAATTGCGTCATCAACCTGAGCCCCGACAAGGCCGCCGTATTCACGGATGCATTTCGAGTTCTCAAGCCCGGAGGGCGACTCGCCATTTCCGATGTCGTAAAGACAGCGGTGCTTCCCGAGTCCCTCGAGAAAGACGTCGCCGCCCTAACGGGTTGCGTTTCCGGCGCGTCGCCCGTCGACACGCTCCGGAAGCTCCTTCTCGACGTCGGATTCGAACGCGTCGAGATCGACGTCAAGGAAGCGAGCCGCGAGTACATTCGCGATTGGCTACCGGGTTCTGGCGTCGAAAACTACGTCGCTTCGGCGACCATCGAAGCCGTCAAACCCGGAGGAAAGACTTGCTGCGGGCCCACCTGCTGCACCTGATCAAACTCGCGGTTGACAGCGCTCGCGGTTGACGGCGCGCCTGTTCGATTCACGGCGCTAGAGAGTGACGGCGCGCCTGCACGGTTCACGGCGCTAGAGAGTGACGGCGCGCCTGCACGGTTCACGGCGCTAGAGAGTGACGGCGCGCCTGTTCGATTCACGGCGCTAGAGTATGACGGCGCGCCTGCACGGTTCACGGCGCTCGCGGTTGACGGCGCCTGCTCGATTCACGGCGCGCCGCCCAACGATTCACTTTGCGCTGCCGAGCACGGCTTGGATCTGCTCTTTCGTCACTTCGCCCTGAAGGAGATCCACGAAACCACCCTTGGCGTCGAGGAAGTAGAGTGCCGGCAGCGCGACCATCGCTTTCATGGCTGCGTAAGGCGCCACTTGGTTCTCCTGGGTGTCGGCGTGCAAACGCTCCACCATCGCAGACGCCTTGTTTCCCAGGGCGGTCTGCAAGGCAGCCCAGCTGTCGTCGACGCGTTTCTGCGTGCACTTGCAAGCGTGTTCTTTGTCGACGAACACGACGCGTTCCGTCTTCGCGCTAGCTCGAGCAGCGGTGGGAGCAGCCGCGAGCACTGCAGCGGTCGAGCTGGCCACTGGGGCCGAAGAGGCCTTCGATTCGTTGCAGCCGCTCGTTGCATACACCACGGCAAGAACGACGAGGAGCGAGATTCGATGGTTCATGAGTAGATCCCTTTGTAAGCGAAATAGAGCCCGACGAGCACGATCGCGGCGCCCGCAGAGCGTCGCAAAATGGAGAGGACGCGGCTCGCTCTACGGTTCTCGATGAGAACCCGCGCCGCACCCATGGAGGTTCCAGCAACGAGAATCAGCACGCTGTGGCCCAAAGCATAGACGAGCAGGAGCAGTCCGCCCCACGCAACCGAAGCGCCAAAGCCAGCGAGGTACGTCAGCAGAACGATGAGGATTGGTCCTGCACAGGGCGCCGAAACCAATCCGAAGAGCAGCCCCAGCAACAGCGCTCCCAACACTCCCCGAGACTTCGGCTGGAGTCGACCGCCCAAGGATGGAACGGGCACGGTGACCACTTCCATGAGATGCAGTCCCATGAGGAGGCAAACCGCGGCCACGACCCAGTTCCATCCCACCGAAACCTCTCCGTAGAGCTTGCCTGCGAGCGAAGCGACCATGCCCAAGGCCGTGAAGGTCGCGGACAGGCCGAGGACGAACACGAAGGAGAGCGAAAAGGCTCGAAGCACGCTCGCCTTCTCGTCCTTCGTTCCCGCGACGAAGCTCATCATGAGCGGGATCATGACGAGCACGCAGGGGTTCGAGGCAGTCAGCACGCCGCCGAGAAACACCGCAGCCAAAGCCAAAGAAGGACTGGTGTGGAGGTATCGACCGACGTCGTTGACGAAGAGCTCTAGCATGTCGAATCTCGAAGTCGCAGGGGTTCAATCACAGCGTGAGGGCAGGCGATCAGACGGGCGTGCACACGGAAATTCGACTAAGCAACGCACGCGGTCACCCAAGAAGAGCTGCGGCGCTCGATGGTCAAGCCTTGGAGGGTCCTGCAAGAAGGAAGCCTGCGAGCTCGGCTTGTGACGGAATACGTCCCGATGACTTTACCTCGCCGTCGACGACCAATGCCGGCGTCACCATCACGCCGTACTTCATGATCTCGTCGAATCTTCTCGACCTTCTCGAGGGTGCCCTGCTGTCCGGAAGCAGCCAGAGCCTTCTCTGTCTCCGAATAGAGCTTCTTACACTTGGCGCATCCGGTTCCGAGGATCTTGATGTTCACGGGATTCATTCCTTTCTATCGAGAGATCGCGAAGCAGCGAAAAGAAGAAGTGATGAGCAAAAGGGGGCAGGCAGGGGCAGGCAAAGGAAGGAGCTCAGCCGTTCGTGAGGACGCGGCGCGCTCCGCGCGTCGACTCACAGCAGCCAGTTGAAGAGGTAACCAACGACGAGGATCCCCGTCCCCACCACGGCGCAGAAGGTGACAATCAGGGGCAGCTTCAACACCTTTCGCAGTATGACCATTTCGGGAAGCGAAAGTCCGATCACGGCCATCATGAACGCCAACACGGTTCCGAGAGCGGCTCCTTTTCCGAGCAGCGCTTGCACCACGGGGATGATGCCGGCAGCGTTGGAGTACATCGGGATCCCCAGAACGACGGCGAGCGGGACTGACCAAAGGGCGTCCTTGCCCATGATCTTTGCCATGAAATCTTGCGGCACGTAGCCGTGGATCCCCGCGCCAACGGCGATACCCGCGAGCACGTAGGGCCACACTTTACCCACGATGTCCTTGACGGCGTCGACACCGTAGGTGATCCGTTCGTTCCACGAAAGAGATTCGTTCTCGTTGTTCCCCGAGGTTCCGGTTTGGGTTGCATACACCCAGCCCTCGACCCACTTCTCGAGCTTCAGGCGACCGATGACCCACCCCGCCGTAATCGCGATGGCGAGCCCAGTGGTCACGTACAACGCAGCAACCTTCCACCCGAAGAGGCCAAAGAGCAACACTACCGCAATCTCGTTGATCATCGGTGCGGCAATGAGAAACGAGAAAGTGACGCCCAGGGGAACGCCCGTCGTCACGAAGCCAATGAAGAGCGGCACAGCGGAACAAGAGCAGAAGGGAGTGACGATGCCGAGCAGGGACGCTAGCACGTTACCCAGAAACTCTGCTTTCCCGGCAAGAATGCGTCGCGTTCGTTCTGGCGTGAAGAAGGAGCGCGCAATCCCTACGCCGAAAACGACGAGCAAAAGGAGCATGAGGACCTTTGGCACCTCGAAGACGAAGAACGCAACGGCAGAAGCCAGGTGGCTCTTCGGATCGAACCCGAGGAGCGCGTAGGTGAACCACTTTGAAAACCGTTCCAGGCGCACGTAGATGAGCCACCAGGCGCCAATGCCCAACGCGCCGAGGAGCATGCGATGCCACGATTTTGGTTCCATTCGTGCTTCTTTTGCAGGTGCCTTGGTCAAACGGACTTCAGCGGTAACGGTGAGAGCTCGACCGTTGACCGATTGACGTACGACTGCGAACGAAAGATACGCGAAAAATCAATGTCGCTCCTCGATGACCTTCGTCGCACAGGAGAAGAAGTTGATGACGCAGGGGGTCATGAGCTGATAATTGACGACGTTTCCTTGGCGATGATCTCGCACGATGCCATGTGCGCGCAGCACGGCGAGATGCTTCGAGACTGTCGATTGATCCGAGCCCACGAGCTCCGTGAGTTCGCCCACGGAGCACTCACCTCGGGACAGTCGATCGATGATCATCAATCGCGATTCGTTGGCCAACGCCTTGAGCACCTGAGATTGCCGATGGAAGATCCGCCTGTCCAGAGTCGATGTTCGACTCGAAGCCGCATCGCGCTGCGCCAACTTGGACGCGACGGACTTGGACGCGACCGGCATACGCGAGGCCACCTTCGCCGAAGCCAGCGCATGCGCGACGGACTTGGACGCGACGGACTTCGGCGCGACGGACTTGGACGCGACCGGCATACGCGAGGCCACCTTTGCCGAGGCCAGCGTATGCGCGACGGACTTCGGCGCGACGGACTTCGATGCGACGGACTTCGATGCGACGGACTTCGATGCGACGGACTTCGATGCGACGGACTTCGATGCGACGGACCTGGGCGCGGCGGATCTGGACGCGACCAGTGTACGTGCGGTCGATCTGGGTGATGCTGGCATGGGCGACGAGGCCTTGCTCACCCGACGCTTGCGTGCGGTGCTACCCTTCACCACGACTCGATCGCGCAACGAGCTTTGGGACGACTTGCTCGTCGATGCCGCGCCTTTCGAGGACGCGCGACGCCACACAGCCGGTGCGTTGTCGTAGTTGGCCTTCGCGCCGTTGGCCTTCGCGAGGTTGGCCTTCGCGAGGTTGGCCTTCGCGAGGTTGGCCTTCGCGATGTTGGCCTTCGCGAGGTTGGCCTTCGCGCCGTTGGCCTTCGCGAGGTTGGCCTTCGCGAGGTTGGCCTTCGCGAGGTTGGCCTTCGCGAGGTTGGCCTTCGCGAGGTTGGCCTTCGCGAGGTTGGCCTTCGCGAGGTTGGCCTTCGCGTGGCCAGTCTTTCGTCGAGCGCTCATGTTCGAGGCACAGTATGGCTGATTGGCCATATTGTCAAATGGCCAGGTTTGGAGCAGGCTCGAAGTCGCGAGCGCGACAGCTCGAAGGCAGGAACGAATGCAGCCCTTACCCGAGTTAGAAATTCTGGTGCGCGAACTGAGGCCGCAGCTGGTCCGGTACCTGACGCGAGTCGTCGGAGACGCGGACGCGGAGGACGTCGTCCAGACGGTCCTGTCCAAAGCATCCGCTGCCCGGTCGGAATATCGCGGCGAGGCGAGTCCGCGAACGTGGTTGTTCAGAATCGCAACCAACGCGGCTCACGACTGGAACCGTGCACGTCGGACGGCGCGAAATCTCACTGCGGAGGTGTCCGTCGAAGATGCGGAAGACGACGCACTCTCCCCTGACGTAAGCTCCCAAGAACGAGAGCTGCTCCGCGCGGAAATGAGCCAATGCATCGGTGAGGTGCTCGCGCGGCTGCCCGAGAGCTACCGGACCGTGCTCGGTCTGAGTGACTGTGAGGAGCTGACGGACAAGGAGGTCGCAGAGGTGCTCGGGGTGACCGTTGGGTCGGCCAAGATCCGCCTCCATCGAGCTCGCGCGAAGATGAAGGCGGAGCTCGAGAGCGCCTGTAGCTTTTATCACGACGCGGAAAACAACCTCTGCTGCGACCGAAAACGGAAATCGACACAAGTTGCGTATCCTTCCGACGGGGAGCCTCGTCAACCCATCGAACGCTCACTCGAGAGCGCCGAAATCGAACCGAACGAGGATACGACCATGACCACCGAAACCCTCCCCACCAAGCAAAAGCACCTCATTGGCATCAGCGCCGCCATCGCCGCGGGTTGCCAACCCTGCACGCGCTCCTTCGTCGAGGCCGCCAAGGGCGCCGGCGCATGCGACCGCGGAGTGCGCTTTTCCCTCGAAGCTGGCCTCGACGGGCGGCAAGCGGCGCTCGCATCGATGGACACGTTTGCCGATAGCAGCTTCCCGAAACCAGAGGTCGACGCCGCATTTCGCGCGGAGCGAGTCCTGCTCGGTGCATTGATGAACGTCGCGACGGCACTCGCCTCGAATGCCGCATCGCTAATCAAACAGCGCATTTTGGAGGCGAAAGCACTCGGAGCAACGGACGACCAAGTCCGCCTGGCAGGGCAAATCGCACGTACGGCGAAACGCGGCGCTGAGAAGGAAGCAGAAAACGCTTTCGCAGACGCACTGGGCGACGCACCACCCGCAGACACACAAGCAGGTTGTGCGGACAAGGGCGCCGCTGTCTCTAGCGGATGCGGCTGCGGATGCGCGTAACGAGGCTGTAAACGCGGCGTTGACCTGTGCGGCGTTGACCTGTGCGGCGTTGCCTGTGCGGCGTTGCCTGTGCGGCGTTGCCTGTGCGGCGTTGACCGGCACGGCCAAGACGTATTCGGTGTTCGCGAGCTAGCCCATGAGTCTTCGGCATTCGGGCTAGCTCGACGCATCTTCACCGTTCGGACGAGTTCGTCCAACGATGTGCGGCGTGCCCATTGGTCCGCATTAAACCTGTCCGACCGCGACTTCCCACACGCGATCGGCAATCTGATTCATCCGAATCTCAATTCCGAGAAATTCGCGTATAACAGCCGATTGTGTTCGCGTGTGCGAGCTTGGTTCGACCGTACGAAACGCGCCACCACCTGCGAGCGCCATGGGAAGCAGAAGCTGATCGGCCAAATGCTCACCGATGGGAACTCCTGCAGCGAGATACGCACGCGCTTCTCGAGCAACACCCGCCGCCACTCGTTCCGCCGAAACACCACGTTCACCGAAACCGGTGAAGATCTCGGTAATGTTTTGGCTTACGAGCGCGACGACGAGCACGTTGGCCGGACCGTCCGTGCTTTCGATTACGTCGGTATGCGCATCCTGTTGGGTCCACCCCAATTGCTCTCGAATCGTCTGGATTTCTCGTTCGCCGATGCGTCGAGGGATCGAGGAGACCAACGCCCTCGCGCTTCTGGTGACGAGTGTACCCCGCTCGAGGAGGTCGAGTCGCGAGAGCCTGGCACAGGGTTCGATGACGACGCGCACTCGCCCACCTCCCATTGGGTAAAATCCTGCTTTCTCGAGGAACACGTGCACCTTTGCGCCCATTCGACGCAAAATCGGTAGAAAGGCCTCGGACAAGTGATCGAAGGGCGGCGCATGTGGATTGTGTGTTCCCCCTTCCAATACGAGAGTGGACGGCGTCGCGGCAGACAGCAGCGCTGGCAACAAGGTTTGAAGCACGAGAGTCGTGCTGCCGGCGGTACCGACGGAAAAGGAATGTTCCCCGCCCTGCACCGAGCCAGGGCGAAACGTGACCTCGGTCGAACCAACCAATGCACCGTCAGCGTGACCTTCTGACACACGTATTGCTGCCTGCAATGCAGTCAAATGTTGCCGCATCAGACCCGGCTTCGGACGTCCCGCTCGGATGTTCGTGATCCGAACGGGGACGCCTTTCAGAAGTGAAAGAGCAAGGGCCGTGCGAAAGATCTGCCCACCGCCTTCACCCATGGATCCGTCAATGGTAAACATGGTCATCCTTTGACACAAACAACTTGCTTCAGCATGTGTACGACTTCGACGAGATCGCGTTGTGCCTGCATCACGGCATCGATGGGCTTGTATGCGGCCGGAGTCTCGTCGAGAACATCGGCGTCTTTTCGGCATTCGACGCCTTCGGTCGCGGCAAGATGGTCTTCGACGCAAAATCGCCGTTTCGCTTCTGCTCGCGACATCGTCCGCCCCGCGCCGTGACTGCAGCTGTGGAAGCTCTCCGGATTTCCGAGTCCACGAACGATGAAGGAACGCGCGCCCATGCTTCCGGGCACGATACCCAAATCGCCCTTTCGTGCCCGAACTGCGCCTTTTCGCGTCACGAACACGTTCGCTCCGTAATGATGTTCCCGCGCGACGTAGTTATGGTGACAGTCGATGACCTCCATCGTTGCTTCGAAGGGGGGCACACCTGCCGTCGCGCCTACCGCGGTCACGACGGCATTCATCATTAGCCGTCGATTGACGTAAGCATATCGTTGTGCCCATCCCACTGCTTCGATGTAATCGTCGAAGTGTTCCGTGCCTTCAGGGAGGTACGCGAGATCGGTGTCTGGCAGGTCGATGAACCACCGTTGCATGTCATGCTTGGCTAGTTCGATGAAATAGGAACCGATTCGGTTCCCGACGCCACGGGAGCCACTGTGGATCATGAACCAAACCCGTTCCGCTTCGTCCAAGCAGATCTCGATGAAGTGGTTACCCGTTCCCAGGGTCCCAAGATGAGTTGCCTGAGGTCCACGCGCAATCTTGCGATGCTTCGCGACGATCGCGTCGTACCCCGGTTGGAGTTCGGACCAGGCGTTTCGATGGCTTTCGGGCAAATCGAACCAAGCCCCTCTGTCGTTCGGACCACCGTTGTCGGTGCGCCCGTGCGGAACCGCGGCTTCGATTGCCGAACGCAGACCGGAGAGGCTTGTAGGAAGGTCACTCGCGGATAGACTCGTCCTCACCGCGGTCATCCCACAACCGATATCGACCCCCACCGCTGCGGGGATGACCGCGCGATGCGTCGGGATGACACTGCCAATCGTCGCTCCCTTTCCGCGATGGACGTCGGGCATGGCGGCAACCCATTGGTGAACGAAGGGAAGCGCGGCAATTCGTTCGAGTTGGGACTTTGCCTCAATCTCGAACGGCACACCGAGAGTCCAAGTCTTCACCGGCACTCCGCCAGGGACCGAGATGATTTCGTAGCTGCACGCATGGTTCGCCGTTTCCATTTGTCCTCGGCTCCCGCAAAAGCACCAGTCGTGCCAACGGCGATAGCCTCCCACAATCGAAGCTAACGGCTCGATATCGTTGATAATGGTTAACAGGGTGCCCGGGGAGGGGGTGGTAGCGCAGAAAGCAATTTATACCCCGATATACGACTTATATCAGAGGATATCTCCGATACAGAGTGTCACCCCCTGGCCGCCTCGCGCTTTCGCGTCACCCCTGGCCGCCTCGCGCTTTCGCGTCACCCCTGGCCGCCTCGCGCTTTCGCGTCACCCCTGGCCGCCTCGCGCTTTCGCGTCACCCCTGGCCGCCTCGCGCTTTCGCGTCACCCCTGGCCGCCTCGCGCTTTCGCGTCACCCCTGGCCGCCTCGCGCTTTCGCGTCACCCCTGGCCGCCTCGCGCTTTCGCGTCACCCCTGGCCGCCTCGCGCTTTCGCGTCACCCCTGGCCGCCTCGCGCTTTCGCGTCACCCCTGGCCGCCTCGCGCTTTCGCGTCACCCCTGGCCGCCTCGCGCTTTCGCGTCACCCCTGGCCGCCTCGCGCTTTCGCGTCACCCCTGGCCGCCTCGCGCTTTCGCGTCACCCCTGGCCGCCTCGCGCTTTCGCGTCACCCCTGGCCGCCTCGCGCTTTCGCGTCACCCCTGGCCGCCTCGCGCTTTCGCGTCACCCCTGGCCGCCTCGCGCTTTCGCGTCACCCCTGGCCGCCTCGCGCTTTCGCGTCACCCCTGGCCGCCTCGCGCTTTCGCGTCACCCCTGGCCGCCTCGCGCTTTCGCGTCACCCCTGGCCGCCTCGCGCTTTCGCGTCACCCCTGGCCGCCTCGCGCTTTCGCGTCACCCCTGGCCGCCTCGCGCTTTCGCGTCACCCCTGGCCGCCTCGCGCTTTCGCGTCACCCCTGGCCGCCTCGCGCTTTCGCGTCACCCCTGGCCGCCTCGCGCTTTCGCGTCACCCCTGGCCGCCTCGCGCTTTCGCGTCACCCCTGGCCGCCTCGCGCTTTCGCGTCACCCCTGGCCGCCTCGCGCTTTCGCGTCACCCCTGGCCGCCTCGCGCTTTCGCGTCACCCCTGGCCGCCTCGCGCTTTCGCGTCACCCCTGGCCGCCTCGCGCCGTATGAATTCACGGACTGCGCAACTTATATCCTGGTATAAGTTGCAAATCAGTAAAGATGACAAGCCGGGCACCCAAGAAACTCGTGGTGTTGGGCCTGCTCGGGACGCAACTCGATCAGGGCCGCGGATCGAAACGATGGGAGCACTGGCGACCCACGGTGGCCTTGGGGCAGCACGACGAGCTCCTCATCCATCGTTTCGAGCTACTCCACCCACTCAAATTCGCGACGCTCGCCGAAACCGTACGAGGAGACTTGGTGCGAGTTTCGCCCGAAACCACGGTACGAACTCACGTTCTCGAATTCAACGACGCGTGGGATCTCGAGGAAGTCTACGGAGGCTTGTACGACTTCGCTCGGACCTATCCGTTCCGTCCCGATGAGGAAGATTATCTCGTCCATATTACGACGGGAACGCACATCGCGCAGATTTGCATGTTCTTGCTCACGGAATCGAGACACATCCCGGCGCGGTTGATCCAAACCTCACCACCGACCCATGCCACGCGCAATAGCGCGGGAAGCTATACGATAATCGATCTGGATCTGTCGCGATTCGACCGCATCGCATCGCGATTTCACAAAGAGCAACGCGAAGGCATCTCGCTTCTCAAATCGGGGATCGAAACGCGCAACGGTTCCTTCAATCGATTGATCGAGCGCATCGAACGAGTCGCGATCGGCTCGCGAGAACCCATTTTACTGATGGGCCCCACGGGTTCCGGCAAATCGCAGTTGGCACGCCGGATCTACGATTTGAAGCAGGCACGGCGGCAGGTTCAAGGATCTTTCGTCGAAGTGAACTGCGCAACCGTACGGGGCGACGGCGCGATGTCATCACTTTTCGGTCACGTGAAGGGCGCGTTCACGGGCGCGATTACGGATCGGGCTGGCATGTTGCGTAAAGCAGACGGTGGAGTCCTATTCCTCGACGAGATTGGCGAACTGAGAGCAGACGAACAGGCGATGCTCCTGCGCGCCATCGAAATGAAGTCGTTTTATCCGGTGGGCTCGGATCGGCTCGTGCAGAGTGATTTTCAGCTGATTGCCGGTACGAATCGCGACTTGGCAGCCGACGTCACACGCGGAACCTTCCGAGAGGATCTGTTCGCGCGCATCAATTTGTGGACCTTCCGATTGCCAGGTCTCAGCGAGCGTACCGAAGACATCGAACCTAATCTGAGCTACGAGCTCGAAGCGTGTGCACGACGTATGAACCTTCACTTGACCTTCAGTCGTGAAGCACGGACTCGCTTCGTCGACTTCGCGACGTCTCCGGAAGCCTCCTGGAACAGCAACTTCCGTGACCTCAACGCCGCCGTCCGACGAATGGCGACCTTGAGCGACGGCGGGAGGATCGGCACCGATGTCGTCGAAGAAGAGATCGCTCGATTGAGCGACGATTGGCGTCGACTGACGCAGGTTGAAGGTGCCACAGAAGCGAATCACGCCGAAGGACCAGACTCGCCGTTGCTCGTCGAGCGCTCCTCGGGGACCGATCCGACTTCGCTCGTCAAGCGATACCTGGGGGCCGAGACGGCATCACACCTCGATCGATTCGAACGCGTTCAGCTGGAAGACGTGCTCGCGGTCTGCATCAAATCGCCGACACTATCGGACGCCGGCCGCACTCTGTTCAACGTTTCGCGGACATACAAGATCTCGTCCAATGACGCCGATCGCTTGCGGAAGTATCTCGCGCGTTTCGCGCTCGATTGGAACACCATCAAGCGCTGAATCGCTCCCACTCACGCGTCAAGCAACGCCCCGACGCTGAATCGCTTCCACTCACGCGTCAAGCAACGCCCCGACGCTGAATCGCTTCCACTCACGCATCCAGCACGACCGCGGCCGTGAGCGCGACGCAAACCCCGTCGAAACGCCTTCGCCCCGTTACTTCGCCCCGTATACTTCGCCCCGTTACTTCGCCCAATACATGCGCGCCGTGCGGAGCGCTTCCATGAGACCTGCGGTGGTGATCTCGGGATCTTCGAGCAATCCCGCAGCCCAGGCAGCGGCATCCGCGGGCTTGCCGAAAACGGCGGGAGCACCGGCCTCGCGGGGTTGCAGGCGCATCATGATCGAACGGACCGATGCGGCAATGAAGCCCTCCGCTTCGATGAGCGTCGCCATACCCTTGAAGGGTCCAAGGGGCGAACTCGCCGTCCGTTGCATGGCCGCTCGAGTTTCGGCGTCCGGCGGTGGCGTGCGTTCGTCGGGCACGACGATGAGAAACGCCCCTCCCCGAGGTTGCGTTTGTAGCCACTGTTCGAACAGCACGCGAGAGCGCTCGATGCCCTTTGCATTCGCGGTGCCGCGCCACGCGAGCAGCATCAACCGCCGCCACACCAAGACGACGTAATCTTCCGATCCCTCGAGTATCTCGGTCCTGATCTGCGGGATGACCATGAAACCGGGAATCTTTCCCACCGGACCAAGATTCGTCAAGCGCCGGACTTTTGCCCTTGGTACTCGCTTCGCCGCGCTTTCGACGAGGCTTGCGCGTGGCCAGCTTGTGCTAGATCCCGCCCATGAGCCAGTGCACCGAATTCCGCATCTATGACAGCCTGAGCAAGGGCGAACAGGCTTTCCGGCCGCTCGCCGCAGACGGGAAAACGGTGACGTTCTACACCTGCGGACCCACGGTTTACGACTACGCGCATATCGGCAACTTCCGCTCATTTCTGAACGCCGACATGCTCCGTCGGGCACTCGAGCTCTGTGGTTACGAAGTCACGCAGGTCATGAACATGACCGACGTGGGACACATGACGGAGGATGATCTCGCGGATGGCGGCGGCGTCGATAAGATGCAAGCCGCAGGGACGCGCCTCGCCGAAGCCAAGAAGAGCGGAAGATTGCCGCCTGGTGTCAACGTCGACCCCGCCGATCCGTACGCCATCGCCGACTTTTACGCGAGCGCCTTCGTGCAAGATGCAGACGCCCTCGGCTTGAAGGTGGTACGCGACGCGAAGACGCGTCCAGAGTTGATGCCGCGACCGACGCGATACGTCGAACAGATGGTGGCCTTCGTCAAAGATCTCGAAACGAAGGGTTACGCGTACACGGGCAACGACGGCGCGATCTACTTCGATACCCAAGCGTTCCCGAATTACGGGCAGCTCTCCGGAAACACGATGGACGCGATCCGTTCCGGCGAGGGTGGTCGTGTCGACGCGTCGACACAAGCGCTCAAGAAGCACCCCGCAGACTTTCTCCTGTGGAAACCCGACGCCAAACACCTGATGCGTTGGAATTCGCCCTGGGGCGAAGGCTATCCCGGTTGGCACCTCGAGTGCTCCGTGATGGCGCACTCGCTACTCGGTGGAATCACCGGTGGGCAGATCGATCTACACTCCGGCGGCGAAGACAACATCTTCCCCCATCACGAGTGCGAGATCGCCCAGAGTTGCGCTCACAACGGCACGCAGTACTTCGCGCGATACTGGTTTCACACTCGGTTCCTCCGCGTCGAGGGCGAGAAGATGTCCAAGAGCAAGGGCAACTTCTTTACGCTCGCCGATCTCGTCAAGCAAGGACACTCGCCCGCAGCGGTGCGCCTGGAGCTCGTGCGGATGCACTATCGAAGTCGCGCGAACTTCACCTTCCAAGGCTTGAAGGACATGCAGCGTATGATCGATCGCTGGTTCCGCGTTCGCGATGGACTCCAAGCCCTGGGCAACGCATCGGCACCCGCGGACATGCCACTTCAGACGGCGCTCACCAAGTTCAAAGAAGCCCTCGCGAACGACTTGAACGTCAGTGGTGCCCTCGCAGCCCTCAACGATGGCGCCGGTGCTTACGGCGCACAACCCACCGCAGGCAGCGGCGATTCGACAATCGCAGAAGAGCTTCGCGCTCTCGACAAGATGCTCGACACCTTGGGGATCCTCGATCTCGAGCGCACTGCCGAGAAAGAACATGGTCTCGACGCGGCCCGCATCGAGGCGCTCATCGTCGAGCGTCGCGAAGCCCGCACCTCCAAGAACTGGAAGCGCGCCGACGAGATCCGCGACGAGCTCGCCGCCATGGGCGTCGTGCTCAAGGATTCCGCGACGGGCACCACGTGGACGGTCGCCTGACGTGATTCGACGCGATGCGCCTCGATGTCAACACGGGGCGCCTCGACGTTCAACACGGGGCGCACACGCATTCCGACATTCACGAAGCGCGTTCGTATCCGTCAATTCGGGGCGCCTCGACGTCAATTGCCCGTCGGTTTCTCGGGTTTGTCGGGCTTACGCGCTGGCTTCCCACAGCTCGGACCCAGCGGAAAACCGGCGGGGGGCGACTTCTTCAAGCGCTGTTCGGTGCTCGGATCGTAACGGCCCGATTCAGCGATGGCATCGTCGCGATGGTTGCGGTTCCAAAGGCGTTGGAACGCAAGCACGTCGAGGCCGCGAGTTCCGGCGCCGCTCGCGACGTAATCGAAATGGACGTGATCGGCAGCTCCCAACCAGCGGAACCCCTGCGACTCGAGAGCAGGGCGCCAACGACCAGCTTCCGCGATGTCGAGGGCGCGTCCCGTTTCATGGTTGCTCTCACCGGGAGGCGTCGCCATTGGAACACCACAACGTTTTCCGGCAGCCCAACGTCGCACGAGGTATTGCTGTGCAACCGTGCGATAAAGACTATGCACGCGTAGCGTCTGCTTCGGATTGGCGTCGAGCGCTTTCACGAATTGCCTCCGCGCCGCGGCCTCGAGGTACGGGAAAATGTGCGAATCTAACGACAGATTCGGTCGCGAAGGCAGCGGAACGAGCGCATTCGGATTGATACAACGAACCTGCTCGATGATCTGCCGACTGAGCCCGTCCACACTCCCCGTGGAGCAACTTCCAATCGATGCTTCCTCGACGGTTTTGTAGACGCGCGGTTTCTCGGGCTTCGGCTCGGGCTCCTCGTCGAGAGCCTCGTCAGTGCTCGTCGCGGGCGGGATCATCCCCGTATCTGCGGTGGCAATCGGGCCCGGCGGGGACTCACTCGCAGGTGTCGCACTCGGCGCAGGTCCCTCATCGGAAACCGCGCTCGAAGAAGCGCTCCCAGCGAGCCCGCGCGGATTTCGAATCGCCTCACCTGCGATATACCAAATCTCGACGCCCAAAAGCGTGAGCATGGCCACCGCCGCGAAACCAAGTCCGACGTTCCGACGCGTCAGCCTTCCCTTCAATCGCAACAGGGAGGTCTTTATGCCGGTGCGTCGCGACTTCGGATCTGTGCCGGACAGCGCTGGACTCGAAAGCCCCGCGAGCGGCGCAGACGGCTCGACGACACTGGGCGGCGCGACTTCGACGACAGGCGGCGCGACGACACTGGGCGGCGCAACTTCGACCGGTGACGGCGCCGCCGCGGCATTGGGTGGCGCGACTTCGACCGGTGACGGCGCCGCCGCGGCACTGGGCGGCGCGACTTCGACGACAGGCGGCGCGACTTCGACGACAGGCGGCGCGACGTCGGCGAGCTCGTCGCTGGTGCTCTTCGTCTTCTCCGCGAGCACGGGAGTCGACGGTGCAGTCGCGACGAGCTCATCGTTGTTGCTCTTCGTCCCCTCTACGGGTGCGGGGCTCGATGGGACGTCGCGAGGGTCATCCGACACGCGGGCGCTGGTAGCGCAATCGATCCCGGACGGCAAGACGAAGCGGTCGGCCGAGCCGAAGGCTCATCGTGGCAATGCACATCACGCCGACACCTCCGACTTCGATTCCTGCGCGCTTTCGGCTCGCACTCGCTGCTCGCGCTTGCGATCTTCCCAGCCCAAAAGCCAGGACATCGCACACGGTAGGAGAGTCAATGTGAGCACCGTCGCGCCCGCCAAACCACCGATGACGGCGTAAGCCATTGGGCCCCAGAATCGCTGATGTGCGATGGGAACCATGCCCAAGATGGCCGCGCACGCCGTGAGCAAAATGGGACGCGAGCGATGTCGAACCGCCTTCACGATCGCTTCGAGGGAAGGAATGCCAAGGTCGCGATTCGTGTCCACCTCTTCGATGAGGATCACGGCATTGCGAATGATCATCCCCGCGAGGGCGATCACGCCAAGCTGCGCCACGAATCCCATGGGAGTATGAGTCGGTAGCATCGCGATGACGATACCGATGATCCCGAAGGGAGCCATGCACATCGCAATGAACATCCGCGAGAAGCTGCGCAGCTGGATCATCAGCAACGTGACGATGATGCCCACCATCACGGGAACCACGGCAAACACCGATTCACTGCCCTTCGCAGACTCTTCCACCGCGCCGCCCTCTTGCACGTGATATCCGGCAGGCAGCCCTTTCTCGAACCGCGCGACGGCGGATGCGAGCTGCTCGGAGATGGTCGCGGGTTGGACGGTGCCGCGGATGTCGGCTTGGACCGTCACGATGGGCTCCCTTTGTCGGCGCCAGATGATGGGTTGCTCGACGCCGTAAGACAGGGTTGCAATCTGAGTCAACGGCACCTGCTTCCCGAGGGGACTCGTCAGTTGCAGGCTCGAGAGTGTCGCGAGATCATGGCGCTCGCCGGGCTTGGCTCGAACCACGACGTCCACGAGACGGCTGCCGTCGCGCAGGGTCGTCACTGGAGCGCCGGAGAACATCGTTGCAAGGGCGCTCGCGATGGCTTCCGACGAGAAACCGACAGCGCGCGCCTCGGCCTGGCGAAGCTCCACGTGCACGCTCTTCTGGGGCTCACCTGAAGTCAGATTGACGTCCCTGACGTTCGGGTTCGCTGCCACGAGGTTCCCCAACTGCATCGCGTATTCGCGGACCTGATCGGCGTTCGGACCCGTCACGCGATACTTGATGGGCCAACCCACGGGCGGCCCCATCTCGAGGGGCATCGCACGAGCCACCACGTCCGAGAATTGCGCCTTGAAAGCCGCATCGAGTCGCGTGCGAAGTTGATCCCGCGCGTCGTCGCTCTTCGCCACGACGACGATCTGCGAGACGTTATCGTTCGCGAGTAGCACGTCCATCGGCAAGTAGAAGCGGATGGCGCCGGAACCGATGTACGTAGAAAAGTGATCCACGGCGGGATCGGCCTTCAATATCGCTTCGAGTCGCTTCGTCGTCGCGTCCGTTGCTTCGAAGGACGCATTCTGGGGCATGTTGACGCTCACGAGGAGCTCGGGGCGATCCGAGGGCGGAAAGAATTGCTCTTCGAGTTTCGTCGCACCAAACAATGCTACGACGAGCGCAACGAGGCTCACGAGCGCCGTGACCCAACGACGACGGAGCATCCAGTCGAGCACGGGTTGGAACGTCCGAAGGACGAGTCCGTCGCGATGCTCGTGTTTCGGCATCGCGGAAGGTAACACCCAGGTTCCAATCAGGGGTGAGAACAATACGGCGACGATCCACGACGCAACGAGGGAGATGAGAATGACGACGAAGAGCGAGTAGCAGTATTCGCCTGCGCTCGATGCAGCAAACCCCACCGGTACGAACCCCGCAATCATCACCAGAGTGCCGGTCAACATCGGAAAGGCCGTAGACTCGTAGGCGTACGTCGCTGCACGACGCAAGGGCCAACCTGCCTCGAGCCGTGACACCATTGTCTCTACGGTGATCATCGCGTCGTCGACGAGTAACCCCAAGGCGATGATGAGCGCGCCGAGGGACACGCGGTGGAGACCAACGCCAGCGAGATCCATCCCGAAGAAGGTCAGCGCGAGCACTAAGGGAATCGAGAAGGATACGACGAGCCCTGCCCTCAAGCCCAAGGAGAGGAACGACACCACCAATACGATTGCGATGGCCTCGAGGAGCACCTTCACGAAGCCGCCGACTGCGCTTTGAACGACACTCGTCTGATCGGCGACCACCGAGAGCTCGAGGCCGTGCGGCAACGTGCGACGAATGGTCTCCATCTTCTGACGAATCGATTTACCGAATTCGAGCAGATCCCCGGTTTGGGACATCGAGACGGCGATCCCGAGGGACTTCTCCCCGTTGACGCGAAATGCAGGGCTTTGCGGATCCTCGGGAACACGTGTAATCGTCGCGATATCCGACAACGGCACGTACCTTCCATTGATGTGAAGGACGATCGCCTTCACGCTTTCGAGCGAGTCGAAGGCGCCACTCACGCGAAGCGAGATCTTTTCGTCTCCGGAGCGGACGGTCCCCGACGGTGTCACTGCATTTTGAGCCTGCAGAGCGCGGATCACCATTTCGGGATCGAGCAAGTGAACCGCGAGATCCCGCGGGGAAAACTCGACGGCAATCTGCTCCTCCTGAACGCCGAGCAGCATGACTTTGCCCACGTTCGGCGTCTTCACGAGCTCCGCGCGAATCGACTCCAAGCGATCGCGCACCTCACGATCGGAAAACCCCTCTGCGGTGATCCCGTAGATGATCCCGAAGGTATCCCCGAATTCGTCATCGAAGAGCGGTCCCCGCACGCCCTGGGGCAACGACGGAACCAGATCGCCCACTTTCTTCCGAACCTGATACCAGATGTCGGGCACTTTGCTCGGCGGGGTATCGTCGCGCAAATTGACGAACACCACCGATTGCCCGCCCTTCGTGTAACTGTCGAAGCGGTCCAAATACGGGGTCTCTTCGAGCTTTTGCTCGAGCTTATCCGTAATGTATCGAGTCGTGTCTTCCGTTGTCGCGCCGGGCCAAGCAGCACCGACGACCATCGTCTTGATGGTAAAGGGAGGGTCTTCGTTTCTACCCAGGCGCAAGTAGCTCCACACGCCGAGCGCCATGGTAAGCAGCATGAAGAACACGACGAGGGACTGTTGCTTCAGCGCCCAGTCGGACAAATTGAAGGTCGACTTGCCGTCCGCGGGATTGCTGTTCATCGCTTCACCTCCGCGGAAGGCTCGAGGGTCACGGCTTGCCCCGGGCGCAACTTACTGACGCCCGCAGTAACGACGCGTTCACCTGCGTTCACGCCTGAAGCAATCAACACCTTGTCGTTTTCGTAGCGCGCAACGGCCACTGGACGTCGCAAAAGCTTGCTCGTTCGGGCGTCGAAGACATAAACCGCCGGCTTACCATTCTCACTCGTCATGGCCGACGCAGGAATGGTCACGACGGCGGAGGTCGAGAGCTCCACTTTGCCAATCACCGTCGCACCAATGGTCATCTCCTTCGGCGGCTCCGGCAGAGCAATGCGCACCCGATACGTTCGGGTGACGGGATCTGCGGCGGGGCTCACCTCGCGAACCGTTCCGACCACGGACACGGATGGATTCGACGCCAGGCTTACGCGGACCTTCACGTCGGGATTGGCTTCGTTGATGACCTGTTCGGATACCGCAAACACTGCGTCGAGCGCTTGGGTCGCGACGCGAGCAATCATGATCCCCGGGGCAACCACTTGCCCCTGATTCGCGCCCACCGCGACGACCGTACCCGTCTCTTCTGCGAGGAGTTGCGCATAGGACAGCTTCTTTCGCGCCATGTCTACGGCAACGACGGCAGCGTCGCGCCTCGCGGTCGCGACGCGCAGATTCGCGCTAGCTTCGTCCATTTGCTGCTGTGCGACGGATTGAGTCGCATAGAGCTGTTGCACTCTCGCGCGAGTGGTCGTAGCGAGCTCGAGTGCTGAACTCGCGCTCGCGAGTTCGGCTTCTGCGGCCCGAACCTCGTTACGCACGATGCCGGTATCGAGGACGGCAATCACGTCCCCCTTGGCGACCTTTGCGCCCACCTCGACGAATCGTCGCGCAACGCGGCCCTCGATGAGAAACGACAAGTCGGTCTCGCGACGCGCCTGCACCTCGCCCGTCTGTGTCAACGTCTCCGCGGCTGCCAATGGCTTGATCTCCACAGTGCGCACCGGACGCGGCGGCTCCGCCGTCGGCGGCGGATTCGAGCAGCTCGCAATCCCCATCACCAACAACGACGCCAGCAAGATACGCGCGAATCGCCCAAGGTGAGCGCGCGTTGCGGAGGCATTCGGCATTGCGGAGGCACTCGGCATTGCGGAGGCACTCGGCATTGCGAAGGCACTCGGCATTGCGGAGACATTCGGCATTGCGGAGGCACTCGGCATTGCGGAGGCATTCGGCATTGCGGAGGCATTCGGCATTGCGGAGGCATTCGGCATTGCGGAGGCATTCGGCATTGCGGAGGCATTCGGCGTGACGCGACTCGTGCGGATGAGGTGCGGGAGAGTCCGATTCGCGGCGTCGGCTACGACGTAAAGACCAAATTCGCCCTCTGCTCGTGAGGCATCGGACGATGCGGGTGGAGTTTGCGGCAATGCTTGACGTTCACCGAATGTACTCATGGCGCTCACTTCCGATTCGTTGGGATAGGGCAGTGTTGGGGCGGGTGCTATCGGGCGAAGGACGAACGCAACTCGTCCATGGGAGATCCGTTGAGAGATGGCGTCGAGATGATTCGTGATTCAACGGCGCGCCGTGCGCTTGGCACTGGCACGCGGGGTCTTTGCGTTGACTTCGGGCGCCGCGGTCAATCCGACGAGCACCCGCTCGATGCGCTTACGAAACTCAGTGTAATCGCGCTTTTGCTGACCGAGACGGACCAAGGAAAAGCCACGAGCCATCTCGAGGAGCGTCTCGGCAGTCGAAAGCGGTGCGGTAACACCCACGCCCTCGAGGATCTTCGCGAATTCCGAGATGAGCTTGCGATCCCACTGAACGAGCATCTCCGCCATCTCTGGATCGCGCGACGCGTACACGAGCAGCTCGTACTCTGCGAGGTGCATTCGCTCTGGATCGACCCACTCTGCCTCGAGAACGTTCGCCATGAGCTTCGCGACGTCACGCGGCTCGCGAACGGAAGCGGCCGCTGCGGAGTTTCGCAAGACAGTCTCGTTCTCCGTAAGGTGGTGTTTGAAAGCCGAACGGATCAACTCCTCGCGACTAGAGAATTGATACGAAATGGTGCCGAGCGGTACTCCGGACTCGCTGGCCACGTCTCGGTACCGAACGGCATCCACCCCACCTTTGGCGATGAGGCGGAGGGTGGCTTCCAAGATCTGCGTCGCTGAGTGACGGGACATCTTTCGTACAGATGTACCAATATCCCGAACAGGCGCAAACCATTTTCGTACATTTGTACGACCGCACCGCGAGGCCAAGATCTGCCCCCGCGTCAGACCTCGCTCACACGGAAGGTCCTATCGTGCGTAGCGGGAAGCCCGGCGACAGCGCGAAGCCCGGCGACAGCGCGAAGCCCGGCGACAGCGCGAAGCCCGACGACAGCGCGAAGCCCGACGACAGCGCGAAGCCCGACGACAGCGCGAAGCCCGACGACAGCGCGAAGCCCGACGACAGCGCGAAGCCCGACGACAGCGCGAAGCCCGACGACAGCGCGAAGCCCGGCGACAGCGCGAAGCCCGGCGACAGCGCGAAGCCCGGCGACAGCGCGAAGCCCGGCGACAGCGCGAAGCCCGGCGACAGCGGGAAGCCCGGCGACAGCGGGAAGCCCGGCGACAGCGCGAAGCCCGGCGACAGCGCGAAGCCCGGCGACAGCGCGAAGCCCGGCGACAGCGCGAAGCCCGGCGACGGTAATGCCCATACCGTCTCCGCCGGAGTTTATACCTTCGTATAATACCAGGTGGAACTCGAGAGACGATGGTGCGCTTGCAGCGAGCGCCTCTCGCGGATCTATTGCGCTTTTCGTACACGGGGAGGTGGAGTTCCGTGCTCAGTCGTAGATTCCTATCGATTCATTATATTGGGATATAAAAACCAAATATTTGCGGAGGGTGGTCGCCCGCAGTCACGTAAGTCGCCGCAGTCACGTAAGTCGCCGCAGTCACATAGGTCGCCGCAGTCACATAGGTCGCCGCAGTCACGTAGGTCGCCGCAGTCACGTAGGTCGCCGCAGTCACGTAGGTCGCCGCAGTCACGTAGGTCGCCGCAGTCACGTAGGTCGCCGCAGTCACGTAGGTCGCCGCAGTCACGTAGGTCGCCGCAGTCACATAGGTCGCCCGCGGTCACGTAGGTCGCCCGCGGTGCCACATCGAGGTTCACTTTCGTGAGCGGGGTCAGGTTCATCGCGGGTGCTCCCATGCGGCACCTTCATCGTCAACCGCGAAGCTGCATTTGGAGTCGCCCACGACGGCTACAACGAGCGCGGCGACTTCGACGTCATTGTCGCAAAATGCACGGATACACGTAGCTGTCCGGCACCCAAAACCGAGTAGAACTAGACACGGCAAATGCAGGATGAACGAATCGTACCTCGCGCCAACCATCGCGAAGCGACAGCGGGATCAGAGGAATGCCTCCAGCCAAGGTGCCGATTCTGCGCAGGATCGTGGCGTTCTCTGCAGCCAAAGGTGCATTCCAAGCACAAACCGGGCTCTTCGTGTCCGACGGCTCCTCCGCGGTGGCGACACGCGTTGGATCGTCGGCGTCGTAAGGTTGTCTCCATTCGTCCGCGGCGCCCATCCATCTCACGTCGATGTCTTCGAACCATTCTGCTGATTCGACGTTCCGCTGCAAGACAGCCCAAGGGATCCAACCGACAACGACAGACTTCTCGAATTGACGAGCGACGCGACGATACCGGCCACGCGCATCGAGAATTGCCACGCGCCCAGCCTCCGACTCGTCATCTTGAATCGCCGGATCCATGAAGGCGACAACGCCCCCTCCGGGCGTCTTCGAAATTGGCACGCGGTTACCCTGACGCAATCGAGTCTGAAGAACGGTCTTGCCGCTTTGGATCGGTAACGCGTCCTCGTCCTCACTTTCCGCGATGGACTCCAAGGTCAGCGCATCACAGAAACGTTCGATAGGAGTGAAGGCATCCGTCGGATGAAGTCCCTCATCGAGCTGCGGCTGAATCAATAGCCCCCCTGCAACACCCTGCGTCCACCGCACGCGTCTCGTCCAAAGATATCCCTCGAACGATTGCGTTCGCTTCGTGTATAGCGCAAGGTCGCTTGCTGCAATCACTGCCTCGAGCTTCACACCGAGCAACTCGAAGCTTACGTAAGCGCCCTGCTCTGAGCTTCCGAGCGGGATCGTGACGACGGCGGGCTGTGGCTCCGTGATTTCACAAAAGGGTTCCGCGTCCGACGCCAACCGAAGGGCACCACTCAATTGGGTCTTGAACTGGCACGCGAACGTCCGGGGCGCCGACAACTCCGTCATGGTGCCGCCGGACTTCGTCGAAGACGCCGACAACCCCGTCATCGCGCCGTCCGTCTTCGACGAGGGCGCCGACAACCCTTTCATCGCGCCGTCCGTCTTCGACGAGGGCGCCGACAACTCCGTCATGGTGCCGCCGGACTTCGACGAGGGCGCCGACAACCCTTTCATCGCGCCGTCCGTCTTCGACGAGGGCGCCGACTCCGTTCTCGTGCCGTCGACAGTGGCTCCCGATGGGCGAAACCGATCCGGCTCGAAGTCGCTGAGGGGGAGTGGATCCTCGATCGTCGGCATTGCAAATGTGGGCGGGCTCTGTCTCGCTGGCAACGCGCGGCCATACCGGGAGGCGCACCCAAGCGGCATCGCGCCGAGGGACGCCATCGCTCCGAGGAGCGCCATCGAAATCCACACTGGTTGTATCATGGTACGGCTCTGGTCACTCGTGGTAGCTTATCGCTACGACTCCTTCACCTCAACGCGGATTGGGTCCATTCAGCAATGCGTGGTCGAGACGGCTCTTTGAGGCGTCGAATGGCAACCTTCCCTTCGACGCGGATTGGGTCCATTCAGCAAGGCGTAGTCGAGACTGCTCATTGAGGCGTCGAATGGCAACCTTCACTTCGACGCGGATTGGGTCCATAGTGCAAACGTCACGTTGGCGATCACTGCCGGGTCAATGCCGATGCCGCACCTCACCTCGACGCGTACTTGGTCCATTTTGCGGGTATCATGAGTATGGTGTCCATTTCGAGAACGCTTTGCGTGCCATCGGTCCTTGCGGGAGCACTTCTCGTGGCGCCCGCGGTCGCTTCACCATTCGATGGGGAGTGTCTACCGAAAGCAACGTTGCCACTGCCGCTCTGCTTGCCGGCAGCCAACGACGAAGAGCGAATGGAGCTCCTCATTCGACGCGCCGGAGGCTTGCTGGAGAGTCAGCAATGGGCCACTGCGCAACGCCTGCTGACGGAACAGCTCCCGCAGCTGCAACACAAAGGCAACTTGGGACTGCGCGTGCAGGCTTACACGCTCCTCGGCGAGGCCTCAATGCTGGACGGCAAGCGAGAAGACGCGACCCGTTCCTTCGAAACTGCTGTAAGTCTCTGGTCCGACGTCACGGCGCTTTCGTGGATTCAATCCCTACCGAAGGGTGAAGCAAGCCAGCGAGCCGTGCGCGACGCCACCAACGCAGCGGCGAACGCGGTCTTTCGGCTCGCCGATCTCTGGTGCGAGCAACACGCCGTACCCTTTCCGAAGTTCATCGCGCCGCAATTCGAAACCTACGCTAACGAGGGTAGCGCCTCCGCCACCCCTGCAGAACGAAAGCGAAGCACGGCGGAACGACAGCGCTTCCAAGCGGCGGTGCAGGAGTATTTACAGAAAGACGTCGTGCCTTGGTACGTGCACCAGAGCACCTTTCTCGAGGCTGCACGGCGCAAGTACGAACAGGTGCTCCTAGTCCCTCCTGCGGTTCCGCCCTACTTCAGGATCGCGGTTGCAGAACGGATTGGCAGCCTTTGGGGCAGGTTCGTGCAGGCTCTGCATTACGTCGGTCCGAAAGAGCACGAGCCACCGTCTGAAGCGCGCACGTGGAGCGGCATCACCAGCGGGGATGAGCCTAGCGAAAGTCTCGAAGAGTACGCGCACTCCGCAATGGACACCTGCGTCCAACTCTCGCGCAAGTATCGCATCGTCTCTCCTCACACGCTGAGCTGCGAGAATTGGCTCGCGGATCACTTTCGGATCGAACATCAACGGTTTGATGAATTGATGCCGCGACCAGACTGGCTTCCCGAAATGCCCCTATTGGGCGAACCACCGGCGACCCTCGAGAACCTCACACAACGCGCGGTTGAGTCGCCTTCTCCGTTGGTCGCTTCGAAGCGCTGACCATTTCCATCCAAACCCGATCCGTCACTGAAAACGGGCTCAAAAGCGCCTCGCTAGCGAAACCGCTTCAGGACGCGCGTCCGTTCATCCGCGTCCGTTCATCCGCGCCGTTCATCCGCGTCCGTTCATCCGCGTCCGTTCATCCGCGTCCGTTCATCCGCGCCGTTCGTCCGCGCCGTTCGTCCGCGCCGTTCGTCCGCGCCGTTCGTCCGCGCCGTTCGTCCGCGCCGTTCATCCGCGTCCGTTCGTCCGCGCCGTTCGTCCGCGTCCGTTCCTATCGAGCGAGTGCCGACACGACCAAGACGTACTTCGATTGGTAACCCGTGCTTGGCTCGGTGAACGGCCAGGAGCCTACGGGCCATCCGCCGTTGTATTCGAGATACGACTTCTGCTGCGGTTGGCCCATCGGGGGGTTCCAGTTTTGGCTGCACAGGGCAAAGTCACTCGAGCCGTAGCAACGATACGCGGGATCTCCCGAGGGGGCAGTGCAGCAGCTGTCCGGCGCGAAGCTCGTATTGGGACCACCGGAGAGGAACCCCGGTGCGGGACCGGGTGTCGTCGCCGTGGTTTCGTCCCACTTCGGCGATTTGTCGGCGAACCAAAAATGGAAGATCGTCTTTGCCGAGTGCTCCGCGCCGGCGCGCTTCAGGTTCGTCAGATACACGAGGCCGAGCGGGTTTACGCCATGCAGATAGTGCACGTAGTCTTCGGCGGCGGACGAAGCCTTCCCAGCGTTGGCCGTCGAGAACCTGGCCAGATACTGAAACACGCGAGCCTGGGCCATCTTGATCTGATTGCTGCTCCACGTGTACTGCGCCAAATACGCGCGGTACGGATCTTTGTTGGCGCCCGCTGTCGCTGCGAGTTGGCTCGCGACGTTTGTCGTCACTTGGTTCACGATCGCCGTGGAGACGCTCGCGGTGACCCCACTCAATTGCGAGAAGTACACGACGGCATCCGCGCGCTCCATGTCCCACTCCGTGGGTCCACTGGACGCGAGCACCTTGTTCCAATTGGACTCGGCAAATGTACGGTAAGAAGCCTCTCCCGTGGCGTCGTACAGATACACTGCGGCTTGGAACTTCGACACGAGGCGACCAGTGTCGTCCGTCTCTTGATTGCCGGCACCGAGACCTCCAGAGCCGGCCTGCTTGTTGTCATCGTTGTTGTGATAGATGACGCTCGGGTTCGCTTGTGCCCAGGTCCAAGCCTTGACGGCGCGTGACTTCAAATCGGCGGCAAATGTCTTCGCGCTCGCCTCGGGACGCGCGCCGTAAACCTTGCTCGCCAGCGCGAACACTGCCGCTCCCGCCAGGGTTGCGTTTGTCGTCGCGGGGCCATAGTAGCTTGGCGTCGTGGTTGCCGAGGGCGGACTCGCGCCACCCAATCCCAAGATGCAAAGCAAAGATCCGTCGGCGTTCTGCATTCGCACGATCCAATCGAGGGCGTACTTCACCTCGTCGAGGAGATCGGGCACTCCATTGCCAGATTCGGCAATGCCATAGTCGTCGCCGAAGGCCGACGGGTTCTCCAGATACGCGTGCAAGAGCGTCATGGAAGTCCCTGCCGCCCACGCGGTGTACCGATTCGAATCGCCGGCGTCGTACCAACCGCCTCGCAGATCGCGCACCTGAGATGCGTCGGTTTTCGCAAGCCACGCGTGAGCCTGCGAGTCCTGTCCTGCGCCCAAGTGACTCGCACCATCGGCCCACTCGCTTCCCACGGTGGCCGCCGTTTTCGCGAACCCGGCGCGCTGATAGTAGAACATGCGCACCGCATGCTTGAGCACGCTGCGATACACGTCGTCGTCGATCTCGAACTCCACCGAGCGAACGTTCTTGTCGACGTCTACCACGGTGTACGTGCCAGGCGTCGTGACGTCCGAGAAATCGAACCACCACACTTTGTCCCCCGACGACGGATCCGTCGCGCCGCCGTTCCACGGCGTGGGTGCGCCTTCCTTCACCGTGGTGCCCGTTGCTTTGTTTACTACGGCGTAGTGGACGCCTGGAGTAAAACTGACGGCGGAATCGTACCCAGTTTGCGGATCTCGAATTACGGCAATCTTCGTGCTCGCGCCGCGATAACCAAATTGATCCACGACGATGAGCGGGATAGGCCCATTCGGACCAGCCGTGAGCCCTGGCTCCACGTCGCGTCCGTGCTCGCCTTGTCAACGACGGGGCGACTCGACGTCGCGCCTCCCGTTGCGGCACCTCCAGCAGGGGTTCCGCCAGTCGGGGCGCCGGCATTGCCCCCCGTCGAGGCAGCGCCGCCCGCAGCGCGCCCGCCGGAACCCGCAGCACGCCCGCCGGAATCCGACACGACAGCCGCAGCGCCGCCCGTGGCATGCAAACCACCGCTCCCGGCACCACCGCTCCCAGCGCCACCGAGCGCGCCGCTGCCACCCACGGCGGACATCCGAGTTGTCGGAACCGCTACATCCAAGGGCGACGAACAGGCTCGCCACTCCGAGAACGCATCGCATCTGCGCGTCATCGAGGGTCAATCGTCCGAGTCGCGGCGCCTTCTCCGGGGCGCTATCGAGGGTCAATCGTCCGAGTCGCCGCGCCTTCACCTTGGCGCTATCGAGGGTCACTTGTCGAATTCGCGGCGCCTTCACCGGGGCGTCATCGAGGGTCACTTGTCGAATTCGCGGCGCCTTCATCGGGGCGTCATCGAGGGTCAATCGTCCGAGTCGCGGCGCCTTCACCTTGGCGCTATCGAGGGTCAGTTGTCGAATTCGCGGCATCGTCATTCGCTCGCTGGCTGAATCATCGTCGTTGTCGATCCGCCCGCGGAGTTGCCTCGACGGGCGATCGCTCAATGTCCGTTATTGTCGATCCGCCCGCGGAGTTGCCTCGACGGGCGATCGCTCAATGTCCGTTATTGTCGATCCGCCCGCGGAGTTGTCACGGCAAGCAACGGCGCAGCCACCGCGAGCGAATTGTCCCTCGGTCAGCGCCTTTTGGCGTCGCGATTGCCTGAAATGCCCTATGACGCACAGCTCATATCTGCCGCGCCGGCATAATTCACTCGTGACAACTCACACAATCTGGAAACGCGTCATGCGGCGTCAGGGGTGCGTTCCAGGTGCCCGTCGCGTGGCAACTCTGGCAGTCGGAGTCGCTCTTGCGCGGGGCCTCGTGGGGAATGGGCATAGGATCGCCCAATTGGGCCGCGGCGGGTTTTGGATCGAGGGGCAACCAGGATTCGCGCACCGCGTGGCAACCGGTGCAGTCGTCGCGATCGGCGTGGTCGACTAAATCATGCTGCACTCGCTCCGCGTTTGGCGCGTCGAGGGAGCCGACGGTGGACTCCGAACCGTGGCAGGTCCGACAGGCGTCGTCGTCGCGCGACGCGACGGCATGGGAAATATCCATCCCCTTCTCCTCGCACCCCTGGAAAACCAGGGCGAGCAGGCAAAGGAGTGTTACGGCGGTAGCGATCAGTGGACGGCGCATTGGAGGCATGGATCGAAGGAGTGGACGATGCGTACGGCTTCGATGGGCGACTTCGGATTGTCGAGGGTCAAGCCGACGAGGGCGGCCTCGATGGGACCGGGGTTGTCTGCTTCATCGCGAGGAGAAGCGTTCCACGTCGTCGGTGAGATGATTTGATAGCGCGCGATCTCTTCCCTCCTCGAGAACCACCCAATGCCCCAGTGCACCACGAGGAGCTTCGCCGCGCGCGAAGCCCTGCCCCGAGCCCAAAGTCACGGCTTCTTCCGGCGCACTCATGACGTCGATTTCGAGCTCCGTCAGCCACGTTGCGATGGCCGCCGAGAGCAGCCTCGCCTCGGCGGCGCGAGCGCGATAGCGAGCCCACACTCCGCGATGGGCGGGCGTCGATCCATTGACGAGAGCGCGAGAAAGCGCGCCGACCTCGAAGGGCTTTCCGGCGAGCCGCGGCGCTTTCGCGAAGGTGTACGCGGAAGACTTCGATAGGTCGGGCTCCGTCACGCCGCTGAAGGGCGCGAGAGGCGACGGCCCAGCGAGCTTACTCGACGCGGTAGACTCGGTGATCTCGACGTCATCCCAAGACGCAACCGTGGCGCTGTCCGCGGCGAGAAAGCCCTTCTTCATCATCGGATTGCCCGCGCGATCGGGAAAGCAACCGTGCGCGAGGTGTCCACATCCAGTTTCCCCGAGGCTCTCGTAGGTTGGGTACGCGGTCGCCAAGAGTTCGACGTCCCCTTCCGGAATGCTCGAAGTGAAGCCTGTGATGGTTTCGCAGAGCTTCTGCACGGAATCGAACAAGTCTTTCGTGACGAATACGGTGGTTCCACCCAAAATCAAGCCCGAGGGGTGCGGGATCTTTCCACCGAGCAAGGCAATGAGCTCGTAGCACGCTCTCCGGATCGAGATGGCCTGCGCGGCGTGGTCACGAAGCACACTTTCATCGAGGGAGCCCTCGCGACCCACGGCGAGAAGCGAGTCCGTGACCGTCATGGAGCCAACGGTGGGCAGCTCAGAGACGAAATCCGGCAGCCCCATCGCGTAGAAGTGAAGGAGGTGTGACTCGATGAAGTTCGCGGCTTGAATGATGTTACGGAGCAAGCGCGCCTGGTTCGGGATGGTTGCGCCCGCGATGCTCTCGAGAGCCTCGAGGCCCGTGCGTCCATGGGCGACGTGACAGGCGCCGCACATGCGCATGACGATCTGTGCGGCGTCACGCGCGTCACGGCCCGAAAGCATGGGTTCGAAACCGCGGAACGAGGTCCCCGACGAGTAGGCGCGCGTTACGGTGCTCCCCTCCACGTCGAGGGATACCTTGAGGTGCCCCTCGATGCGCGTGACAGGATCGAGTGTGATCTTCGTACTCATCGTTCGAGCTCCGAGTCGACCACGGGATACAGGCAAATTTCACGACTCATCGTTCGAGCTCCGAGTAGAACGGCGCGGTGGGTGCGGACTCTTCGGGGAACGCCTTGCGACCGTCGGGGAAGCCCGGTGCCGCACAACCGATGCACGGATGATTGACGGCAATGCAGAAGGAGCGCCCTGAATAGAGGCGCGTGGGGCAGTCACTCTTCGTCAGAATGCCCTTGCAGCCCACTTTCAGTAGGCACTTCTCGGGCTCTCCGGCGCGCGTTGCGAATTCGCCAGCGAGATACTGCGGAAGGCGTGGGCATGCGGCGTGCACCGTGTGTTCGTAGAAGGCAACGGGGCGCGACAGGGAGTCCAAGGGAATGTGCTTGCCCGCAAGAATGGCGGCGAGCGTCTCCGCTATGCGTTGACCCGGAGGAGGACAACCTGGCAAACGAATCAGCTTGTCCGTGCCGACCAAGGTGCCCACGTCCACGCTACCGGTGGGGTTCGGCGCGGCGGCGGCCATGCCACCGAAGGTAGCGCAGGAACCAACGGCAAGGACTTGGCTCGCCTTTGCGGCAAGGTGCTTGATGACGGCTTCACCGGTCCACTCCGTGCCATCCGCGTCGGCACCGATGGTCAGCATTGCAGCCTTTTTCGCACTCGGGATCGCGCCGTCCACGACGAGCAAGAACGGCGTAGGAATGTCAGCTGCCACGAGTGCATTCATGGCGCTCACGCCGAAACCTTGCATCAAGGTCTCTTGAAACTTCATGGGTAGCTTCGGAAGCAAACCCTCCACCTTTGGATCGGGGCTACCCAAAAGGGAAAGCAGGCAGCCCGTGCAGATCCCCGCTTCTACCCACACCACGGCCTTCGGCACGACGGGCTTCGACTCCGATGTTCCGTCATCCGCGCACCCCTCGACGACGAACAACAACGCCGAACCCAGGGCGCCCCGAATGAAGTCACGTCGATCCATCACTTGGCGAGCATGCCCAGATCGCGAAGGGAGGTCAACGGAAGGACGAGGTTGGCGAAAAAAGGGGCAAGTTCTTCAGGTAGAGTGCGACGTTTGGCGGTGGAGTTTCGTGCGGTGGAGGGAACGACGGGTGACGTTCAGGGGAGTGAAGAGGAGCAGGAGGTGCATAGCCGAATGATGGTTGAAGCCTCGTACCGCTGCGCGTCGTCATCCCCCTGGGATTCTTTCGGAGCCTATTGTCTTGACGGCGCGCAAACGTCACCTGACTAGAGCCAATTTCGTCTTGCGGATAACGCGTGCTCCGCACTCACGTGGCGAAATTGCCGAACGACCCCAGTGTTTCGACACCGAAGTCCGCCACAGATGCACGGCAGCAGCGCATTACTCGAGAGGAACCTCAACAAGACCGAAGAAGTGCCGTTCAGTGCATTGGGTGCAGCGACCATGAGAGTGCGGCGTCGTCATCGAACACATCCAAGGCCACGCGCGTCGCGACGCCTAACTAGGAGCACGCCATGCTACCGGAGAAGAAGGAAGAGGAAGTTACCCCGAGTACTCGAGCCAAACACCTGCCCCTGGCACCGCGTCCCGACGAGCCGCCGCTCATTCCCGCACGGATGATCAACGAGGTGCTGTATTGCGAGCGCCTGATGTACCTCGAGTTCGTCCAAGGGGAATGGGCTGACAACTATTACACCGTCGACGGGAAGAGCACGCATCGACGTGCAGACAAGGGAAAGAAACTCGCCGAAGCACCGCCGCCCCTCGCCGAGGATGGCGAGCCCCTTCCCTATCAGGCCCGCTCCGTGTGGCTGAGCTCGAGCAAACTCGGGCTGACTGCGAAGCTTGATGTCGTGGACGTCGAGGGCAACCGGGTCGTGCCCGTCGAATACAAGCGAGGCAAGAAGCCGGACGTTCCCGAGGGCGCGTATTTGCCGGAGCGCGCGCAGGTTTGCGCCCAAGTGCTCTTGCTTCGGGAGCATGGGTACGAGTGCGATCACGGCGAGGTTTATTACGCCAAAGATCGCCGTCGTGAGCCCATCGAGATCACGGAGCAGCTCATCGACATCACTCTTGGCGCCGTCGATCGCGTGCGAGGGCTTTCCGAGCAGGGACAGCTGCCGCCGCCCCTTCGCGACAGCCCGAAGTGCAACGGCTGTTCGTTGGTCGGGATTTGTTTGCCCGATGAGGTATCCACCCTCGAGATTGTCGAGGAAGCACCACTAGAGGGGCGGCTCGCCGAACCCGACCACAGCATGGACGTTGGGGACGACCCTTGGGGGCTCGCGGGCGAGGAGCCCGAAAAGCCCGTTCGGCGGTTGTTTCCTGCGCGGGACGATCGCCTTCCCGTTTACGTGCAGGAGCAAGGTTCATCCTTGCGTTTGGACGGTGAACGCATCGTCGTCGCGCAAAAGGACGGCAGCGCAACCCAGGCGCGTTTGGTGAACACGTCTCACGTTGCTTTGTTCGGCAACGTCCACGTGACCTCGCCGGCTCTACGTACCCTCATCGAGCGTAACATTCCGGTCCTGTTCTTCACCTACGGTGGCTGGTATCAGGGTCGCACGGTTGGGAGTGATTCGAAGAACATCGAGCTCCGCTTGGCGCAATACGACGCGTGCCAGAGTGAACACTTCAGTCTCCGATTGGCACGCGGGTTCGTGGCATCGAAGATCTTGAACTGCCGTACGCTCCTTCGTCGTAATCACGCCGCACCGACAGAATCTGCCCTTTCTGAGCTAAAACAACTTGCAAACAAGGCGCGCCACGCCGAGAGCGCGTCGAGCCTGCTCGGGATCGAGGGAACCGCCGCGCGGATCTACTTTGGGCAATTCACCGGCATGCTGAAGGGCGATGCCAGTCTGCAGTTCGATCTCGATGGGCGCAATCGCCGCCCACCAAAGGATCCCATCAATGCGCTGCTTTCGTTCTGCTACACGCTCCTGGCAAAGGAGCTGATGCTCGCCGTTACCACGGTGGGGCTGGATTCGATGCTCGGCTTCTACCATCGGCCCCACTTCGGGCGCCATGCATTGGCCCTTGATTTGATGGAGGAGTTTCGACCGGTAATTGCGGATTCAGTGGTCATTGGTGCGCTCAACAACGGCGTAATTCAGCCCGACGACTTCATTCGCGCCGCGGGCTCCGTCGCGCTGACTCAACCTGCGCGCAAGCGCCTCATTTTGAACTTCGAACGCCGCATGGATCAGCTCGTGACGCACCCGGTGTTCGACTATCGCGTCAGTTACCGGCGCGTACTCGAAGTGCAAGCGCGTCTGCTCTCGCGACTCATCTTGGGCGAGGTAAAATTCTACCCCGAGTTTCGAGTGAGGTAACCATGCGCCACGTCTACGTCGTGACCTATGACATTGCCGATCCGAAGCGCCTCAAGAAGGTTTATCAGCTCATGCTCGGCTATGGCGATCACCTTCAACTCTCCGTCTTCGAATGCGAACTCAGCGCTCGGGAGCTAACGGAACTTCGACACGCACTCGCGGAGCTCATTCACCATGGGCAAGACCAAGTGCTCTTCGCAAACCTGGGCCCCGTCGATGGTCGCGGTGGCGAAAGCATCACGGCCTTGGGTCGACCGTACGTCGATCCTGAACGAACCGCCATCGTCGTGTAGCCCACATTGACCGAGAAGATGGGATGTCGTATCGTTTTTCTTTGTCCACGGTACTGCGAGCGGTTCGGTGCCTCCAGAACCGACGGCACCACTCGCAACCCGCTAGGTCTATGAAAACTGAAGAAAAAGTGCTAAGCCAGTCTGCGTTGACACGGTGTCCTCGTTCGCCATCCCCGCCCCATTCGGAAGCGCTCGCAATCCCGCCCGCAAGGGTCCGAGATCGCAACGCTCCTACGGGACGACATTCCGTCGCATTCGTGCGGCGGCTCCATTGAAGCGGCTCGTTGCGTTGACGCCTGCCGAGCGCGAAGACATTCCGTCGCATTCGTGCGGCGGCTCCATTGAAGCACGGCGCCCCCGCAGCCCGTCAGCAACGTGGAGCGGGCATTCCGTCGCATTCGTGCGGCGGCTCCATTGAAGCGCTGCGCACGACGCGGTAGCACCACGATCCGTCACATTCCGTCGCATTCGTGCGGCGGCTCCATTGAAGCTCGGCTGGACCTCCGACGATAAGGTCCCTGGCGCGTACATTCCGTCGCATTCGTGCGGCGGCTCCATTGAAGCCCGGCCTACCTTGGCGGAGCAATCGAAGGGGGCGCCATTCCGTCGCATTCGTGCGGCGGCTCCATTGAAGCCGGAGCGTTCGTCTGTCCACTCCGCTGCATATGGACCATTCCGTCGCATTCGTGCGGCGGCTCCATTGAAGCGGTTTGCTCTCGCGCTCGATGAAATCGTCGACTATGCGCATTCCGTCGCATTCGTGCGGCGGCTCCATTGAAGCCGGCCGAAGTCTGCGTTCAGAAACGGGTACCACACAGCATTCCGTCGCATTCGTGCGGCGGCTCCATTGAAGCGATTTCGACACCTGGCGGCAGCCGCCCACGCAGCCGTCATTCCGTCGCATTCGTGCGGCGGCTCCATTGAAGCTGCGTGGCGGTGCCTGCGATCGTGTCTGCTGCGCCGGCATTCCGTCGCATTCGTGCGGCGGCTCCATTGAAGCCGATCGATTCTGCCCCCGAAATGTGCGGGCGCTCGCGCTCATTCCGTCGCATTCGTGCGGCGGCTCCATTGAAGCTGTGTTGGTGCTTGCGCGAGCGTGCGCCCGTGCCGATGCATTCCGTCGCATTCGTGCGGCGGCTCCATTGAAGCCAATCGAAAGCGCGATGGGATAACCGAGAGTGGCCTGCATTCCGTCGCATTCGTGCGGCGGCTCCATTGAAGCTAGTCTTGGGGTTGATCTGCGGGCGTGGGGTCGTTCATTCCGTCGCATTCGTGCGGCGGCTCCATTGAAGCGTCGGTAATGCCCTTGAGTTGTTCAGGCGATTCGACCATTCCGTCGCATTCGTGCGGCGGCTCCATTGAAGCTCTCGGGGGCCTCCTCGATTGCGTGTCGTAGATCGGCCATTCCGTCGCATTCGTGCGGCGGCTCCATTGAAGCATCTCAATCACGTCAAAAGGCGTCGTTGACGCCGGCCCATTCCGTCGCATTCGTGCGGCGGCTCCATTGAAGCTCGGGTGAGCCCCAGCGGTCGCCGAGGCCGGGGAACATTCCGTCGCATTCGTGCGGCGGCTCCATTGAAGCATTCCGCTGGACCAGCTCAACACCCTTCGACGCGCACATTCCGTCGCATTCGTGCGGCGGCTCCATTGAAGCTATGCCATCAGTCGCCATCCCCAGCCAGGCGGGCGACATTCCGTCGCATTCGTGCGGCGGCTCCATTGAAGCAACCTCAGCGCGCCCAATAAGCTCCGGCGAGTCGCGCCATTCCGTCGCATTCGTGCGGCGGCTCCATTGAAGCTGGCGCACCTATTCGACGGCGGGGCGCGTGTGCTTGGGACATTCCGTCGCATTCGTGCGGCGGCTCCATTGAAGCGCGGCACGCGCGGCGGACGCTGAGACCCCGCGAAACATTCCGTCGCATTCGTGCGGCGGCTCCATTGAAGCTAGGTCTCGCAGAATCGAGACCGAGTTGCCCTTCGTCATTCCGTCGCATTCGTGCGGCGGCTCCATTGAAGCTCGCAAAGGCGCATCTCAAAGGCGAACTACTCAGCCATTCCGTCGCATTCGTGCGGCGGCTCCATTGAAGCGGTTGTGCAAGCGCAGCACGATCCTCAGGTGAACGGCATTCCGTCGCATTCGTGCGGCGGCTCCATTGAAGCATGTGGACCACGGCATCAACCAGCGCGCGCCTCACGCATTCCGTCGCATTCGTGCGGCGGCTCCATTGAAGCTCCAGGATCGCGCCGCATGTGCTGCGCTCGAAAACCGACATTCCGTCGCATTCGTGCGGCGGCTCCATTGAAGCTTGCCGACGAAATCAGCGAAGGACACGTGCCCCGCATTCCGTCGCATTCGTGCGGCGGCTCCATTGAAGCAGGCAAAGCTACGCGGCCACGTCAACCCCGTGACCGGCATTCCGTCGCATTCGTGCGGCGGCTCCATTGAAGCGAGTGTCCAGATCCTAAGGACCCAACGAAAACCACATTCCGTCGCATTCGTGCGGCGGCTCCATTGAAGCTTCGCGACTCGATTCAGGTTCTCGACCGCAACTCACATTCCGTCGCATTCGTGCGGCGGCTCCATTGAAGCGTCGTGACAGGATCGCAAAGGTTGGGTCGGACGCGGACATTCCGTCGCATTCGTGCGGCGGCTCCATTGAAGCTTCGTGACGAAGCCGTGGATTCGCTCCGCGCCTACGTCATTCCGTCGCATTCGTGCGGCGGCTCCATTGAAGCGATCGATGTAAGAGCCGTAATGGTCGTGTTCCTCATTGCATTCCGTCGCATTCGTGCGGCGGCTCCATTGAAGCGCCTCCTCCGCCGCCCAATGTAGCGGACGACTGGGGCTCATTCCGTCGCATTCGTGCGGCGGCTCCATTGAAGCCTGCAAGATGTCGAGGCCTTCCAACGCGGAACACAGCATTCCGTCGCATTCGTGCGGCGGCTCCATTGAAGCCCTGGTCTAAGCGTTTCGGCGCTTAGTACGTCTGCCGAGCATTCCGTCGCATTCGTGCGGCGGCTCCATTGAAGCCGATCGATCAGTGGCCTGGCGTCGCCGGTGCGTTTCATTCCGTCGCATTCGTGCGGCGGCTCCATTGAAGCGACGGGTTGTTCCGGTCCCATTCCACCCGGCAGCCCTCATTCCGTCGCATTCGTGCGGCGGCTCCATTGAAGCGACGGTCACCCGACGAAGATGCTCCGCACTGCGGCATTCCGTCGCATTCGTGCGGCGGCTCCATTGAAGCGTGGAGTGCGCCGAGTTTGCGGGTCTCGCTCCGAGCATTCCGTCGCATTCGTGCGGCGGCTCCATTGAAGCGAACCATGGCTTCGGGTAACCCCCGAAGGCGATGTCATTCCGTCGCATTCGTGCGGCGGCTCCATTGAAGCGCAACCTGTGACGTGCTCAGCGGGGATCGTGACCGCACATTCCGTCGCATTCGTGCGGCGGCTCCATTGAAGCTGACTTCTTGTGGTGGCACCCGACAACCAATGGATCGCATTCCGTCGCATTCGTGCGGCGGCTCCATTGAAGCGTTTAGTTTTCGCGACCGTTCCGGAGTCGCCCTAGGCATTCCGTCGCATTCGTGCGGCGGCTCCATTGAAGCGACGGACGCAAAGGGAGCCATTGGCGACCTCAATTTCATTCCGTCGCATTCGTGCGGCGGCTCCATTGAAGCCGCCGACTCGACGCGCCTCGCCCGCGAGCCACGCGAACATTCCGTCGCATTCGTGCGGCGGCTCCATTGAAGCACCACGAACGGATTTCCAAACTTTCCCGGTCGAGTGACCATTCCGTCGCATTCGTGCGGCGGCTCCATTGAAGCCGAAGGCCGAGGGGCTCTATCCACAGGTCCTCGGCATTCCGTCGCATTCGTGCGGCGGCTCCATTGAAGCCCCGAGGCCCCCAGGCGGTTAGAGGATTTCTACCTTTCATTCCGTCGCATTCGTGCGGCGGCTCCATTGAAGCCAATCATCGCAGACAGCCATTTCGACGAGCGCAGCAGCATTCCGTCGCATTCGTGCGGCGGCTCCATTGAAGCATCTTCGGAATCAGCGACGCTCGCGCGAATCACCTCATTCCGTCGCATTCGTGCGGCGGCTCCATTGAAGCCAAGAACGCCGACGTATCCAGTTCCAGTCCCGCGTAGCATTCCGTCGCATTCGTGCGGCGGCTCCATTAAAGCCGAGGTGGTACGCGTTGCCGGAGTCATCGCGATAGACATTCCGTCGCCTTCGTGCGGCGGCTCCATTGAAGCGCTGCCACTTGGTAACGGTTTGGAACGCCGTCCGGGCATTCCGTCGCATTAGTGCGGCGGCTCCATTGAAGCGAGGAGCTGCCGGAGCTCGGCTCGAGGTGACACCGTGAGCATTCCGTCGCATTCGTGCGGCGGCTCCATTGAAGCCACCATGACTTACGTGCCCTCCCTGACGGCATTGATCATGCCGTCGCCTCCGCGGTGCGGACCGTCCGCGCCCTTGCGAGACATGGGAAGCCAGGAGTTGCCGCTCTTGGCTTTCGGCTTTTTGTGCTTCGAGGCCCTTCTAGCCTAACCGAGAGCCGAATCTGAACTTTTCGGCAAGCCGGAACGCCGACGACGATCCCTGTGCCCGATTTCTACGGATCGATGTGGCCAGGGACAGCCGCGGGCAGCGACGCTATTCAGTTCATCCCAACCGCCTTCACCGCGGCATGCAAATGCTGACCAATGTCGTTCCCAGGACGTGTAAGGGCCACCTTGGTAGAGTAGTCGTCTCCTATACCTTCGGAACCTTCCGGCGAAAATGCGGGAGCGTTGCGAGCTATCATTTCAACGAGCACCGGGAAGGTCGCTCGCTAGGGATAAAGCGCCACATCGCTAATCTTCGTTCTGTAGGCACACCCGAGATCCAGGCTTAGCGTGTCCAAACTTGATGAGGAATCGGTTTTTCGTTCTACGGTCCTCTACCCGGGAGTCGTCGCACTTGCCCTCACTTTCGAGCCAATTTGCGTACTCACGACAACGTGTCGTCGGCAGCCGCTCGAGCATGCAGTCGGCATACACGTCGGGAAACGTATAAGAGAACACATGGAGAAGCTCATGCGACCCGAGCAGACCTCTGATCGCCTTCCAATCGCTGGATTCGATGTTGCAGCTGCTACACGGCATCCAGAGTAGGACGAAGCCGCTGCACTGGCGGTATACAAAACCTTCCTGCCTGAGCATGTCGAGCGATTGCTTTATCGCGTGAACGGCATCACCAGGCCTGTCGAATCTTGAACAGTACGCCTTGCTGTTCCACCAGAAAGTGAGGACTCCAGTCTTTGAGCCAATCACGATTCGCGCTATTTTGGAGGGCCAACATGCAAGCGTCCGTCAACGGGGCAGACGCCGATTGATTTCCGCGGGTCTTGCAGGCAGCTAGCAGCATAGACAGGGCAGCGACGATAAGCCACCGATGCATTAGTAGTCCTCGCTCCGGTGCGTTTTCTTCGTAAGTGCTACTCGTAAGTCCATATGAACTCCAGGTGGTCGAAGCGGAACAAAGAGTCTGCCGTTCCCTAGCAGGTCAAGGCGAATCCAACAGGCGACGTTGCTTCGCGTGAACGAGAAAGGCGGCACGGTACCTTCACGAGGCTCAAACGTCGCCGAGAAACTCCTGATGTCGCCGTTGGGACTTGAATCAAAGTTAACGCAGTCAAGATTGGCGGGGTCTCCGGCTACTTGGGTGACGGTGCGAGTGGCAAGGCATATGCTCAACTCGAACTCACGTCGAATGTCGCTTTTGGAGCTGACTCCAATCGTTACAACGCGAATAAGAAACTTGGATTCCGGAAGCAAATAGCCGGGTGTAACGCGCACTGCAGTCTCGTGCAGATACTCCACCGTAAATCGCGCGATCAGGACGAACAGACTCTCCAACTGAACGTCGAAACGTTCGTTGCCATCCCAAGTATTCCCGCCGACCTTTCCACCACGCCACGCGCTTAGCGGAGTCGACGACCATCGCGGATGCGCATCGCTCTCACCATAGCTCCGGCCAAAGCAGCAGTGCCTTACGAAGGTTTCCAACTCCGTATGTCCAAGGAAATATGCCGCAGCAACACCGACGCCCACGACGATCGCGCCCCACCCACCAGCGCTCAAGCCGAGGTAAGACGCAGCTGGAGCGCTGACTCCTATTGTCGTCGCCGACGACGCTACGAGAGCGTCCATTGCCCCGACGAAAATGAGCGAAGAGCCGAGCCCCGCGATTGCGTTACCTGTCACCGAGCCAAAGTCGTTACGACGATAGGCCTCTGCAGCTGCACTCGTGGAGAGGTACGTATCGATGATAGCGGAAATGCTACCAAGGGCGACCTTCTCTAATTCAGCGATTCGAAGTAGCGTCGAGAACGCGGATGCGGCATCCATCGTCGAGCCAACGAGATTGACACATGCGTCGACACCACCATCTTTCAGCACAGCGCTTGCCGATGCCGCTAGATTTAGTACTTCGAGCATCTGTGTGACGCGAGTAAAAACGGTAGCTGCGACAGCCTCCGTTCCTTCGATCCAAGGCGCAAGAGCTGCGCGCAGGCTGTCTTCGGCTATTGCACTTGCATGAAATACGGTAATTGGAACAGATGTAGCGATACGACCGTCGCGCACGCGATAAGTTTCGCGATGCTTGACGACGGTGAATATCTTCTCGCGAACCACGTACTCGACTCTAGTTTGTAATGTCTCCAGGACCTCCCGATGCTCGGTTGGCTTCGTCGCTAGTTCTCCCTGCGTTAGCTCCTCCCACATCGCGAGCAAGGCCGCGTTGGCTTTGCGGGCAACCTGGAACTTCGCCTCGGAGAGCGCGCTTGAAGGCAGAACGTACGTTTGCAACCAGTAGGGTGGTTCCCTCAGCCACTTGCCAATAAGGGTGCAGCCGTTGAGGCACTCTCCCAAGCGGCTTGCGGCTCTCCCAACTGCACGGAGAAGTTGATCGTATGCTTCCGACTCTTGAGCTTGGTGGGCACTGTAGGTGCTGCAAACCAGCCGAAACAGCTCGGAGTCAAGAAAGTGGGCAAGCTTCTTGCCGGACGTCTCCCTAAGGACAACCCGTGACTCGAGCTCCTTCTGCCAATCATCCACGTACTTACGCGCGATGGCTCCGGAGCCATCCGTGAACTCATCGGCGATACCCAACGGGTGACTTTGTGGATCGTGCGAGGGTTGCTCAAGGAGCGACTTCAATATCCTTGCAATGAATAGCTTGTTGTGCCTACCGTGCAGGTGCGCTGCGTTCGCGGTGCCGTCATTGGCAACGGCGTAGTCTAAAACGGCGTCAGCTGCGGCTGTGTATTCACGTACGAGGCGTTCCGCAACTGCGAGCGGGTCTACGGCACGGACTTGATAGCTTTCTCGCCCGGCCGGCGACTGATAGATTACGCAGTTTTCATTGGTGTATCCGCGGGGTTCGCCGTTCTTCGGCAGCGGAGCCTCGTTGAATAGAGTGAGCCACGGTGAAGGCAGCCAATGCCCGATCAGCCATTCATTCTGTTCGGTCTGCTCCGGGTGTCGATAATCTAGAATTGCGTTGAGCGCAGATAGAGATAGCCGAATTGACGAAACGAAGAACGAGTAATGCTCTGGAAATCCATTTATGTCAGATGGCAGGCGCGCTTCCCGCATGTTTGTGGAGCTGGGTAATCTTCCGTCGTATTCTTCCTGCATTCGAGCATTGCCAGCCATAAACGAGAGCATCCCATTTTGATCAGCATAATACTCTCCGAAGAGTGCCCGCTTTGCTGAAGACAGCCGGATAACGTAAATCCATCGACTTTTGACGCCGGTGCGAACGTTGGGATCAGGGTGCGGGTAGTACCACTGAGTCTCAGGCAGCGGCGAGTAGAACTCGTCGAGCAATTCCACGCTGTCGCAGAGAGAGAATTCAAACGGCACCTCGTACGCCGTTGTCGCTACGTAATCGTCTGGGGTTGTCATGCGTCCGCCTCAAAAACCAACTTCGACCATGCTATTGCGGTTCAAGGAGCCATGAGTCGAACGCACTTCGATCCAGCGAGTGCTCATTGGGTTTGCGCGGCGGACGCACCGGCGCCGGAGGAGTGATTGGCCTTCCATGGCAATTGATTTGTTCGACGGGCACGTTCTGAAACACCAATTGGGGTGTTTCAGGTTTCGGGTAATAGGTGAGGCTATAGTTCTTACCCGCTTGAATGGCTCCAAACCTAATGCGGAATCGGCCGTCTGAAAGTCGCTCCGAGAGAGCAACGGGTACATTCCGTTCGTAATTCTCATCGTCGCTGACCAACTTGAAAGAACCTGTATCCGCCAACTCACCATTGATGGTCCTTAACGTCACGCTGAATTCATAGAGGAAAAGGGGGTGGCGACACATCACTCGCCTTCCCCCACTTTCCGCCCAAAAGTCTATGTTGTAGGGGCCGTCGCCCATGCCCTTCGAGAACGGTCCGTCGTTTCCGGGTGTCCATCGAGCGGTTCCTCGTCCGGCGGAGCTAAGCCCTTGGGTTGTCGTAGTATTCGCGGACTCACGGGTTGTGATGGAATAGACGACAAGCTCATTCGCGGATAGCCCCGGAGCGAAAAGGCGCATTTCTCTCTCTTCCATCCATCCGGTGAAAAGCACATCCCACTCCGCTCTCCACGGCTTCGCGCTCATCATCGGCTCGACCGTCTTCTTCTCGAACGTCACCCCATCGTAAACATCCGCCCCTTGGGTCGCCTCCAGAATCCGGCGCGTCCTTCTCGTCGAACAGGAACACCTCGACGCGTCTATCCGCCTGGCTTCGCGTGCCGTCGATGGTGTTCTTTGCCGTCGGATGGCTCTCACCGTACCCGACGGACTTCTTCGAATCACTGACCCACGTCACTTTTCCACGCAGCGCCTGAACGGCCGCGGCGTCTTCTCCGAGCTCTTGACGAAGATTGTGCTCGTAGAGATCGAACATCGCCGCCCAGATATCGTCCTGAAGGCGACCGTATTGCCCGATGGGCGTGCCGCGAGGTCCTAGCTCGTCCCCCGCCGGGGAACCCTTGCACCACTCGTTGTACGACTTCCGGAACAGCACGTAATTCTCGTCACTGGGAGCCGCGGTCAGCTTCGTGGGCTTGCACTTGAACTCGTACGTGTTGTGCGCCCAATCCATGAGCTGCGTGACGTCCACTTCGGAGTGCTTCGCTTTGCACGCGGCAACGTACGCTTCCTTGTCGCCTTCGATGAGCGCGAGCACGGCCTTCGCCCGCTCCTCGCTGAGCTTCACGTTGCCCTTCTCGGAGCCGGCACGATCGGTATGCCCACCGATGAAGAGCTTCTTTCCAGGGTGTTCCTCGTTGTAACGCAAGATCGTCGCGATGAGTCCCACCGTCGAGATCGACTCGTGCTCGCCAACCTTGCTCGATGGGGCCTCGCCTTCCGGGTTGACCACGGCTGAATCGTTGCGGAACAGCGTGTCGTGCATCTCGATGATCACGGCGCGCTTCTTTGCAGGGTGAATCGAAAGCACGCGTGAGCCCTTCGCGGACACAGATAGGCTCCCAAAGGGGCCACCGTCGTCCGTTTCGAGAGCAGTGCTGCGCGCCGCTGCCGTGGACACGTCGCCGCTCGGTTTTACGTAGTCGCTTTGAGGCGTCGCGGGGCGACTCTTCCACAGTGCCGCCATCTTGTCGCAAAGGGCCTTTTCGTCTTGCACCGTGACCGTCGCGTCCTCAGCTGCGGCCTTCCATTGGGCTACGCCGCCGCCGTCAGTCGTGACCGGCTCTTCCTTTTCCGCGGTGCGAAAGACAAGAACGATCCCATCAATCCCAACCTTGCCCGTTTCGTCCACGAGCTTCACCGTGAAGGGTTGCTCTTCTGGCTGCGGTGTGACGGGATCGTCATCGTCGACCGGCAACGCAGCGCCTGCTTCGTTGAAGTCGAGCAATTCGATGTGCGCCATGCCGTCTTGGGAAAAGCCGGTGACCTTGAGCGCGCCATCGCGATTGGTGCGACCGACGCGAACGTCGCCATCGGGCAGCGTGACGCGTACCCGTGTACCCGGAACGGGTTTACCATCCTGATCGGTGACGTGAACGCCGATGAAGGATTCCTTCTCGGGAACGACGGGCTGCGGCGTGTAAACGGGCGCTTCGCCGAGCTCATCGGGCATGCGCCCCATGATGTTTTCAGGGGTAAACGCGCGAAGCGTGCCGCTCTCGACGGCGCTTTCGATGAATCGTATCAGCTCGCCGCGCATCGGATCGATGTCGCGAGTCTCGAGACGATTCAAACTGAGCCCCGGCGGAAAACGCTCCGGATGAAGCTGCGCGTAGATTTCGAGAACTGTCGCTGTCGTGCGCGGATTTCGATTATCGAGGGCGTAGGTGATTTGATCGACGGCGCTCTGCGAGTCGAAGATGTCTTCGGGATCCGTCAGCTCGCCACCCTCGAAATCGAGCTCGATTTCGACGTAGCCGACCTCCGTTTCAACTCGCCAAAAGTCCGAAAACCCCATTGCGGGCGGGAGGGTAACATATGGTTATTGCGCCGCGCTATCCTTCTCGTCTTTCGGTGCTCATATAGGCAGGAGCACCCGCTGCTGGTGATTTCGTCCCTAGAGCCCTCAAGCAGAACCAATTCGCCCTCGACGAGTCGAAGCAGTTCCCCCGTGCGGCGGCTCCATTGAGGCCTATCTTACGCGACCCGACTCTCCAGGTCCCTTTGCATTCCGTCGCATTCGTGCGGCGGCTCCATTGTAGTCGCGCCCAAACAAATACTACGCCGACGGCAGCGAACCATTCGCACTTGCTACCTCCACGCATACGCAAGCCTCCGCAGTGTGACGCGAGATCCTTGAGCAGAACGTCCCTGAGTGAGCGCTTTGGGCGCGACCAAAACAACAGGACCACGGTGTCTCGACTCACAATGGAAGCGGTCGAAGCTGGTGCAATCTGTCTAGTTGCTGAGGAAGCGCCGCAGATGCTTATGAATCACATGCGTCACTGGGCTGCTGTTCGAACCCGTCCCCGGGACAACCGCGCTGGAATGGCTCCAGAAATTTCTTTGCTGACCAACTCAGCACACCCAATGCCTCCCGGATCATGGGATGTAATTACGGTTACTTTTTCTATTGCCGGGTCTTTGCTTGGACGCTGCCCACTCGCGGACGCCCCCCAATTGCCGACTTCAGGCTCATCCTCAGTGGCCGCCAGAGGAAAGCTCTGCTCGTACATATCCACCAGGGGGGAGCTCGGCGAAGGTTTGACGCCCAATAGGGGGGAGCTCGAAGCTGATAGGGGGGAGCTCGAACCAATCCCTGACGACCTGCTCCAACGGTCGGAACCCTAGGTCGCAGGCCACTGAAGGCCAGTCTCCGTGAGGCGCGGCGGCTTGCAGAGCCGCGCCTTTTCAAGGAGCCTACCGAGCCCGGCAAGCAAGCTCGGCAGATATTGTCGGTTTTCCGGCTTGCCCAACATCTCACGAGAGTGACTTGTCTCGGTCGTGGAGTTCCGTCTACGTCACCTGGTTGATGGCCTTGTCTGCGGTCTTTCTCATTTTTCTTGTCGTGGTGGTCGGCACCATACCCGGTCATGTCAGCGGCGCCCTTATGTCGCTCTGGCTACGTGATCGACTTCGTGCGAGCTACGAGCGCCCGAATGCTAACCGAGCGAGTCCAGTTGACCCCGCCCTTGAGCGGCACGGAATCGTCCCAGTCCAAAATGGCTACCGTAACCCAAGCAGATCGGTCCCGAGACGGGGCTTTCGAATTGGATGCGAACCGCATAACCCAAATCTAACGGCGGCTGTGGTCCGCGTTGCCTGCGGCGGACGAAGTGCCGCATTGCGAGGATCTCTCCACTCCATTCGAGCACGTCAATCCGCGCCGCAGGGAAACCTCGGACACTGAGCTCTTCTTGGAGTTGACCCTCGAGTGTCGCGCGACCGCTCTTCTTGAGGTGACGAGGCGGAACGAAAGGAGTCGTGGATATCCACGAGCCTGCGCCGTCCGCCCGGTCCGAGCAGTTCCTCTACAGCCCGAGCCATCCCGCCATCGATCGAGCGGAGATCGCTCAATGCACCAATACCTGCGACGGCCACCTGAAGTTCGCCAACGCCACCCTTCATGTATGTCTTGCGAAGGTTGCGCACCGCGGCCTGTGCGCGAGCACCGAGCCCCATCTCCGCAAACACGACAATGTGATCGATTCGACCATCGCTATCGAGATCCACCGGTAGTAGGTGGGCATGGTGGTGACCTTTGAGCGGCTCACCCGAGTCATCACGCCCAACAATCTCCGGGCAGGAGCTCGTTTCCGTATCCGAGCTTCGAGACCAAAGCGCAATGGAGCAACTCCGCCTGTGGAAGCGTACGAGCAACCGTTGGAAGAGCCGACTTCGAACCGCTCGGTGTGGTGAGCGCAAGGAGCATCATTTCGACACGCTGAGCGCCAGACCGACGCGGCGCGGATGGAGGACCGACTTCGAGCGCGTTATCCTCACGCCAGTAGAGAGCCGAACGACTACCCGGAGCACGACTCCACTTCTGCGCCTTCCACCACGCAGTGTCACGCTGAAGGCAGTCGACGAGATCCGCACGGGTGGCGCTCTGAATCGCGTCAATCTTCTTCTGCTGCGCTTGCGTTGGCTTCTTGCCAGCTGGAAAACCGAGATTCTCGACGGCAGCGTCAATCTCACCCTTCCGCCACGTTGCATACATCGCGGGGAACGTCCGGAGCACTCAGCACAATTTGCTCGAAGTTGCGCCCGGGCCGAAGGCCGTCGGAATGAGGAAAGGCGCACCCAATCTTCGGGAGCTCTTCATAGGTGCTGTTCGGATTCTATCGTGTTTCCCTATTAACCTTAGCAATAC
>JASGIX010000039.1:0-24243 GCA_049840955.1 Polyangiaceae bacterium
GAATGGGGGTGACGAGTGCGGAGAAAATGTCTATCTTAGAGGCGTCGGCGTCGTACGGCCCTGCACGCAAGGTGCCGCACCCAACCGCCCATCCCGCTCGTGGGGAATTACATACGAGTGGGGTCTTCCCCCAAGGCCTCGCTGCTCCCCACGCCCTTGCACGTGCGGCGCCGACGCCTTTACCCACTAGCCAGCTGGCTTCTGGGTAAGGCGCGGAGTTCCGCTGGCGCAGGAATTCATTTGCGTGCAGACTGCGCCCGATGTTGGAAGAGGTTGGTGCACCGTTCCCCTCCGTGGGTGCCGTCCAGGACGCTCTGACGGGAGAGATCGCTTTGGGTAGGCCAACTGGGAAGGACGCGCTGTTGTCGATCTCCACTCGGCGCATGCTCCGAATCCCCGGCATGGCCAATGGCCAACCCGTGGCAGTTAGTCACGTTTCCGGCCGCGGTGACGGCGTGGTGATTCATGTCGAGACACCGGTCAGTCGTCGACAATTGGACAGCATCTCCCCCCAAGGAACCGAGGGCGATTCCGGCAGCGAGCTCACGGACTTTCTGGCCAACGTCTCTTACGGAACGGGGAGCTGGCCAGAGTCCGACGCGGTGATCCCAACGCGCACCACTCGCAATGAATCGCGTCTGCAGGCGTCCGTCAGGGCTTTCGAGCAAGCGGCAAGTCCACCTGGCAATCCCGAGGCCGCCACCGAGCATGCCGTCGACACGCTTGGCCTGCTCATTGACGCTTTGGAGACCGCACGCGGTGATTTGCCGAGAATCGCAGAGGTCCTCGTTCGCATTCCGAAGAACCCACGCTGACCTCCATGGCTAGGGAATCGAGCGAATTCTCGACGGCTGCGGTCGGCTGCAGTCGTTTGGGGAAACTGTCGCACTTTTCCCGAGACGGTCACCAGAGGGAATTCGACGCTGCAGCATCCTTGGAAGCCTTCGAGGGGTTCGATATCGTAGGAGTTCGAGCTCGTTCGAATCCCGGACGAGGCTCCCCGGAGTCCTGCATGCCAACTCACGTCCTCATTATCGAAAACGACGCGCCGTTCGCCGCTGAACTTGCCGATGCCCTTCGCTCCCTCGGTGCGCAAGCGACCGTCGTCGAGGACCCGAGCCAGGGACTTCAACTCGCGCTCAGCGAGCGACCGAACCTCATCGTGTTGACCGTCGAGCTGCACAAGATGAACGGCTTCTCGGTTTGCAATCGCATCAAGAAGATCCGAACCTGGCCAACGTTCCCGTCGTACTGACGACGGCAACCTCGACGGACGTCACGATCGAACAACATCGACAGCGCCCGAACCACCAAGATTCTTACGTGCGCAAGCCGGTGGCTGTCGACGAACTCGTCGAGCATCTCCGCAATCTGGTTGGTTTGGGCGAGAACGTGAACGACACCAATGTGGGCGATGAGGACAACATCGTCATCGACGACGACGTTCTCGACGTGGAAGAACCTGCCGAGGAGTCCGCGCGTCCCCGAATCAGTGTCATTCCCGAGGACTCGGACGTTGCCTCCTTCGCTGACGCAGCCTTCCAGGGGCTCATGGCCGAACCCGACGTCGCACCACGTCCGGCACCCGTCAAGCCGAGCCGAGTTCCCCCCGAGACCCTCACGCCCTGGCACCGTTCCGCCGCCTCCTGCCTCGGAAGCCGCCAAGGTGAAGCTTCGTATGCTGGAGTCCGAGCTCGAGGACGCGAAGGCCCGATCGCAGAACTCGAAGCCAAGGATTTCTCTGACAAAGAGCTCGAGATCGACAACCTCCGCAAGGAGCTCGAAGACACCAAAGCGCGGCTCTCGTCAGCGGGACGACCAACCACCGGAGGGTCGCAAGCGCGAGAAGTGCTCGACCTCCGAGAGCAGCTCCACAAGAAAGAGAAGGAGCTACTCAATCTGCGCGACAAGGTGACGCAACGTGAAAAGGAGGTACTCAGCCTCAAGGACGCGTCGCTTTCGGTCGAGCGTGACAAGGCGGATACTCTCGGACAAGCTCGACGAGCTGACGCGTCAACTCGCCGAGACGCAACGCCACGTCGAAGCCGCTCGCGCCGACAAGGAAATCGCCAACAAGCGCAACGAAGACAGCAAGCGAAGGCTCGAGAAGCTCTCTCAACAGCTGGAAGAGAAAGCGCAGGAGCTCGATGCGCAGCGAGGCGCAATCGAGGTCGCAGCACGAGACCACGAGGCCACTCGGGTGCGTCTCGAGGGTGAGCTCGCCGCCGCCGAGCAGCGCGCCGAAGAGGAGCTCCGCACGGCAATGGCGCGCGCTTCCGCGGAGATCAATCTTCAGGCCGAAAATGCACAACGACACCTGGAGGAGAGTCTCGCTCAACGCGACGAACAGCATCGAAACGCGTTGAACGAAGCGTTGGCCCAAGCCCAAGTCGAAGCCGAAACGCGGCTCGCCGAGCGCATTCGCGAAGAGCAAACGAGAGCGGCAGCCGACAAGCGGCAAGCCATCGAGGAGCTGGACGGGCGCCACCAACGCGAGCTCGACGAAACCGTTGCCACGCTCCGCGCCGAGCACGGAGCAACCGAAGCAGAACAGCGCGCAAGTCACGAGCAACGGCTGAAGGCTCTGCAAGAACGAGCAGAGACAGCTTCTCGAACGAACCCACGGGGAACACTCCGCCGCGATCGCTCAACTCAATCGTGAACACGCAGCAGTACTCGAAGCAGAGAAGCAGGCGCATTCAACGGAAATCGAACGCGAAACAGCGGAGCACGCGCAACAGCTGCAGTCGCTCCGGGACGAGCACGCCCACGAACTTCACCGCGTCAAAGAGGAGCACGCCCACGAACTTCACCGCGTCAAAGAGGAGCACGCCCACGAGCTAAAGAGTCTTCGCGACGAACGAGATGGCGAGGTACAGCGGCTCAAAGACGAACACGAGCAAGCGTCGCAGGCAACCCGAGACGCACATCGGGCGGCGATCGATCAGCTCGAGATGTCCCACCAAGCGGCTATGCAAGCGCTTCGAGGCGAACACGAGGCGACGCAGCGTCGGTTGCAAGAGGAACGCGAGCAAGGCGAGCAACGTCGGGACGCTCAGATTGCAACACTCAACGAGGAAGTCGTCGAGCTTCGGGGTCAACTCCAAGCCGCAGAAGGCAGAATTGGCGAGTTGAGCCAGGACAAGGCACGTGCGGAGGGCAAGCTCGCAAGCGATCGCGCGGACATCGAACGCATCAAAGACGCACTGGCGTCCGTCGTCGTCCACCTCGAGTCGATCGAGAATCGCGAGCTCTGACCCACGAACCGGCGCCGTCTGACATCGGCTAACCACGGACGCGACACGACGTCATCGTCGATGGCGCGTCCCAGTCCTCGTCGAAAACGGGCCCGGTTATCCTCGGTTATCCTCGGTTATCCTCGGTTATCCTCGGACGCGACACAACGTCGTCGTCGATGGCACGCCCCAATCCTCGTGCGCGAGTCCATCAGCCGAGCCGCTCGGAGAGACCTCGTGCGGCGCTTCGACGGTGATCCACTGACCATTGCGCCGCTGCTGGTGTGGCAGGAAGCGCGCCTTGTAAGCCATGGGCGCAGACCCTTCGACGTAAAGGCCGAGGTAGAGGTAACGCATGCTGAAGGCACGACACAGCTCGAGCTCCTTCAGGATCGCGAAGGTGCCGATGCTGAGCGGCGAAAAGTCGGGATCGTAATAGCAATACACCGCTGACAAGGAGCTGAAGCCGCGATCGAGGACCGACACCGCAATGAGCTTACCTTGATGAAGGATACGCATCTCGAAACTGTCACAACACGTATCGACCAAAAATGCGCGGTAACCATCGGCATCGATCGGAGAGTCCGGCTCTCCGAGTCCGCGCTCGATCTTGTGACGGTTGTAGAGTTCGATGCGCCGCTCATCCACCATGGGTGGACCGAAATCGATCGCGAACTCTCGTTGGCCGCGGGCAAAGACGCGCCGTTGGGTTCGGCCAAACTGGAAACGCTCCACGTCGATTCGCAACGGAACACATGCCGAGCAGTCCGGACAATTCGTCCGGTAGAGCACCGGCCCTTGCCGACGATCTCCCGCGGCCAGTCTCAGGTCGAGCTCGTCTGCGCGGAGATTTCGCGCAGGCAAACGCAACGGAAGACGTGCGGGCCGCTCAGGAAGATAGGGGCAGCCATGCGTACGATCGTATACGACCAATTCCGGCGGGTGCCCTGGTAGGATGCGAAGCGCCTTGGGGTTGATGTCTTCGGTTCCCTTCACGCGCTTTCCTCCTGTAAGACGAACCGCTCCGGGAGCAGTCGTGCGAGCGAGAGCACCTTTTGCTCTCGCGGGGTAGCAACGATCACCGTTGCGTCGGCGGCGAACTCTGCGAGCACTTGACGACAGATCCCACACGGGGTGGCTGGAGGAGACGCGTCGGTGAAGATCGCAATGGCCGAGAAGGCTCGCTCTCCGGCTGACACCATCGCGCAAATCGCAGCACGCTCAGCGCAGATCGTGGCGCCGTACGTTGCGTTCTCCACGTTGCACCCCGTGTAGATGCGGCCCGAATTCGAGAGCAGCGCCGCACCCACGTAAAACTTCGAATACGGGGCATGGGCATGATGGCGCACCTGTTCGGCAAGGCTCACGAGCGTCGCAAGATCCATTTCCGAATGAGCATAGCCGATGCGCGGCGCTGTGACAGGCAAAGCTGTCACAACCGTGACAACGCAGCTCAACGGATTGCATGGGGCGCTAAAGCCCTTGGTCGCGAGCCGGAGCTAACGCACACCGATAGCGGTTGCACGATTTGCGCGATCCCTTCGAGTAATGCGGCAATGCTCGCGCACCGCGGAATCCCCTCAAGAGGGCGCGAACACTTGTTTCGCCCACGCAACGATCAGACGTTCCAAATCCACAGCGGAGGTCTTCGCCACTGATTGCACGTGCTCGTGATCCAAAATCGCACCCTTTACGCCAGCAGCTGCGTTCGTGATCGAGCTGAGGGCCATGACGCGCACACCGAGATCGACGAGGGCGATGGTCTCGAGCACGGTGCTCATCCCTACGGCGTCCGCGCCGATTCGCGATAGATACTCCACCTCCGCTTTCGTTTCGTACGAGGGTCCGACGAGGCCCGCGTACACGCCCTCTTCGAGGCCGATGTCCAAAGAGCGAGCAGCCGCGAGCGCCGCCTTGCGGAGCTCCGGGCAATAGGCCGCGGACATGTCGAGGAATTGCGTCGGGTGTCGGAAACCCACGAGCGGATTTTGACCAGTCAAGTTCAGGTGATCGCGAATGAGCAAGAGCGATCCGGGACGATGGGCTGTCGTGGTTGCACCTGCGGCGTTGGTCAAAACGACGACCTCGCACCCGAGGGTTGCGAGCAATCGAGCACCGAACACGACGCGCTCGACGGGATGCCCCTCGTAGAGATGAACGCGACCCTGCAGACAAGCGACTGGAACTCCCCCCAGCGTTCCGATGTGGAGCCGCCCCGAGTGTCCGGCAACGCCAGGCTGCGGTAGGTTCGGGATCGCTTCGTATGGGATTTTGGTTGCGTCTTCGAGCCGGTCAGCCAACGGTCCCAAGCCGGACCCGAGCACGATGCCGAGTCTCGGCCGAACCTGAACCTGCTCGTGAACGCTCTGGGCAGCCGCCAAAACCGGCTGCAATGCCGCGGGGATAGGTGGGGTCATGGCTCGAGGATACCCCAACCGCGGTCGCCCGTTCGAGGCGTTCTGCGACCAATGCGATCGCGCCGGACAATGCGGCCTCTCGTCTTCGCGACGAGCGGGACCGCTAGCTTCGGTTCGGCTTCGTGCTAAAACGCCGGCCGCGTAGAGAATCCCATGACGAAGTTTGCGAAGTTCCTCGAGGAAAGCAAGATTGACCCCCGCCGCGTCATTGCCGCCTCTCGGCTGGTGGAACGCCTGACGCAAGAAGACCGCACCTTCCTCGCGGAGGCGGCTCGCAAGCGTTCGATGGCGGGAAAGAAGGACGGCGCGAAGACCGAGCGCAAGAAGCTGCACTCGAACCGCCCCGTGACCCCATCGCTCATCGACTCGGCGAAGGCCGGTAAGCCAGTGTCCGGTCCCGCAAAGACCCGACTGCTGCGCGCGGTCAACCGCATCCTGGAGCAGAAGAAGCAGTCGGCCGTCGATCTGCGCGTTCTGTTCTAATCCTCGGCAGTCTCATCCACCCTTTGCACCGCTCCTTTCGGACCGGTGCTTTTGGTGTTTTGTGCGTCGTGGTAGACGGATCTGCGCAGGCCACCGTCGCACGTCCCCCCGCGACCGAGATCCGGACGAGGCGTGCGGCTGCGCAAACCACCGGAACCGCTAGGTTCTCGGCCAAGGGCGATCCCCCTATGGGACGAGAGCCGCAAAACCTTTGCCGTAATTTGAAAAGCCCGGGGCGTTCCTGCATCGAACCTTATAGTGCAGGCGACCGCAGCCGTTCAGGTTAGATTGAATCCGTTCCCAAGATGGATGGGCCAACCACGCCCGTTCGGGATACTTCTCAATGTGACGGCTGCATCAGTCGAAGACAGCGATCTCATCGCCCAAATCCAGCAGGGGGATCAATCTGCCTTCTCGGAGCTCTTCGAGCGCCACCAGGCGAGCGTCTCTCGGCTCATCACTCGGATGACCGGCGATCTCTACCGTTCTCGCAGCCAGGTCGTCGAACTCGAAGACTTGGTGCAAGACGTCTTCGTCCAAGTGTATCGCAGCCTGCCCGGGTTCAGGGGCGGCTCGAAGGTCAGCACTTGGATTTATCGAATCGCGGTCAACGTCGTGCTGATGCACCGCCGCAGCCTGCGTGCTCGACCGACTTTTTACTCAGCAGATGATCTCGACGTCTCCGTGTCGAGCGATCCCGTGCCTGACGAAGAAGTCGCTCGCCGAGGCAACGTCGAAGCGCTGTATCGCTTGTTGTCACAGATCGCCGAAAAGAAGCGCACCGTATACATTCTGCACGAAATCGAAGGGCTATCCGCGTCGGGAGATCGCGGAAATCGTCGGTGCACCGGTGTTGACGGTCCGCACCCGCCTCTTTTACGCGCGACGCGAGATGCTCGCGCTTCTGCGTGACGATCCTCATCTCTCCGCGGTCCTCCAAGAGCTCGAATCTGAGTCAGCTCGCGCCGAGAAAAGGGAAACGACGAAACGAGGCTCGCCCGCCCCCACCAACAACGAAGCTGCCCGCGAAGTCCCGCTCATGATGATCACTTCCGCCGACGGCCCTGGATCGGCACCTCGCCTCCGTTCGACGCCCACCCCATCGGGAACACCAAGTGACGGCAGCGCACTCACGCCGTCGGCTTCTGCCCGAGCACGCGAGAGGCTCTCATGACCGATCCGCGAGCATTGAATGCTGCGCTCGAATCGGCTCCGTCAGTCGGTTCGCGAGGAGCAAGTTCCGCGGCTGGACGTACGAGGCATCGAGGCTCGAATCTTTACCGAAGTTTCCCGCAGCGACACTTCGTCTGCGTTCGTCCCGATCCCGCAGCGGCGACGTTGGCCAGCGTGGACCGCAGTGTCCGTGGCCGCGGCAGTGAGCCTTTTCATTGCGACTCACGCCGTTCGTCATTCATCCGACCTTACGACGACGAGTCCAGCGCGTGGAGAGCTCGCTCAAAGCGACGCGATCGATGGCCATGGTTTGGTGATTGGACAAGTGATCGAAGCCCGACGCGATGACGTCACCATCAAACACGCGAATGCAACCTGGCGCCTCATGGCCAATGGTCGCGCCCAAATCGTCGAGAACGATGCCGATCGCATCACTGTCGCGCTCGAATACGGCTTGATTCAGGCCGACGTAGTACCCCGAGAAAAGCCGGAATCCTTCGCGATCGAGGTCGCGAGCACGCGCGTTGCCGTCCACGGCACGCTCTTCTCCGTCGAACGGCGTGGAGACGTCGCTGAGGTCGTGGTTCGAGAAGGACGCGTAATGGTGGGACCAAACGACCAACGCGGAAACGTGAAGGGCACCTTGCTCACGGCGCCGTCGCGTGCCCGACTCGACGTCGGACTGCCGCAATCCGCACTGACGGAGAATGTGGGGACCAATGCGGAGACCAAACGCCAAAGTCGAGCAACGGGCGCGATGCATCCGGGGCGAATCGCCGAATCGACGCACGGCACGACACCGCTCCCCGAGAGGCCAAGCAGTGCTGACCTCGATCATGCCTGGTCAGCAGTAGCAACCGAGGTCGCTTCCTGTTTCGCGGAGCACACGACGGGCAGTCCATCCGTTCGAGTCAGCTTCAAGACGCATCTTTCCCTCACCATCGACACGAGTGGCAAGGTCACAGATATCGGCTTCAATCCCCCAGTACCGGAACCCGTGCGTTCCTGCACGTTGGCGCGAGTGAGCAGCGTGACGACGAGCCCATCCGTCAACGGTGCCGTCGTCAGCCGACCGACGATGCTCACGCGCTGAGCACGAACGTCGTCACCGAGACCAGGTGACGGTGAGAAGGTGCTCTCGAAATCTGGGCAATCTGCGCATAGCCATCGGCTGGAGGGTTGTCACACGCGCCCGACTCGACGCGACCTTCGGGCGCTCGCGGTTGCGACTCCAATGCACCACCCCTTCGCACGTCAATCGACTTTGCGCATCACGATGCTTCGCCCCTCTGGCAGGAGCCAGCGCATCGAGAGCTCGTCGTCGAGCTTGAGTTCCAATCGGTCTACCTGACCGTCGGCTCGTTTGACGGAGAGCACGGCCTTCGCGTCGCGAAATGCCGCGACCTCGAAGGTTCCCGACCGGGGATCCTCCGCTGGGATTGCCACCGTGAGCTTCTCACCCGAAAACTCGAAGCTCGTTCCACGAGCCCACCCGGTCACGGCTGCCAGAGCCGGTCCGTCGAAGTTCTCGACACTCTCGCCGAGCCAGCGCCCCTGCAGCCGTCTCTCGACGGGATGCCCGCACGCGGTCAGTGCGGTTACCGCGATGCACAAACCAAAAGTCAGGATTGCGTTGCGCCGATGGGCCAGAGTCATGTTCGAGAGAGTAATACAGAGAACGACAAACACCTGCATTTTGACCGATCGCTGAACACTTGAAGCGGGGAACTCGACGCACGACCCGCCCAAGCGTCGACATCGCAACCTCTCCGTGATCATTTGCCGGAGCCCGCCCCATCAGAGGTTCGTTGCAGTTATCATGACCGCGGCGCTTCTCATGGATGATTCAGACTCGTACCTCTCCCTCACCGAGGCGGTAACGACGAACGCGGCCACGGAGAAGCGTTTGGAGGCCCTCGTCGAGGGCCAATACGAGTTCGTCTGGCGACAGGTCAGGAGGCTCGGGGTTCGTGACGGCGATGCCGATGACGCCGCTCAACAAGTTTTCCTCGTCGCAGCGCGAAAACTCGCTCAAATCCGTGAAGGCTGCGAGCGTTCTTTTTCGTACCAAACCGCACTCCGCGTGTCCTCGGACTACCGACGCTCCTCGAAACGTCGGTACGAGTCGAGCCTGAGCGATTTGCCAGACCAGCAAAATCGTGACGATCGCCAGCCATCGACGGATGAACTCCTCGATCTGCGTCGTGCGCGGCAACGACTCGACGAAGTGCTCGATCAATTGCCAATGGACCTTCGCGCCGTGTTCGTTCTTCACGAGCTCGAGCAGACCACCATGGCCGATATTGCGGAGTTGCTCGATCTCCCTTCGGGAACGGTCGCGTCGCGACTCCGCCGAGCCCGCCAACAATTCTACGATCTACTGGAACGCAGCCTGGGTCGTCGACGTCCATCGACGGGAGCCGAACCGTGACTTACGAGCGCAGCATCCTCAATTCGAACCCCTCTCCCGAGCTCAAACGGCTACTCGATTCAGCCGCAATCGACGTACCCACGGCCGAAAGCAAAGCACGGACGAAAGCGATGGCGCTCCTCGCGCTACGTCAACGTCAGTTGGGCAGCACGACACAGCTCAGTGCCTTCGCACTCGGGGAGACGGTCGATCGACTTCTCGGCGCCGTAACGCTAGCCAACAAGAAAGTGAGCTCGTTTCACCTGGCCATGCGCGGAGCTGTGGTCGGAGTCCTCGTCGGTGCTGCAGCCTTGGCGGTGATCGCAACCGGACGTTGGCTCACGCGTCCCACGCCGGACGTGGCGCCCACGGTGGCAGCCCAACCCGTTTCTCGAGCTCCCTCTCCCCAAGCGACACTGATCCGTCAGAGCATACGAGAGCAGTCGAACTTCGATTCCCTTGCGATTCGCGATGCCGAACATCGGCTCGACTCGGGCGATCCGGAAGGTGCGTTGAAGCGACTGGACGAGGCGACGAAATCTCCCGGGACGGGAGCCACGGACGTGAAAATTCCGACGCCGGTCGTGGTGCTACGAGTACGTTGTCTCGCCGTGCTCGGACGGAACGCCGAAGCTCGCGCACTTGGGACCCGTGCACTCGCAGAAGCAAGCGATCCACGTGATGCGTCGGAGCTGAAGCGGCTCCTCGACACCCTTCCTGCTGCCGCACGGTGATCGCGCTCTAGCCCAGAACTCACGCGGTTGGCCCGAGCCGCCTACGAGCCAACACCGATGTCCCGCAGCTTCGCGTGGGCTCGCAGCCGTGACCGCAGCCACCATGGCGCCCGAAAATGCCCGACGCCGACTCGTCCTTCGACGGTCGGATCCTCATGTGGACGTGATGCGCACGGCGACACCATCGATTTCGCGTGGCACGTGAGCCAACAGCTCACGTGTCCGATGAGTCACCCAAACACGTACGTAGTGAGACGCGTCGAAGTCGACGCCAATGTCGACGCATTGCACCACGTTGAACTTCTCGAGACGATGCCGAAGTCGAATGGCTGCACTCGCCGCCTCTTCTGCTGATGTCATGGATACCCCTGGATTGGTCGAGGAAGTTCGGCCGAGAACAAAAGATGAGCAGGCAAGCGGGCGACTCCCGACGAAGCAGCCCGCCGTTCGAAGCGTTCGGCTCAGACGACGCCGTAGGCAAGCATCGCGCGGGCAACCTTGAGGAACCCTGCGATGTTGGCACCAGCTACGTAGTCACCGGGTTTTCCGTAGGCCTCTGCAGCATCGAGACAAGCCTTGTGAATCCCCTTCATGATGTTCTTGAGGCGACCGTCGACCTCTTCTCGGGTCCACGACAAGCGCAGACTGTTCTGGCTCATCTCGAGGCCCGACACGGCGACGCCGCCCGCATTCGCGGCCTTCCCAGGTCCGTAGAGGATTCCACTCTGCTGAAAGACGTCGACAGCTTTGGCTGTGCTCGGCATGTTCGCGCCTTCGGCAACGCAGATGCATCCTGCTTTGACGAGTGCCTCTGCATGTGACTCGTCGATTCTCGTTCTGCGTTGCGCCGGGCAGAGCCACGTCGACTTTCAAGCCGTGCTTCTTGATGACATCCCACACGCTCTCGTTGGGATAGAGCTTGGCGCTCGGATATTTCGTCGCGTACTCCGCGATGCGGCCTCTGCGGACATTCTTCAAGTCCATGAGGAACGCGAGTTTCTCGGGTCCGATTCCGTTCATGTCGACGATGGCTCCACTCGAATCACATGCCGTAACGACGCGACCGCCAAGCTCGTTCACCTTTTCGATGGTGTACTGGGCAACGTTGCCGCATCCACTCACGGCAACGATTTGCCCCTCGAGCTGTTTGCCACGGGTCGCCAGCATCTCGGCGGCAAAGTAGGTCGTCCCGTAACCAGTCGCTTCGGGACGAATGAGACTGCCCCCGTAGTCGAGCCCCTTGCCGGTGAACGTACCGGTGTGCTCGTTGCGCAACTTCTTGTAGTACCCGAAGATGTAGCCAATCTCGCGCGCACCTACACCGATGTCTCCTGCAGGAACGTCCACGTCCGGACCGATGTGACGGAAGAGCTCGCAGGTGAACGACTGGCAAAACCGCATGACCTCAAGATCACTTTTGCCCTTCGGATCGAAGTCGGATCCGCCTTTTGCCCCGCCCATGGGCAGAGTCGTGAGGGAATTCTTGAAGATCTGCTCGAATCCCAGAAACTTCAACACCCCCAGGTTTACCGACGGATGCAGTCGAAGACCGCCCTTATACGGGCCAATTGCGTTGTTGAACTGAACGCGAAAGCCTCGATTGACCTTCACCTCACCACGATCGGTGACCCAAGGCACGCGGAACATGATCACGCGGTCGGGCTCGACGATGCGCTCGTAAATCGCAGCCCTCACGAATTCCGGGTGTTTGTCGACGGTCGGCGCCAGACTGGAGAGTACCTCCTCGGCGGCCTGGTGAAACTCTGGCTGACCGGGATCGACCAATCTGATCTTCGCAATGACGTCTTGAATAACGGACATGAGGGGCGCCTTTCTGAACTTACGCTGGCATTCGCCAAGTGGTCCCGGCGCGTCAATTCATCCGACTTTCAGCATAGCCGCAATCGGGCGCAATCCAATTGTAGCGTCGGCTATCTCCTGAAATCGACATCGGGGATCCCCTGACCCCAACCGCGTTTGACGGGTTTTCAAAGTGATCCAGGCCGGACCTCGGGCTATAAGCAGGGGAAACCACCACGCGGACCGCGGGCAAACCATGGACCAAACATATAGCCCCCGCACGACACCACCGCACGCCTGCAGCTCGCCAGGCGCGAACGCAGAAAGCCGTACATCGTACTCCTCCGAGCAAGAACTCCTCTTCCTCCGAGCCGAAGTCGCTCGCGCCGCAGAGGAGCTCTGCCACTGGCGCGAGCTAGAAACGGAACACCGACGCGCGGTAACGAACCTCGAGTTATCGAGCAGCGCACTTCACGAACGCATCAAGGAGCTGAACTGCCTCTACTCCATTTCGGAGATTGCCGAGCGCCCCGGACTGACCTTCGATGGCGCGATCCAGCTCATCGCCGATGCCATTCCCCAGGCTTGGCAGCACCCGAGCGTTGCTTGCGCGAGAATCGTCATCGACGACGCGTCGTTCACCAGTGTCGGATTCGCACCACAAGGGGAATCTCAATGCCAAAGCATCAACATTGGCAAACAGAGGATCGGTTTCGTCGAGGTCCGGTACCTGAATCCCTGCCCGCCCTCCTTCGAGGGACCGTTCCTGAGAGAAGAACGTAGTCTCATCAACGCCATCGCCAGTCGACTCGGTGAATTCGTCGAGCGGAGACGTGCACGCGCTGCTGTGCTGTCGAGTCTAGAGAAGAATCGCGCACTATTGGCGGCGCTCCCCGATCTCATGGTTCAAATGACGACGGACGGCGTCCTCCTCGAATACCACGTGGGCGACTACGAAGAGTTGGACACTCCCCTGCGAAGCTACTTGGGACGCGATCTCGGTGAACTCTTCGGAGAGCCCGGACTCTTTGCTCAACTCGATGCCAGCGAAAGTCGCAGGAGCAATGGTCGCGCAGGCGACGACGCGGCGCGAATCCTGCAACGTCAAGTGGAACTCGGCGATCAGAAGAGAGACTTCGAGATCCGTATCGTAACGACGTCGACTCGAAAGCTCTTGGGCATATTGAGAGACGTTACCCAGCGCCGACGACTCGAACGCGAAATCTTGGAAGTAAGCGGACGAGAACAACGCCGAATTGGACGTGACCTCCATGACGGATTGTGTCAGCACTTGGCGGGGATCGGGTTTCTGGCACAAGCTTTGGCCCGACGCATCCCGAACACCGAAGAGGCTCTCGCGAAAGATGCGGTAGAGCTCGCGTCGCTCATTGGCGAGGCCGTCGCACTCACCAAGGGCTTGGCCAAAGGTCTCGTCCCCGTTCGACTCGAAACCGAAGGACTGCAGCCGGCGCTATTGGAACTCGCGAGCAATACCAGCCGAATCTTTGGGGTCGATTGTCAAGTCGAGGAGCCATTTAGTTCGATTCCGAGAGATGACGGCGCCATGTTGCTGCATCTCTATCGAATCGCCCAAGAGGCGCTGAACAACGCCATCAAACATGGTCGGGCGACGGCCGTCACCATTTCGATCCGCGAGGATTTCCCCTGGGCATGTCTGACCATTCGCGACAACGGCCAGGGATTCAACGTCGAAGAACGAGCTGATACGGGCTTGGGACTCGGGATCATGCGGTACCGCGCGTTGATGATCGGAGCCAATCTGGACGTGTTCAGTGACGTGAATCGAGGAACCACGGTGAGCTGCCGCTTCCCCGCCGTGCGATGAGGGTAACAGGAATCATGCCAGTCACCGATAACCTGCTTCGGCGCCGCATCCTCATCGTGGACGACCATCCACTACTGCGGAAGGGGATGACCGCGCTCATCAATCAGGAGACAGACTTGGTGGTGGTGGCCGAGGCGTCGAACGCGTCGGAAGCAATCCGTCTCATTACAGCGCAACCTTTCGACCTCGTAACTATCGACATCTCGCTGCCAGGCAGCGATGGCCTCGACTTGGTGCGCTCGATTCACCAGAGTCATCCACAACTCGCGCTGCTCGTGCTCTCGATGCATGACGAGGTCCTGTACGCCGAGCGAGCGCTGCGCGCTGGGGCCATGGGGTTCGTCATGAAGCAGGAAGCGGCGGACACGCTACTTCACGCAATCCGACGTATTCTCCTAGGGCATACGCACGTGAGCGAACGCATCGCCACACGCATGCTAAAGAAGCTGACCTCTACGGTTGCGGCTCCTGGGCAGCGCTCTCTCGACTGCCTCTCGGATCGAGAGCTCACTGTCTTCAGAATGATTGGCCAGGGGCGAACGACCCGTCAGATCGCGGAAGAGCTCCACGTGAGCATCAAGACCGTCGAAACGCACCGAGCCCACCTGAAAGAGAAGTTGGGGATCTCGTCAGGGGCTGAGTTGGTTCGTTGTGCGTGCGTTTGGTCCGTCGAAGCGCAGTGAGGATCGGCACTGCGATGTAATCTCCCGAGACGACTCGTGAGACTATTCCAAGATCCGATCCACCTGCTGCAGTGCGTCTTTTTGCATCGTGAATCGTTCCTTGACTTGGGACAAATCCATCGTCGTCGTCGTCGAAAGCGGCAATTGCACGATCGTGCCGGGCTCCACCGTCCACTCGTTGTCTGCAATGTCGAGCAGCAGGTTCGCAGCTTGCGCTCCGAGCGCTACGTGGTCGGGCAGCACGGCAAATGTACCGAAGGAGCGACTCGGCGACACCAAAGAGCCGGCGCCCACGATCGTCGGCATCCAAGGACGCTCGTCGAGACCTGGCAGCCATCCGTCGGAAATCAACTTTGGAGTCAAGAGACGATCGTCGTTCAGGATCCAAAGCACGTCTGCCTGCTGCTTCAGGCGGCGAATCGCCCGCTTGAGCTCGGACGCGTTCGGCGTCGCGCTGACGGTCTCTTGATTGACCACCACTTGCTCGCGCCGTGCCAGAGCAACCTGCTTGGCAACGAAGTCCCGCAACGGCTCCCGAACGACCACGCCAACGCGCTCGCTCCGCAACGAGATGAGCTTGCGCAGATTGGTCATGACCGTGATGAGCGGAACTTCGTAGGTGATTCCCGTCGTGCCGACCAACTGTGACGTCTGACTCTCCAGAAAGGACGTCATCACGACGATGGCCGGGGGAAAGGAAAGTCGCGCGCTGCTCTGCTGGTAGTCACGGTACGCAGCGACCGTCGGATTGTTCATGAGCACGACGCTGCACGGCGAATAGCGTTTGATCGCCTCCGCAATGATTGGCGAATCGGAGCCGCGCTCGACGCGAATCGCGACGAGACGATACTCCTCGGAAAGCTCATCGCTGAGCCCTCGCCAAACCTCTTTGGTCTGCGGCGTCTCCGGCATGAATACGAGGATGGTACGTGCCTTCGGGTCCGAGGAACCCGTCGTGCCGACCTCGACGATGCCCGTCGGGTTCGCTACCCGAGAGGTCGCAGCATTGCAGGCTAGTGCGAGACCAGCGAGGGGGACAGCGCACAGGAAGGATCGTCGTGTCAGCGCCATGAGTCAACTCCAAGGGTTCGAGAAACGCCTGCAGACATCTTTCCAACCGCAGCAGCTATCTGATCCCCAGCCGGTGTCACCGTTGCCAACGCAGGAAGTCCGATGGATTTGTCGAGTTCACGAGGAACGAGCGCGAGCTTACTCGCCGACTTGATCTCGGCGAACAGACGGGATGGTAGAAGAACGGCGTCCACCCGCTGCATCTGCAGCAACGGAAGCAAGTCCTCGACTTTGGATACACGCTCCACGCGGGGAGCGGCTCCGAGTAGACTTTTGACGAACCCATTCGTCCCGTCACGCCCCAACATGTCGAGGGCTCCAACGGACGCGAGTTTCGCAGGCTCGGGATTGGCTCCGACACCCACTAAAGAATACTTTTCCTCCACGGCCCCCCCCCCTCGCCCCTCGCAGCTTCGGCGTCAGTTTGAAGGCGCCCAATACGGGAGGCACGGCAAGTACGGCGTCGACACCTTCCTTGAGACTTCGTTCGAAATCGCCGATACGTCCCACCGCAGTCACGTCGATATTCGCAAGCGCGCCCTGCAGCTCACCTTGAAGAGCACGTTGCTTGACGGCCACGTGCAAGAAGACCAATAGTCGTGCGTTTTGCGCCGCGGCCGTCTTCGTGACCAATGCAGTCGCGCCCACAAGGGCGCTAATGATGCCCAGACCTCGAACGTCCTCAAGCTTTGACATCGACTTGCACCTGATCGTAATTGGGAATTGGATTCATGACGTGCGTTCTCGGGCTCCCCATTCAGTAGGTGTGCCGAAACTCGAGGAAGACCTCGCGTGAAGTAAGCGGATACTCGAAACCGGAGAACCCTGGGTCGGGACCGCGGGTGCCCAAGACGTTATAGACGCGAAGAGCGGCCACGGATTCGTGACCGCGGATTAGGTATAGATCGCGAGTCGTCAGGAAGAGATTCAGAAGAGCGTAGGCCTTTAGATCGAATTGTCCGCCATTGGCGAGCACACTTGCGTCCGCGGCATGACGTGGCCCCACGACCATCCCTTCGGCGCCTGCCGACAGGGGAATCGACGGTAGACTCGGCACGGCTGCCATGGCTCCGACGCGCGCGATGTACGGCGGATAGACACTGATTTTGTTGCCCACGAGTTGTGTCGCATACCCGACGTCGCCCAACTCGCGCCGCGAGCGGACCAATTCGAAAGCGAGGTAGGTCGCGTAGTCGTCGTAATGCTTGAGGTCGGCGCGGGTCTCCCACGCGAATGTCTTCTGGCTCGACGCGTTCCTTGCGACCTGATTGATCCCTTGGGGGCTGAACTCGGCCTTGTCGAAGAGCCAGCTATAGGACACCCCCGAGCTGACGCCGAAGAATGTCGTCGGCTTGTAAGAGACCTGGTATTCGATCGTGTGGATCTTCTGAGGTTTCAGCGCCGAGTTTCCTTGTACGTCGCCCGGTCCCAACGGAGAAGCGTAAAGTAGGTACGGTGAAGGTGCCTTGAAGGCGCTCCCGTAGAGCAACTTCATCACGACGCTCTTCGAGAGCCGCGACGTAGCGCCGGCTCTTCCCGTCAATTGACTTCCGTACGTACTGTGATTGTCGTAACGGAGCCCACCCGTCAACTTCAACCACTGATCGACGACCCAGAGGTTCGAGCTCACGAATCCGCCGAAGTTTGCGAAGTTTCGCTTGGAACCCTGCCCGCCGTCCGCGTCGACGACCTCGCCCGTGGCGCGTACCACGCGCTCGGGGATCCGCAAAAACTCACGATCGTAGACCGTCTCGACACCGGCGATGAGGTTGAACTTGGCCGAGGGCAGATACCTCGCCTCGATCACGGAGTCGACGCCATGATAGGACGTGCGACGACGGGCATACCAAAGCTCACTCCCGAGTTCGACGCGATCCGCCGGCAAGATGCCGCCTTGAAAGTACGTACTCTGAAGGGCCAAGTGGAAGGTCTTGGTAGTTTCGTGCAGTGCGTCGAGACTGAGACGCATCTGTCCCTGAGAAATCACGGTACCCAGACGGTTGCCATTCGGATCCGTGCCATTGGTGAGCTGTGCCCACTGCGCGTAATCGCCACCACGTGAAAACCCGGAAAGGTAGGCGCTCGCAATGACGTGACCTGCGTCAGGCACACGGTATCCGACTCGAGCTTGCAGACCGAGCGACCGCCGATTCGAGATTGTTCGCGTCGACGCGTTCATCGGCATATGCCGGCACGTTCGGACTCGGTGATTCGCTGGGCATGCGAAGGCCGCTTCGGCTTCCGTACTCTGCTACGGCTCCAACCAGGAAGTCGAAGTTGCCAGCTTTGGCGTTGCCCACCACGTCTACCTGATTGCTCAGATTGGCTCCGGTGAAGCCAGTCAGGAGACGTGCACGCACGGGTCGAGCATCGTCGGGGCTTTCCGTAATGATATTGACCACGCCAAGAAACGCATCGGCTCCGTAAAGCGCCGACGCCGGTCCGCGAATGATTTCGATTTGGCGAATCGACTCGAGTGGGATGAGCTCCGCTCCGAGCCAGTTGCCGGAGGTCGTCCGGTAAGCGACCGACCTTCCGTCAATCATGACCTTGATGGCACCACTTTCGGCCCCGAGCCCCCCGTTCATACCGCGCACACCCACGTTCGGTTGGATGTGGTCGTCTACCGCAAAGAACCCGACACAGTGACTGAGTACCTCACCGATGTTCCGATAACCCCAACGATGAATGTCTTCTCGGGTAACGACCGTGATGACGGCTGGAGCCTCATCCATGCTTTCCGAGGTCTTCGTTGCGGTCGATACCTGCACGTTGAGGAGTTTCACCAGATTGAGCTCGTCAACCGTCCGATCCTTCTCCTGTGCTTGTGCAGCCGAGATTGTCGTCATCGCGAAGGTGCAGACCATCAGGTTGGTAAGTGTATGTCTCATGTTGCACTCGCATCTTCGAGTCGCCCATCGAAGCGCATACGGCGGCTCTTTGCCTACATATCGATTCGCGTCGATCGTGCGCCATCCGACCAATATGCGACTCGCTTCTTCGCGGCTTCGTGGTCCGTCATTGTGAGCCGACAGTTCCAGTTCGACGGTGGATCAACGGTACGATTTCACTGCCTCGTAAGTCCACAACCGAACTTACGAGACTTTAGACGCCAATGATGGGACGGCAAACGCGCGGCGTCGATGGCTGCGGGTGACGAGGCCCCGCGACCAGAGATACGTCTTCGAAAAGCGCTCCATTCCCAAGCCATCCGTAGCGCTTCGGCACGATACTATTCGGTGGCTCGAACGACGACATCGAGCGACTCCGCCGAGTTCGCTTCGAGCAGCAGTCGCCGTTCGATGCTCCAGAATCTTGCGGAATTACCTGATAAAGCGCTCAGTCGCGCTTCGACTGGACTTCGCCGAACGGTCTTCCATCGGCAGCGTCCTTCGCAGGAGGTGCGCACGGTCCTTCCTCCCAACGACACGCTGCCAGCGAAGACGAAGCGAGAACGCACCTGGTCATCATCGCGCGACGATTGACGCGGAAGTGGACGTAGGTCGTGCGATCCGCATGTGGTATCGCCACGTTTCGCGCCCACGCTCTCGAACACGAGTGAGCATCACCAACGATTCGAATCGACGACGAGCCAGCTGGATGTCGTTGACTGTCCTACCCTCACCCGACGTATCACTCCCCGACCTCCTTGGGGGCAAACGCATCGAGCGGCATCTCCGGCAGTACGTCGCTCTCACTGCCGTCACGAACACCAACTGGGTTCGCTGCAAACCCCTTGCTATCGGTCGCGACGCGACGTCGTTGACGGCAAGGCGGTACACCTAGATGGTTTGAGGGTACGCCCAAGCGGCATCCTCACACCATGGCTCGTCCGTCGTCCACGCTGCATGGACTCGTCTGCCGTAAGCGGCGCGCTCGGCGAGCCCGAGCCGTTGACCGCGCGTTCCGGCTTGGCGAGCCCGAGCCGTTGACCGCGCGTTCCGGCTCGGCGAGCCCGAGCCCTTGACCGTGCGTGCCAGCGCTCGCTTGGCGAACACGAAGAACACGCTCGGCAATCCGCGTCCTTGACCGCGCGTTTCGGCGCTCGGTTCGCGAACACGAACGATATGCTAATCTGCGCGCCCCATGAAGTACGTTCTATTCTACGAGGCTGCGGCGGATTTCAGGAGCAGATTCCCGGCTCACTTCGCGGAACACCAGTCCCTTTGGGGTGCATTTCGCGATGCCGGAACGTTGCTGATGATTGGACCTTTCACGGATGAGCCCGCGGGCTCCGCATTGGCGATCTTTACGACACGCGAAGCTGCTCAGGCTTTCGTCGAGAAGGATCCATTCGTTCGCCACGGCTTGGTTTCGCAATATCGAATTCGCGAGTGGCAGGAGGCATTGTGCCCTTGACCGAAGAGCTCCCGTGCGTCGTGGGGTCGACTCGTCAGGTCGTCTCCCCAGCATGATACGGGGTCACGGGAGCGACTTGCAGCAGCGCACGCCCAAGCTGTAGTCCTCATAAGGTCGCGGATGGCTGGTGATGCGCGCGTCACATCCGAGCTTCGTGGCTCGCGCATAAAATCCGCCGCAAAACGCCCCATTTTCGTCTTCGACCCACTCGTCGAGATTGCCCACCATATCGTAAATCGCGTCGCTACCCCATTCACTACGACAGGTGGGCGTTGCTCCTGTGGGTCGGAGTAACGCGCCGACATCGCTCGCAACCAGATTGAGTCGAGGGTCGAGATGTCCTTCGGAGGCGTTGCCGTGCAGTAAGGCGGCGGGGTGTGCCTCGCGAAATACATTGCAAGCACCAGGGACGTACTCGTCCCCGTACGGGAAGGGGCGGTTCTTCTCGCCGCGGCACGCCGTCAACCATTCCGTCGATGAACAGAGGCGCTTTCCGGCATTGCGACACGCGCGCTCGGCTTCGATACCATCGAGATAACCCGAGGGCGTCGTACTTCCCTTCGACACCGCCATTGGCTCCGTTGAGCCGGAACGTTGGCTCTCCGGCAACTCTGGGATTTCCAGCTCTCGCCCGAGTCGAGTCGAGGCCGTCGACATCTCCTTGGACCAGTGATCGGAGAGCTTGCGAGCAAGGGCGCCGTCAGGCGGATAGAAGGGCGATAGCGGCTCGCCACTCTTGACGTCGACGAGATGTGCCTCGTATCGGTCGATGCAAAAGCTACCCGCGACGTCCACCATCGAGGGCGGACAGCGCGAACCCGATCGCGCCGGACGTTCGCGTTCGACGCCATTCGGACGAATCGCATCCGTCCCTTGAACCAGGTCGTCTCGCTCGGGCAGGTAGAGTAGTTTCAGCGGTTCGCGCGTTTCGCGCAGCTCCTCGACGTCCGCATCGGGTGAGGACGTTGCGATGCCGCTCGCGCGATCACGCTCCCCACCTTTGCTCGTTCGTTCGAGCATCGCAGCCAACGCCAAGGGACGTGGCTACGACGCCTAAAACCAAAGTTACTCTTTGAGCCAAGCCAAGCGACGAAGGGCTTCGCATCGAGCCAAGACGTTACTTTCCACGATATACGATGAGACCGTGACTCAGATCGTAAGGCGAAACGGCAACGCGCACGCGGTCGCCGGGAAGCACACGGATATGATGTCGTCGCATTCGTCCGCTCAATTGAGCACGAACGATCGCACCACCCTGGTCGACCTTGATGTTGTACTGACCGCCGCCGAGAGCGTCCTGGATGACGCCCTCCATTTCGAGAAGATCACCTTTACTCATTTTATGCGCGTATCCTCCAAAGCATGAACAGCGAGCCAGGTGGCACGCCCCGAGTCGGGGTGCAATATGACACGCCCTGCCTGGCCCGTCCGCAAGCTCCTTTCTTTGAGCGGCCAACGGGCCCAAGACCCGATGGGATGTCCCTGATGCCCTTCCCCGCATACCTCTTCGATTACAACGGCGTGATTGTCGACGACGAGCACGTCCATTGGGCTGCTTTTCGCGAGATTTTGGCGCCTCTCGGGATCGAGATGACCAAAGAGGACTACTGGGAGCGATACCTCGGCTTCGACGACGTTGGGGCATTTCGAACCGTTCTCGCGGACCATGGCCGTCCTGGTTCCGAGGCTGAAGTACGCGATCTCGTCGCGAAAAGAAGCCGGCATACCTCCGTTTGGCCAAAGCAGACCTGCGTGGCTTCCCTGGAGCTGCCCAATTGCTCCGCACGTTGGCGGGTGGAGGCGCTCCAATCGGCATCGTCTCGGGTGCGTTGCGAGACGAGATTGAGCTCGGTCTCGAGGTCCTCGGAGTGCGCGATTGCGTGAGGTTCATCGTGTCGGCGGAGGACACCCGTGAGAGCAAGCCCAATCGAGAAGGGTACCTCCTCGGACGCGAGCGACTGGCGGCATTGGGCGTCACCGACTCGTCACGCGCGCTCGTCATCGAAGACTCGATTCCGGGCATCGAATCCGCGGTGAAAGCCGGCCTTGCTTGTTTGGCTGTGGCCCACAGCTACGGCGAACGAGAGCTGGCGACGGCGGGCGTCGTCGAGGGTACGCACCGCGACTCGCCGACGTCACCCTCGACTTGCTAGCGCGACTCGACCAACGACTTCGAGGTTGATCCTTGCGTCTCCTCTCTTTGCGATATTGCGCGGAAGCCGTCGCGAGCATCGTCCTTGGCGTGAGCTTGGGCCTCGCGGCTAACCATTACTTTCCGCGCGTGACGGCGCCCTGTGCATCGAGCGAAGGCGGCGTTGGCGTCGCGATCTCGGATTTCGCCCCGCGCGAGAACACGAGGGCGTGGTGACGGCGGGCGCACCGTCGCACCCGACGCCGCAACCGAGCACGGCGGCGCTGCCATCGCAGTCATCCCGGAGCTGACGCTTCCCGAGGAGACCCATCCCTACCCGCTGCACGAGTACGCCTTCCGAAAGCCCGGGTTCCACGCAATTCGCGGCACCACCATCGGTCCAATCGAGAATCAGTTACATCCCGACCGGGGCTACGGATCCGCTGCATGCGCGCGGACGATGCACGAGATAAAGGGCATGGGCGGCAATTGGGTCAGCCTGACTCCCTTCGGGCGCGTGTACGGACTTACTCCGACTGGCATCTCCCATCGCTTCGAAGCTCCCATTGACGAAAATCGAAAGGCCGTAGCCGCCGCTGTCGCGCAAGCACATGCCGAAGGACTGCGAGTCTTGCTCGTCCCTGATCTTTGGGTCGAAAACGGCGAATGGCGCGGGCTCATTGCGCCGAAGACCGATGCCGGATGGCAACGTTGGGCGAAAGCCTATTTGGATTTCGTAACGACATGGGCGCAAGTCGCCGAGCAAAGTCAGGTCAATCTCCTCGCCGTCGGTGTCGAACTAAGAAGCTGGGTGACGACCAGACGAGCAGCGGAATTCCTCCCCATCATCGAGCAGGTGCGGCGCGTCTATCATGGACCGCTGACGTACGCGGCAAACTGGGACGACGTGCACGATACCGTCATTTGGGGACATCTCGACGTCATCGGCATCAATGCGTTCTATCCCCTTGCTCGACGCGAGAACGCGAGCGACAGAGAGTTGCTCACGAAAGCTGCCCGCGTCGCGACCGAAACGGGCAAGCTGGCTTCACGTTGGGGAAAACCCGTCGTATTCACCGAGTTCGGATACACGACGCGGAAGGACCCTGCGCTCAAGCCCTGGGAGTGGCCAGAGCACCTAAAGAGCGTGTCCATCGACGAAGCCGATCAGGCCCGCGCTTACCGAGCCATCCTGCGCGCATTCATGCCGCAACCATGGTTCATGGGCATGTTCGTGTGGCGACTCTACGCCGATCCGAGCGACGTTTCCCAAGAGCCCGAGTGGGGATTCTCTCCGCGCGGCAAACTCGCGGAGCTCGAACTCGTCGACGCGTTCAATGCGCATTGGGGCTCCGATGGACCGCGTCCGATCGGAACGAGCCTCGAGCGATTCGCAACCTATCGCGTTCGAGGATTCTGAGCCGTCGAGGCGACGCAGCGTTCACGCGGCGCGAAGCTCCACCCGCGGTCGTCCGCTCGGAGACGAATCGCCACTGCTGCAACAGGTGCCGCGCAACCGAACGTGAAGCTCAGTGGAATCGATTGATTTCCATCACTTCGAGCGCAAGGACGCATCGCTCAGAGTTGAAGTCAGTTTTGCAAGGTTGGTTCCACAGCGCCACCTACGCCCACAGCGTGGACCACTGTAGGACGTAAGTACGGGTAATCCTTATAATTGCCTGTTCCTCTCGGTCTGCCTAGGGGAGAAATTTCCGTCCATTGCGCGACCAGTCGACCTTCGCCTCGAGGTGCTTGGAGTCATAAATGCGATCCACTTTCCTATGCCGTTGCCTGCCACTCGTACTTTTAACAATCCTTACATCCTGCGGTGAGGTGCTGTTCGGATTATTGTGTTTCCCATCAACCTTAGCAATACTGATGAGTCAAGGCCAACAATAAA
>JASGIX010000040.1:0-29103 GCA_049840955.1 Polyangiaceae bacterium
CGGCGAATCGCATTCCGACCTTGGTTACGTTGTCTGGCGCTCCCACCGTATTCGTGAGCGCCTTTGTCTACGAGCAAAGTCTGCTCGTGCTCTTCGGAGAGTGGAATAGCACGACTCAGCGCTACGGATATCGGCTTGCCCGGTACAAGGCCTCTGGTGGCCTCGACGCGAGCTTTTCCACGGTCGGTGCGTTCGATGTCGTTCCGGCAGCACCTGCGTTTCTGCCGTCGGTGCTCGCACTCGATCCTTACGGCAAGCGCGCCGTCATCGTCGGTGCGAATGCGAGCGGTATTTCCATGAAGCGGGTGTGGTTGTAGGCAGTCTTTCGAAACGGTTGGAGCAGCTCGCGGACGAACGTCGACGGGCAGCGGGGTAGAGCCAATGCAAAATATCTACGGTAACTCGAGGCGCGCATCTTTCGTCGTGGTGATGAGCTTGGTGCTCTTCGGTTGCGGGAAGAAGGACTTCCACTCCGATGGCACTGGTGGGGCCAGCGGCGCAGGTGGCGCAGGTGGGGAAAGCGAGAGCAGTCGCGGGGGCCACGGTGGCGCGACGACCGGCACCACGAGTGTCGGTGGCGCCTCCGGAGGAACGAGCGCTACGTCATCGACGGCTCCGACCATGACGGCCATCACGGCGACCCTCGCGGACGCCACGGTACGGGTACTCTCGGCTCAGTCGACGTCGATTGCAATTACCCTCGGGCGGGTGGGCGCTTCGGAGGGCGACATCGAAGTCGTGGCGCTCGGTTTGCCTGCGGGCGTGGGCACGGCGAAGGTGACGGCGACCGGGAACGCAGGTACCGCGCAAATCACTATTCAAGCCGGTCCCACGGCGCAAATCGGTGGGCCCTATTCGTTCCAACTCGTAGCATCAAGCGTTGCCGAATCCATCCGTCACGGTGTCGGTCGCGGCGGTGCTCTACGTCGCGCAACCACCCGGTAGTCTGGATGCGAGTTTTGGTCGGTCCGGCGTAACCACGCTGGCTGACGTGCTCCCGCCGCAAGCCACCACGGAGCAGCCTCGAGAATCGCCGCGAGCCGTCGTCGTGGACGGCGCAGGGCAGATCCTGATCGGCGGATATAGCTCCTCCACGAGCACTCAGGGTTGGGTGCTTCGCCTGACGGCAGAAGGGGCGCTAGACTCCTCTTTTGGTCAAGGCGGCATCGTCTCGGGCTTCGGTGTGCCCGATTCACGCGTGCTTGGACTGGTGCTCAACGAGGAGCAGCTCTACGTCGGGGCGGAGCTGACGAACGCGAGCGCGACGACCCTGGGCTACCTTCGGCGATTGAGCGCCAAGGGCCTCCCGGAGACCGCATTCAACGGCGGCCTTGACGTGATGTTACCGGCAAGTCCGTCGGCAGTGACATGGTTTGACGACAGTGCTCTCGTCACGGCGGGTGGCGCGCCCTATGCGTACTTGGCGGACGGCACGAAAACTCCGTCCTTCGTTTCCCTGACGACGCTCGCTATCGAGAGCCTCGTGCTCACCTCGAGCAAGAGGCTGCTTCATGGTCGCACCGTCAGTAATCACGGCTTCGAAATCGGCCGTCTGCTGAGCAGCGGTGGCGTTGACTCGGGCTTCGGCAAGAGTGGTATTGCCTCGGTGACCTGTCCAGAGAGCAAGCCGTTTGCATTCGATCGCTCGATTACGTTGCTCCCGCCGAGTAGCGAGGCTGCCGTGTTGGCGCTCATCAATTGCGGCCCAGGGCCAATGGTGGGTAGCGAGCTGTTCCAGAGTGAGCTCGTCGCCATTTCTACGGACGGAACGCCACTTTCGACCTTTGGCCAAGCTGGGCGATTCACCGTGGTTCCGTCGGGCCAGGGTACCGCTGCCGTGACGCAGGCGGACGGCAAGTTCGTCGTCTTGGGTCGACACGTCATTGTGACGACGAGCAGTACGGACGTGAAGACGAAGCTCACTCGCATCGAGGCGACGGGGACTCTCGACTCTACCTTCGGGACGTCGGGGTCGGTGGAGCTGACTCCGATTGAGGACAACGTGATGGCTTACGACGCGAAAGCGCGACGCATCATCGTGGTCGGGAGCAATACGACCTCGACGGGTGGTGGGCTCGCAATCTTCCGAGTCTGGCTGTGAACATCACGCGTTGTCTTCAATCCCTCGTCGTTCGTTTCTTCCAGATCCCACTCCGGAGGCGTTGCCTTCGGAGTTCGAGCACCTCGTGCGGGAAATGCGCCTGAACCCATTGCAGCGCATCATCGAGTTCTTCCAACATTCGTAGGGAAGACCGCGAGGCGCAGACGTCGTTGCTTGCCACGCGTAAGGCGACGGAAACGGTTCTGATGAGCGCCCCGGGTAAGACAAGGAGCACTTCCGAACAGTCGCTCACGATTGCGGGGAAAGCGCACAAGAACGCGTTCGAGGGGTGTTCGAGGGCCGTCGCGGCAGCGAGATCGAAATAAATGAGGAGCTCGACGTCCACCCCTTCTTCGGCTTTGACCTTTCGTACCTGGGACAGAACGCCGATGACTTCCGTTCCGGTCAGACTGCCCTTGAGCTCGCACAAACACACTCGTCCGGCGATGTTGACGCTGAGGGGCATGGGGCGGAGATCTCCTCGTGCCGCGACGCCAACCCGCGAGCGGGGGCTTTGAGGGGCGTCTCTAGGCGCCTAACGGGGCACGGAAGTGCAATCGGTCGTTAGCGGGTAGCGTTTCACGGATCGTCATCGAAAAGAGCGGTGCAGGCCCTTTGTCCTGTTGTACCCTTCACTCATGTCCTCAAAGCGTGATGCAGCCGTTCACCTCCGCGCCCTGAGTGCGGAGGCGCCCAGTGACATGCTTCAACGGGTGCGCAGCGGAGAGGTGTCCGTCGAGGAGTACATCGACCATGCCACCGAGATGGCGCTCGAGACCTATCGAGGAAAGGTGACGGGCGAGATGCTCGAAATCGTTCGCCAGAGCCTTCGGGAGCATCTGCGCACCGATCCGGTCATGCTCGAACAACTGCGTCAGCTCACTGGACAGAGCGTGTCGAACTCGCCCGAGCCGACGAACTGAGCCCAGGGCCCATCATCTGAAGCGGGGATGTCATGGTAGGACCAAGCGAGGGGGATCGATTGTCGGCGGAGGGGGTTCACGAAGGTATTCTTCTGCGATTCCAGAAGGAGCTCGATCTCGTGGAGATCCTCGCGTCGCGAATGATGCGAGTGCTCGGATCTTTCGTGGAACGGGACGAACTCCTGGCAACGGGTCGTGCTGGCCTGTTCGAGGCAGCTCGTCGGTTCGACCCTACGCGCGGGGTGCCCTTTCGGGCCTACGCGAACGTTCGAGTTCACGGTGCGATGATGGACTCCGTTCGGCAATCAGCTCGGCTTCCGCGTCGGGCCTACGAGCGGCTGAAGGCAATGGAGGCCGCGACGAACCTGAGCGCAAGCTATTCCCAACCCACTGCCGCACCACAGGTTTCGGGTGAGTTGGCGCGGGCCGAGATCCAATACTCCGATCGAGTTGCCGATCTTGCAGGCTCGATGTTCGTAGCCCTGTCGGGCTCTGCGTCTGGGGGAGTCGAAGACGCGGCGCTCCAACACGGCACCGATCCCGAGTCCGAAGTGGAGCACGCGGAGCTCGTTGCCAACGTGCGTGGGGCTCTGGCTCGCCTCAGTGGCGACGAAGCGCTCATCATCAAGCTCTGCTACTTCGAGGGAAAGAGTCTCCGTGAAGTCGCCGAGCAAATGGGCGTCGGAAAATCTTGGGCCTTCAGACTTCACGGTCGCGCCATCGCGAGGCTCTCGAAATACGTTCGAGGGATGGAGTAGAGACGCCCATCGACGCGAGTCGAGTGGTGTTAGCGCGTCCTGTGCACGCGCTTTCGCGACGTCGTGAGTGACCACTATCGTGGCACGAGGTGCTGCCTGGCGCGCTCCAGCCACAATCTTAGAGATCTGGCGTCCTCAGGCACGCGGTCGAGATTAGCGTTTGTCACTACTTCCGCTTTCAATTGCGTATCGTCGACGTCGTGTCTCCTCTTCAGGTGTTCTTTGGGATTGCTGAGTTCTTCGCTCCCATGCTCGCCTTTCAGTGCGAGGATCCAAGCTTCAATAGTCTCGATTGCGACTCCACCAACGACACGGACGGACTTGGGCGCGTTTGTAATGCCTTGTTCGATGGACTTTTCGCGCGCCTTGTCACCATCCCGGTCGCGTGCGAATACCAAGACATCCGCGTTCTGTTCGCCTGCAAGCAGGACCAACTGGTCGACTCTGCGTTGCTCGACGGCACCCTCGCCTTGGCCTGGTCGCAACGCAGGAAGATTTTTCCACACTTTTGCGCCGACGCACTCGCAAGGCGTACCCGCGACGGCACAAACCAAGGCTTCCAGAACGCCTGTTTCCGGGATCTTGGGTTGTTGCTGCTTAATATACGCACGGGAACCCAACTCTGTCCGCCCTTCACCCGCATAAAAGACGCGCAAGGTCATGTCACTTGACCACCACCAATTCGCTTTCGTTCGTCCCGTTCGCGTAGTTGAGCCAAAGCTCACCCAGATTGAAGACCTTCGAGCGTTCTTCGAAGCGTTGAGTCTTCGGTAAAGGCGTCAGCTTCGTTCCACTCGCCGGATCCGCTCGCGTCACCAGCGTGACCTCTTCAGGCTTCAATTCGTTGATGACCAGCGGACTATGCGTGGAAATCAACACCTGGACGTTTTGGTCTTCTGTGAGTTTGCGGAGCATGTCCATGACTTCCGTCACGCGCGCAGGGTGTAGCCCATTCTCCGGTTCTTCCAGGAGAATGATTTTGGCGTCGCTCATGTACTCGAGCAGAAAGAATGCGAGAAAGTAGAGAAGGCCTTCGCTCAAACCTTCGGCAGGTACTTTCGTCCCGTCTCTGAGGATGGCTTCGAGTTCAACCATATCTTTTGCAGGTTTGGCGCTAACTCGTAAGACGCCCGGAAATAGCTTCTCCACCCGCTCCCGAAGCGCACGCGGTGGGCCCTCTTCTCCCTGCATGAAGAGGGAACCCAAGAGGCCAGCGAGGCCCTTGCCGCGCGTTTCGAAAAACTTCTGCGTTTCGTCGAGAGAAAGGAGGGGAGATCGCTCCCGCATGGCGTCTGGATCGAGCCGGAGTAGGCGAATGCCGCGCAGGCCAAGGCGCGCAGGCGGCTCCGTTATGGCGCGAGTGCCGTCATCAATACGCTCAGTGAAGGATTCTCCGTTGATCGTTCCACCCGTGAGCTCTGCGCCCTTCGGTGAACCAACGATACGTACAAATTCGGTTGGTGCTTCCGCCTCGAGCAGAACCCCATTCGGTTTGGCGTTCCAGTATGTTCTGTGGGGCACTTCGGAGAAGAAAGTGCCGTGAGCAAGTCTCCCAAGCGTCTCGATCGCCTTGAGCAGCGTCGTCTTCCCGCTGTCATTCGGTCCGATGAAGGCGTGCAGAGGAGTCAGCTGTGCCTCGACGTTCTTGAGGCACCCAAATCCCTGAGCTCGGAAAGTGTTGATCATTGGCCTATCTTTCGCCTGGAGCGACTGAGCTTACCGGATCCCCGACCCAAAGGCATTGAGTAGCCACGCGATCATCACGGCGGCTGCGGGGCCGCGGGCGTAAAGCTGGATGCTACCTGTTGTCGCTTGCCGCTTCACGTACTCGACGCCGCTCTTTTGCATGTGACGATCGAGATCGTCGAAGTCAAGGTACACGGGGTAGGCTTCGCCTTCGTCATCGAAGCAATCGAGCAGGTGATCGGGCAGCCACGTGGGTCGCACGTACACGCGGTACGCTTCGCCGAGCTTGGAGCAAAAGATGTCGAGCTCGACGTCCTGGCCTGAGGCTGGCGCGCGGGCGTTTACTTTCATGGGGCTCTCCGGACGTTCCAGGACGCGCGGTCCCGACGGGGTGGTGCGAGGCGTTCGAGTGTCTCCAGGAATTCACGCGCGGAGGAGTAACGCTCCGCGGGATCTTCGCGGAGCGCCCGCGCGAGGGCACTGTCGAGCTCGGGTGATATCGCCATGGCGCTCATCGTGGACGGGGGAGGTAATGCATCCCGCTTGGTCATCTCGAAGTGGATCGTTCCCACGAGGGCAAGATACAGCGTCAGCCCCAAGGAGTAGAGATCCGCGCGATGGTCTACCGGTTCGCCGCGGCGCCCTTCGGGGCTCATGAAGCGCGGTGAACCCACTCTTGCTCCCGCGCGGGTGGGAACTGACAGGGGTTGCGGCGAGGACTCCGGGGCACCTTCGAGCACTCGGGCCACCCCAAAGTCGAGCACCTTCAGCACTCGGGGGTGACACGGAGCCTCGTGGAGGAACAGATTCTCCGGCTTGATGTCGCGATGGACGATACCAACGGCGTGGGACGCTCCGAGCGCGTTCAGGGCTTGGCAACCAATCGCAATCACTTCCTCCTGCGGGAGCGTCGTGCGTTCGAAGAGCTCCGCGGCGAGATTGCGCCCGGTGAGCAGCTCCATGACGAAGCTGGGCGACCCATCCGCCGCGAGCCAGAAGTCCGTCACCTTCGCGATGTTTGGGTGGCCGAGGCGCGCCATGGTTTGCGCCTCGATGCGCAGACGCTCTGGCGCCGAAGCGTGCTCCAGGAGGTGCGGATGAATGGCCTTCAGGGCAAACCGTTTGTCGAGCAAGCGGTGCCGGACCACGTAGATTTGCCCCATACCGCCGGCGCCGAGAAACCCCACGGGTTCATAGGACGTGCCGGTACACAGCGCGTTCACGCGCTCGGTCAAATGGCCTGGGATCGGCGGGGGCGTTTGCACGGGCTGCTCAACCTATCGGTCGCAGGATTGTAGCGTTTCAAAAAACGCACGGAGGCCCGTGAGAATTCTCGTGGGCCAGCGAGGGTGCTTCTGGGGATGGCTCGTTCCTTCGGGTTCGGCACCATTGTGCTTTGGACCAGTTGCTTCGCGTCCCGTTCTGAGCAAGAAGGGATCGCTCACATGGCGGGGCTGGTCAGCGTAGATCTCGGAGCTCAATCGACGGATCTTTCCGTGAGTTTCGCTTTTTCGCGGGCTTTCGCGGAACGACGCGCCCCTGTGACCGATAGGGAGGCGCATGGCTGAGGCTGCCCCCCAACTCCAGAGCTCGCGCGAGCCGCAACGAAGCCCTTTGTTCGTCGGGACGCCCTATCGCGTGGTTCAACCAATCGGGGAGGGTGGCACGGCGGAGATCTACCTGGTCGAGCACGTCCAGTTGGGCTCTCGCCATGCCGCCAAGGTGCTGCGACAAAGATTCGCGAGCAACGCCCAAGCCATCGATCGCCTGCGCGTCGAGAGTCAGACCCTTTCGAGGCTCAATCATCCTCACATCGTTACGTGTACCGATCTCGGGCTGCTCGCAGATGGCCGACCTTACTTCGTCATGGAGCTCTTGGAAGGGGAAACCCTCGAGGCCGCGTTGGCCAAACGCGGCTCGCTGAGCGCGTTCGAAGCCGTTGCCCATGCCGGCAATATCTTGAGCGCACTCGCTGCAGCTCACGCCATGGGCGTGGTTCACCGGGACTTGAAGCCGTCGAACGTCTTCATCGTCAACGACTCTGGCGGTTCCCTCGTCGTCAAGGTGCTCGACTTTGGCGTGGCGCGCATTCTCCCGGGGGCGCCCGAGGGCGCGCCGCAACCCGTGGAGGTGCCCACGGCAGACAACGTGCTGATCGGCACACCTCGGTACTTGAGCCCAGAGGGTGCTCTCGGCATGCCGGTGGATCAGCGCGCCGATCTCTACGCCGTTGGGCTCTTGCTCTACACCATGCTCACCGGTAGGGGGCCCTTCAATCACATTCCGCGGGACACCGGGGTGCTCGTGGCCCACGCCTACGAAACGCCGAAGGCGCCCTCGAGCGTCGCGAGCGTACCCATTCCTCCGGAGCTCGATCGCATCTTGCTCAAGGCGCTAGCCAAAGATCCGAATGACCGTTATGGGACGGCGTTCGAGTTTCACGCCGATCTCTTGCCCGTGTGGTCCAGTTTGAACTGTCCTCCTCATTTGCGGGACACCGGCGTGGCTTCGGTCAGTATGCTCGAGCGGCTGGGCTTCGAGATCCCCGTTCAGACCAACGCCCCGTCGCGAACGGGGATGACGTCCCTCGCGGTGTTCGCGCTCGCGTTTCTGGTCTTCGGCGTTCTCACGGCCCTAGGCGTGTTCGGGCTAGAGCGGGGGCTCCTGCGATGACGAGCTTCGACGTGCGCGAGAGCCCATTGCCGATCGGCGGCAACTTCCTCAAATACGAGGTTCGAAGCGTCATTGGTCGTGGCGGCTTCGCCTGGGTGTTTCGTGCGCATGATCCGTTCATGGGCCGCGACGTCGCGATCAGGATCTTGCACCGCCCCGGTGGCGTCACCGAAGACATTCAGCGTCGTGGGCAGGCGGAGGCGAAGCTCCTCGGGCGCTTGCGGCATCCGAACATCGTCGAGGTTTACGACGGGGGGCTCTCGGAGAACCGGCTCCTTTACATCGTGATGGAGCTCTTGCTCGGTCGCCCCCTCTCGGCGGGTCTGCACGGTCTCGGCAATCTGACGCTCAGCGAGGGCTTACCGCTGTTCATCGAGCTTGCGGACGCCTTCGACGCTGCCCACCGCCAGGGCGCGATCCACCGGGACATCAAGCCCGAGAACATTTTCGTCATCGAAGGCAATCACGCCAAGGTTCTCGACTTCGGCATCGCCAAGATCACCGACGGCGGGGGACCGCTCACGACGAACCAAGGCATGATGATCGGGACCATGAAGTACATGAGCCCCGAGCAGGTGCAGGGGCAGCGCGTGACGCCCTGTAGCGACATCTATGCGCTCGGGCTCGTCATGTACGAGGCCTTCGCGGGAGTGCACCCGTGCTTCGTGACGACGCCGGACGATAGCTTTCGGGCCCTCGCCTACAAGCAGGTGATGGAGCTCCCTCCGTCGCTCGCTTCGATTCAGACGGGCATTCCAAAGGATCTCTCGCGCCTCGTCGATCGTTGTATCTCGAAGAAAATCTCCGATCGCTTCCAGAGCATGGCGGAGCTCGGGCGCGCGTTGCGCAACTGCCTCGAGCGAGTCACTGGCGAGGGAACCGCGCCCTTTCCGCCACCGCGCGATCTCTCGGGGCTCGACCTTCGTGTCCGCGAGGAGGCGAAGTTCGCGCAGGTGCAGGCCGATTCACGCGTGCTGCCCAACGAAGCGCCGACGGTTCACCAAGCCGAGTCGAAGGCTTCGCCTGCGCTGCCGTCCACCGTCGCGAAGACGCGAACCTTGCCCGGTGGGCTCCTGGCCCAGCCGAGCTCGTCCCTCGACGCGCTGCCTCGCCCTCGCGCCGCGAACCAGGAGCCGCGCCCGTCGACGCCGCTGCCGGTTGCTCCAGTGTCCGCAGTACCGGTGGTGCATTCGTCCGTCCCACCGCCGAAGCCCGAAGCCAAGCCCGAAACCAAGCCATCTTCCGCCCAGAGGCCCTCACCGAAGTCTGGCGTGCCCAGAGAGTCGCGTTCGACGCCAGTCTCGACTCGTCCTCCAGGCAGGGTTGCGATCTCGGCGCGGCCTTGGCTGATGCCGCTCGTTTCTGGCGCGGTGTTGGGAAGCCTGACCTTCGGCACTGGGACGCACTTTTATTTGAATCGCCTGAGCTCGGCGCGAGCCGAACCAATGGACAGCAATGCGAGCGCGGCTTCTCCGGTGACGAGCGCGGAAACCGCCGCCGCTGCGGGTGAAGGGGAAGCTTCGCGTCTTGGTGGCGCGCCGCAACCTGGAGGGCTCGCGCCTGAGCCACTGGCGTCCGCGACGCCGAGCCCTTCTGCGTCGGTGGCACCCACGTCCGTTTCAGCTGCTGCTCCTACGTCGGTGGCATCCGCGAAGGTGGTGCAAGGGGCGTCCACGCCCAGAGCCGTTACCACGAAGAGCAGGCAAACCCAGAGCAAGCCCGATAGGATGGACGCGATGCTGCGCGCCTACGAATTGGAGCGTGAGGAGGAGCGTCGACTCGAACGCGAGCGTCGCTCCAAATCGAGCCCTTAGGAGCAATCCCGATGATTCCGAACTCCAAAGTGCCCGGCGTGGGCAAGCCCAGCGCAGCAGCGAGTGAGTCTGCTCCGCCTGGTCGAGAGGCGCCCCCGAAGCAGGGGACGCCCGAGGGCGAAGACTCCTTCGATCCGGATCGGTTTCAGGCCCATCGCATGCCTCCGGCATTCCTTGCGGAGCTCGCGTCGCTCACGCCGCCTTCGATGCCGAAGGAGCGCATCCAGGAGACCTTTCCACCCATGAAGTCTCCCCTCGGGCACGCGAGTGGGCTTGCAAGCGGACTTCGGGATGCTTCCGTGACGATGGCGGCGATCCCGCGGCCCTTCAAGGATGCTCCACGCCCTTCCACGCCGCCCGCTGCCGCTTCGACGAACTCGTCCGCTTCATCGAAGCCCCCCGCTTCATCGACGGCGCCAGTTTCGTCGAGGCCCGCGGAGAAGAGCGCGCGAACGGCAACGAAAGCATCACCGCCCTCGTCCGCGACGAACTCGGCACCTCCGTTCACGTCGGCACCACCCCCGGTTGCCGTGGTTGCGAGCGCATCTGGGAGCTCCCCGAAGTCGAGCCATTCGCGAGTGATCGTCGTCGGGGTGCTGTGTTTCCTCGCCGGCGGTCTGGTGATTTGGGCGATGCTTCGTAACAACGGCGCATCGCCGGACGGTCGCAGCGTCGCTGATACGCCGTTGCGCGAGCCCGCGGCTTCGGCCCGCACCGACAGCGAAAACACTTCCGCTGGAGCTGTGTCGGAACCCAAGGTCGTTGATCTCACCGGAGTTGGAACTCCACCGGCAAGCGCGTCTAGCGTGGGGGCTCGCGCCGCGACTGATTCTGCGGTGGAGCGGCGGGGCGAGCTCCAGAAGTCCGTTGCATCGAGCCCAAAGGTCGCGCGATCCTCCGCCGGCACGCCAACGCCAGCGCGCGCAGTCCAAACCAAAACGGTGGAGCGTGGCTCGGGCAAGACGAAGCCCAAGGCAACAGCACCAACTTACCCCACGCTTTACGACACTCCCTAGTACGGCTCCCTTCGCGGTAATCCCATGTTGACTTCTTCTCCTCTCTCGCCACTAAAGAATGCGCGTTCGTCGCGCGTGCTCTCCGTGGCCACGCTGCTTCTCTGCATTGGACGGGGGACCCCAGCGGTGGCTCAAACGCAGACGCCGAAGGCGACGAGCACGACGGAAGTGTCGAGTCCGCGCAAGCCGGACACGGCCGGCACCGGCACCGAAAGCTTCCCCGGAGAAAAGCAGTGGAACCTCTTCTTCCAAGAGGCGCGAGCGGCCTACGGCGGTGGGCAGTTCGTAAAGGCTCGGAGCTTGTACTTGAAGGCTCTCGCGATCAAATCGACGCCGAGGATCCTCGCCAACTTGGCGCAAGTGGAGGTCAGGCTCGAGGCCTACAAGTCCGCTGCGAATCACGCAGCGGCGTCTCTCGAAGAGCTCGGTAGCGACAAGGGTGTCGAGGCGGAGCTCGCGAAAGCGAAGAAGCATGTTGCTGCCATCGTGATCACCTCGAACGTGGAGGGGGCATCCGTCACGGTGGATGGGGAATCCTTCGGGACGACGCCCCTTCGCATGCCGGTGTATGTGGAGTCCGGCGAGCGGAAGGTTGTTCTCTCGAAGGCCGGCTATGCGACGGCGGAGCGCAATCTGAGCTTGGAGAAGGGAACTGAGCGGCGCGTGGAGATGCCGCTGACACCGGATACCGCGCCAGCGACGACGCCGGTGGCGGCAGGGCAAGCTTCCACGGCGGAACCGACCAAGGCCGGCGCAACCAAGGCGACTCCGGCGGCGCCCTTCGAGGAGCCAAAACGCGAACCCGCGAAGGCGAACCCCGCTGTGCTGATCGCGGGTGGCGTCGTTGCGGTGGGTGGACTGGTGGCGGGCCTGGTGTTCAACGCGAAGGCGAATTCGAAGTATGACGATGCGGAGGCGAAGTCGAAGGAGTCCGGCGTGAGCGGCTGCTACGGCGCGGCCGCACACAGCCCCGAATGCAAGGCCCAGATGGGTGAGCTGGAGGACGGGGATTGCGCTCGCAATTGGTCTACGGCAAGCTTCGTGGTGGGCGGTGCGGCTTTGGTGGGCACGGCGGTGTACTGGTTTTGGCCCAGAAGCGGCTCGAAGCCGTCCCCCGACGGAGGCCTGGAGCTGAAGGCCGCTGTTCTACCGGGGAACACGTGGGTAGGGATCGCTAGCCAGTTCTGATGAGAAGGATGCGAAATATGCAAGGCCCTAACATCACTTGGATTTCGGTTGTTCTCATCGCGGCGGCCCTTGGCGGCGCGTCCGGCTGCGCCAACCGAGCAGGCGACTGCCGTCGGTCATCCTCGTGCAAGCCCGAAGGGGGCTCGGATGCCGGCGGCGCGAGCAGCAGCGCAACTTCGACCACCGGAGGGACCGCAAAGGGCGGAAGTTCAGGGTCCAGCGGAGGGACGACGGCGACGACCACAACGGCGCCCTGCGACGGAAAGTGCAACGGAGCCACGCCGGTATGCGAACCATCTTCGCAGAAATGCGTCGCATGTACAGCGAACGGCGACTGCAAAGATTCATCGAAGCCCGTCTGCTCTCCCACGAACGTTTGCGTGGAGTGCAACGCTTCGGGTGACTGCACGCAGGACGCGACGAAGCCAGTTTGCAATCAAACGTTCAACGCGTGCGTCGGGTGCCTCGCTAATGCGGACTGCAAGAGTTCTGGCGCACCGGTGTGCGACGTCAACACGAATACCTGCAAGCCCTGTACGGCTGATACGGACTGCGCGTTGATTGCGGGTAAGGGCGTCTGCGACGCAGGAACGTGCGTTCAATGCACGGGGAAGAAGTACGAGGCTTGCGGGAAGCTCGAAAGCACGGCGGTAGTCTGCGATAGCGCGGCGAAGACGTGCACGACGGACAAGAAGGAGCATTCCGCAGGGCCATGCCAGCCGTGCGTGTCCGACGCGCAGTGCAAGGCGGGACAGCTCTGTGCGAAGCAGACCTTCGGCGACAAGACTGTCGGCAATTTCTGCTTCTGGAAGCAGGGGGATACGGCGAACGGGGCGCCTGCGGCATGCTTTACGGAAGCAAATCGTCCATACGTCCGAGTTGAAGCAGCCGTAGCAAGTGTCGACGGAGAATCCGCAACGTTATGCACTCTCGCGTCTGTCACCACGTGCGTCGCGGTCAATCAGTATCGAACCAAAGACTGCGCTCCCACCGGCACCCCCGACCCGAATCTCTGCGGCTTTGCGCCTGCAGCAGACGCCAATTGCGCCGAGACTAGTGCAGGATCGAAAATCTATTTTTGCACGAACGTCTGTGCGTCTAACTTCGACTGCCTGCCGGGTTTCACCTGCGACACCTCAGCCACACCACGAGTCTGTACCTTGCAGTAGTCCGTCGCTTCGAACCCGTCAGGAGCCATCCTTGCGTCGTACCAACAAAATCTGCCTGCGAGACGCTCCCAAAGAGACTCTTGTCTGCCTTGGCTTCTTCGCCTTGTCGGTGAATGCGTTCGGTTGCTCGAACAAGGCTGACGATTGCCATTGGACCGAAACTTGTAAACCCGAAGGGGGCTCGGACGCGGGCGGCGCGAGCAGCAGCGCAACTTCGGCCACCGGCGGGACCGCAAAGGGCGGAAGTTCAGGGTCCAGCGGAGGGACGACGGCGACGACCACGACGGCGCCTTGCGACGGAAAGTGCAACGGAGCCACGCCGGTATGCGAACCCTCTTCGCAGAAATGCGTCGCGTGCACAGCGAACGGTGACTGCAAGGACGCGGCAAAGCCCGTTTGCTCCGCCACGAATGCCTGCGTCGAGTGCAACGCTTCTGGTGATTGCACGCAGGACGCGACGAAGCCGGTTTGCAATCAGACGTTCAACGCCTGCGTTGGATGTCTTGCGAATGCGGACTGCAAGGACGCGAAGGCGCCGGTGTGCGACGTCAACACGAACACCTGCAAGCCCTGCTCGATAGATGCGGACTGCGCGTTGATTGCCGGTAAGGGCGTCTGCGATGCCGGAACGTGCGTGCAATGCACGGGGAAGAAGTACGAGGCTTGCGGGAAGCTCGAAAGCACGGCGCTGGTCTGCGATAGTGCGGCGAAGACGTGCACGACGGATAAGAAAGCCGGCTCGTCCGGGCTCTGCCAGCCGTGCGTATCCGATGCGCAATGCCCGGCAGGGCAACTCTGCCATCAGCAGATGTTCGACGGTAAACCGGTGGGGTATTTCTGCTTCTGGAAGCGAGGCGACGCCTCCAATGGTGCTCCTGCGGCCTGTTCTGATGCAAGCAGTCGGCCGTACTCGAAAGTTGATGCGAACGTTGTCAGCGTAGACGGCGAAACCGCCACGCTGTGTACGCTCCGTTCCAGCACTTGCATAGCACTCAATCAGTACAGCGCGGCAGATTGCGGTCCAACTGGCACTTCGAATGACGCCCTCTGCGGCTTCGCTCCTGGTGTGGACTCGAAATGCATGGCTTACGATGTAGCGTACCGCTGCACCACGACCTGCCTGAGCAACGACGATTGCCGAACTGGCGTCACCTGCAATACCGGAGTGACGCCACCCGTCTGCACCTTCCAGTAGTCCCCCGCCTAGAACCCGTCAGGAGCCATCCTTGCGCCGTACCAACAAAATCTGCCTGCGAGACGCTCCAAAGCGGGTCATCTTCTGCCTCGGCTTCTTCGTGTTGTCGGTGAACGCGTTCGGTTGCTCCAATAATGCCGACGATTGCAATCGCACGTTGACGTGTAAGCCCGAAGGCGGCGCGGACGCTGGCGGTGCGAGTAGCGGCGGAACGTCCAGCACGGGCGGGACCGCAAAGGGCGGAAGTTCGACCTCGAGCGGTGGCACGACGGCTACCACGACGGCGCCCTGCGACGGAAAGTGCAGTGGAGCCACGCCGGTATGCGAGGTGAACACGCAGGAAATGCGTCGCGTGCGCAGCGAACGGCGACTGCAAGGATGCGGCAAAGCCCGTTTGCTCCGCCACGAATGCCTGCGTCGAGTGCAACGCTTCTGGTGATTGCACGCAGGACGCGACGAAGCCGGTTTGCAATCAGACGTTCAACGCCTGCGTCGGCTGCCTCGCGAATGCGGACTGCAAGACCGCTGGCGCACCAGTGTGCGACGTCAACACGAATACCTGCAAGCCCTGCTCGATAGATGCGGATTGCGCGTTGATTGCGGGTAAGGGCGTCTGCGACGCAGGAACGTGCGTTCAATGCACCGGGAAGAAGTACGAGGCTTGCGGGAAGCTCGAAAGCACGGCGGTAGTCTGCGATAGCGCGGCGAAGACGTGCACGACGGACAAGAAGGAGCATTCCGCAGGGCCATGCCAGCCCTGCGTGTCCGATGCGCAGTGCAAGGCGGGACAGCTCTGCGCGAAGCAGATGTACAAGGACAAGCTAGTTGGCAATTTCTGCTTCTGGAAGCAAGGGGACACGGCGAACGGAGCGCCTGCGGCCTGCTTCACTGAAGCCAATCGCCCCTACGTGCGGGTCGAAGCGGACGTAACGAGTGTCGACGGAGATTCTGCAACGTTATGCACTCTCGCGTCTGTCACCACGTGCGTCGCGGTCAATCAGTATCGAACCAAAGACTGCGCTCCCACCGGCACCCCCGACCCGAACCTCTGCGGCTTTGCGCCTGGGGCAGACGCCAATTGCGTTGAGACCAGTACCGGATCCAAAACCTACCGCTGCACGAACGTCTGCCTGAGCGCGGACGATTGCAAAGGAAGCGGCGGAGGTAGCTCTATCACCTGCGACGTGAATGCCACCCCTAACGTCTGCACCCTCCAGTAATCCGTCGCTTAGCACCTGACAGGAGCCATCCTTGCGCCGCACCAACAAAATCTGCCTGCGAGACGCTCGCCAAGGGGTCTTCTTCTGCCTTGGCTTCTTCGTCTTGTCGGCGAACGTGCTCGGCTGCTCCAATAAGGCCGATGATTGCAGTCGAACGTTGACGTGTAAACCCGAAGGCGGCTCGGACTCTGGCGGTGCGAGCAGCAGCGGAACGTCATCGAGTTCTGGCGGCAGCGCCAAGGGCGGAAATCAAAGCTCGGTAGGTGGCACGACCGCCACCACGACCGCGCCTTGCGACGGGAAATGCAGCGGGGTCACGCCGGTGTGCGAGGTGAACACGCAGAAATGCGTCGCGTGCACAGCGAACGGTGACTGCAAGGAGTCGTCGAAGCCCGTCTGCTCTCCCACGAACGTCTGCGTGGAGTGCAACGCTTCAGGTGACTGCACGCAAGACGCGACGAAGCCGGTTTGCAATCAGACGTTCAACGCGTGCGTTGGATGTCTTGCGAATGCGGACTGCAAGAGTGCTGGCGCACCGGTGTGCGACGTCAACACGAACACCTGCAAGCCCTGCTCGATAGATGCGGATTGTGCGTTGATGGCCGGTAAGGGCGTCTGCGACGCCGGAACGTGCGTCCAATGCACGGGGAAGAAGTTCGAGGCTTGCGGGAAGCTGGAGACAGTTTCTCTGGTTTGCGACAGTGCAGCGAAGACATGCACGACGGATAAGAAGGCCGGCTCGTCTGGGGTTTGCCAGTCCTGCGTCTCGGATGCGCAGTGCCCGGCAGGGCAACTCTGCCATCAGCAGATGTTCGACGGCAAACCGGTGGGGTACTTCTGCTTCTGGAAGCAGGGCGACACGGGGAATGGCGCGCCTGCCGATTGCACCCTTTCAACGAATCGTCCGTACGTTAAGACGGAGGCAGATGCGCAGAGCATTGACGGTGAATCTGCAACGCTATGCACCCTCGCTGTCACCACATGCCCAGCTCTGAACGGGTATCGCTCTACCGACTGTGCCCCTGCCGGTACGCCACAAGATGCATCTTGCGGTTTCGCTCCGGGGGTCGATGCGAAATGTGCCGCATTCGGAATGACTCAGTACCGCTGCACCACGACCTGCCTGAGCAACGACGATTGCATTTCGGGTGTCACCTGCAATACAGGCCTGACCCCTCGCGTCTGCACCTTCCAATAGCTCACCCCGTTCTGCGAAAAAGTGATCTGCCCAGCATAAATGTTGGGACACTTTTCGTTGTTCGACCGATGTGCTGTCATGCGTACGCAGCAGCTCGGTCCGAGAGCACGGAGTTTGGTCCAAGATCCTGTGACCTTTTCGGGCTTCGTTCAGCAATTTCGGGCTCTCGCCTTCGGCTCGGTGATGATCCTGTCGGCGAGGCCGGCCTTGGCTGCCGGGATCCAACCCACGGCCTTGTCTCTGCCCCAAGGCCCGGGCGCCATCGAAGGTCTCGGCCGAAACTTCGTCCCGTCATTAAGCTGGCGGTACGGCGAGCTACGGGGTGGACATCGCGGTGCCCCCTGCCGTTGCCGGATTCGGACCGTCGCTCTCCCTCGAATACGATTCTAGCGGCGGAGTGTCAGAGGTGGGGCTCGGCTGGCGCATCGGCGGCTTGCCTTCACTTCGCCGTCGCACGGAAGACGGACTTCCGAGATTCGACGAGAGCGACCGATTCGAGCTCGTTGGACTTGGTGCAATCAGCACGCTGCTTGAGGTTTCGCCGGGAGTCTATCGCCCTGAGCAAGAGAGCGGGGCTTTCGTCCGAGTGCGTCGAGACAAGGCACGCAATCGCTGGGAAGCGCGGGACAAAGCTGGAATCACCTATCGCTTCGGCGGCGACGGTTGCGTCGAGTCGGAAGGCACAAAGACGGCGACCTATCTCCTTTGCGAGCAGCTCGACTTGCACGGCCACGCGATCCGATACGCTTGGGATACTTCTCTCGGCTACGCCTTGCTCGAGTCTGTAACTTGGAACGACCAGACGCCGGAATCGAGGCTGACCGTTACGTTTTCCTATATTGCCCGTCCCGATGTACACGAGCGATACTCGGCTGGGATCCGTCAGCTGCTCGATCGCCGTCTCGATCGCGTTGATGTGCTGCGGGGCGCGGCAGTGATTCGGAGCTACGGACTCGACTACAACTGGGGCAACCAACAGGCGGCCACCGCTGAGGACCATCGCTCGCTCTTGCGTCGCATCCACGTCACGGGAACGGACGGCGTGACGGCGCTGCCCGATTTGACCTTCGAATACACCGAGATTCAACTGGTCACCACTTCGCGAGGGCTGGTGACGATGACGTCGCCACCGGGACGAAGTCCCAGCGACGCCAACGTCGCACTCACCGATCTCAACGGCGACAGCCTTCCCGACTTGCTCGTCGCGCAATCGGGACAATATCGCTCGTACCTCAATCACGACGGGACCTCATGGAACGCCGCGCTGGACTGGGCGGTGGCGAAAAGCCCCTCTGTTTCCCTCGGTGCAACGGGGATTCAGTTAGCCGATATCGACGGCGACGGCGCCATCGATCTGATTGCGAAGAGCGGAACTTCAACCTTCCGGTATTTCCCGGCGGTAGACGAGTCACATTTCGCCGAGCCTGTCGTCATCAGTCCGGTCCCGAGTTTCACCTTCGAAGATCCGAATGTGCGGTTAGCGGACATGGATGGGGATCGCCGCACGGATGCGGTGGCCACGACGCCAGCGGGACTCGCGATTGCGTACAACCAAACCGGCAAGAGCTGGTCTGCGACAGAAATGGTGGGCGTCGTTGATCCCACCCAAACCCTCCAATTTGACGACGGTCATACGCAGCTCTGCGACGTGAACGGCGATCGTGTCCAGGACCTATGTTATCACCGTCCCGGAGCGCTCTCGTACTACTTGGGCCGTGGTCGCGGCCGATTCGAGGCTGCTCGCGCCGCGACAAATGTGCCGCAGTTCGACCTGTCCGAGCCCTATCGTCTTGTCGATCTCAACGGTGACGGCTGGATCGATCTCGTCCGCGTCGGGGTGAGACAAGTCGACTACGCCATCGCCACTGGAGCAGGCGAATTCACGCTGCAGGGCACGATTGCGCAGGTGCCGACGAAGACGCTCGCGACTCACGTCGAATTCGCTGACATGAACGGGTCTGGCACGACGGACATCGTTTGGATTGATCCATCAGGTGCCACGGCGACCTCCTGGCGATACCTAGAACTCTTCCCAGAAGGCCGTTCCGGCCTGCTGAAGACGATCAACAATGGTCTCGGCAAGGTTACCCGCATCACCTACGAGCCAGCAGCGCTCGGCGCTGCCCGAGCCCGAGATGAGGGTAAGCCTTCAGGCACACGCATCAACGTCGGTATGCCAGTGATTGCTGAGATCCGCACGGACAGTGGTCTCGGAGATCCAGAGCTGGCGGTGAAGCTCGACCACCGAAGCGGCGCATGGGACGCAGCGGAGCGTACCTTTGCTGGCTTCGGGCGGGGGATTCAAACGGAAGTGGGTGATGCATTCACTCCAACGCTTATTTCCGACACGACGTTCGATTTGGGTCTTCTGACACGAGTGCTTCGGGGGCAACCCCTGGTGACGGAACTGCGTGACGCGACTGGACGGGTCTTCTCTCGCACGCACAACACGTATACGTCCAGCTTGCTCGAGCGGGCGCTCGATGGAACGCGCGTGAAGTACGCTTATCGCTCCTCGGAACGTGTCGAGCACGTAGAAGGGCAAGGTGCGGAAGGGCAAATCAAGACAACGCTGACGGAATGGCAGCAAGACCGATACGGCAACGTCACGAAGGAATCGCGCTGGGGAACGGTTGCCGGAGACAACCTGCTTGATGGTCACGACGAGGCAATTTCAATTCGCACCTACGCGAACAATGAAGAAGACTGGATTCTCGGGCGGATTGCTTCCGAAGAGCTTACCGACGGGAGTGGAAATCGCGTCTCCTTTCGACGCAGCTACTACGACGGTGCGCCGTTTGAAGGTTTGCCTCTCGGTGAGATTTCCCGTGGTGAGTTACGCCGAGTAGAGAGTTGGATCGAAGGCGACCGGTTTGCGCACGAGCTGCGTGCCGACCACGACGCAAACGGAAACGTGACAGAAAGCATCGACGCCCGAGGCTCCCGAACGGTGCTCACCTATGATCCGAGCGGTCAACACCTGACTCGAGAGGAGCGCATCAGCGACGGAGCCGCCCCTCTTGCGTGGACCGCGGATTACGATCCGAAGCTGGGTGTCATCACTGCGGTTTCGGACCCCAATGGCCACCGCACCCTGATGAAGTACGACGCCTTCGGTCGCATCACTTCAGTTATCAAGCCCGGTGACGACTTGGAACTGCCAACGCTGGAGTTCGAATACGAAACGGCCGCCCCGCTCTCCACCATCAAAACGCGGGTGCGCGAGCGAAGCGGCGAGCCCGGAACCCTGGACAAGGTCGTGCTTGTGGATGGCCTTGGTCGAGAGCGCGCGTCGTTTTCCGAAGGCAGCCAAGCGGGAAAGTGGATTCTGTCCGGATACTCACGATTCGATGCTCGTGGTAATTCAAGCTTCACCGCTTACGCCAGCGAAACCACGAGCACGAGCTTACCGGCGGCAGATACGGAGTTGCTGGGGACCACGAGCTCTCATGATGCGCTCGGGCGCGTCACTTCCGTGCGACACCCTGACGGTGCGGAAGCGCGGACTGACTATTCGCCACTTCAACGGACAGTCTGGGACGAAAACGACACAGATTCTGCATCTCCTCATGCTGGAACGCCTACGACGTACCTCTCCGACGGCCTCGATCGGCTCGTTTCCGTTGTCGAGCGCGAAGCGGGTCATGAGATTGTGACTGGCGAATACTCGTATATCGCATCTGGCAGCCTGGAGAAGGTTACTGACGCACTCGGGCGTGTACGGAGCTACGAATACGACGGTCGGTCGCGACGGACGCGGATCGAAGATCCCGATGCTGGGATCTGGACCATGTCCTACACTGACGGCAACGACCTCGAAAGTCGCTTAGACCCCGACGGCGCTCAAGTGAGCTTCGCGTACGATGCACTGGGGCGTGTCATTGAAGAGTGGCACCGCGACGCCATCGGCGATGAGCACCTTGCAGCCGAATTCTACTACGACGACCCTTCCAAGGCGCATCCCGACCTATTCAATACGTTAGGTCAACTTGCTTGGGTGCGCGACGAAGCGGGTACGAAGTACTTCAGCTATGATGAGCGCGGAAGAACTACGGATGAAATCCGAAGATGGTCGGACGGCACCGAGCACGCCATCTGGACGGACTACGACGCTCAAGATCGGGTGATCCGACGAGGCTTCCCCGACGGATCTCATCTGGAGCTGAAATACGATAGGCGCGGCCTGGTGTCGGAGATCGGACCATTGGCGAAGGAATTCCGCTGGGCCGCTCATGGCGGAATGCTTTCCGTCCTGCTTGGCAATGGCGTGACGGACAAGCACGGCTACGACGAGCGGCAGCGTCTGACTTCGATGGTCGCTAAGAATGCGGATGGAGCCGTGTTACGCGGCCTGGCTCTCACGCTCGATCGCGCCTCTCGAATCACGGACGTTACCGAATCTGCGTCAAGCGGTACCTCCGAGCGAGAGCCTTTCCGCACATTTTCAATACGACGACCGGTACCGATTGCGAAAGGCCGAATACGAGGTAGGCGAGACCACGTGGGCGCTCGATGCACTCGCGAACGTGACCGCTGTCGCGAGCACCTTCGATGAACCTCATCTGAACGTTACAAACGCCTACGACGCCGCGAACGCCCCCGAATCGAATGACGCGCCACGGTGACGAAGCGCTGGCCTATGACGACGCAGGCAGGGTCATCAGCGACGGTTCTCGTCAGTTGACTTGGGACGCGAAGGGACGGCTTTCCAAGGTCGTTCGCGGCGAGGTCACCGAAGAATACGTCTATGGTCATGACGACCGCCGCGTCCTCAAGAAAACCACGACAGGAAAGGCGACCGAGCTCACTCGGTACATTGCCGAGGACGTGGAGGAACGCGACGGGGCTTTGATCCGATATGCCTTCCTCGGCGAACAGCGGCTTGCTCGCATCGGAGAAGCTGACGTCGGTCCTCGAACGGCTCCGGTAACCCGAACGAGTGCAAGTACGGATGACATCGCAGGAAGTGGCAAGTCGGCGCAGTCGCGGCCTCTTGTGCCAGCGCTCTGGGCGACGCTGATGGCGAGTTTGATTGTCGCGATTGCCGTGCTCACCGGGCGCAATAGGCAACGTGAACGCCGCAGCAGAAGCTCCTACGGCGTCGTTGCAGTACTTGCTGCAACGGTGGCCTTCGTAGCTTGCGGAGGAGGCGGAACCGGCTCAGACAAGCCGCTGTCGGAAACGAAGCGGATCCGAGCCCAGTCCGTCGCCATTACGACTGTACCCAAGGGGACTGAATTCTACCTCTCCGACGGGCAGCAAAGTCCACTTGCAGTCGCAACGTCGAAGGGGCAGGTCAAGAGCCGCTCCCTCTATCATCCGTACGGACAGGTGCGGAATCAAAGTGCGAGCCATGGTGATCCCTTTGGTTTCGTCGGCAACGAAGAGATCGCGGCTCCGGGCTCAGCGACTTCGGGGCGCGGCCCTATCAATCGGAGCTCGGGATTTTTCTCGCCGTCGAATCCCGTAGCGCTCTTCGAACCCGAAAAGACCATCGGAGAACCCGCAAGGCTGCTTGCTTACGCGTATGCTGGTGGTGATCCAATCAACCAAGCCGATCCGAATGGGCTCACTTTCGGTCAATTCATGCGTGGCATTCGCGACGGTGCAATTGACGCCGCAAAGGCAGCGGCGCGTTCCGCAGTGGAAACCGCGGAAATCCGACTTGGCAATGGTGAGAGAAGGTCGCATCGCCGATCTTGCCCGGACCGTCGTGGTCGAGCGCGCGCCCATCGTGGTTGCCGTCAAAGGTGTCGTCGGAGGCGTGCAAAGCCTCGCGGAGTTCGGCGATGACTTCGCCAAGGCAGCCTTTGCCACGAGTGACTACGATGCGGGGCGGCTTGCGGTAAAGCCCATCCTAACGGCAATGTCGACGACGGCTGCCGTGGCAGGCAGTACCGGTGCGGGAAAGGTCACCGGTCGAGTCCGAGGAGCGAAGGTACGTGGAGCAGGTGCGTGCGCCGGCGGCAAATGTGGGGGACCCGGGGTTTGCTTCGTCGCGGGGACACTCGTCGCAACTGCTTCGGGACTGACGCCCATCGAAGAGCTGCAACTGGGACAGCGCGTCGAAGCGAACAATTCGGAATGCAACGGAGACACGCTGCCGCCAACGACGGTTGCCATTTCACTGCGCATGCTGAACCCGGAAGCCCCGTGGGACATGTTCGAGCTGGAGCTGCTGAGACCGCTTGAGTGGCTCCACGCGACGAACATTCAAGCCGAGGGAGACGAAGCGTGGTTTGGGCTAAACGGAATCGGAGTCGCGGGCTGGGCGACAGTTACGACGATTTCCGCTCCGCCCGTAGTAGCTCCGGGGCCGGGGTGCCTCGTGCTGATGACGGTGCGCCACATTGCCAGCGAGCTGCTTCGGGTCGAATTGAACGGTGGAACCGACGTGCTCGAGCTGACTCCCGTGCATCGGCTGTACGTCGAGGGTAAAGGCTGGGTCTCGGCGGCAAACCTCGTTGACGGAGACGTGCTTCGAGGCGATAGTGGCCCGGCCCATGTCACCGCGGTTGAGCACATCGAAGCGGGCTTGCCCGTCTACAACATCGAGGTCGCCCGGGAGCACCAGTATCGCGTCTCGAGTGCGCGAGTTTGGGCGCATAACCAGTGCGGAGGTGGAAAGGGGACGCTCAGTCCGTCTGAGCATGCGGGACTGCAACGAGTAGCAAACGAGTTCGGTACCGAGATTCACGTCGTAGGAAGTCGTGCTGCCGGTAAAGGTCGTGGTGTTGGTACCAACCTGCCTGTTGGAAAAGACCCGCCGGGACTGCCAGGTACCACGCGAAGTGACATCGACCTTCGCGTTGACTCTGAAGTCGACATTCGGACGGGAGGTGCGTTTTCCGATGCTCTCAAGGAACTGGGGCCTCCTGGGCTGGTTGATGTACGGTCACTCATCGGGCCACCTCGCCCACCTGTCATTACGATTTCACCCAAGAAGTGAGGAAAAATGAACCAGATCGCCGAGCTTGTTTCCGAGTTGGCCGCCAACCGTGAAGATCGAGTCCTCGTTGCCATCGCGGCTTATCCTCGATTCGGTTGGACGGGGGAGTTGGAGCGAATCGGTCAGGTGGTGAGCCGGACTCTGGCTCTGTTGCCAGAGGACGGCGATCGGTCCTTTCGAGTGATGCACAATCAAGGGGTTGTTCTGATGAGGGCCCGAGGTGACATTTTGTTACGCATACAAGATGTGAACGCCACCTGCTCTGTTCAAGAAGTAGAGGTGCGTGCGTTGATAGCTCAATTCACCGGCGGTCGTGATGCTGATTGGCTCGATGAGCTTCTTGGAGACCTCAGCGTTCGAGGAAACTTTGGAAGGTTCTCCATGGAACCAGTTGTGAGACTGATAGATGGTATCGCGGTTAACCCGGCGCGTCCGTGATTAGGATTCTCCGAGGACTCAGCGGTGCGGCCTTGCGCGCGGGTGGGACTAGGTCGGGCCAGCAGCTAGTGTTTAGAGGGCATCCTCAACGCGGAAACCATCGCAACCTACGAGGCTGGAGGAAGCGCTGCTGAATCACTCCTCGGTCGCCTCGGCGCAAAAACTCTCCGGCAAATGGGGCTTCAAGCGTCGAGTTTCGAATCCCAGATGGTTCGAGATAAGCTTAGCCCCGCAATTGGAGTCAAATGAGATGCGTCTGAACTCTCAAGATAGGGATGCCCTTCAGCAACTGCCCTTCGATCCGTGCGCTGAGCCAGCGTTTGAGCTGATGAAATCGTGTTTAGGTTGGCCCGATGAGCGTCCGAACCGGATAAGCAACGAGGGTTACGAGATCCGGTGTGACCTCTGGGGAACGCGAGGATTCATCAATCGAAAAGTGCGGTTGGCTAAATGGGGACTTAACCCAAGCTACTACCAGGAGGTTTGGCGGCTGGCGCTTCAAGACGCCCCAGCTTGGCCGGGGTTTCGCCGCACAGAGTTCTCGGACGTCGACCGCGCCTACCTGGATCGTTATCTTGCAGAGGCATCGAACAATGGAGGTGTCTGAGCCGCCTTCCGTTCGCTCGCACGTCGAGTGTATGCTTCGCAATACGCCGACCGCCAGGAGCCGTTCTTGCGCCGCATCGACAAAATCTGCCTGCCAGAAGCCTTGAAGGGGATTCTCCTCTTCTTCCCGCACGGCGTTACCACCACGACCAGGGGCGAGAAGCAGCGGCAGCTGTTCTTTCAAGAGGCGCGAGCGGCCTACGGAGGTGGGCAGTTCGTAAAGGCTCGGAGCTTGTACATGAAGGCCCTCGCGATCAAATCGACGCCGAGGATCCTCGCCAACTTGGCGCAAGTGGAGGTCAGGCTCGAGGCCTACAAGTCCGCAGCGAATCACGCAGCGGCGTCTCTCGAAGTGCTCGGTAGCGACAAGGGTGTCGAGGCGGAGCTCGCGAAAGCGAAAAAGCATGTTGCTGCCATCGTGATCACCACGAACGTGGAGGGGGCATCCGTCACGGTGGATGGGGAACCCTTCGGGACGACGCCCCTTCGCATGCCGGTGTATGTGGAGTCCGGCGATCGGAAGGTTGTCCTCTCCAAGGCCGGCTATGCTGCGGCGGAGCGCAATCTGAGCTTGGAGAAGGGAACTGAGCGGCGCGTGGAGATGCCGCTGACACCGGATACCGCGCCAGCGACGACGCCGGTGGCGGCAGGGCAAGCTTCCACGGCGGAACCGACCAAGTCCGGCGCAACCAACGCGACACCGGCGGCGCCCTTCGATGAACCAAAACGCGAACCCGCGAAAGCGAACCCCGCCGTGCTGATCGCGGGTGGTGTTGTTGCGGTGGGTGACTGGTGGCGGGCCTGGTGTTCAACGCGAAGGCGAATTCGAAGTATGACGATGCCGAGGCGAAGGAGAAGACGCTGGGGCCCAGCGGTTGTTTTGGTGCTGCTTCGCAGAGCTCTGAGTGCAAAGGCCGGAAACCAGGTGTAGAGGACGGTGATCGCGCTCGCAATTGGTCCACGGCGAGCTTCGTCGTGGGCGGCGCGGCTCTGGTGGGTACGGCGGTGTACTGGTTCTGGCCGCGGAAGAGCACCAATGGGGCAGGCGCAAGCGGTCTCGAGCTGAAAGCCTCCGCATGGCCTGGGAATACGTGGGTTGGAATTTCGAGCCAGTTCTGACGAGAGGGAGTTGAACAGATGCAACGTACAAGACTGACCTGGTTTTCGACTGCTCTCGTGCTCTTGCTCCTGGGCAATGCATCCAGCTGTGCCAAGCGCGCTGGCGACTGTCGCCACATTGGGACCTGTAAACCGGAGGGCGGCTCGGACGCTGGCGGCGCGAGCAGTGGCGGAACGTCATCCCATACCGGCGGTAGCACCAAGGGCGGAAGTTCGAGCTCGAGCGGTGGCACGACCGCCACCACGACGGCGCCCTGCGACGGAAAGTGCTGCGGAGCCACGCCGGTATGCGAGGTAAACGCGCAGAAATGCGTCGCATGTACAGCGCACGGTGACTGCAAGGAGGCATCGAAACCCGTCTGCTCTCCCTCGAATGTCTGCGTAGAGTGCAACGCTTCTGGTGAGTGCACGCAGGACGCGGCGAAGGCGGTTTGCAATCAGACGTTCAACGCCTGCGTTGGATGTCTTGCGAATACGGACTGCAAGGACGCGAAGGCGCCGGCGTGCGACGTCAACACGAACACCCCGATCGCCGGGCATGGCCCGCATAGGCTCGACCGCACAGCGACGAATCGAGGTTACGGATGGGCAGGGGCGTTTTCTCCTACAATTGATGTAGCGTTGCAGCTATCTTCACCACCCCCTGGGTTGAGGAGGGTGTTCCGATGAGAATGGGTAATCGACGGCATGCGCTGGCAACGTTAACGCTCCTTTGTGCGTTCTTCGCACCGAGTTGCGGCGGGAAGGGCGACAACGGAGCCAGCACCGGTGGCGCCGGAGGAGACGCTGGCGGGAGTGCTGGAGGTGACGGTGGTTCGGGAGGACAGACGGGAGCATCGACGCCGCCGAGTAAGCCGGTGAAGGTGTCTATGTTGGCCGCTGGTCACGATCACACCTGCGTCAAGATTGGCGAAGGAGTACGGTGCTGGGGACAGAACTCAAGCGGCCAGCTTGGAACCAACGATACCACCGATCGATTCATACCTACCGCGGTGAGCGATCTTGGATCGGAAGTGTCTTGGCTAATATCCAGTGATTATGCGACTTGCGCGGACAATACAGGCGGCACTTGGTGCTGGGGCAGCGGGACAGCCGGAATCGCGGATCCACCTTCGCTTGTACCAGTTCTAGAGGATGGAATCTCGCCGCAAGTCACTTCACTGGCGATCGGATCTCAACATGTGTGCGCAGTCATTGGCGGCGCAGCGAAATGTTGGGGCGACAATCAATACGGGCAGCTCGGTGATGGCACGAACACGAGCAGTGATGTCCCAGTTCAGGTGAAGGGACTCACCAGTGGCGTCACTGCAATATCTTCGGGTTCGTCTCACAGCTGCGCAATCGCCGACGGAGCGGTCTGGTGTTGGGGGGACAATCAATACGCGCAGCTCGCCAATGGCAACGAAGGCAGAGCAAATGAACCGACTCAGCCCAAAGGGCTGACCGCAGACGCAACTTGGCTCACGTCCAACGGACTCCGGACCTGTGCACTCGTGGCCGGAGCGGTTATCTGTTGGGGCGGCAAGTCTCACTCAATCGACAGCCCAGATACTGGGGCAGCGAGTGTCGAACCCTACGCAGTGGAGGGACTGCAATCCGGTGTCAGCTTCCTGTCAGTTGGGCAGTTGTCAAGCTGCGCCGTCTTGGACGGCGCAGTCAGGTGCTGGGGCCGTAACGATGTGGGCCAACTCGGCAACGGCAGTGCCATCTCGAGCGCCGTTCCCGTACAAGTGAAGGGCCTAGTCAAAGATGCCCAATACGTCGCCGTCGGCTCTGCTCACGCCTGCGCATCAGTCGACGACCGCGTTTGGTGCTGGGGGTACAACAAGAATGGCCAATTGGGCAACGGAAGCTTCCACGTCGAGCAGAGCCCCGTACCGGTGCAAGTGCTCTTCGAGTAGGGCTCGGCGGTAGTTCGCATTCGCGTTGGAGGGCGTGTCCAACTCGAACTTGCGCCCTGGGCCGACGTCCCGAGCGCCGCGGTGTCAGTTGGACTTATGAACCCTCCCAAGGCTCCGACTCCTCTCCAAGCGACCTTTCTCGTCGCGTCGCTGAAGCGCGGATGCCGCACAGCATCGATCGGACTTCCTGATTTGTGCTTCCTTCGCACGCAGAGCCTCGAGTTCGACCCCCAAGGTGGCGAGTTGCGATGGTGTCAACTGCCGCCGACGGAGGTTCATCGAAAGAACGAAGCCAACCGGATCGGAACCTGTGAAGGCCACCGTCCGTGGTTCCACGTGAGCGAGCTGACAGGCCTTCCATCGATTTCGCCCATCGAGGATTTGCCCGTCGAGGAGGCAAATGGGGTGCAAGAGGCCGTTCTTGGCGATGTCATCGGCGAGCGCTCGAAGAGCGTTTTCGTCGAGCTCCGGGAACAATTCGGCATAAGGATGGACCTTCATGGGGACGCCTGGCTTCGGAACGCGGCGCAAGCTTTGACCCCATTGGTCACGGGTTCAGTCGCATTGGACGAAGCCCATTGAGCCAAGAAGACGGCAAATCGCGAACGCATGCCTTCCTATCGGGCGTTCTCGGCGATCGTTTCACTTTTTTCGCAAGGCCCGGTCGGGCTTCGTATACGCCGCGACGTTTAGCGCTCGGAGGACACCGTCGATGCATCGAGAGCTCAACGAGCCCGAACGCCACCAGGCGAGGCTCTGTGGCCTAGTTCAAACGCCGTGCCGATTTTTCGAAACGTTCGGACGGCTTGTCCGATAGAGAGGGAGCCGAACTCGTCGGCACTCGAGGAAATATGAACTCCCAATCGACTCAACCATCACTCGCCAAGGTCTTCCTTTGGGTCCCTGTGTTGTTCATGTCGCTGATGATACGAGCCGTGCTCATTGCCTGGTTGCCTGGAGCCTTGGACTTGGTCGACGACTACCGGCTTGCCCTCATTATGGCTCCGTACTTGCTCGTTGCTTCCTTCCTTCTGTTCGCTGGAAGCATTTGTCTCGTTCGTGGGCGCCTGACGAGGTGCTGTTCGGATTCTATTGGTTTTCCTATCAACCTTAGCAATACGTAGTGAAGCCAGTAAGAGGCACATAACA
>JASGIX010000041.1:0-112484 GCA_049840955.1 Polyangiaceae bacterium
CGATGGTCTCGAACGATTGGGGAGCAGCGCTTCGGCCCTCGGTAGTAACGCGTCCATTCCCGAAGCGCTGTTCTTTCGACCAGCGGACTACGAGAGAACCCATTCATGGGTGCCGTCGACGGCGATCCCGAGGGGCGTGTATCTGCAAAACGCCGTTCCCTGGCGTTACACCACCTATGGGTTCGACGCCGGGCTCAGCAAACCCCTCGAGCAGCTGGCGGGGCTCGCCAATCGCGTGTCTTGCAGCGGCGGGGACGGACAAGCGGCGAAGGGTGAGATCTTGGACGGGATTCCGACGTTTCGCGTCGGCAAACGTCGCGTCGTATCTTGCTGCGTATCGCACGGAGTGGCAGCACGCCTACGACAGCTTCCGCGTCACGGCCAACGACGAAGCCGAGCTCGCGGACGCCCTGTTGGCGCTGACACGGCCGTCGTCGCCGCAATTGGGGCTGATGCGAGAAGCCCAGGCGCAGACGGCCTTGACCGCCGACGATGCTGCTCCTTGGGCGAAGGATTTTGCCGCCGTCAAAGGGACCTTCGATGGTTTGTCCGGCGCGGTCGACGACAAGGCCTTCGGCGAGTACCAGTCGCTGCTGCTCGAGCTGGCGAATGCTGCAACCGAGGGACGCTCGAACGGCGCCGCTCGGTCTGCAGCTCCCGCTGCCGCGACGGCAAAGCCCGCAGGAGGGAAGAGCGATCCCGTCGACACCTTCATCCAGGATCTGACGGGCTTGGCGCGCGTCCTCGTTTCTGGCGTGCGTGAGCCAAAGAGCGACGTGCGCGGTCGGCTTCAGGCTTGGCTCGATGCTTCCAAGGTGCCCGCGGAGCTTCGACCGATCTTTTGGCAGCCGATCGACAGCGCCTATGGGAGTGGGCGAGTCTCCCTGACCAAGGCGATGAACCGGTTCTGGTCCGAGCAACGCGGGAAGCTAGACGCGGAGCTGCTCGCGAAATACCCCTTCGCGCCGACGAGCGATAGCGACGCCTCGGTTGCGGCGGTGACGGCTTGGCTCGAACCCACCGAGGGCCGCTTCTTCACCGAAATGGCGCCGGTTATTGACTTTCTGAGCGAAAACGCAAGGGCCCTCGGTGTGGCCGTGCCCGCGTCGATGTCCGACACCGCGGCGCGTCTTCGGGCGGTGTCGCGGACGCTCTTCGATGCCAAGGGCGAACCCACGCCGATCCTCGTCAAGTGGGAGCCCGTGCCGTTCTCGGCTTCTTCCGTCAAGGGAAGCACCCTGGTGCTCGGGGACGTGTACGAGCGTTACTTCAACACCGTGCCGCGGACGACGGTGCTCTCGGTGCCGTGGACGACGGAGTACGTCGCCAGTCTCAAGCTCGAATCTCGTGGGGGAAACGAGCGGCGGTGTGAAGACTGTGGTGATCCCGAGTTCCAAGTCCCTTTGGTCCTTCTTCCGTTTGCTCGACGCGGCCAAAACCGGTGCTCCGGGTGGAACGGAAGACGGCAGCACGAGCGGCAAGTCGAAAGGACGAAGCAGCGTGTCCCCCTTGACGCGACGCACCTGGACGTTTTCGAGCTCGAGCGCTGCGAACTCGAGCACTGCAAATTCGAGCTCGACGAGCCCTGGAGCCTCGAGCGATTCGAGCGCGGTCGCAAAGGACGGCGCGGGGACGATCAGTTATCGCGTTTGCGCTCCCGCCCTCGGCTCCGAGCGAGCCAAGGAGGTGCTGCGATGCAACTGAGGGGATCCCTCGGCGTCGCCACGCTTGCGGCGCTCCTCACCACATCCTGCGGGATCTTCGGCTCGAGCGGTGGGACCGCGGCGAAGTCGCCCGCGCCTTCCGTCGCGACGACCGATCCGATCAAGGTCGTCTTCGAGACCGATGCGCGGTCCAACGGTTGCTCTGCGCTTCACGTCCTCGTGCGTCAGGTGAAGCGAACGGACTATCCGCGGGTCGAATACGCCGACGCCGATCGGTGGCTGCGCGACGGTTCCGACGACAAGACCCTCGATTGGCTCGTGCTCATGCCCGGTGAGGTGTGTGAACGGGAAGATCCGCAGGCCCGTTGGTAGCGACGTGGCGCTCTTCTTCATGTTCGCGACCCCGACGACGAAGTGGAAGTGGCTCATCACGGCCGAGAAACATGAGCTCGTCCAGCTCGTCGTCTTGGACAAGCGAGCCTGCGCGACAGCGACGAATCCCGAAACCCAGAGGAGTGGAGATGCCGTCCGCAATCCCAGCCTTGAGAGAAAGCGTTGTCGCTCTTACGCCGAGTGAGAAAACGCCGAATGAGCAAAGGCCGAGTCGACCGGATTGGCTCGACGCCGCCCACAAAGATCCGGCGGGGTTCTGGAAGCGATATGCGGGAGAGCTCATCTCCGCTGCCAAGGGCGTGGCGCGAAGTGCGGTGTTCGAGTGGTACGATCTCTTTCACGAGTTTGCCGAACGTCACGTTGGAAGCAACCATGCCGCAGTGAGGGAGTACACGCCGGCTTCGGGGTTCGGGGACGTGTCTTACGAAGTCCTGTGCCAACGAGCGAAAGCACTGGCCGCAACCTGGGCGGTGTGCGGCGTGGGGCCGCGTAAAACGGTGTGCATCGTCGTCGAGGTGGGCTCGACCTACGTGACCGGCCTCCTCGCGGCGTTGTATTGCGGCGCAGCGATCACCCTCGTTCCCCCGGAGGGCAGCAGCTTCGTGCGCTGGGCGTTGGCTGCGGCGGGTGTCGTCGCGAAGCCGAAACCGGGGAGCCCCGTCGACGTGTTCGTGCTCGCGGGTGCCAAGGCCAAGCCCTGGGTGTCCTGCCTTGGCGACGCGTGTCTGCTTCCGATCGAGCCAAAGCATCACGTGCCGGCGCCCCGCGGTGCCCATCGGTTTGCGGCAAAAGACGTCGTTGCGCGTCTCTTCTCACCCCTGGGTGAGGCGTGGGACGAACTCGTCGAGCTCACGGCGGAGCAGCTGTACCTCTCGTCGCTTCGCGATGGCGTGCTCCTCTTGCAGCTTGGGCCCGGCGAGGCGGTGGCCGCGCCCGGGTTTTCGGAGCTGCAATTCAAACCCGCACTCCTCCTTTCGACCCTCGCCTGCGGGGGCACCTGGGTCGAACTCGGTATGGAAGAGCTGGGTGACGGACGCGCCTTGCTCGAGGGTAAAATCGACGTCTTGGGGGTGACCTCGAACCTCCGCGAGCTCCTGCGTTCGAGCTCGCGACTCCGCAAGGCCAGGTTGAAGCGATGGTTCCGTAACGTCGCCGAAGACAACGATACGTCGGCGTGGTTCGATTTCACGGCTGTGCTCGCTCCCCTCGGGATCGGCACCATGAATTACTTCGCGAACGTGGCGGCGGGGGGCAGTCTCTTGTTTTCGCCATGGTCTCTGCAGTTCGGTGGAACCTGTGTGTGGCGGAGTCCGGGGCTGCCTTGTGAACTCGGGGAGCCAAACGGAACCGGAATGCCGCCGCTGGCGGACGTCGCCATGCTTGTTCCCGGGAAGTTCCCAAAGGGCACCCCCGGCATACAAGGAGGGCTGCCGGAAAACGCGGTTGGGCGCTTGGTCCTGGCCGTGTCCTCGGTTTCGGATTCGACTCATCAAGAACCTCGGGAGTCACCGGGCGGGGATGGTGCTTCCCGAGGGACAACTCGAGGACGTCCTCAAGTCGGAATTCCCCGATTGGGTTCGGTGCGCCACGCTGATGTCGCTGCCGACGCACAGCGGGCTCACCCGAGAGCTCGTTGCCCTCTTGGTTTTCGTTCATCCTTCCGAGCGGGGTCGCGCGTCGCAACGGCTGGAGGACTTTCTGCGCCACGCTCTCGGCAAGGAGCGTTGCCCCGACCGCGTCGAGGTGTTCGAGCTGAATCCGAAATTGGCCGATCCGAAGGCGAGCACGACGGACGTGGATTCGAGCGGCTTGTCGCTCTCAGTACATCAGCGGATCGCTTTGGGGAAAGAGCCGTTCGGACGTCTTTCGGCAGCTTGCCACCTTGTTTAGGGAGGTCGTGGAGGTGCGCGAATTCGCAGCCCTCACGGCGAGCGCGACGAACGTGACGAACGCGACGAACGCGACGAACGCGACGAACGCGATGAACGCGACGAACGCGACGAACGCGACGAACGCGACGAACGCGGAAGCGAGAGGATAAATCATGGGACTACAGGTCTGTATGGGTGCAAATACGATGTGCTCTGGCGGCGTTGCTCCAGCGACTCTGGTCGTGGTTGGCAAGCGGCCCATGTGTCCGACGCCCGCTGCTAACATCATGGACAACAAGCCCATGGCGAACATCTTGCCCTTCGGGATGTGCACCTTGCCGTCGAACCCCATGGTGGCATCCCTCACCGCGGCGGCATTGGGCGTCCTCACGCCCGCGCCGTGCATTCCAGTCACTGCCGCCCCCTGGATGCCGGGAAATCCGAAGGTGCTCGTGGACATTTTCCCGACGCTCACCAGTGAGTCCACCTGCATGTGCAGCTACGGCGGGGTGATCAGCATCGTGTACCCCGGTCAGGTGAAGACCATCGCTTGAGGGAGAGAACGACCATGGACTTCGACGAGCTCGCGACGCGTTCCTTTCAGGTGAGGGATTCCCTCGAGCCAGGGTGTCGGACGCGCTTGGCCACCGCTAGCCAACGTCTCGATTCGCCTGCCCCGCGACCCTCGCTTCCGCCGAACGAGTATCGTAAGGTCGATGAAGCGCGCCGATTGGCGCAAGCTGCGGCTTTGAGCTCGATCTCGGGAGCTCGTCGAGGAGAGTCGCTTCGACGTGCAGGTGCTCGCCGTGCTGATGCGGCTCTCGATCGAGGTCGATGGGCTTACGGGCATCGAGCGCGCCCTGCGGTTGATTCGATCGAATGGCCACCGCTGCGTGGAGCGAGCAAGCGACGCGCCTCGCGGCTCTCGATTCCACCCAACGCGAGCGCACGCTTCGGCAATGGGGGCGGTACTTCGATTCCGTCTTCGAGCAAGTCTATGGTTATCTCGCGCGGGAGAGCGAGCTCCACGGTGAAGTCTTCGCCGAAGAACTGCGGACGAAAGGTGCGGCGTTGATCGAGGCGACTGCGCTCGTCGAACCGGCGCTCGAGCAGATCGGATTGCGCTCTGCTGGGTGGCCGAGAGCGCAACGGAGCATCCAAGATCGTTGGGATGACTTGGTTCGCGCATCGCTCGTCGAGCCGCGAGCAACCGGGGGCGGCGTCGACCACGCCGCACCAAACAAACCCGTCCACCCAATCCACAATGGGGAAACCGAGGGCGATTCGCCCTCCGCTCATGCCGACGCGAAGGGGATCGTGTCCGACGTGGGAACTGCCGACGCCGGAACTGTCGACGCGGGGACTGCCGACGCCGGAACTGTCGACGCCGGAACTGTCGACGCCGGAACTGTCGACGCCGGAACTGTCGACGCCGGAACTGTCGACGCCGGAACTGCCGACATGGAGATGGCGACGCTCCGCGTCTCCGAGCGATTTTGGCTATTACGTCGTAGGATGACGGCTCTCGAGACGTTGTTGAAGAGTGAGGACTACGAAAAGGCGCGCGTCGTCGTTCGTGATCTGGAAGAAACGCTTGGCGCCTTCGACGTGGCAAGTTACTTTCCGGGGCTATTTGCGCCGTTTTTCGAACTCTCGGCGCGGTACTCCGAAGCGTTGTCGACGTATGGCGAGCGAGATCCACTTCGTGGTGCGGCGCTGCTGCGATTGTATCAGTCCGATCTCGGACGCTTCATGAAGCTGCGGCTTGGGGAGGATAGGTGACGTGTCGGGTAATCCGCTCGATTCGTTGCTGAAGTATGCTCCGCGCTACGAGCTCGGTGCTGCGATCAAGATCTTGCAGCGAGCGGGCTACGAATGGTCCGATCTCCGCTTCGAGGGGATCCGAGAGCTGTATGCGCCCCGCGGTCCCCTCATTCGCGCCATCCGCATCGAGACGACCCCCGCCAAGCGCGCGATCCTGTCGCTCAATACGGGGCTGCTCTCCGCGGGCAGTCCTTTACCGGCGTACTTCGTCGAGTTCGCGAGGCAGCTCCCCGATCCCGATCGATTCATCAAATTCATCGGGTTCTTCGACGCGTTACACCTGTCGGGCTCGGCGTACGCGTTGTCTCCAGAGCTTTACGCGGGCCGCTCGGGGTTGCTTGGAAAGCTCTACCGGGCGCGATTGCGTCTGGATTCACCCGTGGTCCTTCACTGGCTGTTTCACGGGATCTTCCCCGAGCTCGACGTGCAGGTGAGCCGCGCCACATTTCGAAGACGGGGACGCGGTACTCGGGCTCGAGTGGGAAAAGTCCTCGATGGTCGATTGGTGATCGGCGAAGACTTCTCCGAGCGCTGTCCGGGTTTCCGTGTGAGTCTTCACGCCGAGACGGTCACGAGTGAGGTCGGTTTCGACTGGGAAAGCGAGGCAGAATCGCGTCTCGCGCGCGTGTCGGACACCCTCGCTCGCGTGAAACGGCCCATGGAGATCGTCTTGTGCTTCGAGCGGTACCCTTACGGACAGCGACTCGTCGCTGCGCCGGCACTGCGACGTCAGCTCGGGGTGAGACCTTGGGTGCCTGCGGAGCCCAACGTCGATTTCGGACCGGGAGAAGTCATCCTGCGTCATGCGGAAGGGAGCGTCGACGCCGCGTCCGCCGAGTGACGAGGCTTCACACCGCGTCCGCCGAGTGACGGGGGCCTCACCCCGAGACCGTCATGGTCCGAAGGCGACGCGCGTGATTCTGCGACTCGTCACGGCGATATCCAAGGCGAGCTTTCCGACGAGTCCCGAGATGGTTCCCGTGGCTTGAAGAAAGGGTACACCGTCGTCGTCCATCTCCGCTTCGAGCTCCGCGAGCGTGAAGCGCGGTTCGTAACGGTTGAAAACCCGCGGGATCTCCGTCTTGAGGAGCTCCACTTGGCTGCTCAACCCCGTGCGACCGTGGATGGGCGAAAACCCGAAGTCTGCCGCGACGTGAGCGTAATTACGACGCGCCGACAACAAGATTTGCAGATGGCTCACCACGTCGTAGACCAATTCCGGTAGGAGTTTCAAATCCGTATCGGGCAGGACCAGGTGGCTTCGAGGTTCGAATCGAGACTCGGCACGGCGTGCGAATTTTCTCTCCAAGAACATGGTGTGTTCGGGGAGCGTATTCGAGAAGGAAATGAACGGACAAGGTTACAATGGAATTTGGCCCGCCTTCGTCGATAAGAGATACTGTGCGTCGATGCGCCGGTGTTTCCACTGTGGAGCAAAAGCTGAGGCGACTCAGCTGACGAAGGTCGGGGACGGCGAGTTCTGCGAGCGATGCTTTCACGAGCTGCTGAACGCATCCACGCCGGATGACCGAAGTCAGGTGACGTCGGATGACCGAAGTCGTGTTGACTCGCCCCCGCCCGTGCCCGCACGAAAGGAAACGAAATCGCGCGAGCAGGCTTCGACGGGGGACCTATGGCCGTTCCTCCTCTTCGAGTCGTCTTCGAGCCTATTCTACGGCGTTTCGCTGCCTGGTCTGTGCTCGTGAGTTGTCTCCACTGACCGCCATTGCCTTTCTCGGTGGCTCACTCTGCCCAGAATGTAACGGAGAGATGATCGAGGAGCTGCGTCGCTCTGCCTCGTCGAATCCACCGCCGCCGAGCTCGTCTTCGTCGCGCGAGTCGTCGCGCGAATCGTCGCGCGAGTCGTCCTCGAGTCCACCGGCGCCGAGTTCGTCATCGTCGAGTCCACCCATCGTTTCCGAAGCTGAACCAGCGGAATTCACCCCCGGTACGGAGACGCGTTGGTGCGCCGGCTGTGAACGCCCCATGCCAGGGCCTGGGAGTTATCGCCTGTTGGACGGCAAACCCTATTGTCCAGCCTGTGTGCCCTTCTATGCCGCTTGGAGACAGAAGACGGAAGGGGAAGTGCATGCGCCCGTGGTGGACGGAGTGCTGGCGACATTTGCGTCGCGCTCGGATGCAACGTCGCGCTCGGATGCAATGTCGCGCTCGCGAGAGCTCGGCGCCCTCACCCGCGGCCGCGAACCGGGAGAATTAGGTACCGAAGCTCGCGGGCGCGAACCGGGGGCTCGCGAATGTGACTGTTGCGGTCGTGCACTCATGCGGGAACCTGCGCCACGCGAGGGGTACCTGCTTTGCGAGGCCTGTGAAGGGAGCGACGCTGAGCTCGCGCTCAGTGTGGCCAAACTCCGTCATCGTCACCGATTGGCCGCGCTGGGCTCGAAGCTCGGCATCGAAAAGGACAAGTGATGGTCGGCGCGACCAAGTTCAACTGCAAGATCGAGCTCTCGAAGAACGACGGCATCGTCATTTCCATTCGCGATTTCGTCGCAGCCGGAGCAAGTTTACAAGAAGGTGCTGCTCGAGGGACACTCCTCGTCATCGAAACGAAGAAGACGGACTGCTGCGCAACCATCACCCAAACGGAGAAGAGCCTGACCACGGAGGTCAAGGATTCGAAGGGCTCCACGAAAATCGAACAAGGTCCCGAGGAGGTGAAAATCACCTGCAAAACCTTCACCGTGGACGCAGAAACCGTGACCGTCACCTCCAAGGCGGACACGACACTGACGGCGAGTGGTGCCTTCTCGGCGACCAGCACCAAGGACATGGCGTTGACGAGCCAGGCCAAGTGCGATTTCAAATCCACTGCGGCCATGACCCTCGATGCAACGGGCAAGCTTACCGTCAAGTCTGCAGCAGAATTGGCTGCCCAGGCCCCAAAAGTCGGACTGACTGCCGACGCCTCCTTCGACGTGAAGTCCTCGGGCGCGCTCAATCTCAAGGGGGGAGCCGTGAGCGTCAAGGGCGACATGCGCGCCGAACTCGATTCGCCGAGCACCACCGTGGGAAGCACCATGACGACGGTTTCCGGTCAAATCGTGTCCATCAGTGGATCGCTAGTCAAGCTCGGATAGGGAGCCCACCTTCGTCCGTCGAACACTCTGTATTCGTATCGTCTTCGGAGTAACGCATATGATCCCATCTTCTCAGAACGACCAGAGCGTGTTCGACGAATTCTTGCAGGAGCTGCAAGGATTGAACGATTTTCGTGCCGAGTACGCTCACCGCTACGACTTCGAGGGGCTCGGTCGTGAAGATCCCGACGTGGAGCGGCTCGTCGAAGCGATGGCGTTCTATCGCGCTCGCACCCGTTCGACCGTGGAGCACGGGCTCCGGGAGTACCAACTCCGCGCCCTCGAACAGTTGTTTCCCTATCTGTTGTCGCCAATGCCGGCCATGGGGATCCTCTATCCTCGCTTGGCAAGTAACTTTACGGACACGCGTTCGCTCCCGGCGCGAGCGGAGATCTCCGTCGCTTCTCCGGAGGCCGACGTCGAGGAGAGCCCGCGCGTATTTCGGACGACTCGGGAGCTTACTGTCTTTCCGCTCCACATCGTCGAGCGTTCCGTGCGATTGAGCCGCAATCGTCCCGCGACGCCGGGCGGCGACGGGGGCGCGTCGAAGGACTCGACGACACCCTGGACGCTCCGATTGGACGTCGCGCCGTCACCCGACGGTCGCGACACGAAACGTTATTACGACGATCCGGCAAAAGGCCTCCGGGAACTTCGCTTCTACCTCGATCCGAAGGGCGACACGCTCACGGCGTTGCGACTCTACGACGCGCTGCAACGGAGTTGTCGCGGCGTTCTCGTGCGCGTCCTCGCGGAAGGCAGCGAGCGTTATCGAACCGGACCCGTCCGAGTCCGGTTCGGTTCGGCTCTGAGCGATGACGGCGGCGGCTCCTTCGACAATCCCATCGAGTGGACGCGCCGTTGCATTCACTTTGCTCTCGCGCAGCTCTACGTGGAAGTTCCCTTGATGGGACTTCCGAGCGAGTGGAATCGACTGTCCCTCGAGTTTCAACTGGACGATGGGTGGCCCGAAGGGCTTCAGGCGGCGGATTCTTCCTTCGTTTTGGGTGGAGTTCCCGTCGAAAATCTCGTGACGCGCACCGCAGAACCCCTGTCCGTCGACGGAACGAAGCTGCGCAACGAAGTCGTGTCCGCGGAGGAGCCATTGAGTTGGAAGGTTCGCGAAATCCGAGGAATTTATACGACCGATCCGTCTGCGCCGGGCGCGCGCAAGACCGTGCTACCGCGATCGCTCTTCGAGGAGGGATACACCGCGATCGCCCGTGGTAGCGGTGCGGAGCGCGAGGTCTGGCTCGAGATCGATTCGACGTTGGGCGACGTGGAGGCGCCCGCGACACTCTATGTCGATGCCGAGTGGTACGATCCCGATCCGAAGCTCCCTGCGCCTCGTTCGGCAATCGTTCGCGCCGACGCGCATGACCTCGGTCCTCTGAGTTGGCAGCTGCTCGAACCGCTCCGAATGCCAAGCGACAGTCCGCTGCTCGCGGAGCCGCAGCTGCTCGAACGGCTCCTCGAGCTCCAGGGAAAGGCACCGAGCTGCGCGCGGGAGCTCAAGTCGTTGCTTCAGATCTTGGGGGTTGCCCAAAGTGAGCCCTTTACGCGGATCCCCCGTTACATCGAGGCTCTGGAGAGCGCTCTTTTGCCCGATTTGCAGAGCCAACGTGGGACGATCCGTTCCTATGACGTGCGTCTGAGCTGTGTGCCCGCGGTGCTCTTGCCTGCTGCGCGGTTGCTCTTCTCGTTCTTGCCGCGGTTTCTCGCGACGTGGACCGGCGAACCCGACGTGCGCATCTCGGTTTTTACCGCGGTGACGGCGAGCACGCAACCTTGGGCGTTCGAATGGAGGACATCGAGCCATGCTTGAACTGAGCGAAGGACGACAGACAGCGGAACTCGAGGTGTGGTCCGCTCTGCGTGATCTCGAGGAACAATTCGGACGGCTTTTGTCGCGTGTGGGCGATGCGGCCCAACGCCGAGAGGCCGTGGTGGGTTACGTGAATGCGAGACGGGAACTCGACGAACCCATCGAGCGACTACGCGAGCACCTGGTTCGTGCACTTCCCGAGCCTCGGGCGCTGCGGGGCGAATCTTGGGTAGAGCAGATCTTCGCCGCAATTCTGATCCACTTCGACGAGCGCGAGCTCGGCTTCGACGAACGGCTACCTCGCATGAACGCGACGCTGCTACAGACGGAATACGCGAACCTTCGCGACGGCGGGGAGCGCTTCTACGTCTTTTTGGAGCGAGCGCTGCGTTCGCGTGTGACGCCGCCCCTCGTGCTTCAGCTCTTCCTCTTTTGTATGCGAAGCGGCTTCTGTGGACGGTTTCCAACCGCGGAAGATCCCGAGCGCCTCGCTTACGTCACGGAACTCACCGATTGGGTGAGTCCGTCACGGGTCGGCGGCAGTGACGCGCCTCGCGGGACACCCCAAGGAGTGCCGCAAGTGTCTGCGATTGGCGGTCGGCGCTTTCCCATTGGGAACTACGTCGTGGCCGCGTTCGTCCTCTTCGTGCTCTGGTCGAGCTTGCAAGTGGCTGCGAGCGTACACGAAGTCCATCTGGTTGGCATGACGAGCTGTGAGGACCCCTGATGACGAGCCTCGATGACTTCGTTCCGTGTCGTAAGTCCCTAGGTCGTCTCCTCGACGTGGCCTGTGCGGAGTATTCCGCTCCCGAGCAACGACGTCAGATCCGACAGTACATTTGGGAGCTGGCGCAGCTCATGACGATCGATACCGAACCTCCAGACGACGCGAGCTCCAAACGCGCGGAAGCCACCCGTGATGCGACGGGAGAAGACGTCGTCTCGCCGCTTTGTAAATTCGAGGACTATCTCGAATCCCTGATGGTCGGAGAAGCAGCAAAACGGATCGGTGGTTAGCCATGTCGTCCCGAGAGAGTCCCGATCCATTGTCCTCGGCCAAGCGCATCGCGCTTCGCTTGGGACACGGCCGCATCGATGCGGAGCACGTTCTCCTCGGTGCCCTCGAGCCTCCGAGTCCGAAGTTGAGTCGTGCCCTTCGTGCGGTAGGAGGCGACCTACCGGGGTTGCGCGCTGCTCTCGAGACGAGCCTCGCGGGTTTGGCGAAGGACTCCGAACGTCCAGAGCCTTCTCTCGCCGCGGAAATCGAACCCTACGTCGCAAAACTTCCCGGCCTGCCCGAGGGGGAGGCGCTTCTCGTCGGGTGGTTGCTGGCATTGCCTCGGATCGCGTCTGGGCTTCGACGGGAGGCGATCGACGTCGATCTCCTCCGGCAGCTACTCGAGCGGCGTGAGGAAGCTCTCGACGAAGAATCATTCCCGGCGCTCCGTCGCTACACGGCAGATTTGACGGAGATGGCGCGTAACGGGGAGCTCGATCCCGTGTCCGGGCGGCAGCGCGAGCTGTCGGATTTGGTGCAGATCCTCACGCGTCGCCACAAGAACAATCCCCTCGTCATCGGCGAACCGGGCGTCGGAAAGACGGCGCTCATCGAAGGAGTCGCCCAGCGGATCGCTCAGGACCAAGTCCCGGAGAGCTTGCTCGGTTCGCGACTTCATTCCTTGGATCTCGGTGCATTGCTCGCCGGAACGCGCTACCGCGGCGAGTTCGAGGATCGCCTGAAGGCGTTGCTCGGCGAAGTCGAGCGCTTGGGGAAGATCATTCTCTTCATCGACGAGATCCACATGCTCGTCGGGGCGGGCGCGGGCGCCGGGGGGACCGACGCGGCAAACCTCTTGAAACCGGCCTTGGCTCACGGCTTTCTGAAGTGCATCGGGGCCACGACGCCGAAGGAGTATCGTGCATCGATCGAGAAGGATTCGGCTCTCGCCCGTCGCTTCCAGCTCCTCGATCTCGAGGAGCCCGACGCGGACGCGGCGCTCTTCATCCTGCGTCGCGCCAAGGGACTCTTCGAGGCGCACCACGGAGTGAGCATTGCGGACGAAGCCCTGCGGGCCGCGATTTCCCTCGGTCAACGTTATTTGACGGAGCGGCGGCTCCCCGACAAAGCCCTCGACCTCGTCGATCAGGGCGCATCCCTCGTGAGTCGAGAGAACACGTCACGACCGACGGATTCGACGATCTCCACACCCGTATCGAGCGTTTGGAGAGCGAGCTCGCCGAGCTCGAGCCGTCATCGACGAAGCGGGCCGCCGTCGACGAAGAGCTCGTCACTTTGCGTCAGCAGCGCAAGGCGAGCATGGCGGATTGGCTCGAACGGCGCTCCCAACGTCGAGCGGTGCTCCTGTGTCAGCGGCGACTCGCCGAGGCGCGCACGGAGCTCGAGCGGAGCGTGACGGAACGGCGGTTCGTCGAGATCGCCAAACTCGAACATCAGATCATCCCGCGGCTCGAGGCGGAATGCACGGAAGCCCAGCGGCTTTTGGGCGATTCGGCCGTCGAGGTAAAGGTCGACGAGGGGGTGATTCGAAACGTCGTATCACGACTCACGGGAGTCCCGGTGGCCAAGCTCGAGGAATCGGAGGCCGAGCGGCTCCGCAATCTCGAGGCGATCTTGCAGGAGCGCATCAAGGGTCAAGCTTCCGCCGTGAGCACCGTCAGTCGCGCGATTCGTCGCGCGCGCGCGAACCTGCGCGATCCGCGTCGCCCGATCGCGTCTTTTCTGCTCGTGGGGCCGAGCGGGGTCGGCAAGACGGAGCTCAGTAAAGCCATCGCGTCGTTCCTATTCGCCGACGAGAGTGCGCTTTACCGCTTGGACATGAGCGAGTACATGGAGAAGCACTCCGTATCGCGTCTCATTGGCCCACCCCCGGGTTACGTGGGTTTCGACGCTGGCGGAGAGCTCACCAATCGTGTGCGACGGAAGGCCTACTCCGTCATTTTGTTCGACGAGGTCGAAAAGGCGCACCCCGACGTGTTCAATCTACTGCTGCAGGTGCTCGACGAAGGGCATCTCATGGACAGCTCCGGCGTGCGCGTCGACTTCAAGAACACGATCCTCATGTTGACCTCGAATCTCGGTACCGGTCCCTCCGCAGACCCTGGCGCTTCCATCGTCGAGCGTTGTCAGCGGGCGGTCAAGGCGCACTTCCGTCCCGAGTTCCTCAATCGCTTGGACGACATCGTCGTGTTTCGTCCCCTCGAGCGGGACGCCCTGCGCGACATCGTCGAACAACGGCTCGCGCTTTTGCGCGACCGCTTGCACGAGCAAGGGCTCGGGCTCGAGGTGGAACCCGGTGCAGCGGACGTCATCGCGGAGCGCAGCTACGATCTCGAATATGGAGCTCGGCCGCTCGCGCGCTACATTCGTGACCACCTTCAAGATCCCATTGCCGATGCCATCGTGCAAGGCCGGCTGAGACCCGGTGGGAAGGTGCGAGTGACGCGTCAGCTCGAGTGTAGCTTCGAATGAATGGCCAGAATACCGGCATCACGGATGCCGACAACACGGTCACCGGCATCACGGTCGCTCGCGTGTTCAAGAGGTCGCGCGCGTGTTCAAGAGGTCGCTCGCGTGCGCAAGAGGTCGCTCGCGTGTTCAAGAGGTCGCGCGCGTGCGCAAGAGGTCGCGCCTATTCCTCGCCCTTCCACTCTTGAACGTATCGGTGCGTCGGACCGGTCGCGAGCTTCAGTCGAGTTGGCGCCGAACCCGGGATGATCTCGAATTCGAGCCGATAGAGCTTGATGTCGAGCTGTTCGCTTATGGCGGTGGGCTCGAAGCTCATGAAGAGCTGGAGCGCGCCGTCCCCCGTGTTGATCTGCGCTTGGGAGGGCGGTGAATCGACGGCGATGGCGCAGTACCATCCCTTTGAATCATCGTCGTACCCGATAATCGAGTAGTCGAGCTTGAGCTTGGTGCTCGGAAGGGGCTGAACGAGCTTGTATCGGAGCTTGACCTGATTGTCTTTGCTCACGTAAGCGACCATTCGGATCGGATCCGATGATTCACCCCCGAAGGTGAGGCTTTCGATGACGGCAACGCAACGGATCTGATCGGCGACGGTGCCTCCGCCGCTGCTCGACTGCAGGGTTTTCGGCAGCGGAGATGCTTTGCCCGGTGTTGGGCTCCAGAGCACGATGTCGCGATCGAGCGTGAGCCCGCCAAGGCCGCGCCATTCGGCGATGTAGCCCACCGTACCCTTCTGACCATTCTTCAGATTGAAGGCGTATTGCCATGCACAACTGAGCGCGATGGCGCCGGGATCGAGCGTCTCGGGTGCCGGCATGGTTCCCTCTCTCCTTCGTGCGTCGTTCCGTCAGGCTCTCGTCGAGGCCCAAGAAACATGCGGTTCTCGTCTTGCGCGCGGCAAGATACCTCCAAATCCTACGTTGGCCCAACTTCCTTCACCTTGCCTGACAATGAGTACGAAAGTTGGAATGTTCCGTAGAACCGCGTCAAAGTGAGGACCATGATCCCAGATTGTTGGATGCCTGCTCATCTCGTGGCCGAGCACTACGCGGTGTCGGAGGCGACGCTGCTTCGATACGGCCAGCGAGGGATGATCGGCGCCCGCTGGGACGAAGCCTCCGAGAGTTGGTCCTACGATGCGCGGCGGATCCGCGATCTGTTCCTGCTTCGTGCCGAGGCTTCGAAGGCCGCATCTGCGGGCGAGAGCTTCGGTATCCTTGGCGAATCGCGCCTTGCTGGCGGCCAGTCCTTGCGGAAACCACCCGTCGACAACGCGGGGGGAACCCTCCGGAACTCGACGCCCCCGCGCTCCGTTCGTCGAGCATCCTAGGGCACTGACGGCCCTCGACGCGCCACGCTTGGAACCGTCGCGCGACGCGCGGCCCGTCGCGAGACGCGTGGCCCCGTTGCGAGACGTGCGGTCCCGTCGCGAGACGCGTGGCCCCGTCGCGAGACGCGTGGCCCCGTTGCGATACGTGCGGTCCCGTCGCGAGACGCGCGCGCCCGAGTTCACGCCGCGTCACGCGTGGCCCCGTCGCGAGACGCGCGCCGGGCTCGCGCTGCGAGCAGCGCTCAGAGCGCGGCGGCCTTCGCCAACAGTGCGCGGTATTGCGTTTCGAAGCCGCTCACCGAGGTCTCGAGGCGCGTCGACAGAGCCGTCATCTTCGATTGTAACGTCGCGACTTGCGTCTGACACTGAGCGAAGATCTGTCTTTGGGATTGTTCCGCGCTCGAGGCCGCCTGAGTGATGCTGTCGCAGTAACCGCTCAAGCCATCGAGAAATGGCTGCGTCAGAGCATCGATTTGCGTCTGCGCCGTAGCGATGAGCTGGTCCTTCTGCGTCGCTAGGGTTTGGAGCTGCGCGGTGATCTGGGTCGAGAGCTCGCGTTGCTTGTCGTCGATCTGGGTGACAAGCTTGTCGATTTGATCGAACATCGGCTTGAGTGCGGTCTCGAGCTGCTGCGACAGCTGGGTCTGCCCCTGTTCGATGGCGGTCGAGAGCTGTCCAGCGAGGGTTTGGAGCTGAGATGCCGCAGCGCTGGCGCCGGTCGAGAGCTGGGTTCCAAATTGTGTGGCAACCTGGGTGATCGCGGTGACGGTCGGCTTCGCCATGGGTTCCGGTAGCGCGGCGACGGGGATCTTGTCGATCGCGCCGAGCACCGTCGAGACCAAGCTCTGGATCTGGTCGACGAGCGTCGTCGCCTTGGTCAAGAGATCGCTAACGAGGTCACTCAAGGCGTCGGCGCCCGTCGTGATGGGTGTCGTCGCGGTCTTCACGGCCTCGGTGAATTGCCCAATCACCGTGCGGATCCCGTCGATGAATGTGTTCACGGTGGTCTTGATTGTGTCGATGGTGGCATTGAACGTCGCTTCCAAACCGTCCAATTGCGCAAGGAGCGTCGTCTTCAATTTGTCGAGCTTGTTCTCGACGTCCTTCAAGAGCGCAAGTGCGCCATCGAGGATCCCTTTGACCGCTTGGCGCGCCGCAGCGATACCGTTGCGAATCGTCGTGAGCTGGTCGTTGATCGTCCCCACCGTTGCGTCGAGTCCGTCGACGAGAGCGCCGAAGGAGTCTGCTGCCGCGCTCACGCTGCCAGACAGGGTACGAGCGGCTTCGGTCATTGACGTCAGGGACTGGGCAGCGGCAGCGCGAGCTACCTCAGGGCTCTTCGGGAGACGCGAGCGCGCGCGGGCGAGTCTGACGTCGAGTTCCTTCGCGAGGGAACTGGTTCGGAGCGTCAGCTTTCGCGTGTCCGCCGTGAGCTTTTGCGGAAGCGGTTGGATCTGCGCAATGAGCGTGCGCGTCTCCTGTTCGAGCGACGCCAAGGGGGCTTGGGCCGCGCGAGCGCAATCCTCGAGGGTCGTCCGCGCTTCCGTGAGGGCTTGCATTGCGACTACTTCAGCAAATCTTCCAACTGCTGACGGGCATCGCTCAGGATCGTCTTGGCCTCGTCGGCTTGGGTGTCGATGGTGGTTCCTACATCGTTGAGTGCGGCGTCTACGGCCTTGCCCCGGGAGTCGATCTGCGCCGAGATCCTCGGCTTGTTGCTTGACGGCATTGGCAGCTCGATTGACCTCGGTGGTCAATTGGGTCTGAGCCGTCGAGGTCGCGTCTTGCAGATCGGAGACGGCCAGATCCGACTTCTGCTCGGAGTCGGATTTCGCCATCTGGGCTTGAGGCTCGACGCTCGTGGTCGCAGCGAATCCCGAGCCGCCGCCTTCTTCGGTCAACTCGAGGGTGAGGATGCCCTCCTTGACCGTCACGGTCCCGAGATCTCCCGAGTGGATGCGGCGAATGACGAGCTCTGGCGAATTATCGACGTACCAGTGCTTGATGGAGGTCTCGCTCGCGTCATTTTTGCCGAGCAGGAGGTGATTGCCGAGACTTGCGCCAGGGAGCGTCACGTCGGTTCCCCAATCGAGGAAGCGCTCGATGCGCGCCGAATCGAAGTCCATCGATACGAAGACGCGCGCATCCTTGTAAGCGGGCAGATAAAGGTGTCCGGGGACGAAGTCCGGAGTCATCGGAATGGTGATGGTGCAGTTCCAGAGCGGCAGATTGATCTTGTACGTGTCACCGGTGTCTTCGTCGGCGTACACCGTGTAGGCTCGATCCGTGCCGCTTCCAACGGAAGATACGATTTTGCCTTCGACCCGAACGGGATAATGCGGTGTGACGTATCGGGGCCCACGCCAGCGAGGGTCTTCGACGGCTTCGAGTTCGATTACGTAGTCGAGCTCGTATTCCGTCCATTCGTTCTCGAGATCGTACTCCGGCTGCTGATGAGTGGCCAGGCACCGGATCGCGAGCTCCGTTACGCGTAAGGTTTTGCCTGACACGAACAGCTTGGTCCCGAACTCTCCAGCGAGGGTCAGCTGTGTTCCTGGGGCGAGGTACATTTCCGGGTACGCGTCACAATCCACGCGCACGTCGAAGTTTCCCGTGAGATGTCGGTTTTGTTCGGTTTCTTGTCGGTGCTTCGCGGCTTCGTCGAGGGACGTATGGACGAGATAGTCACGCCGCACGCCAGTGACGGCGTTCGGTTGTTGCACGTCCCACTTCGCCGTGGTGCCCTGAAAGGAGTTGAGGAGCGTCACGGCTTCGCGCACCGGGGGCGCGAAGGCGACTCGATAGCTCGTCGTTTTCGTGATGGAGCCGAAGGCAAGTTCGACGGGCGAGCCATTGCGCGGCTTCTGAGAGTCGAGCACGAGCTTCTTGTTCGTGTAGTCGTACCAAATGTGTCCGTACTCGCAGTCGGCAATCCAAAACAGCCAATCGTAGAAGGAAGCCCAATCGATCCCGAGCCCGAGGCACACCATGGGACGCACGCGTTTGCCTTGGGTCCACGCGCTCGTCACGACGATTTTGGACGGGGTGTTTTCCTCCACGATGGTGTCGAGTCGTGCCTTCGCGTATACCGTGGACGGTCGGTGATGGGACCAGAGCGCCTGCGCGGGATCCCGAAATTCGAGCTCGTATTCGCGGTAAAGGATGGGGTCACCGTTCATGCCCTCACCTGTGACCTCGCGGATCTTCCGAGCGGTGACAATCCCCGAGACGACGAGTGGATCGGGCGCCGGCGCGACGTTGTAGAGCGACTTGCCCAGAGTCAGCTCCGCCTCGAGCACGCCGTTGCTCGTAACGAGGGGCAGAAAGGCGTCGGCGTCGTCTTCGGCGATGACCCACATTCGAAGCAGCGCTTCGAACCCATAGCAATGGAGGTCGAGTCGCAGTTCCTTGACGTTACCGCCATCGGAGGTCGCGCTCGTGCCATCGGCGGTCAAGGTCAGTGACACACTGAGGGACTCGCGAATGGTCATCGTTACCTTGCGGAAGCAGAGCAACGCGCGGAGGGACGGTCCGCGACGGGCCAGCGGGCGAGGGCGGTTTCGAGTCGCGCGGAGACGCAGCTCGTCGTGCCCTTTGCGTCCCAAGCTTGGGCGGGAAGGATGACGGCGTAGATGCGTGGGATGACGACGTCGGGGAGAAACTCGAGGGGCGGATCGAGCTTCATCTGAATCTGCGTACCAGCACAGGGTCTCTCGATCGCCCAGGAGCAGCGCGCGGAGTTCGTCGTTGGCGTAGTCTCGAAGGCACGTTTCAGTTCGTCGACACTTGACCCAGGCGTTGCTGCGAAACTCGTAAATCTCGCGTTTTGGCTCCAAATTCGAGTCAATCTTTTCTATCGCATCGGACTTGGTATTCGACAGAGCGGCGTAGGCGCGCGAACTCGTGAGCAGAAAGAGCAGGCACACCCCGGCTAGGCACCAGATCCCGGTGATCATGGCGCCTGTCGTCGTCGTAAACATCCAATTCCAAGCCCTCGTCCAACGGGAAAGGGTCGGATCGACGAGGGTAACGACGGCGCGCGACCATCGATCGGGCGTCGGCGGCCGGAGATTGAGCACGTATGCCACCACGGAGAGCAAAAACGCGCTCGCGATGAGGGTCAGTAGCAACGCGAAGGACAAGAGCAGCCACGGCGGGACATGTTCCGCCAGGCCATCATCGGGTTGGCTTTGCCCGGCCATGACCGTGTAGCCCGCGGGGATGGTCACGACCTTGATCCCGGCGGGTTGGCTCGGCAGACTGAGTTGTCCGCCATCCTGCGGTGAGCTCCGTGGTCCAAGCTCCAAAACGGCCATGTCGAGCTTTCCGCTGGCGACGCTCGACGGGAGATCGTCACGGAAGTAACTCTTGTAGACCAATTGGTAGTTGGAGTCGGGAAACGTCTCTTTCAGCAACTGATGGAGCCGGTTTGCCGGGGTATTCCGCTCCTGCGCAAGGAACGCGAGGCTCGGCTCGTAACCAATTTGGACTTGAGTTCCCGGCGCCGCATCACACGCTCCTTGCGTCGTCGTCCCATCGACAGCAACAGCTTTTGGGGAGGAGGGAGCGGTAGCGCTCGTGAGCGGTGCAGGCGACGCTTGTGTCGTCACCGGTTTTGCCAGGTTCGAGGCGCTCGCGTCACTCGGTGCGTTCGCGGTGGTATGAGCCGGCGACATGGGTGGGCACAAGCCTAGGAGTGTGCGAAATGTCGGAGCAACTTCGTTGCGGACGCGACCGCGCGTCAAGGGGCGAACCCCTGTGAAACGATGCCTTAACGCGCAAAATCTCGAAGCGATGCCCCACGTTGCGCTCCGTTGCCACGTGGAAACAGGGGGACGACCTGCTTGCTCCTGGTTCGTTGCCATGCAAGCTTGAGGCATCCTTTTCGCTTGGTATTCCGATGCAGAATCCCCGATTTGGCGGACTCCGTGGGCTAGCGCGTTTGCGAGCGTTGCTTTTGTGTTGTCTGTTCGTCGTGGCTTGCGGCGATGGTGAAGCACGTCGCGATCGCGACCGGAGTGCGGCTGGTTCGACCGATGCGGGAGGTGCAACCAGCATCGAATCATCGCGCGGCGGAAGCGCAGGTGTCCCCAATGGGGGAGCGCCATCGGGCGAGGGTGGTAACGGCGGAATCGCTGGATCGATCGGGGGAACCTCGAACGTAACCGGCCTCGGCGGTGCAAACAACGCATCGGGTGGCGTTGGCGGCATCGGAGGCACAGGCGGTGCTGCCACGAGTAGCGGAGGTGCGAGCGGCGCTACCAGCAACGGAGGCACGAACGGCGCAACTGGCGGCACCACTGGCAACGGTGGTACGAGTAGCGCAACTGCCGGCACCAGTGGCAACGGAGGCACGAGCGGCGCAAGCGGCGGCACCACTGGCAACGGCGGTACCAGCGGTGCGGGAGGGGTCACAGGGGATCCAATCGAACGGCTCGAGCGCATCGAGGGGATCCGAGTGGTTTCGCGCGAGATCCTCTCGACAGGCGCCATCAGGTTCAATCTCACGATCGAACAACCGAACGACCACGAGCAGCCTGCGGGGCCCAAATTCGAGCAGAAGATTCAGCTATTGCATCGCTCCGTGGACGCTCCCGTGGTGCTGATCTCTACGGGCTACGACATTGAAATGGGATTCGGCGGGAGCGAGTTGGTGCCGATGCTCGGCGCCAATCAGCTCGGGATCGAGCATCGCTTCTTCGGCACCTCCAAGCCGGACCCGCTCGATTGGTCACTGCTGAACATCGAGCAAGCCGCGGCAGACACTCACCACATCGTGGAGTCCTTGCGCGGCCTCTACACGGGACCGTGGCTCTCGACGGGCGCGAGTAAGGGGGGAATGGCGTCGGTGTATCATCGTCGCTTCTACCCGAGACGACGTCGTTGGAACGATTGCTTACGTCGCCCCCATTTCCTTTGGCGCTCCGGACAATAGCTACTTGGACTTCTTGGCCAACGTGGGTGGGCCCGATCTGGCGAGTTGTCGCGATCGATTGGCGGCGATCCAAGTGGAGGCTCTAGAACGTCGGGCAGCGCTCATCCCGCAAATTGCGGCAGTCGAAGGATTGACGGACGCCGAAGCCGCGCGCGCTCTCGAATCCACGGTGTGGAACCTGCCCTTTTCGTTTTGGCAGTTCCTCGGGGTGACTCGATGCGGATGGCTGCCGGCCTCTGACGCCACGGACGTCAGGTTGTTCGACTTTCTCTTCTTCGAGGTGCCAGGTTACAGCGATCCGGCCTCACAACGTCGATTCTTACCCTACTATTATCAGGCCTATACCGAGTTCGGCTATCCGGCGATCCGCTCCGACCACTTTGCGCACCTCCTCGAAACCAAGCCGTGGTCCTTGGCTGAGGCGCTCCCCGGCGTACCCATCGAGTTTCATCCCGAGGTGATGCAAGACATCGCTTCTTGGGTGAAGACCGCGGGCAGCCGTCTGATGTTCGTGTACGGCGAGTACGATCCGTGGACCGCAGGCGCATTCGAGCTCGGAAACGCGACGGATTCGTTCGTATTCGTTCAGCCGAAGGGCACTCATTCGGCCTCGATCGCAAGCCTCTCCGCGTCCGATCAGCTCGCCGCGCGTGCGATTGTCATGCGTTGGGCGGGGGTTGCGAACGCGCCAACGGCGATGGCTCCGATAATGCCGCCAAGCATGCTCCTCTCGGAGCCGGAGCCGGAGCCGCGCGCGCTTCCGCCGGTCCCTTCGCTATTCGACGCGCCGTAGCACTCTGGCCGGATTGCCCGCAAGGATGACGTTGTCACCGAAGGACTTGGTGACGACGGCGCCCGACGCGACGACGACGTTGTTGCCGAGGGTGACACCGGGATTGATTGTCGCGTGTCCACCGATCCAGCAATCGTTCCCGATGACGATGGGCTTGGCGAGCTCCTTGCCACTGCGACGCAAGGCAGGATCGATGGGGTGCGTCGCAGTGTAAATGCCGACTTGGGGCGCGATGAGGCAGTTGTCCCCGATCGTCACTTCTGCGACGTCCAGGATGACGCAGCCGAAATTCGCATAGAAGTTCTCACCGACGCGGATGTTCGTTCCGTAGTCACACTGGAAAGGCGGCTCCACGCAGATGATCGAGCCGCAGCGACCGAAGAGCGCGCGGAGCAGTTCCGTTCGCTCCTGAAGATCGACGACGGACGTGCGGTTGTACGCCTCCGTCTTCAACCTGGCTTGCAATCGCGCCTCTACCAATTCGGGATAGGTGGGATTGTAGAGCATCCCGGCGAGCATCTTGTCACGTTCGTTCATGGGTCCTGGCTGTCTCGCTTCCGTCGCGTCAGGCCCTGACGTCTGGCTGCGTGCCAATCCTTCAGGGGCGTCGCTCGAAGTACGATAATCGTACCTTTACCCAGGACATCGGCAGATCCAATGTAACCTCGGGGCCGACCCTCGACCAGCCGGGATGCGCGAGGATTCTCATTGGATTCGAGGTGGAAGGCCGTCGGGGTCATATCCACCAACCACAGGTGATTCGTCTCCTTCATGACCGCGTTGAGATTCCTCCGTGGCCGCGAGGCGACGCGTGTCGTAAACACCACCTTCCGAAATATCGAAGGTTGCCCCCTTGTCGAGCAAGAGCACGTGTCGCGCGTTTGCAATGGCGTGCCATGCGGGAAACACCGTCTGCCCATCCACGTGAAGGAGCACCGGTACCTCGGAATTCGTCGAGTCCTTCAACGAGATATTCGTCGAAGTCTTCGTCGCGTTCGCTGTCGCGTTTTCTGCCGTGGTCGCGTTCTCCTTCGCGATGGCGTTCACGTGTTCGGCAAGCGCCTGGAAGGGACCATTGAAGATCTCGCGCTGGATCCGGAAGGAAGCGGGTAGTCCGAGGGACAGCAACCCGCCAGTGAGAAGCACGAAGAGCACTTGACGCGTGTTCCATCGAGACTCTGAAGGACCGCTGCTCTTCGATGCGTTACGAGTCGTTGCCTCGATTGGGTTCGGCGACGAAATTGCACCACTTGCCGACGCGAGCGCGTCGAGTTCCGATGCTGCATTGGGATTGGACGTCGCGTAAGCGACGCCCCTAGACGTTATCGCGTCGAGCCCCGACGCAGCGGCAAGGAGCAGCACGCCGGCGCACACCATGAGATAGCGCGGCATGAGAATGGGTTGAACGACGCGTGAGAAGACGAGCCCGAAGGCGACCGTCGCGACGTAGACAGTGAGCAATTGCACGCGCGCACGCCTTGCGGCGTCGTTGCCGCGCCAGGCTTCGATGACGAGGCTTGCGATGAGTACGAGCGTAACGATCGCGAGCGACACCAAGGCTTGCCACGGGTAGGGCACGTCTTCGAACTTGTACGTAAAGGGAGCGACCAGCGCGAACGTGAAGAGCTTCGGTGTCATCGGAGGGATCGAGAAGCCCCTCGAGACGGCTGCAACTTGGAACCCCAAGGGAATGAGCCATGGCGAGTACGCGAGAGCCGCGCCGAGCAAGGCGCGGAACACCGCGGCGTAATGATTCTCGGTACCTCGAGCGAGCCGTTATCACGACGTACAAACCATTCATGCCCACGGCAACGAGACCAAAGTTGTGGGTCATGGCGGCGGCCCAGGTGCAGAGGCCAAAGTAGAGGAAGTCTGCTTTGCGTCCTCGTTCCAGCGCGAGGCGTCCGTACACCGAGGCACCGGTGACGAAGAACGCAGCCAGGGTATACATGCGGGCTTCTTGAGCGAAACACACGAAGCCGGGGCTCAACGCGACGAGCAGCGCGAAAGCGTACGCCGTGCGATCCCCGAAGAACCGTCGCACCGGAAACCGTGCGAGAGCGATCAGCCCCAACGCGGCAAGGACGGACGGTATGCGCAAGGCCACGGGAGAGGTGCCGAGCACCAGCGTCCCGAGCTTCAAGAGTAAGTAGTAGAGGGGCGGATGCACGTCCCGAGTGGTCTGCACGACGATCCCGAGGAAGCCGCGTTGGACCATCGAATAGGAGTACGTTTCGTCGAGCCAGAGGGGCTCGTGACCGATGCCGTAGAGGTACATCCACGAGGCAATCGCGAGCACCGCGAACCAGCCGAGCCAATGGCGAGCATCCAGAGTCTTGGGATGGGATTTCTGCACCTGCCCTAGATGGGAGTCCGAGCTCGTTTGGATCGTCACCGGGCAGTTGGAAGCCAATCGAGGACGTTTGGCAAGCGTAGTCGTGACGATTTTCGTCTGTCGCCCGCGCAAACGGTGTCAGTCCAGCGGCATGGTGCTCGGTGTTACGGCACGGCGGGATGCGGCGCGGGCCGCGTCATGGTGCGGGCACGGCGGAATGCGGCGCGGGCCACGTCATGGTGCGGGCACGGCGGGATGCGGCGCGGGCCACGTCAAGGTGCGGGCACGGCGTTGACGCGCGGGCGTCAATCGGCACGGGAACGGTGGTGACGTGGAAACGTGACGGTGTTCGGCCGAAGACACCGGCTCCTGCGCTTCAACTCTCCTTGGCGGTTTGAGTCGAATCGTTGACGGAAGCTTCAGCGTTAGGGAGCGCGGTTGGAGTCAGAGCATTCGCTGTCAGTGCCGCTGTTCCCAATGATTCGCCGGTTTCTGACGCGTCGCTTACGCCGGATGGATTGGCGGCTGTGAGCTCTTGCTCGTCGGAATTCTTAATTGCGGCGCCATGGGGCGTAAGGGTCTTTTCCACGAGCTGTTTCATGATCTGCAGCTTGGGATCGAGCATCGAAGTCTTGTCGCGACCGAGGTGTTTGCCGTTGTTCGACTTCGACGAGAGCTTTTGCGCCAAGGCGGCTTCATCGAGCCCGTCGAGAACTCGCTCGACTTGATTCTGCGTATTGCTCTGGGAACTCGAGACATCCTTCGCAGAAGCGGATTTTATTCCACTCGCCAAGGCGTTTGCGTTCGTGAAGCTCTCCGTGCTCGCAAGGGGATTGCTCGCGACGCCGCGAGCGGCCAATGAATTCGCGTTGGAGAAACTCGTCGTTGTCGTGAGAGGATTGGCTGCGACGCCGCTTGCTGCAAGCGCATTCGACGTGGTTGAACTTGCCGCAGTCGAGAGGGGATTACTTGCGACACCGCTTTCGGCAAGTGGATTCGTTTTGGATGAGCTCGTCGTGGCAGCGAGAGGATTCGCCGCAACACCGCTCGCGGCGCGGGCGCTTGCCGCCATGGCACTCGACGCGAGTTCCGCGATTCGGTCGTTGACGCGTGCAGACGAATTGTCGCTGACGACGACGGATGCGGAATCACCGCTCGCGTCCCGTTGATTGACTTTCGCCTTGGCGTCATTGCCAACCGCAGCCGAGCCCGATCCGGTGCCTCGCTGGTTGATGTGAACCATGGAATCGTCGCCGACGACGAGAGCACCCGAGCCCGAGTCTGCGCCTCGTTGATTGATGTGTACATTAGAGCCGTCGCCCACGACGATGGATCCGGAACCCGATGCAGTACCTCGTCGGTTGATGTGAACCATGGAATCGTCGCCGACGACGAGAGAACCCGAGCCCGAGCCGGCACCGCGTTGGTTGATCTGTACGTTGGAGCCGTCGCCGATGGTGAATGCGCTCGTGCCCTCTGGTGTCGGCGAACTCGCGACGGTCGTGCTATTCGTCGTTACCTTCGCGGCAAGGCGCTCGTTCATGTGCAGGTTCAGCGAGACTCCCGCATCGTTACCGCTTGCGGCGTTGCCGTTTGCAACGGCGCCTCGACGGGAATACGTGCCTGAATCGGTGCTCGTCGAGCCGATGGTCACCACGGCCGCTTGGGCGGTCGCTGCATTGGGAGACGGCTCTTGAACGTTCGAAGACCGCGTGGAGGTCGTTTCCGCCGTCGCGGCCTCGCGTTCTGCTTTCAGCGCGTGGCGCAACGCGGAATTGTCGAGTCCTCGTAGCTTATCGACTCCGCTCGCTTGATTCTCGTAACCGGCACCGATGGATTTGAGGAGGCTCATGGCTTGCTCCTAGGGCACTGGGTCACATTCAACCAACATGAAATGTTGCAGCGGATTGTCAAATCCACCGTGAGCGAATGCGAATCGATGCGTCTAGCGCACATGTCGTTGCATGGATCGCGCTGTCGGAATGGCGGAAGTCCAAACGTGAAAGTCGCGAGGAATGCGCAGTTCGACCGCTCATCAAAGCGCGAGCGCGGATGCGGCAAGTGTCGTACAAGTCTTCGGACTCAGGTGTTGGGAGCGATATAACGCTTGGTCACGCTACCAAGATGCGGGAACGTCGCGCTCGAACGTCGCGCTCGAACGTCGCGCTCGAACGTCGCGCTCGAACGTCGCGCTCGAACGTCGCGCTCGACGTTCGAGGTTCCGCTTGCATTCGCGCGGTCGGGAGCGAGTGCCCGCGTCGCTATGCGGGCATTGAATGGCTTGTCACCACGCAACGACTTCCGGCTCGTTCACGACGAAATCGCACTCCGTCTTCGGCGCGACGTATCGAATGGAGTTGTACCAGAATTGCTTGTACTGAAATACGTTGGCGGAAGTGCACGTTTGGGCAGCGACGTCGTTCCAACACGGGCTATAGGGGTCGGTGGTGGGGTACCCCGCGCTAAGCCACTTGCCGGCGTAGGTGACCAGGTCGTCGCCGAAGAGAAAGACCTTGCCGACACCCACCGAAGCGGAGGCTCCGACTGGAGTCCCGCCGTAACGAATCACGGCGGTGCCACTCGCACCAGGCGAAACGGCGCGACCGCGGAAGCTCCCCACGGCTTGCAGATGGGCGGCGATGGGACTCAAAAAGTCCCAGTCCGTCAGGGGGATGGAATTGCCCCAACAATTGCACTTGGGGTTCGTGCTCGACGTGTTGCTATTCGGACAGATCAGATTGCCCGACGTGATTGCGGCCCCATCGCAGTTTTGACTAGGCGCTTCGGCGGCAAGGAAGCTCATGCCAGTTCCGGAAAGGAGCGCGTTCGTGTTCGTGAGTTCCTTCGTGTTGTCGGCAAAGTAGCCCGAAAGCGCGATGACTCCACCGCCACCGACGATCCACGCTTGAAGCGCGGCGATTTCCTTGAGGGAGAATGCCGCCCAAGCCGTCATATCTTGAAGCAAAATGACGTCGTAGTTCGCCAACCACTCGGGGGTGATGGTGGTTGGTTTGGTTGGAAAGAAGGTAATATCCGCGTTGGTCTTGGTGAATAGCCAAGACTCGAACTCCGAGATCGTGCTGCTGCCGGCGCCGTAGGATAGTGATGCGGGTTGCCCCAAGGATGCAAAGTTGTGGCACTTACAGTTCTGGCCGTTGACATCACAGGTCTTGTTCCGGCGATAAGTCGTCGTGCTCGTGCCACCGGTGCCGCCGACGCTCGAAGTCCCGCCGACGTTCGAAGTGCCGCCGACGTTCGAAGTGCCGCCCGCGTTCGAAGTCCCGCCCGCGTTCGAAGTCCCGCCCGCGTTCGAAGTGCCGCCAACGTTCGAAGTGCCGCCCGTGCTGCTCGATGAGCCGCCTTCGCCGTTCGAAGTGCCGCCTGTGCTCGAAGTGCCGCCTGTGCTCGAAGTGCCGCCGACGCTCGAAGTGCCGCCTGCGCTCGAAGTGCCGCCTGCGCTCGAAGTGCCGCCTGTGCTCGAAGTGCCGCCATCACCGTTCGAGTTGCCTCCGGAGGCAGCGAGCCCGCCGGTGCTGCTCGAGGGATCCCCCGTTCCTCCTTTGGCCGCCTCACTGCTCGACGTCGATGACGAAGCTCCTCCCTTGCCGTTCGGATCTTGGCCCAAGGAGCAGTCGCAAGCGCTATATCCGGTTCCATCTGCGTTGCAGACGGCGTAACCGTGGCAGCCGTTCTTCGCGATACAGGCGATGGCTTCTTCGGCCTCGCAGATGTGCTCGCTGGACGACTCGCTCTTCGAGGCGCAACCAAAGAGTGTGGCGAGCACACTGGCCAACGCCCAGCTCGTTGACGCGACGTGGTTTCGAGTGAGTTGTCGACCTAGTGCAGACGTTCGGTTCATGACAGCCGAAGACGCTAACACAACGAACCTGCTGGCGAAAGGTCGGGAGGGGAAGCGCGCGGCTCTTTCGCTCGTCGCAATGGGTTTTCACAGCGCCACGCTACTCTTCGGTATCGCGCGGCTCAGGACTTTCGGCATCAGGCGCGGTACGCTCGGAAGTATCCTTCGTCCCTTGTCGCTGGCTTTGCACGGCGATGGGGTCGCGCAGTAGCCATTCGCGGGTGAGCATCTCCACAGCCGAATACATGATGCCCACGTGTGGGTTGGCACTGCGCGGTTGAAGCTCGAAGAGCGTCGGCGGAGGCGCGTCGGCAAGCGTAAGCGCTTCCAAGAATGGCGCTGGATCCCGTCGCCACGTCATCGTCTGCCACAAGAATCCAGATGGGGAGCTCGGGCTGCCTCGTCGAGAGTCGCTGAGCCACGCTCGTCTCGAAGCACGTGTCGATGAATGCGACGCCGGCGAGCGCGAGCTCCCGCGTCGGCTCGGGAACTTCGGCCAAACCACCCTTGGGATTGCATCCTGCTGCACTGTGACCGGCGAGGAAGATCGCCTTCGGATCGACGTCTTGTCCCTCCGGAAGCGCCGCACGAAGATCGGAGACGAACGCTCTTACGTCGAACTTATGCCACATCTGCGAGGCCAGCCAGGCATTTTTTGTTTGTGTCGGCGCGGCCACGATGAACCCTCTCGGCGACGTCGCGGCGAGCCCCTTGAACGTTGGACGGAGATCATGCGTCCCCCCGAACCACGGATAGAGCGTCCGGCTTTCGTTTACGCCATGAAGGAGGATGAGCAACGGATTTACTCGCGACGCGAGATCCATCCTCGGCAGATACATGACTGATGACACCTTCTGGCGAGCGGTGAGCAGCTCCGCATCGCGGTGAGCAAAACGGATCGTCTTGGACGCGGGCCGCCGAGCGCCCTTGTTCGTAGCTTCACCTTGTGAAGCCGCTTCGGCTTCGTTGGGAAGCTGCAGCAAGAACGCCGCGAATAGGCCAAATAGGGTCTTTCGCAAGTGGGGCAAATCGCGGCTTCGCGTCATGGGTCGGGGAGGTCCGGTTTCGTCGGCACTTGGTGCCGAGCCAAAGCGCCGACGGGACGACTCTCCAAGCTAGCACCTCGTTGCCCTAGCTCAAAGTGGCACCGCGATCATGAAAGCGCGCGGCCAAGGTGACGAAAGGGGCGAACACGGAGTTCTTCCGCGTCAGTGTGGCACTTTGCAAGCGACATTGCGCCAGAGTGTCAATCGATGTCGGGGCAATAACGCCCGCTCGTCGCTCGCTGTCGAATCCGTGACTGACCTACGAGGCAGTCACGAAGCCAGAGTTCGTGATGATCCCTGTCCGGACTCTGGCCGATCCAATTTCCCGAGGAGAGACTCTGCCATGTTTAGGAATGTTTCCCGCCTGACGTTTGCCGTCCTGATATCCACATTGACTGCAGCTGTGTACGCCGAACCGTCGCGACCACCGGGAGGTGGGCCTCCAGCGGAGGCGTTCGAAGCCTGTGTCGGCAAATCGCGAGGTGACGCGTGCACGGTCACCTTCGGCGATCGCTCGATGAAGGGAACCTGCGAAGCTCCGCCGCCCGACGTCAAAGACACGCGCCTGTCGTGTCGACCTTCGGACATGCCGCGCCCGCCGAATTGAACGACGTCTCGAGCTTGCGATGGTCGCGCGCGTTCGGTGAGCCGTCGTGAAGAGCCCCTTTGCTGACCCGAACGATGTGGTCCGTAACACTCGATTTGTTCTGGGGCGACGATTGTTGATAGTTAGGTATTGACCTAGGTATTCCGTCGCCCCAGCTTCGAGTCGTGACGCCTTCTGTCGCCAAACTCGACGGCGTGTTTCGCGCTCTTGCCGATCCGACGCGGAGAGCCGTGTTGCAGCGATTGAGCGGTGGCGCCGTCACGGTGACGGAACTCGCGGAGCCCTTCGACATGGCTCTTCCGTCGTTTCTCCAGCATCTTCGAATGCTAGAGCGAAGTGGCCTGGTTCGCTCACGTAAAGAGGGGCGAGTGCGAACCTATCGGCTTTCGCCGCAGCCCTTGCGAATGGCAGAGCAATGGCTCGGAGCGCAACGCACCCTGTGGGAGTCGAGGCTCGACGGACTCGATGGATATTTGTCGACGCTTGCTTCCTCGCAGCAACTCAAAAGAAAGAAGGACCCACCATGAAGATCGATCCAAAGTTGGACCTCGTTTTCGAACGCACTGTCGACGTTGCCCCGGAGCTCGTCTGGAAGGCGTGGACGGAACCGGAGCACCTCAAGCCGTGGTTTACGCCGCGACCGTGGACCACGACGGAATGCGAGATCGATCTGCGTCCCGGTGGACTCTTTCGCACCGTGATGCGCTCGCCGGAAGGCGAGCTACATCCGAACGTGGGTTGTTATCTCGAGATCGTTCCCTTTCGCAAGCTCGTTTGGACGGATTCCCTCGAGGCCAATTTCCGTCCCACGAAAAGCGAGGCTCATCTTGGGTTTCGATTCACGGCAACCATTCTCCTCGAGCCGAGCGGTAGCGGTACGAAGTACTCCGCCATCGTCATGCATGGCGACGAAGCGGGTCGAAACAAGCACGACGCCATGGGCTTCACCGACGGCTGGGGCAAAGCCCTCGAGCAGCTCGTCCGCCACGTGAAGGGTCAGCCGATCTGAGTCGGTCGATTTGGTGTTAGTCCGTCGTGGTGACGTCGGGTTGAGTTCGTCGGTGCTCGTCGCCATGACGACGAGCTTCCTCTCGGCCCGCGGCAGCGTCGCGTGGCGCCGCGTTGCTTCGTTGTGGCGTCGCGTTGCTTCGTTGTGGCGTCGCGTGGCGCCGCGTTGCTTCGTTGTGGCGTCGCGTGGCGCCGCGTTGCTTCGTTGTGGCGTCGCGTGGCGTCGCGTGGCGCCGCGGTTCGCATGGCCTCGCTGTGCCGTCGGGTCGTCGGCAAGAGGGCCGGTGCGGGGCCGTGGCGAGGCAAGTGGAGATGGGACTTCGGGTCAGAGCCGTATTTTCAGAAATCGACGCGGCAGATCTCGACGAGGCCGAGTCTGTACCTATAATGGTTACAGATACGAGCCGCCCCAATGAACACGCGCTTCGCCGTTGCCGTCCACATCCTCACCCTGCTCGACATGCAGGGTGGAGAACCGACTGCCTCGGAGTTCATTGCCGGCAGCGTGAACACGAATCCGTCGCTCATCCGGCGGCTGTTGTCGCAGCTTGCCAAGGCGGGCTTCACCACGTCACAGATGGGTACGGGGGGCGGTGCGCTTCTCTTGCGTCCCGCGACTGAGATCACGCTGGCAGAGGTGTATCGCGCCGTCAACGAGGACGAGGAGGTCATTCCCGTCCACGCATCGCCAAATCCGAAGTGCCCGGTGGGGCGAAGTATCCAAGCGGTACTCGAAAAGCGCATCCACGCTGCAGAACGCGCCTTGGAACGCGAACTCGGCAAAACTACGATTTCCGACCTTACGAAGGACATCGACCGTTCACGTGCATAAGTGAGGGGGCGCCCCTTGCGCTCCGTCGCTTTGCTCTTAAGTGTTACCGAAACGAATACAGATAACCGATTGAATCGACAACGTATCTGCTCAGGAGAACCCATGACCATCGCCATTACTGGATCCACCGGACAACTTGGTCGCCTCGTCATCGAACGGCTCAAGCGCAAACTCGATTCGAAGAGCTTGATTGGACTCGCCCGCTCGGCGAGCAAGGCCGCCGATCTCGGGATCGCCGTGCGTGAAGCCAATTACGACGATCCGGCATCCCTTCACGCCGCACTCGATGGTGTCGATACGTTGCTCTTGATCTCCGGTAACGAGCTTGGCAAGCGCCTCCCTCAGCATCGCAACGTCATCGAAGCTGCGAAGCGCCGCAAGGTCGGGCGGATCGTCTATACGAGCTTGCTCCATGCAGATAGGTCGAGCTTGAGTCTCGCTCCGGAACACTTGGAGACCGAGAACGAGCTCAAACGTTCGGGCATTCCCTATACGATCCTGCGAAACGGCTGGTACACGGAGAACTATACGGGCTCCGTGGGGGGAGCCATTGCGGCTGGGGCATTCGTCGGAAGTGCCGGGCAAGGCAAGATTTCCGGCGCCGCACGCGCGGACTACGCCGATGCCGCCGTCGTAGCCCTCACCTCCGAGGGGCATGTCGGCGCAACCTACGAGCTCGCGGGCGATGACGCCTTCACGTTGTCCGATCTGGCCGCGGAGTTATCACGGCAGACCGGCAAGAACATTCCCTATCGCGATCTACCCGAAGCCGAATACGCGGGCGTCCTCGCCAAGTTCGGTCTCCCTCCTGCCTTCGCTTCTGCCATTGCGAGTTGGGACGTGGGCGCGTCGAAGGGAGTGCTCTTCGATGACAATCGATTCCTCTCGAAGTTCATCGGGCATCCGACGACTCCGCTCGCCGAGGTCGTCAAGCGCGCCATCCCCTGAGAGCGCGCCGTGCATTCACGCCCCGTGGGGGACGTGGCGCATTCACGCCCCGCGAGGTTCGCCGTGTCCGGACACGCGAACCCCGTGGATTGCGTGTGGGACCATCGAACGCCTACGCGCGATTTCCCTACCGATTTCGCGTGTGAGGCCGTCGAATCGCGCCGACGGCCTCTCGCGTTGGTGTGTGAGGCCGTCGAATCGCGCCGAGGGCTTCTCGCGTGCTTCGTGTGTAGGGCACGCCGTGTTGGGAAGAACGAACCGGGCTCAATCGAGCCCGTGATCCATCGACATCGCTTTGCGCACCTGCTTCAAGGTGACGATGCCCTCTTCGCGAGCGCGATTCACGCCCTTGCGCAGCACTTCCTGAACGTACGCTGGATCCTTCGCGAATTGTGCTCGGCGCTCGCGCAGTGGAGCCAAGTAGGCGTTGAGCGCCTCCGTGAGTTGCGCTTTGAGCTTTCCGCCACCACCGTCGCCGATGCGGGCAGCAATCACTTCGGGGGATTCTCCGGTGCAGATCGCGAGGAGACGCAACAGATTGGCGACCTCGGGTCGATTCTGCGGATCGTAGGTGATGTTCCGATCGGCATCCGTCTTTGCTCCCTTGAGGACCTTCGCCGTCTCTTCGGCGGTCATCTTGAGCATGACGGTGTTGCCGCGGCTCTTGCTCATCTTCTGTCCGTCGGTACCGAGAACGACGGGGAGATTGCTGAGCAACGCGTCAGGAACCGGGAACACTGGCGATTTCGGCGCGAAGCGCTCGTTGAAGCGGCGGGCGATCTTCCGGGTGAGTTCCAAGTGCGGCAATTGGTCGCGCCCAACCGGCACGACGTTACCCTTGCAGAAGAGGATGTCCGCCGCCTGATGGATCGGGTACGTGTACATCATGGCGTTCACCTGACGCAGGCCCGCGGCGCGGATCTCCTCTTTCACCGTCGGATTCCGATCGAGCTCCGCCGTCGTGACGAGCGACATGAACGGCAAGAGCAGCTGGTTTAGCTCCGGAATGTGACTGTGACTGAAGAAGAACGTGCGACCATTCTCAGGATCGAGCCCAGCCGCGAGGTAGTCCAAGATGGCTTCGCGCACGTTGGTGCCCACGGCGTCTGCGGTGTCCCGATCGGTGAGCACTTGGTAGTCCGCGATGACGATGAAGGTCGTGGCACCGAGGTTTTGGATCCGAACGCGATTGGCGATCGTTCCGAAGAGATGCCCGATGTGCAGCGGCCCCGTCGGGCGCTCGCCGGTGAGAACGCGATACTTCTGAGGATTGCGGGGTAAATCCTCCCACAGCGCCTGGCTGCGCTTCGCCGACTCTTTGAAAGTGGCCGACTCGAACTCCACGTCTTCCGCGTTGACTTCGAACTTCTCTTCCATGAATGCGCTCTCTTCGGGGGCCCTAATAGCGCATCGTTTGCTGGAATGCTTGCGAGCGTGTTTCCTCGGGATCAGAGCCTGGCCCTTCCGGGTTTCCCGCAAATCAGGCCTCGCCGCTCTCGGGTTCAATGCGGATGATCGGCGCGTCCGCGCGTCCCTCGTGCGATGAGCCCTTTGGCCGAGGCGCCTTGCCCGCCTCCCGCGCGCCCGCCCTTGCGATACCGATCGACCGTCACTGCGCGTCGTCGTGGAGGACCGTCACTGCGCGTCGTCGTGGAGGACCGTCACTGCGCGTCGTTGGCTCGCCTCCGACGAAGCCACGAAAGACCGACAAGAGATCCAAGCAACACGCTCCAATTCGGCACGGAAGGCGAGACGTTGCAGCCGAGGACGAGCGAACGAGGCGAGTGCTCCGTTCCTGCCGACGCCGGATTGGCTCGTCCATGGGGCCACTGTGGGAGCTCGAGTTGGGTCGACTCGGTTTGAGTGTGCTCGCTCATGAAGCAAACGCGATCGCTCAGGAGCGGCTCGAAGTTCCAAGCATAGAGCCGCACCTCGATGCAGTCGTCCGCGCCTTGCAAGTGCGGCAGCTCGATCCGCGCTACGGTTTGCGGCTGGCCATCGTTCGACTCCCCGTCGAGGGCGAAGGTCGAGCTCTGGTCGCGCACCACCCCGAGGGAGGGCACCGTGTACCAAGCTTCCGTAAACACCGGCGCCGGGGCGGAGAGGGTCACCGTGTACTCGACGCTGCCATCGATGGGACGGTCCTCGAGCTGGGGGGCGTCGCACATTTCTTGGCTCGCGACGTAGGGCTCCGAGGGCGAGTAGGAAACGCGGACCTCCACCGTGCGAGTAATATTTCCATGACCCTCGGGGGGTTCCACGGAAAATGCTTGGCGTACGAGCGGTGCGCCTTCGGGGCCGAGGCGAAGTTCGAAGGCGCCGGGGGTGGAGAGACTGCCCGCACTAGGCTGGTAGACGAAGTAGCGGCTTCCGCAGGCGCCGAGGGATACCCATTGTCGCACCAGCGGCAATTCGACGGGATTTCCCTGGGGATCGTAGAGTCGAGTCGCGCTCGGTCGTGAGCCGACGACCACGATGGGCGCCCCCGCGACGTGGGCCGCACCCGGCAACGGGAGCAACACGCGAGCGGGCTGCTCTGCACAGGTGCAGGCTCGCGCCGCGGGTGACGGCGTGAGACTCGCGACCACGGCCGCGAGGACTATCCCTACGAAACCGGCGTTTTTGCAGCGCATCGAGCTCACTCTGTGCAAGAGGCGGACCGGCTCCTCCCGCGCGGTGGGTCGCGTGCGCGCGCCGTGGTGTGGGGCGGTCAATCTCTTGGTCGCGCGGTTATCTCTTGGTCGCGCGGTTATCTCTTGGTCGCGCGGTGGCGTGGGGCGGCGTTTCTAGGGTCGTACTGTGTCGAGCCTGCGCCCCAATGCGCGGGCTCGATAGGACAAATCGCGACGGTACTCACGGAGTGCTCGCTCAGGGTGGGCCGCGCCGTGCGAGTGAGAGTCGTGAGGGTGGGCAGCGCCGTGCGAGTGAGAATCGTGAGGGTGGGCAGCGCCGTGCGAGTGAGAATCGTGAGGGTGGGCAGCGCCGTGCGAGTGAGATTCGTGAGGGTGGGCAGCGCCGTGCGAGTGAGATTCGTGAGGTTTTGTGGCGGCTTTTGTCAGTGATTTATGCTCCTGAAAAGCGCGACGGAGAGGTGTATTTTCTATTGGACCCCCACACGGTCAACAAATAATTAGTCTGATGGCGACGCGGCGCTCGACGCCTGTCCTCCGAAGGGTGTTCTCTTGCCTTTGGCGCGGTTCTCCAGGGCTCGGAACGCAAGTGACCCCTTGCATTCCTCATCGCTTCGACTTCTACTGTTAACAGATGGGCCCGCGACGTAGGAGCGTCCGGGCCCTGGCGAACCTTCACGACAAAGGCTCACGATGACCAAGATAACAGGTAGCGGCGCCGGACACCAGGCGCGACAGACGACCAATCGAGAGTTGAGTGCGTTCGACCGCATTCCTCGCGATTCGAACGGTCAGCATCCGGTGGATGTGGACGTGGACAAGCAGCTTCGTAATCGCGTTCGCCAACGGTGGATCATCAAACTTCAGGATCGCATCATTCAGCTCACCGGGGTGCATTCTCGTCTCTTTCTGAAACTCGAAAGCATGCTCGCCGAAGAAAGTCGGGAGCGCGAGCGTGTTTACTTCAACGTCGGTTACGAGCTCGGTCGCACCGCGACTCGGGAGGACAGCGGGCGACGCAGGCCGCACCAAGAGCGCGCCGCGGCACTCGTGAACGAGCTCCGGGCAAAGGCGCACAAGGAAGGCATCCCGCCGCGAGAGCTCATGAACGAACTCCTGCGTTGTGCGCTCGCGATTGGGGAAGCATAAGCTCATCGCACGCTCTTTTGTTGTCGGTGCTTCGCGCAAACGGTAGGTCGTGCGCGGCAAGGAGCACAACACTGCACGGGCAATCGGCGTGACGGCGGGCGAGGGGGATGCGACGGGACAAGCGGCGCAGAGTGAATGGCGGTGCGACAACCAATGGGACGAACGAACGGGAGCGGTCTGAGTCTCACGAAAGATCGCGGGCGCGCATCCCAGGCATTTCACCGGTGATGCACGCCCTTGGTCCGTGACTCTCGTTCGGTTCAGAGTCAGTGTCGCGCGTGATTACTGAGAGAAAAGACCCCAGAGCCACGCATCAGCGGCGTCTTGGAGGACCACCCTGCTGTTCAGGGTGAAGTCCGTAGCGGAGGCGATGAAGGAGATGTCGTTGCTCTGATTGTATGCGGACCAGTCGTTCTTGTTGACGCGCACGTCGATGCGTCCAGAGGATTGACCAGCCGGCACCGTTGCATGCACGTTGACGAAGTCGAGGGTCAGGGTACCGCCGGCGACGGTTCCGCTGATGTTCTGGCAACCGTAGTCGCTGTAGAAGCAGGTATAGGTCTGTGCTTGGTTGCCATCTGGGGTGAAGGCGTAGCTAATGGCTATACCGTCCAGGGCAAAGGGAACCGAGCCGAGGTTCTTGACGCGGAAACTCGCCTTGATCTCGTTGCCGGTGACGTTCGAGTCGTTGCGTCGGTATTCGACTGCGACGTTTCGGCCCGACCAACGCGGAGTGCGGAACCACGTAGCCCCATTGTCGTCACTTCGAACGGCGCCGAGGTTGAGGCCCTGTGCGTAGAGTGTGCTCGCATTCGGTGCGGGCGAGAGGGATGCCGTGAGGACCGTCGGATAGGGGCCGGCGACCTGCGTCACGGGAACGCTCGCCGGGAGCCACGCGGAACCGCCCGTGCGCGTGATCCAGGTCGACGTCGTGCCCGTTCCGGCGAACACGGCGAGGAACGTCTTACCACCGGCGTCGCGTTCGTCGATCTGCAGGCGAGTGACCGTTCGATCCGGGAGCGGCGAATAGTAGCCGTTGTCCAGTCGAGTCCACTGTGGCGAACCACTCTTCAGACCCATCACGCTGAACAGATCTCCGTTCGTACAGCCCACCAGGGCAATGTCATGTCGCTTCGAGCCACCGACGGCGCTGATGGCGCAACCGGTCGGCGGCGTGAGGGGATCGTTTGCGGCGTTCGTGCTGGACCAGGTCGCCCCAGAGTCCTTGGAATAAAGCACGCCCCCACCGGTGACGACGTACACACTGCCGGAAACGCCGGGAGCCGTTGAAACGCCGATGAGGCCAGGAACGCTCAGCGACTTCGTCCAGGTCACGTTGCCGCGGGTATACATGACGCGGTACACTTCGCTGTCGTAGGCAGACGAGTTGTAGCCGACGTAGGCGATGTAATCATCGTAGCTGTCCGCGGCGGCAATCGTCGTGACCACCTTAGTTGAGAGCCCTTGGTCCATTCTTTGCCAACTTGGCGCGGCGGAGTCGGGCGAGCTCGTAAAGTAGACGCTGCCATCGGAGTAACCGATCCACGCCGATCCCGTTACGGAGGATACGGTTACGGCTGATGGGATTGCGGTTCCGGTTTTGACCGGCTCCCACGCGTCGATCGATTGCGCGGAAGCCATGGTGGAAGTGCCGAGCACGAGAGCACAAAGAGACACGGAACACATACGGGACTTCATGAGAGCTCCTAGGTGAAAGCGCCGACTGGAAGCGAGGACTACAAACCGATGCCCCACGCATCCGTCCTTGCTATTGTTTAGAGTCACGACCAGCTCCCGAGCTTCGGTGGATTTTTGTGGAAGTTCCTCTTTTCGTGGGCCCGAGCCCGGGGCCAAGACAAGGCACTACGACCTGCGGCAAATGCGGATGCTAATTGACCGGTGGGCCCGACGTGAGTGCCCCAGGCGCGAATGAGTGGGGCCCAGAGTGGCGACGGCGTGCTTCGCACTTGGGTGCTCGCCGTGACCGCGCGTGAACTCCAAGCGCGCAGCAATGGGGGGCAACATAGTGGCGGCGCGGTCGTCGCGTCAGTGCTCGTTGTGCCGGGGCAAGGTGGGGCTGACCTAGAAGCGCCCAACACCCACGAAAGCGGTTCCCATGAATTCGCTCGAATGCTCGCCGAAGACGGTCATCACGCGAAGCCCTGCATCGAGCAGGATGAAGTCCATGGCGAGGCGCCCCTCGAAACCGTAGCCCTGGGCCATTTCGTCCGACTTGAAACGATAGACTGGACCACCGCCAGCAAAGACGCCAATGATCGTAGAGCCTCCCCATCCTGCATCGAGGGCGACGTAGTTGGGCGTGTCACCGAAGCCAATCAGCGCAGAGGGGCCGAACACGAGCCCTTCGGTGCTTCCGAAGCTCTGACTCCCACTACGTTTGTCCGTGACATAGAAGACCGGCAAAAGGGCTACGTCCAGTCCGTGGCGTAGCCCGCCATTCGTCTGCGCCGCGGATGCGCCGATGCCGTAGCCGAGGTGGAGCCCGCCGAATACCACGTCCCCTTCGCCTGCTCTGGCTGAGCCCGACAACGATGAGATTGCCAAGAATGCGGACGCGAAGGTGAGCGTCCAGGGGAGTCCGGCGCGCAGCGACATGTCGAACAATCTAGCGGCGAATGCAGTTTCGAGCAACGATGAGTCTCTTGACACTCCTGTCATCGTTACGATTGTCGCGATGCGGATATTGCATTCGTCGTTTCGTCGGTTCGTCGCTTCACGTCCTGCCGATTCATCAGTGGTTCACGATGAGCCTCTCGACGTTACGGGATTAGCCGACGGCGACGCCGACGCCGACGCCGACGCGGAGGGCTACATGTGCCCAATCTACCGTCGAACCTCGGCGGGAACCACGACGCGAGGCGTTCACCTGGTCAGAGCTAGCATGAAGACCGCGCGAGAGTGCCGGAAGATAGAATAGTCGGCGTCGTTGCAAGTGGTCAATGAACCCGAGCAGCCATTCCGACCGGGGCTTCTAGAATCTGCCAACGCCGACGAAGGCGGTTCCAACGAGCTCACTCGAGCCACCACCGAATACTGGCATCACGCGTAGTCCCGATTGGAGGAAGAAGAGGTCGAATGCCACGCGCCCCTCGAAGCCATATCCCTTGCCCATCTTGTCCGAGGCATATCGATAAACGGGACCGCCGCCGACGAATAGTCCACCGAAGGAGTACCAACCCCAACCCACATCGAGCGCGCCATAAGTCGGTGTGTCACCGAACCCGATGAATGCAGATGGCCCGATCACGAAACCGTCTTGGTTCATGCTGTTATGGAATTCGAAGAGAGGCACGACAGCGAGGTCGGCGCCCCAACGCAATCCCGCATTGGTCTGCGCCATCGCTCCCCCTACGCCGTATCCGAAGTGCATGCCACCTAACTTCAGCTCACTCGCACCTGCCTGGGCCGACCACAAAAGGAGGACGGCAACACTCGAAGCGAAGAGCACTGCCCGGCGACACTTAGGGTGAAGCGACATCGACACACTTTAGCCGAGGTTGAGATTGAGGCCAACGAGAGATTTGCGGTCGAGTCGAGCGATAGCCCAAACCGTATAAGTTGTCGAACGGGGACGTTTTATAAATACTGCGAATGCGTGTTCGCTTGGTGCACTGCGGCGTGCTTAGGTGGTCCGCTTCGACGAGACTCTGGCCACGAGCGACATTACATCCGTCCTGCGCCGAGGAAGAATGTGGCAGCGAACTCTCTCGAGTCGTTGCCGAACAGCGTCATCAGGCGGATGCCACCGTCGATGAGCAAGAAGTCGAATGCCACGCGCCCCTCGAAGCCGTACCCTTCACCCATTCTGTCTGACTTGAAGCGATAAACTGGACCACCACCGGCGAAACCGCCCAATAGTGAGGTACCCGCCACACCCGCATCGAGGGCGACGTACTTGGGGGTATCACCGAATCCGATGAGCGCTGATGGCCCCAGTGCCAGGCCGGTCTTGCTGGTGAAGCTATGACTGCCACCGTATTCGGTAACGAATAGAATGGGCACAAATGCTGCGTCGACTCCGTGGCGTAGCCCGCCATTCGTCTGCGCCGCGGATGCGCCGATGCCGTAGCCGAGGTGCATGCCACCAAAGATGACTTCGCCTTCGCCGGCACGCGCCATCTTAGGCCATGCAATCACCGCAAAAGGTGTTGCAATGAGGGCTAGGAACCAACGAAAGCAAGCGCGAAGCAACATGGTAGCCTCAGTATTCAACGACGATCCCAATTTTGATAACTCACAATTTCGTGCCGAGCTCATGGCGTGGAGACTTCCAGCTTCGTAAGTCTGTCTTCCGTCAATTGCATGCTCTGCCTCAGCGGTGAAGGGTACTAGTAATTCACGATGAGCCACTCGCCGTTACGGGATTGACCGACGGCGACGCGGATGGGGCCGAAGTCTTCCCGCTTCATGGCGTCGTTGTCGCCGTAGTACGCCGTTCGGTCGCCGCTACCGTCGTCATTGAGGACGAAGATGCGACCGGCGAAGGTCGTCAGGAGACCTCGCGTCCATGGAGGGGAGACGACGCCGTCCATGTACACGTCGTCGATGGACTCCTTCCATCGTTCTTTCTTGAGAGTGTGATTGAGTCGCCACACGGCGTTCGGACGCGCCGTGAAGAGGAGTATGTCACCGTTCGAGCGCTCTGCGAGATTGACGAAGCCCTCGGAGCTTCGATAGCGCGTTCGAACCACGCCCCAATCCTCGGGAAAAATCGTCGGATTGCTCGGGGATTTGCGCGACCAGAACCACTCCCACTTCGTCGCGACTTCACCTCGATGTACCTGGGCGCGGACCTGTCCGTTTGGTCCGACGGAACTCAGTGCGTACGTTCCCGGTTGGTCTGGCCGATGGGTACCCGATACCCGAAACTCGTGCGTGATGGGCTCCTTCACGTAGCAACCGCCATCACTCGCCCCGAAGAGGAGACGATCACGTCCGCTGACGAATTCGCAGGGATACTTGTCGTGCTGTCCTTCGAAGCAACCGGCAAACTTGGCGTCGACTCTGTAAAGCGGCAGCTTGACGACAATCGAACTCGCATCGAGCCCGATCCGCACCAACCGATCGTCGAACTGAAACCAAGCCGCGCCGGGCCCCGCCACCACATGCTTGCTTCCTTTTGCATTCTCCGGCAGCGGCACTCGAACTGGCTTGTCTTCGAGGCGCTCCGAAATCTGGAGCAAGCTCCGTAGTCGTGACCAAGGTCAGCTTCGCGTCGGCCCCTAGAAACGACGCTGTCACTTCCTCCGTCACGTCGAACACCTGACTGCTGACGGGCTTTCCCTCGGTGGTCCACCGTTTCACGACGAGCTTGCTGCCGCGGCCCGCCCGCACCATGGCAAGAATATCGCCGCTGCCTGCGACGACATAGACCGGCGCGAGAATGGCCCCCTCTGGAACGTCCCACATGTAAGGACGACCATGTTCGAGCTTGTCGTTCAGGCGATAGACGTCGATGCGATGGAGTTCCGACTCCGCGCTCGCAGGAAGGCTCATCGTCAGCACCGCCCCCGTCGCGACAAGCAAACGAGAGAGTCCTCGAACGGGACGTGGCACTTCAGATCCAGAGCTGCTTTTGCCATTCATCCTTGCCTTTCCTCCTAGATTGAGAACCGCGTCGTCCGTTTCGCTCGATTTCAGCTGACGGTTGCCGCGGGCGCTTGGGGCCAAGCCTTCGCACTCGTTACTGATACTCCGGGAATCGGCGACGCCAAGCAAAGCTCGGAGCCTCGACGTGGACACGCGGATCTTGCTTGCTGTTGGCTCCGTGGGGGATCACGGAATAGCTATTGTCCGTCCAGGGTAAGAGGTTCGACCAGGCCGGCGTGCAGTCGACCTCGAGGTTCCAAGGCGAATCCTGCTCGTAGACGCCGCTCAGGGTCGGATCCGTGGTCTGGAACTTCATCGACATGAAGCGCCCGGATTTGGGGGCCATGGTGAGCCACTCGTGCACGAAGGGCGCGTCCGAGCGTTTGGCCGTGCAGTTCACGACGTAACGGCCGTCCACGGAGCGCCACGTGCCCACCGTGAGTTGGATCTGTCGCCACGGAGCGTTCACGCTTGCGCGACAGTAGAGAGAGAGCGAGGTCAGCTTGACCTTGTTGCCGGGGAACCCCTCCTTGAATCGGAACTTCAGCACATGGGCGAATTGCTTTGCCTGACTGCTCGGGAAGGCCTCCGTCTCGATTCCTCGTCGAATACCTCGTTCTCGTGGACGTGGCGGAAATCGAGCGCGACAGCGAGCCTCGGTTTTGCCTGATGACCGTTCGCGGCCGTCGAAGGCACAGGCACGGCTTCGACGCGTTCCACCGCACCACTGGTGGAGACCAAAACGAGCGAACCTGCGGGGCGGTCGCTACCCTGAGGCCCAAACTCGTGTGAGATGTTGAGCCGCGGCGTGGGACCGGCTGAGTCCGACACGACGATGGGCGTGCGTCCCTTCGCGTTGGCAAGATCAGCCAACTGGAGGGGCGTCCTTGGGCTGTTCATCGTCGTTGGGTAGCTGTCGCCGCTGCGATCGCCGAGAAAGTAGACGCCCTTGCGGTGCGAATGACCACTGATAGCAAACTGGGTTTTCTTCGGGTCGGAAACCGCGGCATACATCACGCTGCGTTGCTTTTCGAAGGTGCCCATGTCGTGGTCGGAGTACGGGCTCCATTGCCAGCTGTCGGAGCAACTGACTTTATGGGCGTTGGCCTGTTGCGCGTCGACGTCTGCAATGTGCTCGGCGTAGCTCACGAAGGTGAAGTGAGTGAGCAGAACCCGCTTCTTGCCGTTGCGCGGTTCGAGCTTGAAGAGGGACAACTGCGCGTTGGAGAGGGTCTCTTCTGCGCGCGGGAGGTGGCCCAGCCCTTGGCCCATCGAACCCGGCACGCTGATACACTCTTCGTCCTCTCCCCAGCCGATCCCAACGACGTGCTGACTCGGTAGCTCGACGGTGAAGTCGCTGAAGGGCGTCAGAACCGTGTAAAACCACTCGAAGAGCTCCGGCGCAAAGGAGGAGCCCATTTTCTGGAGGTGTCCGTAGGACTCACCGAAGGCCAGGATCGCTTCGTAGAACGTAAGGTTGTGATCGGCGGGGATCCCTTCGTTCGCACGCTTGAAGTGAAAGACGCGCGGCGAAATCCCGTAGGCTTCCTGGTAACAGTCGTGATTGCCCGTCACGGCGAAGATCGGTTTGCTGAACTTCTGATAGAACCAACGCAGCTCGCCGAACAGGCAGATGAGATCGATGAACTTCTGGTAGTTCTTCTCGAAGCCGTGCCCCTTGCGTACGTCCATCAGCTCCCAAACCTTGCTTGCCTTTGGACTCGAGAGCTGGCTCGTGTCTTGTCCCTGCTGATACGGGTAGCAGTTGTACGCGTGGTCCATGTAGTCGCCACCCGCCAAGAGCACGTCCATGCGCGAGTTGCTCCCGAGGGCGTCGAGGACGGCGTGGAAGCTGCGACTGTACACATTGACGAGCCCACCAATGGGCGGCGAGTCCTTCGCTGCTCGCGGATCGTCGATGACCCTCGCCGGTGTTCGTGCGAGGATTTGTTGCCTCGAGTTCAGGTGAATGTCCGAAACATGCCCGAAGCTCGCCGGCGTCAACTCGCCCTGGGGATAGAAGCACAGCGGGTGATAAGCGCGTATCGGCTGCTGCTGATCGACGGAAGCGATGTCGGGGCCGTCATCGCGCATGGCAAAACAACAAAAGCCGCGCCCATCTTGGCCTTGCAGCGCAGGTCCGTTCATTTTTGGAGCGTCGCGATGACGAGCTCGTCCTGGAGCTCGTGGGTGATCGTGCGCACGCCGCCGCTCGTCGCTTTGGCGTTCTTGAGGCAGCTCTCGTGGATGCGAACCGCGTAGTATTTCTTGAGCGCGGAGGTCTTCGGATCATCCGCGAGGCGCTTGCGCACGCGCGCGTCCAGCTGACCGCGAAAGACGAACTTCGTCTTCAGGGTATCGTTCGAGGTGTCTGCGTCCTCGACGATGATCTTCCCTTGGGCATTGGCAAACAACGGCTGATTCGAACCGTGTTTGAAGGGATCGAGCCCCTCGGTGATCTTCAGGTGGAGATTGACGTCGGAGGCCGTCAGAGGCGGATCTTGACGCGCGAGGATGAGCACCTCGAACATGCCGTCGTTGTCCGCCTCCACGTGCACGGCGGGCGTCAACATGGCTGGGTAGAGCAAGAGCGCCGGTACCGGCTCTTGCTCGTCGAACACGTTCAAGTGCTGGAGCGCGACGCGGGCAGCGCGCTCTTTGGGCTGACTTGCCAGCTCCGCGCGCCAGAACAGACCAAACAGTTTGGGATTGCTCGCCATCTTTTACGCCCTAAACACTCTGAGCGGGGAACGCATCGCCCCCTTGGTAAACGACGCCTTCGGGTTCCACTGCGAGGGCGTGGTAATCCACGCCGCGGAGTGCCAAACCAGTGAATCGGGCGTTCACGAGACGAAGATTCGTCATCACTAGGCTCGACTCGATGAGAAGATTCTCGACCGAGCTCTCCTCGAAGTCCAAACCGTCGAGCTGACTGTTGCGAATGGAGTGCTCCGAGAGCAGCTTCGAGTGGTTGATGAACACGCCGCAGAGTTGGCAGCTTTCGAGCGTCAGCGCGTGGAGATTGGCGTAACCCAGCGTCAACATCGAGACCTGCTTGCAGTTGTCGAGGACGAGACCGTGGGTTTCTCCAGCGGTGAGCGTGATGCCGGCGAGTCGCGTGCAATTCGTCAACCCCACACCGCGGCAGTTGGCCTCGACGATGCGGAGCCCAGCGCCGGTGACGCCATCGAGGCTGAGCCCTGCGTAGGTGCCGAGGAGCAATTCGAGGCCGTCGATCGTGCTTGCTCGGACGCTCAAGCCGCCCGCGTCGCACTCGACGAGGTACACGCGTCGCAAGGTGTTGGCGGTGAGCTGCACCTGCTGCAGTTGATGTCCGTTGAGCTTGGTCCCTTCGAGGAAGGATTGCGAAATCGTCAGCTCCGTCCAACTCGATTTTTCGAACTCGGAGCCGCGATCTTGCCACTCCGTGAGCTTGGAGGCTCGCCACTCCGCCTCTTCGAAGTGACATGTCTCGCTCGACCACCGCAGCAGGTTCACACAAATGAACTTCGTGCGCGTGAACTCGCACAGGGCCATCGTCATACCGGCCAAAGTGACGTTGTCGAAGACAGAATCTTGGAAGCGGCACGCTTCGAAGGACACGTCCGTCAGGGTCGCGTTTGCGAGCCGCATGTCATGGAACTCGATGCCGACGAACGCCACGTTCTCGAAGATGAAACCACCGAGATGCGCGCCCGTCAGTGTTACCCCGCTTACGTTGCGATTCGTCAGGCGGATGGGGCCCGCTTCCGCGGCCTTCTTCCACGCTTCCGGATCGGTGAGGAGCGCGAGCTCCTCGGGTGTGAGCGCGGTGCGTTCAGCAGCCATAGCGTTGCTCCAACTTGTTCTTCGTGTCGTCGTCGAGCTTGCCCGTGGGCGGGAGCTGCTTCGGATCCTTCGACTCTTGGAAGAGACACAACGCGGCGTAGCTCATGTTGCCGACGCCATCTCCATCGACATCCACGGGGTAGCCGAGATTGTGGAGTCGCGCCTGCCAACCCGAAGGTTCGGTGATGGGATGAATGCCGCGAAGTTGGAGCTTGTAAACGACTTGTTCCTTGCCGGTGCCGACGGTGAGCGTGGCCGCTTGGGCCTTCGCCGAGATCTTCCGCTTCGAGATTGCCGGCTCCGTCCGTCGTCAGGGGCGGCATCTTGAAGCCGTCGACGATGAGCTCACAAGCCTCGTTGGCGCGCGGCTGCCCATGCTTCTTCAGCTGAAGCTTCAACTTGGACTTGGGCAGCTGAACCGAAAACTCGTGGGTTTGTCCCGTCGGACGATCATAGGCGTGCGGCTTCGTCGCAGGAACGGCCAGCTTGTCCCCAGGATTCAAGATGTGCGGATCCTTACGCTTGTTCCGCAGCTTCTCGTTCTCCGACAGGTTCCAAATCTCGTCGAGCGGGAGGCCGCTGTTCGCAGCGATGCTCTCGACCGATTCGCCATCCTTCACGATGTGGGTGTATGCGTCGCTCATGTTCCCCGTGTCATTGCCGCCTCATCGAGACCTGGCCGTTATACCAGAACGGACTACCTTGCGGGTAAGGGGGCGACATCGCCCATTGGGCAACACCGTTGACTGCGCCGTTCCGGCGCAGATCGCTGGACCTGTTCCGCATTTCTTCCGCCAACGGAGGCACATCCTGCTTGGTTCGGCCTTTGAGCCGCGCCTCCGCACGGTGCGAATTGCTCGGGTGTCTGCGCTCGACTCGCCAACGCGGTGGCGCGACGCAGAGAAAGGAGAATCCCCCGAGCAGCATCAGCAGCGCAACAGAAACAATTAGCGGTTGGATGGGCGGTGCGTACGCCGCTGGACTCGGGGGTGTCTCGAGAAAACAGGTAGTACTCGCGGGGGGCGAACGTCAATACCGTTGATGCGATTCCGTCGCGTCGCCTTCGGAACGCTCGCGGACGACACCGGCAGCAGCACACCCTGGGGCACCCGCCACGTCACCTGACCGCCACCGATTCGACCCGATGAGTCCGTCGTTGCGGCGCCCGGGAGGGCTCGATTGTTTCCTCGTCGTCGATTAGGCGGCGGCATTACCGGGCATTCGTCGCTGAATCCAGCGAAGCGGGGCTCGATTGTTTCGTCGTCGTCGATTCGATAGGGAAGATTCGTATCGTTTCCATTCCAGCCTACGAGGCTTCCTTCGTCTGGAGCGCAAAGCGTGCGCCGCCGTTGACTCCTCGGCGAAACCAGCGGGGCTGTTCGGAGTTCGTGTAGGAAAGTGCCCGCGGATTGCACCGCGCCAAGGATGTGCAAGTAAAGCGTCCGCCGACCAGTTCGATGCCAGTGTCAAGGGTGTCCGCTATCCTTCTCGACAGACGACTTCAAGCGCCATCGAGCGCGTTGTGGCTGCTCTCGTTGATGGGGATCACCCTCTTGCTGCGCTTTCCGGTGCTCTTGAGTTATCCCCTCAACCCCGACGAGGCATACTACGCGATCGGTGCCGTGGAGCTCAACGCCGGTGGGACGTACTTCCGCGACGTCGTAGATCACAAACTACCCGGTATCTACCTCATCTACTCGCTCGTGTATCGCCTCGCGGGTAGGTGCGATCTGAGCCTGGTTCACCTGGGGTTGATCGTGGCGGTCGCGCTCACCGCGTACGTCTTGGGGCTCCTGGCGGAAGAGTTTTTCGGTTCACGCGTGGGAAAGTGGGCGGGCATTCTCTACGCGTTCAGCAGCGTGATCGGGCCTGCCACCGACTATCAGGCGGCCAATGCCGAGCTGTTCATGAACCTGCCCTTGGTCACGGCGCTGTGGCTCGTAGCGCGGATTTGGACGAATCGCCGCGCGACCTGCATCTTGCTGTCGTGGATTGGAGTCTTGTCGGCAATCGCCATTCTCATCCGACCTCAGGCGGCATTGTCTCTGGCACCTCTCCCGCTCGTCTTCATCCAGCGAAGGTTGCCTTTCCTTCAATGGCTCTTCTTTGGTCTTGGCTGCCTGTTGCCCATCGCGGCGACGGTGTTTTGGCTTTTTCGAGGTCACGCCATCCACGAAGCGATCGCGTGCTTGAACTACGGCACGTACTACGTCAATGCCCTACCGCTAGAGACCATGCTCTCCAAGGGCGTCGTGAAGACCGCGAATTTTCTCCTCACCCAGGCCGGGTTGGTTTTACCAGCAACCCTCATGATGGTCCGCGGTTCACGCGCGGATCGCGAATGGCAGAGCGGGATTGGCGCTTTTCTCGTGTGTTGGCTGGGCGCAAGCTTCTTGGCTGTTTGTTTGGGTGGGCGATTCTATCCCCACTACTTCATCCAGCTCATCCCTCCGCTCGTCGTCATTGCTGCGCGCCAACTAACGAACTGGTTGCCCGAGAAGGCTCCATGTTGAGATTGGTCATCGCGAAGCTCTCCGTGCTCGCCCTCTTGGCGAGCGCGGGGACGTCCGTCGCCCTGGCCTTGGCCGATCGCGAAGTGCGACCGCTCGTGGCGCTGCACCACCAGCGTTATCGCGCCGTCGCGGAGTACCTGCGAGGCCACACTCGAGCGGAAGAGAAGATATTCGTATGGGGCAATTCTCCGAGCATCTATCTGTACGCTCAGCGACGAATGGCCACGCGTTACCTCTCCGTCAACTATCAAACCGGTCGTGTGTGGGGAACACCTGCAAATGAGATCGGTGGTCGCCCCGACAGCAAAAACGTCCCCGTGTCGACGTGGGACAATCTCATGTCCGACCTGGAACGGAATCGCCCCGTCTTCATCGTCGACGCAGCCAGCGGCAAGCTCGACAAGATGGAGGACGAGCCTTTGGAACGTCATCCCAAGATGTGGGACTTCGTACGAAGGCATTACGTCCTCGATGCCGTCGTCGCGGGTGTACCGCTCTATCGACGGAAGTAATATTTACGGCTGTGGCGTGGTCGGGTCGCGAAGCGCGTCGCGATTGCGTGGGTGACCGAGCCATCATTCGTTTGCGCAAATGATCGTTGCGTGGTCACGTGTCACTCGAAGAGCATTCACGAACGCTACCGGACTTCACAAGAGAGGCATCGAGAGGCAGGCCAAGAATAGCTTTACGACTAGGCTGCTCTTGGTAGACGGGGGATCGGAGCGATGGGACTGAATCCAGTCGACCACGGCCGCACGCAGCAAGACCAAAAGACACCAGCGATGCCGTTGCGCACTGTCTTCCAATGTCCCAAGGTCCGAGGGTACTGCTCGCTGAACACGTTGGGTGAGGAGCTGCTCGTACTGTCGGAGTTCGTCATCGTCGAACTGGTACATCGACGTCGTTGGATCGAGCGTCAAGCAAAGGGCGACGGAGTGAGGCTTTGCCAGTGAGGCACAGGCGCTTTGCTCGATCCAGACGAGCGATGTACGGATGAACGACTCCAGTTCTTCGATGGGCGATGCATCTGGATTTCCGGCTCGCAATTGGGAAAGGAAGCGCTCATTCTGCCGATGTTGGACAGCTGCGACCAGATCGTCCTTGTTCTTGAAATAATTGTAGACGGTGCCCACTGAGATACGGCTTTCCGTGGCGACGTCAATCATCGTAATGGTCTGGGTCACACTGGAACGGAGAAGGCGTTCGGCACTGTCCAATATGGCGTCGCGATAGGCGCACTTCTGCTGTTCACGAAGGACTCTGCGTAGCTCGGTGACATTGGTTGGCGTCATTCGCAATGCTCCGTCCTTAAGGTTGGTCTTTGCCTACGGCGCGCAGATACGCGGCGCGTTTGGTCCAATACTCGGCGCGATTGTCGATGGTATGCCCGAGGGTCTCCTGACGGAGTGCCTCGGCTTCCAGTAGATCCGAGAAGGGAACGATGCCGTTCTTGTAACGGTCGTCCACTTCCTTCACGTTGACCTCGGACTGATGGGCGGCAGCCTTGGAGACGTCGGAGTTCTGCCAAGCCACCCAGAGCTCGTCCCAATACTTCTGGGTTTCGAGGGCAATGAGCTGACGGATCTCACTGCGGCGCTCCTCTAGCCCTCGGATCCGCTCCTGGTGACTGGCTCTTTGGTAACTGCCCTCCCAAATGCCGCTCAGCGGAATGCTGACGGTGCCGAAGATGCTGCCATTGTCGATGGCATCGAGCCCGTTGGTCTTGAAGTGCATCGCTGAAGCGCCCACGGCCACGCTGGGCAGCATCTCTCCTTCCGCAAGGGACTCCTGCAAGCGCTCCGCTTCGATGGCCTGATCGATGAGCCGCAATTCCAAGCGGCGATCTGCCGCGCCCTGTTGCAGGTTGGCGAGGGGCGTCGGATCCTCCTCGGTTAGCAGGGGATCGCTCAGGGTGAGTCGTTCCCCAGCGGGCAAACCAATGTGTCGTCGTAGATCGCGGTTGGCAAGCTCGATGCCTTGCTCCAGGCGCAGCCGATGTATCGCGGTCTCCTGCTGCTTCAGCCGAACCTTGAGGAGATCGTTCTCCGTCGTAAGCCCGGCGGCGTGCGCATCCTTGACCTGCTTCTCGAGGGCCTCGAGTAGCGTCTGGTAGGCTACGACGGTGCGCAGCTTTTCGTGCAGACTGACGAGCTGCCAATACTTTTCGTCCGTGGTCACCAGGGCGTCACGCTCGGCCACCTTGGCCTTCGCGCGGGCCACTTCGACGCCGAGCTTGGCGAGCCGATTGCCATTGCTGATCCGCCCGCCCGCGTAGATGGGTTGGACGGCGGTGATGGACAGGAGCAAAATGCGATCGCCCCCGCGCAGGTGTTGATTGGGAAAGTAGGCATACTGCGACGGATTCTGCAGGTTCGCGGGGTTACCGTCGTACACGGGGAGATTGATGTCGCCCGTGTTCTTGTCGATGATGGGTTTGGCGAGTACCGCCCCGAAGGCATCTGCGGTCACCTTGGGGAAGTACTTGGTGTAGGCGGCCTTTCGCGTCTGCTCGGCGGACTCGATTTCGACCTTCGCTTGCTTGATTTGACTGCTCTCGGTCCGTGTCATTGCGCGTGCCTGCGCCAGCGTCAGGGGTGTTTCCGCGTGCGCCGGCCAAGACAGGAAGGTCAATCCCAGCGCAGCGACGGTTCCGAGAGCAGCGGCCAGGTTCCGGTTGCCCGAGGGTATGGGTTCCCCATTTCCTTCCGGCGACACGAAGGAACGCTCGTTGCGCGTGACCAAATAGTAGGCAACCGGCAGCACGAAGAGTGTCAGCACCATGGACGTGAGCAGACCAAAGCAGGTGACCGTTCCGAGGGGGCCCCAGAGCAGAGATCGACTGAGGATCATCGGAATGACGCCGATGGCCGCCGCCATGCTGGTCAAGTAGATGGGGCGCATGCGGCGTTTGCCCGCAGCGAGGGCGGCGTCGAAGGCGCTCATGCCGTGCTTCTCGCGAAGCTCTTCGGCATAGCCAATGAGAATGATGCCGTTGCGAACGACAATGCCCATCAGTCCAATGATGCCAATGAAGGAGGTGAGGCCGAAGGGATAGTGCGCCAGCTTCAGACCAAGGACACAGCCGAAGACGGCAAGCGGCATGGTCGTCATGACGAGGAAGGCCTTTCGGTGGCGTTTGAATTGGCAGAGCAAAATGAGGTAAATCAGACCAATGCTGACGACGAGGGATTTGACGAGAGGGATGAGGTTCTCGCTCATGCTCTCGGCCTCGCCGCCATAGCTGACCGTGACACCGGGCGTGTTACCCAGTGACTCGACGTAGCGTTGGATCTTGGCCTGCACGGGCGATGCGAGCGCGTCCGGTCCAACGTCGACTCGAACCGTCAAGGTGCGAGTGCCGTTGCGATGCACGATGACGCCTTCCTTCCAAACCGGACCAATCTTGGCGAGTTGCTCGAGGGGCACCGTTGCACCAAGGAGCATGGTCGAGACGTATTGCTGCCTAAGCCCGTCGAGCGTCGATACGGAGTCAGCGGTGTCCTTGAGGAGCACCTTGACGGGGTAGTCGCCTTCCCACAGCGTCGCGACGGGAAACCCCTGTAACCCGAGGGCCAAGGAGGTTCGGAGCCACGCGGGCGAGACCGAGAGCCGCGAGCAGGCATCGACGTCGGGGGTCACCTCGATGGCTTGCACCGGTTCGCGGTAGTCGTTTCGTACCCAGGTCACCTCGGGGAGCTGCTTCGCATAGTGTTCGACCTTCTGCCCCAGGGCCTTGAGGGTCAGAAGAATCGTCGCCTTCGAGACGCACCTCGATGAGCGCCGCCGTGGCTTGCATGTCAAGTTGCTTCCAGCGCACCCATGCCTCTGGAAAGCTTCTATTGTAACGTGCGTTGTACTCGCGGAGGAGCTCCTCGACCGCCTCGTCTGTCGTGGTGTTGACGATCAGCTGAGCGTAATTGCGACTCGGCACGTTGGGAGCGTACAGGGTGTGAAATCGCGGGGAGCTATTGCCGACGAAGGAGGTGTAGCCGGTGACGCGCTTGTCGCTTTTGAGCAGCGCTTCTACTTGTCGAACGACGGCATCCGTTTGCTCCAGACTGCGACCGCTCGGCAGATAGATCTCGACGGCAAACTGGTTACGCTCAGCCTTCGGGAAGAATTGCTGGGGTAACGTGGCAGCCATGAGAAAGCCGCTCCCCACCGTGAGCAATCCGACGCCGACGGTGAGCTTCGGATACCGAAACGCCGCCTCGAGGGCACTGTCGAACCACTGCTGTAGGCGATCGAGTATCGACTTTTTGTTCTTTGCGTCGTGCGAACGGATCCCCTTTCGAATGAACTGGTGGTTCATGACGGGCACGAGCAGGGCCGCAACGAGGAGACTCACGATCAAGGCGACGGCGATGGTGACCGGCAGCGTGGTCACGAACTCACCCGCTTGCCCGGGGAGGAACATCGCCATCGGCGCGTAGGAAATGATGATGGCGAGGGTCGCCGTAAAGATGGGCAGCACCAGCTCCCGCGCGCTCGTCCACGCTGCCTTCCAGGGACTCATCCCATGGTCGAGTTTCTCGACGTGATCGTCGATGACGACGATGGCATTGTCGACCACCATTCCAAGGACGACGATGAGACCGGCGAGGGATACGGTGTCGAGCTTGACGTGCAGGACGTTGAGCAAGCCCAGGGTAATGAAAATGGTGATCGGTATGGTCACCGCAGCCACTGCTGCGACTCTCAAGGGAAGGAGCAACATCGTCACGGCAATGACGGAGACGATGGCGAGGCCGAAGTCCCGAAGGAAGTGACTGATGGAATCCCCGACGACCTTGGGCTGATCGGCCACGCGCGCTATCTGGACGGATTTCGGCAGTTCCGCGCGGGCACGGAGGAGGGCCTCGTCGAGCTCCTTGCCGAAGCGAGTGATGTCGTGGCCCGGCTGCATCTCGACGGACAGCACGAGGGCGGCCTTGCCGTTGTAACGAACGAAGGAGTCGTCATGGCCGTACTCGCGGGTGACCTCCGCGATGTCCTTGAGACGAACGTTCGAGCCGTCCGGACTCGCCAAGATGATGGTTTCACCGAGTTCCTTCTCGGAGCGCAGCACCTTGCCCACATAGACCGGGAGTTCGAGCTCCGTCGTGTCGAGGCGGGCCGTCGCGGGCAGGCTACCGAGCCCCTGGATGGCGCTCCATACGGAGGCTGGACGCACTCCGTAACGAGCCAAGCAATCCCGGAGAAATACTGACGCGAATGGTCTCCTGCTGCTCCCCGACGCGCTTGAGCTTCGAGGTCGCTTCGACGCGTCGTAGGTGTTTCTCGAGCACCTCGACGTACTTTTGGAGATCACGCGGGCTGCGACCTTCCGCGGTGACGGTGAGGAGCAGCGCACTCGTATCGCCGAAGTCGTTGTTGCCCACGAGGGCCAGGGTTTGCGCCGGGAGCTTCTGCGTCTTGAGCTCGTTGAGCCCGTGGCGCAGCTTTGCCCAAAAGGCGGGCGCTTCGAGTCCGGCGACGTTCTCGTTGAGCTCGACGAAGACGATCATCTGACCGTCCTGGGACAAGGAGTAGGTCTTCTTCTTGTTGACCTCTTCGAAGCCGAACAGGTAAGTCTCTACGGGCTTCGTGATCTGCTCTTCAACTTCGTCCGAGGAGGCGCCGGGCATCACGGCGACGACGAGCCCTTGGCGAATGGTAAACGTCGGGAACTCCTGGCGTGGCATCGTAAGAAAGGACACGACGCCAAAGACAACCAGTACGGCGGTAAAGGTAACGACGATACGCCAATGGCGCATCGCGCTCTCATAGATGCCGTGGGATGGCTTTTGCATCGCCTTACCTCGCCTCGGGCTGGCCATCGACGGAGCGCGACGTCGCGAGATCGTTTCGTGCGACGATGCGCACCTTCATTCCGGCTTCGAGCATGGTGGTGCCGGAGGTGACGACGCGTTCGCCTTCCGCGAGCCCAGCGGTGATGGCCACGCCTTCGCCGACGTAACCGGGGACCTTCACGAGGCGTTGTTCGAGGAGCTCGCCGTCCTTGACGACGAAGAGATAGGGCGTTCCTTGATCGTTCAGGCGAATGGATTCCGGGGGAACGACGACCGCTTCCGGCTCTCCTGCTTGCGGCAATTCGATCTCGGCGACCATGCCGACGCGCAATGTGCCGTCGTGATTCGGCAGCATGAGGCGCGTGACGTAGGTTCGCGTCAGGGGATCGGCGACCATCGCGATGTCGCGAACCGTGCCGTCGATGGCACGGCCGAGGGCCGACACGAACACGCGCCCCTTGTCTCCCACCTTGAGCTTGGCAACGCGCGTCTCCGGGACGGGCGCCGACGCCAAGATGGTCCTGGTTTGCACGAGCGAAACGATCGGCACGCCGGGGGAGGCACTCGTGCCGGGTTCGGCGTAGCGCTTGGCGACGATGCCATCCGTTGGGGCGCGCAGGGTGGTGTCGTTCAGGTTCTTCGCTGCCATCGAGACGGACAGGCGCGCTTGTTCCAGCCCCGTGTCGACCTCGACCATCTTCACCTCTGGCAAGGTCTTGTTCTCGTACATCGGCTTGAGTCGTCGTTGTGCGTCCTCTGCTTGGTTTGCCTTCGAGCGTGCGATGTCGAGGGCATCTCGATAAGTCCCCGGGGTAACACGCGCGACGGGTTGCCCCCTCCGAACTGCTTGCCCTTCTTTGACGAAGACCGCTTCGACGGTTCCGATCACGGCAAAGCTCAAGGTCGTCGAAGACTCGGCCTCCAGGGTGCCGCTGACCTTCAAGCTGCGCGTTCCGTCGGACTTCGTTGCTTTCGCGACATGAACTGCCGGAGCAGGCGGCGACGTCACGGACTCGGCGGGAGCCGCTTGGCACGCGAGCATCGACAAGAGGGGTAGCCAGGCGAGACGCCGGGGAGAGCCGGGCAGGGAGCGACGCGCGAACATGTGGCCGGGACCTTTCTTGGTCAGACTGAATTTCCCGTAAATACGAACTTTGATTCGTTTAAAGCGAATTCACGCATTCGATAAATCGGAATTGCGAATACGATTATACGGAATCATGGTTGCTGGGCAACCCGATCTTGCAGATCGGCTCCCGCGACGGACCCGGATTCCTGTGGCGGTGAAACCGCAAATTGGTCAGTGACTCCGGGCGCCCGAGCTGCAGCCGAAGGCGCTCGGGTTCCCCCGGCTCGAGTAGATTCTCCCCCCGTCGCCGCTCCCTTCGACCCCATGGCTAGAACTCCCCGCAAGGAAACGCAGCTCGATCACATCCGGCAGGACATCCTGCGAGCCGCGGCGCGTGCGGCATCGCAGGTGGGGCTCGGATCGGTGACGATGCGCGACATTGCTCGTGAGGCGGGCTACACCGTTGGCACCCTATACAGTTACTTCGAGAACAAGGCTGCCATCGAGACGGGCATGATCGCTCAGCTCTCGGAGCTGATCCTGAGCTCCCTCAAGGTGCCCGTTCCCACGGGGCTCAACTTTCAGCAGAAAGTGGAGCTCCTTGCTCATCGTCAGCTCAGCATTGCGGATGAGTGGCGCGACGGTCTCTTCGCCATAATGATGGTGGTACCGGGCTTGGCATCGACCATTGCCCAGGACAGCACTGCCGGCGTCGTTACTGCCTTCTCCGAGTGGCTAGACGCGAACGCGACGCCCGAGGACGTCGGCTCGCGGGAGTCCCTCGAGGTCGCGTTGTTCTATTTCGGCGTGCTCGAGGTCGTGCTGACCTCCGCCATGGCGCGCAAGTTCGAGGGCCCCTTGTGTGATCTGCTCCCGCGGATCATGAGCCTGTTCTTTCACGGCCTCAGCGGTCCAGCTCCCGCAAGCGCGCCGTGAGAGGGTTGTCGGTGCGTCGCGCACACGGACGCGCTCGCTCCGTCGGGCGAGCGCGAGTGTAACCGGCTTCGTGAACCCATCGGTTTGCACGGCGCGCCGCGAACGCCGCGAAAACGGCGTCGCGTCGCAATTGCATCATTGCGCCCGTTACTACTTACGACGGGTTGCGTCGTCTGCCGCGTCGCGAGAAGACGAGTCCGAGGGAGAGCAACAGGCCGAGGGCTGACGTCGAGCGCGATGATTGCGCCAGGGTACAGGAGCAACCGCCGGAGTCGCGTTCGTCGTCGGTCGTCGCGGTGGCGCCCGCTGTGGAACTCGAGGTACCATTGCCTAAACCGCCTCCTCCGAGGGCGCCATTGCCGCCGCTAGCCGTTGCGGCTGAGCCCGCAACGGCGTTGTCGCGGCCTCCGGAGCCAACGGTGTTGCCCGTCGACGTTCCGCCGTTCGTGTTGGCCGCGCCTCCGGAGTTCGAGCCTCCGCTCGTACCCGTGCCACTCGCGCCGCCAACCGAGCTCGTTCCACCTGTCGATGAAGCGCCGCCGCTCGCGCTACAGGGGGCGACGCTGACGCTCGTCGCGCCACCGGTAGTCGAGGCGGTTGGCGAGGCGGTTCCCTGGGTTCCCGTGAGCTTGAAGTAGATGCCGTAGCGATCGGCATAGCGCTGGTACTGCGGGGTGAAGGTCAGGGCGTTGTTCGCGTCGGTATTCTTTAGCTTGAACTCGAGCTTGCCCTCCGTCTGCACGAGGTTGGTCTTGATGTTCTTGAGCCAATCCTCGATGGTCGTGCTCGAGTCGATCTTGATGGAGTCCCGTAGGGTGACTCCACTCGGTAACGTCGCTTGCTTCGATGCGAGGTAACCCGTCGAGACCATCGATTGCGTCCCGAGCCCCGCGCTGAGGACGACCGGGCCATAGGTGAATGCCACGGCGTTCTTGTTGTCTTGCAGTCGTGATACCTGCACCTCCGCGGGGAAGGTGAGCTCGATTTTGTCGCCTTTAGTCCACACGCGACTGACGGCAGCGTAACCGTTGCTCGTCGTCGTGGGCAGGCACTGGCCGTTCAACGTCACCGCGACGGACTCACCAGCAGCGATCCAGTATGGAAGTCGGAATTTGATCCCGACCGCAGTGGACGGCGCCGCGTCGATCGTAAACGAGACCTTGTTGGAGAGGGGCACGCTCGCCGACTGGGTGAGGCCAAACCACTTCGCAGCCCAGTCGAGGGTCGAGCTCAGGTACAGGTTGACGTACACATCGCTCGAGTCATGAAAGTAGATGCTGTCGTTGAGCTTCGTGTAGTTTTCCATGCCGGTGCCGTTGCAGCACCAGAACGTATCCGTCTCCGTCCCGAACACCTTGAAGTAACCGGTGCCCATCGGCTTGAAGTAGGTCGTCATGCCGTTCGTCGGGTTGATCGACGACATGACCTCGTTCAGATGGGTGCGCTCGTAGTACTGGGCGTACTTCACGTCGCCCGTCACCTTGAAAAGGTCGCGTGACAACTTCAGCATGTTGTACGAGTTACATGACTCGTTGTTTACGCCGTCGCGAGTGCCGTCCAGCACGCCGGGAGCGCGGAAGTGTTCGCCCTCGCTGTTGCCGCCCGTCACGTAGGTGTGGTCACGGAGGACGAGCGCAAAGAACTGCTCTGCCGCCGTGTAATAGAATTTCTCCCCCGTGCCGAGGGTTCTGTATCGGTTCAAGGCGCCAATGAACTTCGGGATCTGCGTGTTTGCGTGCTTGCCCGAGAGCGTGTTGGTTCCCTTCGAAATGGGCGTAAAGAGCGAGTCCTCGTCGAACTTGTGGGCAGCCGCGAGATGGGTTTCCTTCTTCGTTAGCTTATACAACTCGTAAAGACAATCATTCATCCCACCGTACTCGACGCCGAGGACGCGCGATTGCACGCTTGCGCTCCAAAGAGATACGCGGCTATGCGTCCAGTCGCCGAGTTTTGAAGCGATCTGAAGTGCCGTGGCGTTCCCCGTGAGCTTGTAGACGTCCACGAGCCCAGCGATGAGCTTGTGCATCGTGTACCAGGGGACCCATTGATCACCCGTGATCTTGCCCTCTACTACATCGAAGTGGGTCTCGAGGGACGCGAACAGGTACCCCTTGCTGCTCTTGTCCTGGAACGCCTTGAGCTGCGCGATGGTATAATCGAGATTCGTCTTGATCTTCGTATTGAGCGTCGCATCGACGCCCTTGGTTTGCTTGTACCCTTGCGCCAGGGCAGTGAGATAGTGCCCCATGGTGTGTCCGCGCAAGAGGCTCCAACCGCCCTCCCAACCGCCATAGAGCGTGACACCGGTCGCCGGATCCTTTCCCTCGGAGACGGCCTTGAATCCCGCGAGGAGTCGATCGGGAGAGAGGCGCAGCAGGTACTCCATCTCCTTCGTCGCCGCGTTTTGGTAGTACGCGTCGGTGACTCGGACTTGCTCCATGTCGAAGTCTTGCAAAACCTCGACGGCGCTTTGGCCCGAGGCGGACTTGGGGAGCAAGAGAGCGGCGAGGAAACCTGCCGTGTAACTGCGGGTCAGGATCCTGCGCGCGACGAAGTGGCGAGGGGTCATGGCATGACTCGAGGAATGAATGCGTTGAGAGCGGAGAGGGTCGCTGAGGCTTCGGGCGATCTCTGACGCTGAGCGCGGGCCTTGTGTGGAGTTCGGTGCGACGCTCCGTGCGGCGCGTTGTGAGGCGAAGCGCGAGGCCGACGGGATTATGCGGATCGCGCGGGCCTCGCGCCTTGCCGATCTGCAGTGGCGAAGGACGCCTGGTTCCGTCACGAAAACGACCGCTCGGAGAAACTCGGCCGCGACGCAGGCACGTGGAGTGCCCGCTCTCGTCGTGACGACTTGGAATGCGTCTTCCGAGGCGGATTTCGCGACAGATGATGCGCCTGGTGCCCACTGCGGGCCCATGACGCTCACTTCGCGCTGGTGTGGAGCGTCTTCAAAGGAGCTCGTGATGCGACCCCGTTCGACTGTCCCGGTGATGCTTTGCCTCGCGCCCATGTTGTTTGCGTGCAGTGGTCAGGAAGACGGCGAATCCGCTGCTTCCGGTGGACTTCCCGGAGCTGGCGGCTCCATGACCGTAGGTGGGGCTGTGACTCGGGGCGGAAGCTCCCCGGTTTCGTCCACTGCGTCGGGAGGTGCGGCGCAGACCACGACGCAAAGCACGTCGGGCGGCGCCGTCGGCGCCGGCGGGACCACTGCAAAGGGCGGCGCGGCCGCGGGCGGTCAAACATCTGCTGGCGGCTCTAAAGGAACGGGGACGATGCCAACGGGTGGTACGACGGCCGCTGGCGGTTCGAAAGCGGGCGGCGCGACGTCCACGGGCGGCAAGACGGCCAGTGGTGGCAGCGCGGGGAGCGTCGCGACGGGCGGCACGTCGACGGGCAGCACTCACACGCCCGGGAGCTACGCCCTCGGAAATCCGCCGGTTCCGAGCTCGGGTTGTGGCAAGACTCAGGCCCTGACGAGCGGAAGCAAGACGCTCGGTAGCCGCAAGTACATCATTCGAATTCCCGAAAACTACGACAAGAACAAGCCCTACCGCCTGGTCTTCGGGATGCACTGGATGGGCGGCAAGATGGAAGACGTCGACACGGGGCAAACCGTTACGACGAACGTTTGGTCGTACTTCGGGCTAAAGCAGCTCGACACGGAGAAGACGACCATCTTCGTCGCTCCGGACGGCAACAACTGCGGCACCTGGTGCAAGGCCGACGAGACCTTCGTCGACGACATGATGAAGACCTTCGAGAGCGAGCTCTGCATCGATCGCTCGCGCGTCTTCTCGATTGGCTTCAGCTTCGGTGCGATATTCACCTACTCGCTCGCGTGCGATCGCCCCAACCTCTTTCGCGGCGTCGTGACCCAAGCGCCTGCGCAGAACATCGGCTGCAGCAACGGCACGACGCCCGTTGCCTACATGAGCGTCGTCGGTATGAACGACGCTCGATGCACGCCCGCGATGGGCCGCAGCTGCCGCGACACCTTCGTCAACCGTAACGGTTGCACCAAGCCCTCGAGCGTCCCCGAGTGGTCGAGCGGCAATCACGTTTGCTACAAGTACGATGGGTGCAAGGCGGGGTACCCCGTGGAATATTGCACGAGCAATCATGCCCATATTGCAGCGCCGTGGGACGGCGGCGGCTCCTATAGCGATAACGGGACGAAGACGTGGGTTCCGGCCGAGGCTTGGAAGTTCATCACGCAGTTCTGAGCCGCTCCAAGCCCGGAAGTTCATCACGCGGTTCTGAGCCGCTCCAAGCCCGGAAGTTCATCACGCAGTTCTGAGCCGGCCGAGCCATCGACGGAGCTCCGAGACTCTCCGGCGCGGGATCATTCTTTCCAATGGATCTCGCGATGTGACGCCACTGCAGAGAGAAGCCCCAAGGAAGAAGGGAATCGCACTCGATTCCTTGGGTCGACTCGCGTTCGCGCCTTGGAACCTGGAGAGGTGTCGTGGATCTTCGAAACGTGATCCGTTCTTCCCTGTGGGCGTCTGCATCCCTGGTCGTTATCGCGGTCTCGGGGCAAGCCTTGGCAGACTACCCCATCATGTCGCACCGGTACCTCGCCGATCCCGGGGCGATGGTCTACAAGGGGCGTGTTTACCTGTATCTGTCGAACGACGACGACAACAAGGGGGGAACGCAGTACTTGATGAAGTCGATCGTCTGCGTGTCGAGCGCCGACATGAAGAACTGGACCGATCACGGGATCGTGTTCCAAGTTCCGGCCGACGCGTCCTGGGCGGGCTTTGCGTGGGCTCCCGTGCCCTTGGTACGAGACGACAAGTTCTACCTTTACTTCGGCAACAACGCGTCAGGGATTGGCGTCGCCACGAGCAATAGTCCAACGGGGGGATTCAAAGATCCGATCAAGAAGTACTTGGTGAATTCGAATACGCCTGGGGCGAAGGGATCGGATGGTGGGTGGCTCTTCGATCCGGGGGCGCTCATCGACGACGACGGCAAGGCTTACCTCTCCTTCGGTGGCAACGGCGCGACGAACGGACGCATCATTCAGCTCGGTAGTGATCTCATCAGCGTCTCCGGCAGCGCCGTCGGGGGGCTCACGACGGGCAGCACGAACACGTGGTTCGAAGCGTCCTACATGTTCAAGCGCAAGGGGATCTATTACGTCGTCTATTCCACAAACACCGGCAGTGGGCTGCGCATGGATTACTTCATGAGCACCACGGGGCCGATGTCGGGGTACTCCTACGCGGGGGTGCTCGCGGATCAGCCGCCTCTCAACAACAACAATAATCACTCGGCAGAGTTCGAGTTCAATGGTCGGTGGTACCACGCGTATCACAACCGAGCCGTCGCCAAGGCGGCAGGCATCGACGCGACCTGCAGCCGAAATCTGGCTCTCGAGGTGCTCGACTTCGACGATAGCGGCAAGGCCGTCCGGATCACCTCTGCCAAGTACACGACGGACGGCGTTCCCCAGGTGGGCACGCTCGATCCGTACGTTCGTGTCGAGGCGGAGACGATGAACGCGCAGAAGGGGATCGAGACCGAGCCCAATGCTGCCGGGGGCATGAACGTCACGGACATCGATAACGGAGATTGGATCCGCATGCGCGGCGTCGACTTCGGAACCCGCGGCGCGAAGAGCTTCACGGCTCAAATCGCGGCCGACGTCGCAGGCGGCGCCATCGAGCTGCGGAGCGGCGGCGAAACCGGCACGCTACTCGGAACCTGCGAAATCCCGACGACGGGTGGAATGACGATCTGGAAGGCCGTAAGTTGTGAGGTTACGGGCGCCGTGGGCACCGTCAAAGATCTCTATCTTCGCTTCACGGGTAGCGAGTTCAAGTTCGATCACTGGCAGTTCACCAAGCTCGACGGAGGTACGGGCGGTACGGGTGGCACCGGCGGTACCTCGAGTTCCGGCTCGAGTACGAGTTCGGGGGGCAATGCGAATCGCGGTGGCGCTGCGGCAGTCGGAGGCAGTGCGTCCCAAGGTGGCTCCGAAACGGGGGGCGCAGCTAACGGCGGAGCTGGCGTGTCGAACGGCGGCGCGGCGGTGGGAACCTCATCGGGCGGCGCGAGCCTCTCGAATGGCGGCAAGGGCGCTGGCGCGGGTGCCGCGGGCAATGGGACGAACGTCAGTGCATCGGGTGGGAACGGGAGCAGTACCGACGTGGAAGACGGACAGAACGCCAACTCCGACGCGGAGGGTTGCGGCTGTCGTTACGCCGGGCGCGCGTCGTCTTCGAGAGCTGCCTTCGCGGCAGGTTGGCTCCTCTTGGTAGGGCTCGGTTTGCTTCGGAAACGTTCGTTCGCGGGCGAACCGCGCGTGTAAGTTGGACGGCGCGCCAACGCGGTTCCGGAGCTGCTGTGCCGCAAGTTCTCTTTTCTTGACGGAATCCCGCTAGCGCTGCCACTGCTTTGCCGAGCCTTCGTATCGATGAACCCATCGCTCCGTTCTCCCACGGAGCGATGGGTTTCGCCTGTTCAACGCGTCGTCGAGGCCCCGACCTTGGGTGGCGGAGCAAGCTCGAGCGTGCCGGCAGGCGGCCGCCGTGCAAGCGCTCAGGGCGGCGCGAGTAGGGTGGTGAGACGCGCGATCGCACTCGGTGCGATCCGAAAGACGCGCGTCACTGCACCTCTGCCATCGACGACGAACGACGAACGACGACGGTCGTGCGTCGGCCTTGTGATGACGTCAATCCTCGAGTTCGTCAACGGACGAGATCGTCAACACCCGCTCCAACCACTTGGCGAGGGTCGCGTCGTCACTACAACGTAGAGATCCGGCGCTCCTGCTCATCGGACACGGTGAGCCCGCGTCGACGCAGGAGCTCGACGATGATGCGCGCGCGCTCTTCGAGACGCCCGCGTTCGACGCCGATCTGGATGCCTTCTTCGCGTCCGAGTTCGCGGCCTTCTTCGCGTCCGAGTTCGCGGCCCTTTTCTACGCCGCGCTTTTCGCCTTCTTTGCGTCCGAGTTCGCGGCCGTGCTTTTCGCCTGCTTTGCGGCCCGCTTCGAAGCTTTGCCGAACGAGGCCGTCGCGCCAGAAGGCAACCGCGACGGGATCGTTCAAGTCCGGCGGCGTCGGCGGGACCTCGAGGGCGGTCGTGCCGTCGGGAACGTCGAGCAGCTCGGGGTATTCGACGCCAGCGGCGACCCGGTGGATCTCTTCCGCGCAGGCGGCACGCACGCGCCGACCGAGCTCGATGACCATGTCGCGCATGGCCGTGAGTTCGACGGAATTGACGTGATAGGAGCGCGAATAGCGCGACTCGATGTACGCGCGCTTCAGGAGATCGAAGTGATGGAGATCGGACGACTCCGTGCGCGGCAGCGCGCCGACCAACTGTGGGTGAACCTCTGCCGCCTTTCGCGCAAGGGCCTCCAAATCATGTGATTTGGGTTTGTAGCCCGTGAGTACGAGCAAGGCGCAATGCAGAAACCGCTCAGCGGCTTGGTGAAAGAGAAATGCGGCGTGGCAGTCGAGCCCCTGCGTCGCGTACCCGACGGCGCCGCGCCAGAAGTGGCACGCGCTTCCGAACCACAGCTCGTAGTTGGATAGCGCGAGGTTCAAGCGACCGCCGGCCTTGACGGCCTTTGGCGTCGCGAGATGAAAGCGCTTCGACGTCTGGAGTTGCACGCCTTCGACGGCGATGTCCGAGAAGAAGTACTGCCCGTGCCGGATCTCTTCATTGACTTGCCGAATGTCGTGGACGAAGAGGCTGATGGGGGTCTTTTCGGCGTAGGGACGGAGTCGCGCGCGGATGTCGTTCCAAAACGGCTTGTCGTCGACGAGCTCTTGCGAGTCGACGAGGACGAGCAGATCGAAGTCGCTCAGGTACCCGGTCTTTCGATCTTCGACCCAATCCCCACGGGCGTGGCTGCCGAAGAGGACGATCATTTCCACGCGCGCGTTCTGCTCGATCACCTTCGCCATTGCGACGAGCTGATCGCGCTTCTTCGGCGGGAGATGTTCGAGGCTCGTGTTCACGGGGTGGCGCAAGATAGCACGGAACGCGGGAAAGTGGACTCAAAAGACCGGTAGTTGAAGTAGGTCGTGGCGCGGCAGCGAAGGCGCTCAATCTCGGTAGAGCGGTGAGATTTGCGGGACGCGACGGGCTGCGCGCCCGTGAGCAGCCGAGAATTGGAGTCTGGGAGCGGCGGCGTCCCATCGCGCTGTGAACACATTAAAGGTGGCGAGCGGATAAAGAACGACGGTCTGCGTTTTTCACGCAACCGCATAGCTCAGCGGACGACGAGGTGAGTGTTGGGAAAAAACCATGACAGCGAACTACCTCGACCCCACCTTGGATATCGTCTTCAAGTTGTTACTGATTCGCGAACCCGTGCTGCTGCGCGACATGATTGAAGCGGTGCTCGGTCTGCAAGCGCCCATTGACGTCGTTGAGATCCTCAATCCCGATGTCGAGAAAGAGAATCCCTTCGGACAAGAGTATCGTGCTCGATATCCGGGTGCGTCTCCCGAACGGCGACCAAGTGGATCTCGAAATGCAGTCCGTGAATCCGCCGGGAACGCGAGCGAGATTCCTCTATTACTGGGCGCGGCTCTTCGCGTCGTGCCTGAATTCGGGCGAAGGGTACACGACCCTACGACGTGTGATTTCCATCCTTTGGGTAAAGCAACCGTTGTTGAACGTGCCGGCTTTTCACTCGGTTTTCCGCGCCAAGGAAGTGAGCAGTGGGGAAGTCCTTTCTCCCGAGTTCGAAATGCACGTTTTGGAGCTTCCGCACTTGTCCTTGGCGACCCCTTCAGTCCAGGCTAAACTCGAACGGTGGGCCCGCTTCCTGAGGGCTCGAAGCCCGGAAGAACTGGCGAAGCTCGCAGACGAGGATCCCATCATGAGCACGGCACAACACGCCCTCGAACGGCTCTCCTCCGACCCACTTGCCCGGCGCCTCGCGGAACAACGCGAGCTCGATCGAGCGGCACTCCAGATCTACAGGGGCGCAGCGTACGAGGAGGGCAAAGCCGAGGGCAAAGCCGAGGGCAAAGCCGAGGGTCGCGCCGAGGGTGAAGCCAGGGGTTGCGTCCGCACCCTTTGTGAGATTTTCGACATTGAGCTCGACGAGGCAAAGCGCGAAGTTCTCGGGACGCTATCCATCGAGCAGCTCACCAGCCTGGCGAGCTACCTCAAGACCGAGCGAAAGTGGCCTGAGAGTTTCTAGAGCGTCCCGCTTCCTAACGGCTCGATGCTCGGACAAACTGGCGAAGCTCGCAGACGAGGATCCCATCATGAGCACGGCACAACACGCCCTCGAACGGCTCTCCTCCGACCCACTTGCCCGGCGCCTCGCGGAACAACGCGAGCTCGACAGGGCGGCACTCCAGAATCTACAGGGGCGCGGCGTACGAGGAGGGCAAAGCCGAGGGCAAAGCCGAGGGCAAAGCCGAGGGGCGCGTCGAAGGCGAAGCCAGGGGACTAGCCAAGGGGCGCGCCGAGGGTGAAGCCAGGGGTTGCGTCCGCACCCTTTGTGAGATTTTCGACATCGAGCTCGACGAGGCAAAGCGCGAAGTTCTCGGGACGCTATCCATCGAGCAGCTTGGGAGTCTCGCGAATCACATCAAGACCGAGCGAAAGTGGCCTGAGAGTTTCTAGCGCGTCCCGATTACTCGGGCGCTATCTCGAGATTTAGCGAGAGTGGCTCGAGAGTTCTTGGATAGCGTGCCCTCTTCGTCGCTCCACGTGCGCCTCGAAGTGCGCCTGCTTCGTCGCTCCGCCGGTGCGGCTCGAACTACGCCAGTGATTCGGCTCGAACGCCTGTGAATCGCCTCGAAATGGAGCGTGAGTGCGGGTCGTGGACGATCGGGGGACTCGCTCCGGAACGTGAGGTCGGGAGGGCACCGCGGCTCGGGTGGGAGGTCAGAAACGATGAGAATCCCACAATCTGCGAAGATCGCGATGGGGGCGGATGGTAGCGACGCAGCATGGCCACTTGCGATTCCTCCCGTCGGTTTTCGGGCTATAGCGCGTTGATTTTGGCATGTATCGTGGGATGCGGTGGCGAGTCGAGCGGCTCGGGTGAGGCCGTGGGCGGCGCGACGCCTGGCGTTGGCGGCACGGCCGCAAGCCTCGGCGGCCAAGGTGCACTCGCGGGGGCCAACGCGAAGGGCGGCGCGGCTCCCGGGACTTCCGGTGCGAACACGAAGGGCGGCGCCGCAGCGAGCGGTGGCGCGGCGACGGGTGGCGCGGCAACGGGCGGGAGCGGAGGGGTGGGCGTCGGCGGTGCGGCAAGCATTGGGGGTACCACCTCGAGCGGCAGTTTGCCGGAGGGCACGGAGGAGTTCGTGTTCGGGCAGGCGCCTGCGGCGGCCGTGCACTTCAAGCGCGGGATCAACCTCGGCAATCGTCTCGAGGCGCCCAAGGAGGGCGATTGGGGCAACAAGATCTTGGCGAGCGATTTTCCCTTCATTGCGGCTCGTGGCTTCGATCACGTGCGGATCCCGATCCGCTTCAGCGGCCATGCCCTGGCTAGCGCACCTTACACGCTCGATGCGACCTTCATGGAGCGAGTGGACACGGTCATCGACCAAGCTCTCGCGGCCAAACTGTCGGTCGTCGTCGATCTCCACGCTTACGATGCGCTAGCTACGGCTGCGAGTGCGAACAGCGAGCGCTTCGTTGCACTGTGGGCGCAGATCGCCGAGCGGTATCGCGATCAGCCCGACACGGTGGCCTTCGAGTTGATGAACGAGCCCAATGGACAGCTCGACAACACTTGGAACCAACTGCTCATGGATACCGTCGTTGCCGTGCGCAAGACGAATCCGCGACGACTCTTGATTGCGGACGCTGCGTATTGGGCGGATCCGAGTCGATTGGGACGCTTGGCGCTTCCGAACGACGCCAACATCATGGCGGCGATCCACCTCTACGAGCCGAAGCTGTTCAGCTTCCAGGGCCAGAGTTGGATGGGGCCGGAGTTCCAGACGACGGGCATCGTCTTCCCCGGTCCGCCCGCAACACCCGTGACGCCCGTAACTGCCGCGCAGAATGCGTCTTGGGCCGCCACCTGGTTCAAGAACTACAACACACAGCCCGCCGCGACGAACCCCTCGGGGCCTGCGACTGTCGCAGCTCAAATCGCCCTCATCGAGACCTATCGAAGCACCAAGGGTCGCACCGTCTACAACGGCGAGTGGGGACCGCAAGATGGCGGCGATGACGACTCCCGCGCTCGCCTGATCGCTACCGTGCGTGAGAAGTGCGAAGCGGCCGGGATCGGTTGGGCCATCTGGGAAGATCCCCAGAACATGAGCTTGTTCGATTCTACCGCGGGAACGTGGAACACGAAGCTGGTGGACGCGTTGTTGCCGAAGTGACACTCGGGCACTCGGGCTAGGTTTGTCTGTGTCGGCGTGAGAACGGCGCGGTGCGAGCCGCGCCGCGCTGTGTCGGCGTGAGAATGGCGCGGTGCGAGTCGCGCCGCGTGTTGTCGGCGTGAGAACGGTCAAGCGTACGTGTGCGCCCGCTCGAGCCTCTTCGAGAGCGCCGCGAGCTTCTTGTTCACGGACGCGCTGTTGAACCTCTCGGGATCGTAACCACGACCAACCCAGCGCTTCGTATCAGCGTATTCCTCGTGGTCAGGCGGAACGAGACCGCTGCACCGGCCCCCACGAGTCGATGCCGCGTAAGGAGGTGTTTCGACCAGGCGCAACGAGACCGCTGCACCGGACACCGTGGGCCGAGGTCGCGCGCCTCCTCGACGAGTCGCAGAGGGGCCGTGGGCGCGACGGACAAACAAAAATAGGACGTCTCGTCGCGTCAGGAGCGGACCGTGGGCGCGACGGACAAACAACGAACAAAACGTCTCGTCGCGTCAGGAGCGGAGCACCTGTCGCCCTTCGACGAGCTCGCGGCGCCTCCGGTGAACAGCGAGACACTCTCGCCACTTGTGTCACGCAGTGAGTCGCGGCTGAAGTTGTCTCGTGGTGGATTGAAACGGATGGCTCGGATCGGAGAAGCCAAACGAAGTCTGCATTGCATAAGGAAAGCCTCGCGCGCTTTCTCGGTGAAATGGCGAGAGTTGCACCGAACGCGCGAAGTGGGTGCGTCGTGGGACGCTGTGCTTGTGAGTGATTCTTGCCGTATGTACCGAAGCTCGAACGTGTTTTTTAACTATTAAATCACTCTCTCGTCCTCGCGCTCTCGTCGATATAGTGTATAGTCCACTCGTGCCGTCGATGGAGCACGAGACCCTGCGGGTACTCTTTCAGAATCTACCGGAGCTGGCTCCAGTTCTGTTGCGCGATGCTTTGGGATTGGAGCTGCCGACCTATTCGAGTGTTCGTGTCGAATCAGCCGATCTCACGGACATCGTACCCGCTGAATATCGAGCGGATTTGGTCGTTCTGCTCGTCGACGACAAGCCTGTCTTCGCCATCGTCGTCGAGGTGCAGCTTGCGCGGGACGATCGAAAGCTCTTCACTTGGCCTGTCTACGTGGTCGGTTTGCGTGCTCGCTTCAGCTGTCCTGCCGCGGTACTCGTGGTGACATTGGACTCGAGTGTTGCCCGTTGGGCAGATCGCCCGATCGCGATCGGACCGGGCGCGACCTTCCGGCCTTTGGTAATGGGATCGGATGCAGTCCCTGTGCTTACGGATCCCGATGCCGCGGCGGCAAACCCGGAGCTCGCGGTTCTCTCGGCGTTGGTCCACGGTCAAGACGAGGTGGAAATTGCGGTCAAAATCGCACAGGCGGCGCTGTCGGGCGTAGCCCCCCTCGAAGACCGCGACCGAGCCGTGCTATACGGTGACTTGATATACGCCGCCCTCAGCGAAGCTGCCCGAAAGGCACTACAAATGATCCCCCAAGGCTACCAATACAAGACCCCCTTCATTCGAGACGCCATCGAACAGGGACGTACCGAGGGACGTACCGAGGGACGCACCGAGGGGCGCACCGAGGGGCGAGCTGAAGGTCAGGCCCTCAGCGTCTTAGAGGTATTAGAGGCGCGAGAGATCACCGTCTCGGCGGAGCAGCGCAGTCGGATTCTGGCTTGTACGGACTTGGAGCAGCTGTCGCAATGGCACAAGCGTGCCTTGAAGGTAACGTCGGTCGAAGAGCTGTTTACGCAGTAGGCACGGTGTTCTTGGGGTGAATCGACGCGACTACGGATCCTCGTCCGCCTTTGCCTAGTCGTACAGCGCAGTCTGGGCGCGAAGACCTTCAATCGTCGTCGCCGTGAGTACGCGCTCCGCGAAGCGCACCAGGGGAGCCTCGTCAGCGGTATCGAGACGGGCCAGGCCGTCCGCGCCAGGGGAACTGGCGCTCATCCGTTCTCGATGGATGCCGGTTGCGAGCGCCGGCTTCGAACGGCCTTCCATCTCGACGGCCTTTGGCTTCGTCCCACGGGAGCAGGTCTGGACGACCCAGCGCTACATGCACGCGTAGGCCGTCGTGTAGCAGCACCGCCCATCGGTGGTTATCCCCTCCGGACCTGATTTCCAGTCACTTCCGTGAAGCTGGAAGTCGTAAGGAGAGGTGTGGACAGATTCGTTGAGCTGGGAGATCGACGGACAGTCTGCGCCGGAGGTGTTTTCGATTGAATCCCTTGCGAGTGCAGCCCAGAGCTCGTCGGCGTCGACACACTGCCCCTTTACCGCGCCCGCGTTGCACTCTGGAGTATACGATTCATCGCATCCTCCGAGAATGAGCGAGATCCCGATCAATAACGTGCAATAAGTAAGTCGCCCTTGCCCACATGTCATGAGTAAATTTTACCATGCCTGAGGCGAACGTCACATGCATCTTGATGACTCATTGTGACTGTCGAGTTCTGCCGCCAAAGCACGCGGGCCAGCTCACGACGACGTTTAGATGGATTTCCTGGGGATTGAGTCGCAATCACGACTCCAGCCCCAAAGGCCGTCGCTCGATTCATGAGGGACACCAGGGAAGCCTCGTCGGGGGATTCTCTGGTGCGGCGTGCCACTGTGCGTCCTTCCTGGCGACACCGTGAGAGTTGAACGCGCGAAGTCGTCCAAGGATCGCTCGTGGCGTCGACGGAGCAGTCTCGGTCACCCGGCGAGCCCCAAACGAGATTCTCGCCTAGTCTCGGTCACCCGGCGAGCCACCTAACAAGTCACTCGCTCCGCCTCCGTCGCTCGTCGAGTCTCGTCACGCGAGCTCGAGTCGTCTCAGATTAGCGTCGAGTCTCGTCACGCGAACTCGCGTCGTCTCGACTTAGCGTCGAGATGCCCGTCGACGGTCCCTCGCGTGCCCATGGTCCACTCGCGGTAGCTGTGCACGGGGGGCACCGCGCCAAAACAGCTCAGCGAAGCTCATGGATGCGAGAGCGTGCCCCGGAGTTACTTCCGGAGGTAGCTCTGATGGCGGAGTGTGTCCGGCTGCTACTTCGCTGAACGCGTTCGTCATACCAGTTGCCGACTTCTTGCAGCGGGAAGCTGCATAGTGACTGCTGTGAGGGGAGCATCTACTGCCGGCAAATCGATACTGCGACTCGACGTGCCGTCGTAGCTCGCCGCAGTGGGAAGGCAGCGCTGGGATGGAAAACCCATCTTCCGTAAGTTCGATCTGGACCGAGGAGATCTTGAGCCCATATCTCGTTTAAGAAACGCCAGCGGGCGGTGTCCTTCAGTGGATCACCGGCGGAGAGCTTTATGACTTTACCTGTGTCCCTAGGCGGAATCGATGAAGCGAGTCCGGATGCGGTGTCCTTTCGCGGATCACCGGCGGAGAGCTTTATGACTTTACCTGTGTCCCTAGGCGGAATCGATGAAGCGAGTCCGGATGAGGCTTATGCGCGCGTTTTGTCGGAAGCGATGAGCTTGCCGTCGAATAAAGTCCGGCGTCTCAACTTGGATGTCGAGAACGTCGTCATCATTGCCCTGGCAGCGGCGAAGCGATTGCCGAGTTTCGAGGGCGAACTCCGTGGGCTTCAGGGGTTTCCCGCGGAGCATCTCGATCACTTGGCAGATTACATCTTGGCACTTCGCAAAGCGCATCTCCATTGTTGCTTTGCTACGCGTCCCGTCGAAAAACTGCCGGAGCTGAACGAAGCGGCGATCCGATGGCGTGACATTTTGCTCGCGGAAGCGAAGTCACTCGCCCTCAGAGATCACATTCAAGCGGAACAGCTGAAGAAGTTCGTGACAAATCAGGGCTATCGCAGGGTCGCACGCGATTTGTCGGGGCTCGCGCAGATCTTCAAGGAAAACTGGGAGCGCATCAAGGATGACTCGGGGCTCAAGCATGCTCACGTTCTGGAAGCGGAAAAGCTTGCACTGAAGTTGACATGTGCGATTGCCCTACGCGCGCCCTCGCCGGAGCAAATCCTCTTGGCGCGGGAGATCCGCGCCAGGATCTTTACCTTGCTCTGCCGCGCCTACGAGCAGATCCGTCGCGGTATTCGCTACATTCGTTGGCAGGGCGACACGGTGGACGAAATCATCCCGTCCCTCTACTCCGGTCGCAAGCGTGCCAAGGCCAATCAAGAGAGCCCCGACGCTTCGACTGAGCCGACGGAAGCGCAATTCGTCGACTCGAGCTCGAGTCCCGTAACATCGCTAGAAGAAACGAATCACGTAGCTTCTGAAAATGCAGAAAGGGGACCACTCTTGCCGCCTGGTATGGATACGTGGGCTCCGACGTCAAACGGGTTGATCCCACCACAGCTGGCCCCCTTCGTTCCACCACGCGCCGCAACGGAAGCGAAGCTTCCTCCCACTTCGCAAGAGCCTTGGCATCGAACGGCGAAGAAAGTGCGCTCGCCTCTTGCCTCGTATCGACGGCGAGCCACGAAAACGCGCGCGTCGCCCTTCTCGTAGCGTCGTGGTGCGGGTGAAAGTGCGCTCGCCTCTTGCCTCCTATCGACGGCGAGCTACGAAAACGCGCGCGTCGCCCTTCTCGTAGCGTCGTGGTGCGGGTGAAGTTGCGCTCGCCTCTTGCCTCCTATCGACGGCGAGCCACGAAAACGCGCTCGTCGCCTTTCTCGTAGTGTCGTGGTGCGGGTGAAGTTGCCTACCGGTAGAGGTTCGTCGCGTCGACGGATGTGTAGGGGCGTTACGGGTAACGCATTCGCCGAGCTGAAGGACAACCAGCCGCGTTACCGACGGAGGTGCAACCCATTCCAGGCAATGCCCGTGAACTCGGATGAGCGATTGCGACGTCAGACGTGCTAGCGTCGGCTGCGAGCTCATCGTGATCGCGACGACTGACCGATTCGTAGATGAACCGGAGCCACTGCGAGAAGAACTCGTTGCGGTGCGAACGCCAGATATTGAGCGGTCGCGCTAAATCCAGATTGTCGGGTACTTTGGCACTGGGGCGCCTTTCGGCAACATCACGTTGATACTCGAATTGCAGACGTTCAGGCTCGTATTCCGGATGCCCAAGGTGCATCAATATGCGCTGGTCTCGGCTCTCGAAGATTCGTGTAACCGGTCGTTGGCGAATAGGAGAGGAGTCGGACCAGTCCGTCATCGCGAGCTCGTTCCAGTGTTTTGGAATGGAGCCCCGACCATCGACTCTGAGGGCACCAAAAGATGTCGTCAGTATCTCCGACGATGTTGTGGTCTAGACTGAGATACTCGTTCTTATACACTCCGAACAACTTGTCGGGCAAGGCAACCTTCTCGATGTCGAGGAGCTTCGCCAATGCCATGCCGCCCCAGCAAATCCCAGTGTGGACGGGATATGTCGACGGGCAAATCGAAGTATTTCCACCAACTCGTGCCAGTAGTGGACACGCTCGTAGGGAATGTCCTCGATTGGGGCTCCCGTCAGAAGGAGTCCATCGAGCGGGCGACGCTCGAGTGCCTGTTCGAACGTGACATAGAGATTTCGTATGTGACTTCGATTGCTCGTCGAGTAAGAGTGCGTCTCGAGTCGTATCCACTCGGGTTCGACCTGCAGGATGGAACGCCCAAGTGGATGAAGCAGACTAAACTCGTAGCTTTCGGCCTTTGGCATGACATTGAGTATGCCGATTCGCAACGGTCGTATGTCCTGCCGCGCCGCTGCATCCGGGGTAATGCAGTTGACTCGCACCCGTTCCAAGGCGCAACGCGCATGGTAATCAGCGGGTAGGATGATTGTCATGAGTCGATCGCCCTTTGCGAGCTGCACGGGATAAGCACCATGACCACGTGGACTTCCGACTGAATGTGTAGAGGCACTCTCACGCCGAAGCACTGGGAGCGTCGCCTTCGGTTCGACCTATTGCGTCAACCGACTTCTTACTGGTGTACATTCGATTGTTGGTCGGGTCAAGCGAATACCCGAATCGTCCGACGTGTCTGCTAAAACGGATGACATTATTCGAATCGCGTTCCGCAGTGTCAGGGTGAAGTCGGCGACATGATGCAATCAACTCATAATGCATGAGATGGCTAGAGAATCATCGTTTGGAATTCCTGCAATAAGCAGTGCTCTTGCCGAAAAAGCCTTTTCTCCATCAGGGGTGCTGCCCTTGGGGTGTTCGAGTTCGATTTAACCAATCCGCAAGCTTGACGCGCTGTCTGCTATAACGTATACCGACCGCTGTCATAACGGATACGGTGATCGCGTCGCGATGACGACGTTTCGGTCTCGACGCCATGATCACGAGTGAAGGTCAATGTCGGATCCCTGCATCAAGGTCCATTCATCGGCTGATGCCACACGTGCAGAAGCTACCATTGCCAAGGATTTGCGATGCGACGACGAGTCCGCCAATCGCTCGCGAAGTCCTCGTGTCGCGCTGGCCACATCGACGGGAGAATTCGTAGACCAGCATTTTGCGACGGCCTCCCGATTCCGAATTTATGAGTTCAATGAAGGTCAATGGTTTCACATCGGTGACCGGGAGAATCCGGACTGCCGATGTGGATGCAGTGGCCCCTCGGGATGTGACGCGACGACGTTCTCCGGTCCTCTCTCGATTCTGACGGATGTCGACTTGGTGGTGGTGAATCGGATTGGAGCCGCCGGAGCTTCCGCGTTACTCGACCGCGGGATCCGCGGGCAGCTGGCAACCGGTCCCATTACCGAGATTCTGGCTCACCTCGAACATTCTCCGAAACTGAAACACCCACTGAGACGCAAAGGCTGGACAGCATGAGCAAGCAACCAAAGAAGATCGCAATCTATGGCAAAGGCGGTATTGGGAAGTCGACCACCACGTCGAACATCAGCGCCGCCCTTGCAGAGTCGGGATATCGAGTCATGCAAATCGGTTGCGATCCAAAGAGCGACTCGACAAACACGTTGCGGGGTGGGAATACATCCCGTCCGTTCGTAGATCTGCTGCGCAATAACTCCCACGTCGACGCCCACGAGGCTATTTTTGAAGGTTTCGGGGGAATTTACTGTGTCGAAGCTGGCGGACCCCAGCCCGGCGTCGGGTGTGCCGGTAGAGGGATTATTACCGCGGTCGAGCTCTTGAAGCAGCAGAACGTCTTCGAAGAGCTCGAACTCGACTACGTCATCTTCGACGTGCTCGGCGACGTCGTGTGCGGCGGTTTCGCGGTACCCATTCGCGAAAGCATCGCCGAACACGTCTTTACCGTCTCCTCGGCGGACTTCATGGCGATATACGCCGCCAACAATCTGTTCAAGGGGATCCAGAAGTACTCGACCGCCGGTGGAGCCCTCCTTGGTGGGGTGATCGCCAACTCGATCAATACGGAGTTTCACCGGAGAAATCGTGAGCGACTTCGTTGCAAAGACGCGGACCCAGGTCGTCGAGTTCGTGCCTCGCTCACTTACGGTCACTCAGGCGGAACTCCAAGGCAAGACCACAATCGAAGCGGCACCCAAGTCGGAGCAAGCCAACGTCTATCGACGGCTGGCGAACAAAATTGCTGCGCACACGGAGTCGCGTGTGCCGACCCCACTCGACGCAGGTCAGCTGCGCGCCTGGTCCGCGTCGTGGGCAGATCAACTGATCGAAGTCGAACGCGTTGCCCAGAGCGCGGTGGCGTGAACGAACGAGGTCATTCATGACAATCAATCTCAAGACATCGGTGGTCGAGAGTCGTGAACAGCGCTTGGGCACGATCGTAGCGTGGGAAGGCAAAGCGACGGAGCTCGCAGACAAGTCCAACTACGCGCACGGAGATTGCTCGGCTTGCCGAGGAAAAAAGGCACGCAAGATCTGTGAGCTACAAGGTCCTTTCACGCAAGGATCCATCTGTAGCGAGATGATGGTGGAGTGTCAGGCCGGCAACGTTCGCGGCGCCGTTACCATTCAGCACTCACCAATCGGTTGCGGGACGGGACAGGTCATCTACAACTCCATCTTCCGAAATGGCCTCGCAGCACGCGGACTTCCGATCGAGAATCTGCACCTCATCAGCACCAATCTACAAGAGAAGGAACATGGTCTACGGCGGCGTGGAGCGTCTCGCCGATGCCATTCGAGAGGCAAAGCAGCGACATAATCCACGAGCAATCTTCATTGCCACATCTTGTGCAACCGGAATCATTGGGGACGACGTAGACGGCACTGCCGCACGACTCGAAGAGGAAATTGGCATACCGGTCGTTCCCCTCCATTGCGAGGGGTTCAAGTCGAAGCACTGGAGCACCGGGTTCGATGCGACTCAGCACGGTATCGTTCGTCGCCTCGTCAACAAGGAGCCAACGAAGCAGCCCAACTTGGTCAACGTAATCAATCTGTGGGGAGGCGACGTATTTACCCCAATGCTTGCAGAGCTCGGACTGCGGGTGAACTACGTCGTCGACATGGCGACGGTAGAGGACCTAGCGAAGCTCTCCGAGGCCGCAGCTACGGTGAGCCACTGTTATACTCTTGCGACCTATCTCGCTCAAGCTCTCGAGCAGGAATATGGCGTTCCAGAGAATCAAGGCGCCTCAGCCCTATGGCACTGCCGGGACGGACGCTTGGATACGCGAGCTCGCCCGTGTTACCGGACGGGAAGAGCGCGCCGAGGCCTACATTGCAAAAGAGCACGCTCGCATCGAGCCGCAAATTGCAAAGCTCCGCGAGCGACTTCGAGGCGTGCGAGGCTACGTAGCGACCGGCTCTGCCTATGCGCATGCGATGATTGGCGTACTGCGTGAGCTTGGGGTCGAGGTCCAAGGCTCGCTCGTATTCCACCATGATCCTGTCTACGACTCGCAGGATCCAAGACAGGATAGTCTGGCGCACCTCATCGACAACTATGGCGAGGTCGAGCTCAACGTCGCCAATCGGCAGCAGTATCAGTTCTATGCTCTTCTGCAGCGGGCGAAGCCGGACTTCATCATCATTCGCCACAATGGGCTCGCCCCGGTCGCTTCTCGGCTCGGGATCCCATCCATTCCGCTCGGCGACGAGCATCATGCACTCGGATACCAGGGCATCATCAACATGGGAGAGTCGATCCTCGACGTCTTGGCGCAGAAGAAGTTTCACCAAGATCTCGCCGCGCACGCCTCCTTGCCTTACAGCCGATGGTGGCTCGAACAGCAAGATCCGTACATTTTGGCGCGCAAGAAGAGCGAAACGCAAGGAGCCGCATAGGCAGGTTGCCCATGACAGAACGACGCTTACCAGTAGTTCGAAATCGCGAAGTGTCACACCCCATCGAGCAAGTACGATACGGATGTGCCATTGGCGCGATGCACACCGTTACCGCAATTCCTCGTGTCATTCCCATCGTACATTGCGGTCCTGGTTGTGCAGACAAACAATACGTGAACCTGAGCTTCTACAACGGGTTTCAGGGGAGCGGGTACGGTGGTGGAGCTGCAATCCCGAGCACGAACGCCACCGAGCGGGAGGTCGTATTTGGTGGTGCCGATCGCCTACGCGAGCTCATCGTCGCCTCACGTAAGATCCTCGATGCCGATTTGTTCGTCGTCCTCACCGGTTGCATTCCGGATTTGGTGGGAGACGACGTTGCTTCGGTGGTCGGCGAGTTTCGAGACGACGGACAAGCCCCGGTCATCTATGCAGAAACCGGTGGTTTTCGAGGCAACAACTTCACCGGCCACGAGCTCGTGGCGCGAGCCATCATCGACCAATTCGTCGGACCTTACGAGGGCCCGCGCAATCCTCGACTCGTCAACGTGTGGGCGCACCTGCCCTATCACAACAGCTTTTGGCGTGGAGATCTCACGGAGATCAAGCGTGTCCTCGAAGGCATCGGTCTCGAGGTCAACATCCTCTTCGGTCACGAGTCCCAAGGCGTTTCCGAGTGGAAGCGGGTGCCGGAGGCGGCTTTCAATCTAGTGCTTTCGCCTTGGCTCGGATTGCGCACTGCAGTCCATCTGGAGAAGAAGTACGGACAGCCGTACTTGCATCTTGCAACGCTTCCAATCGGATCGAAGGAGACCTCGCGAGTCTTGCGAGAGGTTGGAAGGTTCGCGAATCTTCCGCCGGAGCAAGTGGAGTCCTTCATCGCGAAGGAGGAGCGCTCATACTACGGTTACATTCAGGACTTTTCTGATTTCTTCTCTGAGTACTGGTGGGGGCTGCCTGCGAAATTCGCCATCGTCGGGGATAGTGCCTATGCGCTCGGTCAGGCGAGGTTCCTCGCAAGTCAGCTAGGACTCATTCCCGTCAAGGTCATCGTAACCGAGAACCCACCCGAGGAGCATCGTGGGCTCATTGCAGAGGAGTTTCGGAGGATCGCAGAAGACGTCTCCATCGAGGTAGAATTCGAGGAGGACTCCTATCGCATTCATCAAACCTTGCGAAACTCGGACTTCGGGCACAAGCCGCCGATCATCTTCGGTTCGACGTGGGAGCGCGATCTGGCGAAGGAACTCAAGGGGATCCTCATCGAGACGGCGTTTCCAACGTCTTACGAGGTCGTGCTATCGCGAGCGTACGTCGGATATCGCGGAGCGTTGACCTTTCTAGAGAAGATCTATTCCACGACCGTGAGCGGTAGTGCATGAGAGCGCTCAAGGTACTCTCCGACTCGCCCGGGGGGGCGGAATCCAGTCACCCGTGCTTCGACATCAAAGCTCGGCATCGGCACGCAAGAATTCATCTACCAGTAGCTCCGCGCTGCAACGCGCAGTGTAACTATTGCAACCGGAAGGAGTCCTGCCCCAACGAGAGTCGACCGGGGCTTGCAAGCTCGATCCTGCGTCCCGATGCGGCAGTTGCAGCAGTGGGAGCGGCGCTGACGAAGGGGATTCCGCTCTCGGTAGTCGGAATCGCCGGACCTGGCGACGCGTTGGCCAATCCTAGGGAGACGTTCGAGACGCTGAGTGTCGTGCATCGCGAGTTTCCTCGATTGGCACTGTGTTTGTCGACCAACGGCCTCGCACTAAAGGAGTCTGTCGAGCGTCTCGAGGCCATTGGAGTGACTCACCTGACGGTGACGATCAATGCAGTCGATCCCGAAATTGCTGCCTCGATCTATCGCTGGGTGAAGGTCGACGGCAATGTCTATTGGAGGAGCGATGCGGGGAAGGCGGCGGTGGACGCCCAGCTGGAAGGCTTGGCCGCAGCGGTGTGCCGTGGCTTTGCAACGAAGGTAAATTCCGTCGTCGTGCCTGGTATCAACGACGAACATGTCGTTCAGGTGGCGCGGAGCGCCGCCGAAATTGGGGCCGATCTGCACAACTGCATCCCGCTGATCCCGGTACTCGGTACACCCTTCGAGGCTTTGTCGGAGCCGACTGCGGAGACGTTGAGCGCCGTTCGCGATGCTTGCGGCGCATATCTCCCGCAGATGACCCATTGCACACGTTGTCGTGCGGATGCTTGCGGGATGCTCGAAGCGCCGAACAACACCAAAGGAGAGTAATATGAGTCACGATTCGCCATCCTACGGCCTCAAGTCGGAGGCCCTGTCACCACTCGAAACCGTCGCGCAGTCCGTCGCCAATATTGCTCCAACCGGAACGCCGACGTTGGTCATCCCCTTGGTGTTTGCCCTTGCCGGTAGCGCCACTTGGCTCGCCTACCTCGTGGCCATGCTGGGCATTCTCTTCGTGGCGGCAGCCGTCACCGTCTTCGCGAAACGTTCCGCCTCCCCGGGTGCTCTCTACACTTATGTGGCGACCGGCCTCGGTCCTGGTTGGGGTGTGGTTACGGGATGGGCCCTTTTCGTTGCCTATGTCGGAACCGGTGCTGCTGTCACGACCGGCTTCTCCAACTACGCAAATGTGCTTCTTGCGCGGACAATACCAGGGGCGCATCTCCACTCGATCTTCTTCATCACGTTTAGCATCGTATTGGCCTGGTGGGTTGCTCACAAGGATATCAAGCTGTCTACCCAAGTGGCACTCGTTCTCGAGCTCGGTTCCGTTGCTCTGGTCACGCTACTTGCCGTGGCCACCGTCCTGACGAACGGGATCGATTGGGGCCAAATCAAGCTCGAAGGCTCGTCGATTGGCGCCGTGAGAAACGGTCTCGTCTTGGCGACGTTTTCGTACGTCGGCTTCGAAAGTGCCACGGTGCTTGGCGCCGAGGCCAAGAACCCGCTACGAACCATCCCCCGCGCCGTCGTGCTCAGCGCGACGTTCATCGGTGCGTTGTTCATTCTCTCGTCCTACGCGGAAGTGCTTGCGTTTCGCGGACAAGGGGTGACGCTCGACAAAAGTAGTGCCCCCCTTCAGGTCGTGGCTGACCGGGCGGGCCTGTCTTTTCTCGGTCTGCTCATCGACATTGGCGCCGTCGTCAGCTTCTTTGCTTGCGTGCTTGCGAGCGTCAACGCTGCGGCACGGGTGCTCTTCTTCCTCGCGCATCACCGGGTGTTCCCGTCGCTCGTAGCCACGGCTCACCGACAGAACAGGACACCATACGTTGCGGTGGCCATCTCTGCTGTGCTCACCTGGGCGCCGGCAGGCCTGCTTTCCCTTCGCGGAGTTGGTGACTTCGATATCTACGGCTGGGTTGGGACCGTTGCGACCATCGCCTTCATTTTGACCTACGTCGCGGTGCTCGTTGCTGCTCCTTCGTATCTGCGCCGCATTGGCGAGCTGAAGTGGCACCATGTGGCTTGTGCGGTGCTTGGGAGCGCGTTTCTCATCAACGCCGTCGTAGGCAACCTCTATCCCGTTCCGGCTGCGCCATACAACTGGCTACCTTACTTGACGTTCGCCATTTTGGCTGCCGGTGGTGTTTGGTACCGCTTGCGACGAACGCGAATTCCCGGTTTGGACCGTGACATCGGTCGGAGCGTAGAAGAGCTCGATTTGGGGCCACAACCTGACGCGGTTGGTTGAGCCAAGGAGTAGATGATGTCAGCGCATGCACTGACCACGGAGCTATTGGAACGTGGGATCGATACGGTAGAAATTGGGTTCGCCGACACTCAGGGAACCTTGCGAGGTAAGCGGATCCCATTGTCCCAATTACCTCGGGTGGCCGACGAAGGACTGTCCTTCTGTCTCGGCGCTCTCGGTTGGGACATCGAAGGAACGGTGTTTCCCACCGATGTCGTCAGCTGGGACAACGGTTATCCAGACGTCGTTGCCTTGCCAGATCTCGGATCCTTGCGGTCGGTACCTTGGCGGCAGGGAACGGCGCTCGTTCTCGCAGACATCGTGGATTGCGCGCGTTGCCCCGTCGCGGTAGGGACGCGCGGTGTGCTCAAGCGAGTGCTGGCGCAAGCCGAGGCGCTTGGCCTTATCCCTGTGGTCGGTGCAGAGCTCGAGTTCTACGTTTTCGATGAACAACTGAGGCCAATCTACGAAGGCACCCAGGCCTATTCCCTCGGGCACGCTGGCAGACTGGAGCCGTTTTTCCGAGATCTGCGAGGGAAGCTCGAGTCCCTCGGCATCGCCGTCGAGGCTTCGCATTCGGAATACGGTCCGGCCCAGAGCGAGGTCAATCTCGTCTATGCAGATGCACTCAAGGCGGCGGACCAGGCGCTGTTGTTCAAGTACGCCGTCAAGGAGGTTGCTCGGCTGCACGGACTGCGGGCAAGCTTCATGGCAAAACCCTGGGAGGATCAATCCGGGTGTGGCTTTCATTTGCATGTGAGCTTTCGCGGAACGACCGATGCGCGAAACCGATTCGAGGTGGCGCCCGAGCTCGGCCGACATGCCATTGCAGGCATGCTCGCTACGCTCAGGGACTTCGCCGCACTCTGGGCACCGACAGTGAACTCCTTCAAGCGTGTGCGTGAGGACGCGTTCGTTCCCACGACCCAATCCTGGGGAGGAGACAACCGCACGGTGGCCGTTCGTGCACTCTTGGATCGAGGACAGGGTAGCCGTGTGGAGCTACGCACGGGCGCTGCAGACGCCAATCCTTATGTCGCGATTGCTGCGGCAATCGCGGGTGCGCTACATGGGATCGTTGGAAAACTCGAGCCTCCCGCAGCTGCGAGCGGGAATGCCGCTCGCGATCGCTCTCTTCTACCCTTGCCCAGGGATCTGAGGGAGGCGCTTTCCGCGCTCGAACGCAGCGCCATCGCACCGGAATACTTCGAGCCTGCGTTTCTTCGTCATTATGCGACGACGTGTCGATACGATCTCTCGGTTCACGATCGAGTCGTGACCGATTGGGAGCGCCGGCGATACCTGGAAAACGCGTGATTCGCCGTTCTTGGGGCTCGAAGAACGGGCCCGTAGCGCCATGAGGTACTGGTCGTCGTGGCTGCCGAAAGGGCCCCGCACGGAGAGGGTGCGGGGCTCTCGGCCATGTCAAGCGGCGAGTCGTCTCAACCAGTTGAGCACGTCGATTCGCGTGATGAGTCCGAGAAACTCATCACCATCGCACACGAGAGCGACCAGCCCGTCATCGAGAAGCGGAAGCAATGTCGTTAGCTTCGTGCTCGGAGCTACCGTGACGAGGTGATCGGTCATGTGCAGGCGCACCGGGTGAGCGAAGGCATTGGCGTCGACGCGTATAGCCGACAAAAGATCGGATTCGTCCAGAATGCCGACGACCTTTCCTCCTTCGAGGACTGGGAGCTGAGAGAAATCGTAAAGACGCATGCGTGCGTGCGCTTGGTGCAAGGTTTCGTCGGGAGCAAGCGAGACGACCTGACCGCGATCGGCCCGACGCACGAGTAAATCACGCAGATCGCCCGTAGGCTCCTGAGGCAAACACCCGTTACTTGCCATCCAGGAATCGTCGAACATCTTCGAGAGGTACTTGTTCCCGCTATCGCAGGCGAAGGTAACCACACGTTTCGGGGCCGACTGCTCGCGGCAATAGCGTAGGGCTGCGGCCAGCAACGTGCCGGAGGAAGATCCGGCAAGAATGCCCTCCTTGCGTAGCAGTTCACGTGCCGTAGAGAGGCTTTCGCCGTCGCTGACCGTGTATGCCGTCCTAAAGCGCTGGATCTCGCAATTCGGCGGAATGAAGTCTTCGCCGATCCCCTCGACCAGCCAGCTACCAGGCTGCGGAAGCGGTCGACCTTGGACTTTTGCGGCCAAAACGGAGCCCTCTGGATCGGCCAACACGAGCTCGACGTGTGGCGCTACGCGGGCAAAGTATCGCGCTAGACCGGTTGCCGTGCCGCCGGAGCCCACGCCGACGACGATGGCGTCGAGACGGTGCTGAACTTGCTCCCAGATCTCCGGACCAGTCGTCCGCTCGTGAGCGTTGGGATTGGCGGGATTGGCGAACTGGTTCGCGTAAAATGCACCTCGGCTTCGGGCAATCTCGAGGGCTTTGTCCTGATAATAGTCGGGATGGCCCTTATTCACGTCGGAGCGCGTCATGACGACTTCCGCGCCCAGCGCACGAAGATGCGCCACCTTCTCGCGACTCATCTTGTCCGGAATGACCAGGACCAATCGATAGCCCTTCTGGGCGGAAACCAAGGCGAGGCCAAGGCCCGTATTGCCGGCGGTCGCCTCCACGATGGTTCCCCCGGGGCGAAGCTCGCCAGACGCCTCGGCAGCCTCGATGATGGATAGGCCAAGCCGGTCTTTGATCGAACCGCCGGGGTTTTGGTTTTCGAGCTTCAGGAAGAGCTCACAGGGACCGGTGTCGAAGCGGGTCAGCTCGAGCAGAGGTGTGTTACCGATGAGAGAGAGGACGCCGGTACGTTCGGGGCCTTCCTTCACCGCAGAGTCGCTACCGACATGGTTATCCGACGAAACGGCCTGAGGCATGGCTCACTTGCTCCCTTCCGCGGCAAGCAGGCCGCGCTGCAAGATCGTCCCGAAGATCCTCGACGTCTTCGATTCCGACGGACAATCGGACCAGGCCGTCGCTGATGCCCAGCGACTGCCGGACCTCGGGGGCCACGCTGGCGTGGGTCATCGAAGCAGGATGCTCCGCCAAGGATTCGACACCGCCCAGGCTTTCAGCAAGCGAGAAGAGCTTGAGCGTTCGAAGAAAGCGCCGCGCTCCCTCGCGTCCACCCACGACCTCAAGGGAGATGATTCCGCCGCCCTTACCGTTCATCTGGCGTCGAACGAGCTCGAATTGTGGATGCGTCGACAAACCGGGGTAGCGGACGAGGTTTACCGCAGGCGACGCGGACAGTCGTTGCGCCAACTCCGTTGCCGTTCGGACGTGTTGACGGATGCGCAGTGCAAGCGTCTTGAGTCCCCTGAGGACGAGGAAACAGTCAAAAGGACTCGGCACCGCACCAATGGCGTTTTGGAGAAACTTGATCCGGTCGGCAAGGTCGACGTCGTTGGTGATCAGTGCTCCGCCCACGACGTCGGAATGCCCATTGAGGTACTTGGTCGTCGAATGAAGGACGATGTTCCGCGCCAAATTCGAGGGGACGTTGGAGGGCCGGTGACGCAAAGGTGTTGTCGACGACAACGATGGCGCCGTGTGCATGCGCGAGTTGGGCGATGGCCCCGATGTCGAAGACCTTGAGCAGAGGATTCGTTGGGGTTTCCAACCAGACGATGCGAGTATCCTTGCGGAGGGCCGAGCGAAGCGCTTCGAGTTGGCTCAGATCGACGTACGTAGTCTCGATGCCGAGAGGGTGCGCCACGCGGTTGAAGATACGGTGCGTTCCACCGTAGGCATCATCACCAGAGATGATGTGATCACCGGGGCGAAGTAAGTGTAGTAGTGTCGATGCGGCAGCACAACCGCTGCTGAAGGCATAGGCGCGTCGCCCGCCCTCGAGGGCCGCGAGAGCCTCTTCGAGCGCAGCGCGTGTCGGGTTTCCGCTTCTCGAATAATCGAAGGAGATCGGCTCCCCGGGGGCCGGTTGAACGAAGGTCGTCGACAACACGATGGGCGCCATGATGGCGCCATGAGTCGGATCCGGATGTAGGCCAGCATGAACGGCCAACGTGTCGAGGGCATGTGATTCAGTCATGATGCGTTGCTCCTGGAAGTGCCGATGACGTGAACGATGACGGTGCGTTCGCGCTTCGCGTCACGGTGTTCCTACAAGTAGATGGCTTGCCACTGCCCGAGCGTGAGAGCGCCTCGGTGTAGTGCCGGGGGGATGAGGATCGGCGAAGCGTGTCATGTCGTCTCCGTCGTACGAGCGTCGAATTGGCAAAGAGTCAAAGGTCCTTGGACGAGCGCTGCGCACGGATGGGTGAGAAATACGTTATGGCAGACACAAAAGCCAATAAGAAAGAGTCAATCTGCCGCAGAGAAGACGCGCTCTTCGCTTGGAGTCGCGCACAAGAACTCCTGGAGCTCCGGACATGATTGAACATCGCCAGGTGCGCTTCCCGTTTCCACTTGACGCACTGTCTGTTATATGGGACACGAAGGCTACAAAGCACCTGCAGGCGTACTCTTTGCGTGGACCTGAGTTGCCTGACCGAGAGCCCTAGCCGTGGGACTTCGTGAAACACATCGACGTGTCAGCGAAGTCGGCGCCGGCGTGAAGGCACAACTCCCGCAGTCTGCGGGCGACAACGGAGAAGTCGAAGAGACATGAGGTATCCAGTCTATGCGGTCGTTTGCATTTTGACATCGGCACCCGCGGTTTCCGCGCTAGCCGCAATAACCCAAGGCGAAGCGGATGCACCTAGTGACGTAGCGGGTGCTGGCGAGCCCAATATCGAAATTGTCGCGACCAATCCCGACGTTCGTACGACCACCGCGGAGGCGTCGCAGCCGCCGCCGAGTGGAACGCCGCAGTCGTTGACTTTGGATCTAGGGGTCGCAAGTGCGTATGTCTGGCGTGGCATCAACCTTTGGGGGCCCGAGAGCGATAGTCAGAATCTCAGCCTTTATCCGAGCATTACTTTCGCACGAGGGGCTCTTACGGCCTTTTACTGGGGCGGCTATCAGCTCACTGGGCGCACCAAAGGAGCCAACCTGGATGGGGCCGTCGGTGCGGAGCAAGACTTGGGGGTGACCTATGCAGTTCCGCTTTCAGAGAAGTTCTCGCTCTCCTTGTGGGGCACGGCGCTACTTTGGCCGTTTGCGGACGAAAAGGTCGTCAATACGAGCCTACCTGCGTCCTTCGAGCCGGGTCTGACGGCAATCTACGTGACTTTCGTTAGCGCAAGCTTCGCCGTGAGCTACTTTCGAGGTTTGAGCGATTTACGGATTCGTTTTCCCATGTCTACTTGGCGCCCATGGTGGCGAAGGATTGGGTTCTCGGTTCTCGGCTGGCATTGAATCTCTGTGTTGGTGGCGGGTACAAATTCTGGACCAATGCCGAAACTCGAGAAGCCGGGCCGATCAATCATTGGGACGTAGGCGCGCACGTGGGCGCGACGTACAACGTCGAGGGGCTCTATTTCAAACCGGCGGTTCACCTCTCGAAGTCGGACATCGACGACGACGCGAATGGTTTGGCCTATTGGGCGGGGCTGAACGTGGGCTATTCCTTCGCACTCTGACCGATCCCGTTCGATTGCGGGTCCCGACTCGACGAATCGCCAAGTCGGGACCCGGTTTGCGAACCCCGTCAGCGCTCGATGACCTTACGCCACGGGTGCTGACTACGGAACGTCACGTTGCATCGAGCCCGAGCTTGAGTGCTTCCAGAATATCGTCGATATGTTCGATACCCACTGACAGTCGGATCAGATTCGGGGCTCAACCCGCTCGCACGTTGTTGCTCCTCGGACAGCTGGGAATGCGACGTGCTCGCTGGATGAAGCACGAGGCTCTTGGCATCTCCCACATTGGCGAGATTGCTGAAGAGCGGGAGATGATCGATCAACTTGACCGCACCGTCGTAGCCGCTCTTTACGCCGAAGACGACCACTCCGCCAAAGCCGTGATTCAGGTACTTCTTGGCGACGCCATGTGCGGGATCCTCGGGTAACCCTGGATAGCGGACCCAGGCTACCTTCGGGTGACTCTTTAGAAATTCTGCAACCTTCAAGGAGTTCTCGCTATGACGGACAATCCGCAGCGGTAGGGTCTCGACTCCTTGCAGGAATTGCCACGAGTTGTCCGGACTGATTGCTGCTCCAAGATTGCGAAGTGGAACGGTACGTACGCGCAGAGCGAAAGCGATGGGTTTCAGCGGTTCTGGCAGATTGATTGCCCAACGCAGCCCATGGTAGTTCGAATCGGGTTCGGTGAAGAGGGGATGTCTTCCGGCGGCCCAATCGAACTTTCCGGCGTCCGTGATGATGCCGCCAATGCCAACACCATGGCCACCGATCCACTTGGTCAAAGAGTTGACGACGATGTTTGCGCCATGTTCGATGGTCTGGAGGAGGTAGGGAGTCGTGAAGGTGCCATCTACGATGAGAGGCAATCCGTTACGGTGCGCCACCTCTGCAATCGCTGCGACATCAACCACATCGAGCACGGGATTGCCGATGGTCTCGACGTAGAGCGCCCTTGTCTTGGGCGTGATGGCCTTCTGGAAGTTCTCTGGATCCTTCGGATCCACGAAGGTCGTGCGAATGCCGAGCTTGGGAAGAATGGCCTCGAATTGCGTGTAAGTGCCGCCGTAGAGGTTATTTGCGGAGACGATCTCGTCGCCAGCTTCCGCGAGCGTGATGATCGCATAGAATATGGCGGAGGTTCCCGAGGCAACAGCGACCGATGCCGCGCCCCCTTCGAGTTGTGAGATGCGCTGTTCGAGGACGTCGGTGGTGGGGTTCGTCAGGCGCGTGTAGATGTTGCCGAGTTCCCGCAAGGCAAAGAGGTTTGCCGCGTGCTCGGCGTTCTTGAATACGAATGAGCTCGTTCGGTAGATTGGGACGGCGCGCGCGGTTGTCGTAGGATCGGGGATTTGTCCACCGTGAAGTGCAATGGTTTCCGGACGGTACTTGCTTTGGCTCACGTTTCTATCCTCGTTGAAAACTCTGCTTGGCTGACTGACGAACGAGTAAAACGAAGTCACACCGAGCCAGTCCCCGTCGACGATGATGAGGCTGGAAGTGGCGTACGCAGTCGCTCTCACAGGCTTCGCCAAGCTTCACTCCCGGAGACCGCGCCTTGACGGAAAAGGCAAATTACAGGGAAGAAGCGCCAGTGAGCACGTCTAGCCGAGGCTGCGTATCGTTATATCGAACGTCTTCTTCTATAGATACCATAGCAGACGTACAGACGCTATAGCGGACTCAGCGAAATGCGCTGCCCTCATCGTTTTGCGGCGGGCCGCAATACGTACCAAACCTGACAGGGTGTCACCGCGAGCATCTCGCGGGACGTTCGAACGCAAGACCGAGCTCCATGGCGAGCGACGTAGCCAGATCGGTGCAGTTCGCGATCGCAAGGTTCGATCTGGGTTACATTGCGAGCTCGTGGAGAGCGTCGGATGACGTCGACACGCCAAAGAAGACACGGCGACGAGGTGCACCCAATGTAAAGTCGGTGAAAGGCTTCAGATCGAGATTCGGCTTTGGATTTCCACGATGAGTCACGTCGATTGAGACGGTCGAGTGAAGCCGTTCTCCAGGACGAGAGATGGAGGTATGCGTGAAGTTGACGCGCTTGCACTCATGCCTGGACGACGTTGCTCGAATTCAAGAGTGATGAGCGTGACACGTTGCCTCACTGTTGCAGAGGTCGAATGCGACGCTTATCGCGAACGATCGCGCGCCGTTGTTGCCACCCGCAAGGAGTGCGAATGGCCAGTCCCGAACATGACGCAATGATTGAGGCGTTCCGCTTTCGCGAGATTAGGCCATGATGATCTTATCTCGATGGGGTAATCTCGATGACTTTGCGAAGGCAGTAGCCATGCTCGCAGAGCATCAGGCAATTGGGCGATGGTGAGCGGACGAGGTGGTTGGGAATGAGTGGGTAAGCCGGTGTAGCGACGTACCGCGGATGGGATATGGGCGTCGCTACACCGGTTGTGCGGGGGGTGAGGTGCAGGTTGCGTACTAGCGCCAAATCGGCGCTTCGCGCTTTGCGACGCTGCTGCGCGTCGCTCTCCACCGATCTCGACAACAGGGACGGGCGAGCTCGACGCCGGGCCGTCCCTGTCCTTCGAGATGAGGCGCGCTTACTTGTCTTGGCGGTTCTGGCCGTCCGCTATTTCGTCGAGATCTTGGGCGCTCTCGAGAAAGCTTGCCACCGTGTCGAGCCTTCCTGCGAGCTCTGAGAGCTGGTTGGCGAGCAATGTGGTTTGTACGGCGTTCGAACGGATCCCCGTCGCGGTTTGACGGATCATCTCCACGCCGTCACTCGTCGAGAGTTGGAAGTCCTTTACGATGGAGCCGACGTCCGTGAGTTGCCGGCCATGATCGTACAATGCACCCATGACGCGCATGACGTCTCCCCGGGGCATCGCGTCCTCGATGTGGATATAACGGATGGTCACGGCGCCACCTCGCTCTCGAGACGCGCGAGTTCGGGACGCGCGAGTTCGGGACGCGCGAGTTCGAGACGCGCGACTTCGAGACGCGCGACTTCGAGACGCGCGACTTCGAGACGCGCGACTTCGAGACGCGCGAGTTCGAGACGCGCGACTTCGCGACGCGCGAGTTCGAGACGCGCGACTTCGAGATGCGCGTTGTTAATGGGGCGATGGTTGCGGCGAGGGTGAACGCGCGGGGCGTTATGGGGGCGTTCGTTGTGGGAACGGCCAATTTCGTGCGGGATATTGGGGGAAGGGACGCCGCTGGACGAATAGCCGAGGGAACCTTTACCACGCCGGATTAACCCAAAGATCGGGGATGGAGCGGTGGGACGAGAGACAAAACGATGCGATCTTACCGAGGCTTCTGGTACGTTTCTTGTGGTCATTGGAAGTGTCCTTTCCGTGGCCCGGAGTCCGGCTGCTACAACAGCGCGGGCTCTGTTATTTTGTTTGCTGTCGACGAGTGATTGCCGAGTACCTCCTTGGTGTGTCGTCGAGCTGGGTGAGCTTGCGCGGACGCGCTTGCTCGAGACTCGACGTTGCCCATACCTAGTGACGGCGTGAGTGTATCGCGAAGGTTTGGAGGAGGCAATTGGGGAATGCGTTTAGTTGAGGTTTGGGGAACGGTTTGATTGGGGTGTGGCGAGCACGGCGACGAGTGTTCCTCGAACACTGTCATCGACGAACGGAAGAGCGGCGACGGACTCGTGAAGTGATCGGAGGGCTATCGATGCTCGTGGATGGCGCCGAGCACAGTGAGTGCGCGTGGCTCGAGCTCGGAATTCGCGGGTACTATCGATGAGGTGGCGTCCCATGACTAGTGTGCACAGCGATGAATTCGAAGGTGTTGGAGCACGAGCGTTCGAAGAAGGGAATTTGAGCGCGTCGGCAGTTGACGACGTTCGAATTCACCAGGAACAAGCGCGTTCGAAGAAGGGGAGCGGAGCGCGTCGGCAGCTGGCGACGCCTGAGTTCTCGAGGGACGAGCGCGACAGGTGGCTTCGGTGTTGGAGAGAACGCTCACGACGCTTATCGCGGGCGATTGCGCGCTGTTGTTCCCACCTGTAAGGAGCGCGAATGGTCAGCCTTGAACATGTTGCGATGGTTGAGGCGTTCCGCTTCTGCGCGGCTTGCCCATGACGAGCTCTATCTCGAGGGGGCAATCTCGATGACTTTGCGAAGGCATTGACGATGCTCGCTCAGCATCAGGCAATTGGGGGATGGTGAGCGGACGAGGTGGTTGGGAATGAGTGGGTAAGCCGGTGTAGCGACGCACCGCGGATGGGATATGGGCGTCGCTACACCGGTTGTGTGGGCCGTTGCGTGCAGGAGATTGGGCGTCAGGGCTTCGGGGCGTGCATCAGAGCGTCAAGTATTGGGGAAGGAGTGTCCCCGCGATGCGTTGATTCATGTCTTGGTAAATGGCGGCGCAGGTCTTGTAGTCGCTATGGTGAGCGATCTTATGCTTGCAATTGATGACTTTGATATGTGCTGCATTGCCCTGGATGGTCGCGGTGTCCTCCGGTCCACAGAGCCCAAGTGCTCGATCGCCTTCAGCCAATGGGAACGCAAGGGCAAGCACCTCGTCTCGACAGGAGTGATAGATGCAGAATTGTTCGAATCGAAGTGTGGCGTTGAAGAACTCCCGACCCGGTTCGACCGATTCGTCGTGCACTGCTGCGGCAGTCATCCATCCAAACCGGAACTTCTTCAGGTTCGGGTTGACGTAACGCACCGCGCGTAACGCCAAGAAGTTCCCTAAACTGTGGCACATGATGTCGACTGACGCGCAGTGGGTGAGAAGCAGTTCGAGCCACTTGGCAAGTCGCGGTGCGACGGCCTTCGCGCGATCTCGCGCAGGGAGGTATTCTAGGACGTGACCTCCTGGCCACGTGTAGCCCATGACCTTGTCATATGCATTGACTCCTACTTTCTCCTGAATGATCTGATAGGCGCGACAGACCTGGTCTTCATCGTTGTTGTAGCCATGGATGAGCAGTAATGTCTTCTTGCCGGACAGATCGGCGAGTAACGTGTTCACGTCAACCGGCATGTCAATCTGCGGATCAGGATCCGTCAGCGTTACGTCGCGGATTTCGTCGCGATCAGAAATGACGTCGCATGACCAAAAGTTTCCCCGAGAACTGATGAGATGCATTCTTTCAGACTGCCATCGAGTCGAATGTGGTCGCAAGCGTGCTGTAGGTTTGGATATCTGGAATGCAATGTTATCGCGGTACTAACTATAGCTGTTTGGCTGGAGGAACACGGAAGTCGTCGAAACGGCAATGCCGCAGTGCAGTGGGCAGAGCCTGGATGCGTGCGTTTTTTGCATTGCCAGCGAAGAGTAGCCTGCTGTAAGGACAGACAATGCCTCGTATTTCCTGCTTTCTCGCGTTGGCCATACCGTGTGCCGTCGTTGCCGGGTGCGCAAGTGTTCAATCGCGCCCCTCCGTTCAGGTTGCTCCCGTGACGGTTTGGGCTTCCGCGCCGCCGGCGGTGCCGCTTCTAGGTACCCCATTCGATCGGCAATTCCAGGCGTTTCCGAGTGGGAGTTTGTTTCCTGATGCAAGACTGCGGACGACGCCGGTCAATGAGTTTCGGCATGAGAGGATCCTTATCGATACGAGTGAGGGTCTACATGCGAACGCGTCTGCCTGGGGTATTGCCAGTGTAAATGGGGCGATTGACTATTCGCAACGATACGCTGCATTTCGAGCCTTTCACTTGTCTCGAGTGGTTGAGCTCGACGACTCGGGCGACATGGAAGAGGCCCCGCAGGGTAGCGTTTACTATCTGTGGCGAGTCTATCTTGGTCATGCATACGAGGAGGTTGTCTCCGGGGATGCGAGCAAGTTTTCCGCTGGCGTCCGTGCAGCCTTCCCAATTGTCGGCGGAGCGATCTCGAACTTCACTCGCAGCAACAATCTCCAATCTCGATTCTTGGGACGAGGGATGACTCCCAATAACGGCCAAGCGCTATTTGCCGGAACACCTACCGAGATCCAGGCGAACTATTCCATGGGTGGACCGGAGGTGCCGATATTCGTCGAGTACCGACAGTTGCCGAGTACGATCGCTGATCGGTCGGTAATTCCGTGGATAGAGCCGCTTCGCGCCAAGGTTCGGTTCACTGGCGTCACGATTGTCAATGATGGCTCGTGGGGGACAACGATCTGGTCAATCAGGACCTGGTGCGAGGTGAATGGCCAGCGCACGCAGCCGTCGCAAGACATCAAAACGGAGGAAAGAGTCGAAGACGGGCAGTCGTACGCGTCCAGTTGGGAACGAGAGTTTCCCGTGATGGCTGGGGATACTTTCCGTTGCGGCACCGCCGCGTACATTCACGATGACGCGACGCCACTTCAATCGGCTGGCGAAGGCGCAACGGATTCCGTTTCCGCTACTTTAGGAATGCAGCGTGTTGGTACGATTACGGCCGGGAATGCTCAGGCCTCCTATCGGGTGAATTGGACCGTCGAGGTGAGATAGAACGATCTGCGTCGCTGGACTTGGCGGACAAGGCCTTCCGACCTCTCCTATCGGATAGTATTGGCGTCGTGGGCATACTCTCCGTCGTCGGACGACGTTGAGCCTTCGCTAAGGCCACTGGTCCGCCGAGGAGAATAGGAACGGATCCCTCGGCTCATGATGGCTGTCCCCGACGCGAATAGTCCGCTGCAATCTTCTTTGCGCATGCAGTCGGCGCACTCCCGCACGAATTCAGTTTTCCAGTCTGAGATACTTCGTCGGGCGAACGGATGGAGTTCGTCGGGCAGAACGCAAAGCGGTAGGTTGTAAATCGACACGTTCGAGCCAGCCTGAACCAGACGTCGTACCGCCCTCGTCAGCGCGTCGACGTAATCCAGGGGATCAATCCAGAGGAGAGCGAGGTTGCTCCGCGCGTAACCCTCGAGTTCTATGCCCATGAGGGCCACATGATCGACGAACAAGAGGTTGCGTGCGACAAATTCTGCGAACTCGACGAGACGGGTCTTCGTCAGCTCATGGATGACGAGGCGAAGCTCGACGCGAACACCGGACTGCTTCAGGTTCAGGATCCCGCGCACGGTTTCATCGAACGCGCCATGAGCTTGAGCCACATAGTCGTGCTCCTCGGGCAAGTCCGAGTGAAGCGGCACACCTACCATCAGGTCGGGATGGTGTACCTGCGCTAGCGCTCGGGCCAGAGCAGGATCCGAAAAGGGACGTCCGTTCGAAAGCAGGTGAACAGCAGTATTGGGCAAGCGCTCCCGGAGTAGCGTGACGAGCTCGACCAACTTGGGCCCCAACAATCCAGGTTCGCCCCCGCTGATTCCGAGCTCCCGTGTATCCGTCGAGATGAGTGAAACCAGCTGTCGAGCTTCGTCGAGTAGCCTGAAATCCGCGCGCTGGGCGGGTGGCTGCGAGCACATGAGGCAGCGGTTGTTGCAGCATTCCGTCAGCACCAGCGTGTTCGAATCGGACGCCTTGCGGTAGAGGACGTTGATTGAGCCCCGCGCCGGGTCAAACCGAATGACGTCACCGTCGCTGAGATGTTGAAAGCTTGGCGCGAGCCGGAAGGCATTGCGCCTGGGGGGATCCGTAGGGCAAGCGTCGAAGAAGTACGCGAGATACCCGTCTGGGACGTCTGTCCTCGGCTGGCTCACGCGAAGGATCGCTCGGTTGCGATGTCCCTCGGGGACATCGTTTCCCGTGCAGATCCGCCCCATTTGTGGCTTCTCTGAAGTGTCCAGGCCAATGCTCTCAAGGCCAAGTCCGAATAACCTCGTTGCCATGTCTAGATCCAGGAGAGGAGGATCTGTCGCGCTTCGGGATCGTCCTCGAGCAGTTTGACCAAGTGCAACAGAACCCCCGTTTGCTTCTCGCAGAATTCACTTCTTGCCTTATGACCCACCGGGTCACCTTGGGTGACGTGGTGAAATACCGGATCGGCGCCGCAATACGGGAGAAAGGCGCAGTCCGAACACTGAGGGACGCCCTCGAGCATCGTATTGCTCAGGACGTCGAGCAAGCGCTCCGAGGTCATCATCTCGTCGAAGGAGTCACGACCGAGAACCCCTAACCGGAAGTATGGATCCCCCATTTCCGCCAACATGCGACCCTCATCGGAAGCATAGACGGCGCCGTCGTAGTTGAACGCGACAGCAGCAATCCCGAGACCGGCGGGTGACTGTAGATCCACGAAACGCGCGCCACCGGGGGTGAACATCTTCTGGAGGAGGATTGTCGTGTATTCCTCTCTTAACGGATATCCGGCGCGGTTCACAGCGAGGATCTCTTCCAAAGCCACTCGGTAAAAGCTCACCCATTCTGATGCGGAATAGGTTCCAACCAGTTTGTTCTGCACGGCCAGGCCGTACGGGCGCGCGCTCCGCAGGAAAATGCCGTGAAGATTGCAGCGGAGGTACTCTTCGAACGATGTCCCGGGCGCGGGACAGACTATCGCGCGTCGTGGTCATCAACGCGGAAACGGCGTCAACGCCCAATTCTTGCTGCACTCGTGCAATATTGGAAGTCGTTATTCGATGGCTCGAGCCGCCACGCAAGAGTCGATGAGCATCGTGCAGATCCTGCGGACCGTCGAGCGAGGTCGAGAACATGACAGCGTACTTCTTGCAGAAGTCCAGGATCTCGTCGGAGAGCAAAGCCAGATTCGATGCAATGACGAACTCCAAGTGTTTGCCTCGGGTCGCGTTGAGCTCGACAGCCCGTTCAACGACGTGCCTCACCAGGGGGAAATTCAGGAGCGGCTCGCCCCCTTGAAACTCGATCTTGATGGCTCGAGACGGAGAGCGGAATGTGAAGTCGAGCGCCAGATCGGCATTCTCGACGGACATGTCGTACCGACGATCATCCTCCGAGCGCCGTGAGGCTTGGCAATACCGACATGAATTCGTGCACCGGAGCGTGACCACGAACATGTGGAGTCCGGTAAAGGAAGCCAGCGCCTCTGCTCGTGTGCGGTACTTGAGTGCGAGGAGATCGAGAGCGACACGAGAGTGGTCGTCGAAGAGAAAATGTCGTGCCTTCAGGCTTTTGTATGAGTCAGAATCCGGATCGAGCTGACGGTCCACGAGTGCCCGGAGGTCCGCGTGGGGGAGTACGGCGTATTCCCCCACGTCATTGGTGAGCACGTGTCGATGCTCATCAAGACGATGGAACCGAAACGGCAGCAGCCTGTAGTCTGCTCGTGGCCGAAACTCTGCACGACTTTGGAATAGGCTCTCGGACACTTCTAGTCCCGTCGGATGAGGTCGGTCATGGAGAACGCTTGGGCGAGAACGAGTGCCCGAAGGGCGTGCGTCTCTTCGGCGATCCGCTCGCGCAATTCTTGGTCGAGCAAGTCCTCGAAGAACGACCGAAGCAGGCGGTTTACCTGGGCGTCCGGCATTGCTGGAGGAAACTCGAGTGTTGCATTCAAAACGTCCCCATCGATGGGGCCCAGGATGGCTCCGAACTCACGAGCAAACCTGTACGTGGTCTTCTGAATCGCGGTGAGACGATAGATCCGCAAGTCGAGAGACACGCGCGCCTTTCCCTGGTCAAAGGCGATCGCGCCGTTTACGTCGAGGAGCTCCTCTACCATTTGATTACCACGAGCCCAGTTTGGCCTTCCACGAGCGACACTTGGCTGCTTCCCGTTCCTAGGAACCGATTTTCGATCCTGACGTCGTGACTGCCTGGATTGAGCCTCAAGGTTCCAGTTGCGTCATAGCCGACCAACGTACCGTCTACGAAGATCCGCCCGCCGGGAAACGCGGCGAGGGAGACGAACGCCGGTTGCGGTGGTTTCGGTGGTGGGATCACGACCGGGCTCGACGGCGCATAGGCCCTTCCGGATGAACCGTCGTCAGCCCAACCCGTCGATCGGCCCGAGTAGTGGCTCGAGTGCGAGCGGTGTGAGCTGTGCGAACTATGGGAGCGATGTCCTGCCAGGAAGAGCTGAGCCTTGTCGTGATACTGCGGTGCGATGATGAGGGGGCCACTACCGTCTTCCTCCTCGTCGCGTGGACGCATGATGAGTGGTCCCGCCGCGAGGAGACCTGAGGGGCCAGCGGCGCCGACCACGGTTGCCAGCGCCACGCTGAGAGGCAAGAGGGCAATCTTACGCATGTCGGCTCCGCACGAGAGTCTCACGCTTCAGTGACAGAGGAGCGCCAAGGTACTTCATGGTTTCGCCTCGCCAATGCGCAGTTCCATCAGTTCCGAGCCATTCCAACGCGCAGCTATGGGAATATTGTCGACTTGGGAGCTCGAGCTCGTGCGGGTTGACCCAGGAGGTACGACGGGAAGTGACACCGCGTGCCCGAGGCTCTGGGATAGCAGGTGGACGGCGCTTGCCGACTGACCTGGCTCGTTCAACACGCGCCGTTCTGTGCTGCTTCCCACGATGTAGGTGCCAATGCAGCGACCACTGCGCATGTTTGCGAAGAGCGTCACCGTTCCGCTCTCGAATTTGAAGGCTCCCGCAGATTGGGACACGGCGCTTCCGAGGCAGATCCACCAGTACGGTGGAATCTGCGCCCAAGAGCGGGACACGTGCGCGTTCGCGACGAACGGTTTCGCTGGCCGTTCGAGCTCGCGCTGCAAGTTCGTCATCTCCCGACAAAACGCCGAGCTCAGTTACGACGTTTTCGATGGCTCGCAGACGTTTGAGTCGAGTGAGCACCGCCTCCCCGCTGCCGGGGCGATAGGTCAGACTCTCGGAGACGTTCTGTCGCGACGCATTCAGTCGCTGCACTCGCAGCGGGCTTTGAGCGTAGGTCAATGCGCTTCGCGCTGCATGCAAGCGACAGACCTCCGTCGAGCACTTTCCATAGGCTTGCTCGTGCGTAAGGGCACGGGTCTCGGTAACGCGTCCGAGCACGGGATCTCCTGGGAGCTCCCGCTGCAAGTCCGCAGCTACTGACGCGAGAAGGGTCTCCGCTTCTTGCCAACGTCCCGCGGCCAGATGCTCACGGGCCGTCTTGTCGACGAGTTCACCCAATCTTTGCGCGCAGACAAGCCGCTGTGGCGTTCCTGGAGCAATCTCAGCGAGCTCATGGCGAATCAATTCTGGAGCTGTTGCTTTTTTCGCAATGGCCAGGTGGAGGGAATTCCAGAGCTCGGCTCGAGCGGGCTCTTGCGGATTGCCAAGGGCGAGGAGCTCGCGGCTGGTCGCCTCGAATTGATCCTGCGACAGCAATTGCCGCGCTGTGCGCAGACTGGGTTCCGCCTGAACCGCGGACGCAAGTAAAACTAGCGTTCCTGCGCCCGCGAACCACGCCCAAGGACGGGAATGTGCGAAGCCGTGCAGAGAGAGTCCACGATACAGCCGGTAGATGCCGAACGTTACCGCGACGACACAAACCAACAAAACGGCAACGGCAGGGCTTCGGTAGTACTCTCCTCTTGCCAGGTAGAACGCAGGGATCCCCAGCGCGATACCGGCCAACACGTTGCGGATCAGCTGGAGACGTCGAGCACGATGGGCAAAGGCATCGTCCCGATTCACGGGTGGGCCGAGCATTCGGAGCCCTTCGAACCGGACCGTCCGCGGTGCATCCCCAGCCAACGCGTAAGTTATCGCAATGCAGGGGACCTCATAAAAGGAGAACACTTGTCGAACCACTCGTTCGGTGTTCTGCACCTCGGGCTGTAGGGCTCTTCCGTGCTGCTCGACCCAACCTGCTGGCGTCAGCTTCGTCAGGTGAGCTTCGGAGAGCGCGCCATAGGCATCGACTTCGCCAGTTGCGATGACATCGACACCAATCTCCGCTGGTGAAGCCTGTGCTGCGGTCTCTTTCCAGGGGAAGAGCCAAGAGATGCAATCCTCTGGACCAACACGAACGTCGGTGCGGCTCGTTTGCACCAATTCCAACCACCGCACCTTTCGTCCCGAGCCGCTGCAATGGGGGCACGCACGTTGACCTGACTGACACGACGAGCATCGGAGCTCGAGGTCGCCTGCGCACATTCGGCAGTTCATCAGACGACGAGAACCGTTCTTGGCGTAGCCGTACGCTTTTCCGGTGCCTTGGCAGTTGGGGCATTGGACTCGGGCTTTGCCGGCGCAATCCGGACAGGATACTACGCCGCCACCGCGACAAGTTTCGCAGGGTGCGAGATGACAGCTGCGGTGTTGAAGTTCCTCCGGTGTCGTCGTCCAAAGATCGGGTGCTGAAGGATTGGGCGCCGTGGGAAGCGCGCCATGCGAATTCGAATAGGCTCCTTCGTACCAGACTGCTGTGCGCGTCGCGATTTCGGAATGTAGGCGACCCCAGTAATAGCGCTCGACCTTGATATCGCGAACGAGCGTGTTCGGATCCGCTGGTGCAATCGGGCATTGCCGAACCCACGCGGCGAAAACGCGCGCAGCCAGATCACCGATGACTTGGATCCACGAAAATGGCAGGATCCGCCGTTGCAAAGGAACGGTATTCTTGACGCGGCGCGGTGACGTTGATGGGCGGAGTCGACGACACGATGCGTGCGCGAGGGTGCCTGGATTTCGGAAAGTTGAAAAGCGTTTTGGACCGGGTCAACTCTGTCGACAATCGATGGACGCGAAAGCGCCGAGCGTTCGACTTGAACGACGACAAAGGACGCGCTTTTACCGGACGAGACGAAGCATGCGTGAAGTTCACGCGTTCCGTAATGGCCCTACACGGTGACGGGATTGCGAAAAAACTGCAGGACTGTCTGTCGTCGTTGTTGGACTCTCGAGCTGGATTAGGGACTCGACGGCGTGCTGCCGTGTGAGTGAGACGTCAACCGACGATGACCGCTCACCCTTCGATGGTTTCGATTGCTTCCACTGTAAGCGGGACCGGGCGGCCATTGGACAACTTCGACGTCATTCGTAGTGAGACGTTCGGGAAGTACCCCCGAGGGATTTCTCGAGAAGAACCAGGCATTCAATGAGGCCGCCGCACGAATGCGACGGAATGCACCGGCGAAGCCTCCGCTGGCCGAGGAGGAAGAGCTTCAATGAGGCCGCCGCACGAATGCGACGGAATGCGACGAGAAGCATCGTTCGATGCACTCCGAAGTGCGGTGGAGTGCATCGTCACTTCAGACCAGCGAGAGCGGATGGCTCGAACGCGGAGCTCGTCGGCACGCTCGATGATGTGACTTCCTTCACTACTGTGCGGGGCGTTGAATTCGAAGACGGTGGATCGCGAGGGCGGATCGAAGACGGGGGTGAGCTTGTCGAATCGTTGACGACGCTCGAATTCACGAGGGACGAGCGCGTTCGAAGGGGAGGAGTTGAGCGCGTCGGCACGTGAATAGCCTCACGACGCGACGCTGGGTCTTCTTCTCGGCTTCACCAATGACAGCCATGGCCTCCTCTCGACACACGCCGAAGAGTTTTGTTGGTGCGTCGCGACTTCAACTCGCGTTGGTGTGGCGGATCTTGATCGGAAGGACCGGTCAACTCGGCAATTGGCTCCCCCGTAAACGCTTCCGGTTCACGAAACAGGGATCTCCGTCGCAATGGCGATCTGATTGGCGATGGCGCTATAGAGATCGAGCTCCACGCTTGGCGATTCTATACTTACGATGAGACTGTAGCGGGCTTTGCTTTCCCATCGCTTCAGATGCGGTCGCTGTCTCCACCAGCCGATCACCGGGTACACGGCAAGGTGTTTGCATCGAGCAGAGATCTGCGGCAGTCCCTTGCCACCAATCGCAGTGAAGCGAGCCTTGATTTCGCTTCTGAGATCCCACAACCCATTCGCGATTATCCTTCGAGTGCTCGTTGGGATGACAGGGCGCCGCCAGCGCAGATGCGCTCAACCGTTCGAGAAGAGCAGCGGTTGTCTCTAGCGGTCGCTGCAGTTCAAAACGGAGCCCATGGCTCGCGTAGCAATGGCGATTCGTCCATCCTCGACGACCGGGGCTGGGCTCGATGAAGTACGAAAGGGTCACACGCATGGTCACGTCCACTGAACCCAGTGCTTGCAAAGCCTCAACTGGCCAGGGCAGCGCGTGCAACCGCATCTCGTTCGTCTTGCATTCGCTCCCATCCTTCTTATACGGTTGCAGCTCATCTTCGACGAGCAAAGTAACGGCGTTTGAGGCACTATAGATTGCGCGTGCCTTGTCTGGGACACCGTATCCATAGCAACGGAGTCGTTGCTGAATGTCATCCTTCCGCTTCGCAGGAAAACGCTTCTGCATTGCATCCGTCCAGCGCGCGGAGTGGACTATCAATCCCCGAATCGTCTCCGGTCGCAGCTCTGGGTACTCGGACCAGATTTGTGCGGCCAATCTTGCCGCTGCGGCAGTGGCTGGGCTCGTGTCACGCGTGGTCGTGAGTAGGGCGCCACTTCTCGTGACGGAAGTTGTCAGAATTCCAAGTGCGTCTGGCGTGTCTCTTGTCCCAGCGGCGTCCGCGGCCCAGTTGCCGCCTTCCATCACGATGTCGGGCTTGATAGCCCAACCGTCGCGTTGTTCCTCGGGCCAAGCAAGCGAGGTTCGACTAGTTGGAGAGAGATCTCCCGAGGGTGCCACAGGTTGATATCCCCGAAAGCTAGGGTCGTCGAAGTAAGCCAAGTGGGTGATCGCGCCAACGGTCACTGCGTTCCAAGCTTGAGCGGGATCCTCGATACCGGCGCATTCGCCGCTGAGGACAGGGTAGTCGTAGTCTGTCGAGTGAATCTCCTTGCGAAGATTGCCCGCGGAAATGCAGACGAGCTGGGGATTGTTGAACACCTCGCCTCCCGCAGCCAGTTCGTCGACAGCCGCCGACCAGGAGGATGGCACGCCACCATCCCGACAGTCGGCAGTGACCGCGAGACAGGCGACGCGTCGACGATTGGGTGCGACGGTCTCCGCGAGGCCCACGGCAAATTGCGTGATGCTCCCGTAGCTATCAGGAGCATTCTCGCCGGTTGGGGGTAGAATCTTCACCGATTCCAAGCGATGATTGATGTCGACAGGTGCAGTCGATTTCAAGGCATCCGCAAGGGAATCGAAGAGAGCGATGCCGGCCATAGTCGTCCCATGGTGACAATCACTGTGGTCATGCCCACCCCAGCCCGACTCAACCGCAAGCACGTCAGACGGGGCTAATGCAGGGCGGAGTAGGGGATGAGCATGATCGACGCCGGTATCGAGCAAACACACGGCTGGCGCATCAGGGGATGGATGCGTGATACGCGCAGCAAGGTCGCGAACTATCTCCCCCTGAAACGTTCGCGGAATGCGCAGGTACTCCGACGCCAGTTCTTTCGCTTGACGCAGTTCGGCGAGGTGGAGCAATAGGAGCGGCTTCCGCGACCAATCCTCAAATCTTCCGAAGCCAACCGTCACCAATCGGTCGGGGAACACGATGAACCGTTCTCGAAGCTTCAACCCTGCGGCAGTCGCCAGTAGCTGAAACTCCTTGAAGGTCGACTCGGGAGTACTTCCGCGGTCGTGACAGAGCCACAATTCCCACCATACGGGCTGACTCGGCTCAGGAAACGGCACGTTGTCCGTCCACAGGTCGCGCTCCGTCGCCAGCCGAATGGCATTTACGTTCTCGACGAGGACTTGTTCCTTCGGGCGCCCACTTCGCTTGTCGATCTCGGATTCATAGCGGTTGAGAATGTTGCGAAGGAGATCGACTTTGGAAGCCGGAACGCGAACCGTTGCGCGGATTTCAACGGAATTTGTCGAAACGGAAAGCAGCTGGATTCCGCTCCGCTGCCTCTCGAGGGAATCAACCACCTCGATGGCGTGAGGCTGCAGCTCATAAGTGATGATAAGGGCGTCATCCGCGCCGAAACCGCGTTCGCGAGCCTCGCGTTCTGCCGCAGCCAGGTCACCTCGAAGCTTCTGGGCGTGACGAACCCTGTCTCGAGGTGGGCGTTGATACTCTCCGCCTCCGCCCCCGTAAGCAGTGTAGCTATAGCTCTTGCCTGTGTCCGCCAGCCGTAAGTGCCTCAGCCCTTTCGTCGTCATCCCCATTCCTCCCCAACACTAGCCCAACACCATCCCGTTCACACTCGCGTTACCGAGTTTTGCGCTTTCGCAGTGCTCGAATGAGCTCGCTGGATTGTATTTCTTGTCGCTCTGCCATCACCGCGTCACGCGCCGCTTCTTCCGCCGCCCGAACGATCTCTGCGTGACTGAGACCAGTCGCTTCCCGCGTGACTTGCGCCCAATCGAGCCAATGTGTGTCGAATAGGTTGAGACGCTGGGCAATCAACGGCCGAACCGATGTCTCGGTGGGCAGCTCGTAGGACAGGACCGCATCGAATCTGCGGAAGAGTGCCGAGTCTAGCTGCGTCTTCAGGTTGGTCGCGGCAATCACGAACCCATCGCAGTCATGATGCTCGAGGAACTGCAACAACGAGCCGAGCACCCGTCGGATTTCTCCGACGTCGTTCGTCGTGTCGCGTCCCGTCCCGAGGGCATCGAACTCGTCGAACAGATAAACCCCAGGGGTCTGCTGCATTGCCTCGAAAATCAGGTGCAGCTTCGCCGCCGTTTCACCCATGAACTTCGTGATGAGTGCGTGCAGCTGAACCGACATCAGCGGTAGGTGGCACTCGCCAGCAAGCGCGCGAGCCGTCATGGTTTTGCCGCATCCCGGCGGTCCTACGAGCAGCAAGCGTCGACGTGGACTGAGCCCGCTTGCCCGCAAACGCTCCCGCTGCCGATACTCCGCAACAACCCTTTTCAGCTCATGCGAAAGGGCGTCGTCGAGAACCATGTCACCGAGGCGCGCCGTCGGATAATCCACGGTGACGAGCCCCGCCAAGTCCCGCGCAGGACGAGCAATGGGAACTGGCCGCGTAGGCCCAACGTGGACCTTGTTACGAGCCGACGCCTCGACCAGCATCTCCCGAAGCTCCTCCGACAGCTTCGATTTACCCTGCTTTGCTGCCAGCGCCGCAATCTGCATAGCAACCGCACGAAAGCGATCGTCGTCGTCCGTGACGAAGCTTGCGACGAGCGCTTTGATTTGTTCAGCAGTGGCCATGGCGATTCGGCTGGTAAGTGATCCTCTCCGGATTATGGGCCAACGTCTAGGAAAGACAAGCGAATCGTATCTGCGAAATGCCTGCGCCGTCCCTCACGCGCTGCCTGCCAGTAGTTCACGCCATCACGCGTGCTTATCGGGCTGAGGTACGCGTGAAGTGCTGACGTCGAACAGCGTTGACATCGACGCGCTTTGACGAAGTGAGCGGCGGCGGAAGGAGAGTTGCGAGCGCGAAGCGGCAAGGTCAAGGGACCCCGAAGTCCGTTAGGAGCGGGGTTTCAATCGTGTAACGAGCGATGACTCGAAGGTCTTCGTGCTTGCGCGAGAGTACGAGTGGGAAGCGAACAGCAGGTGTTAGCATCCGCGTGGATGGTTCGAGGGAGCCGCCAGCGTGGAGGAAGCCAATGCCGGATTTCGTCTACAACTTTTTGGGCGGCGGTGGTGCGATGGGCGGTCCCTGTGCGGCGGGACCGGGTAGCAATCTGCCGGGACTACCCAATCCGATTGCACTCACGTGGCCGCAGCTCTTGAACGCACAACTGCGGCTCGGAGTTTATCCCGGGGGTTGGGTTGCGGACGAGCTCGCGTGGCGTGTTTACTCTTTCACCATAACGGTTGCGCCCCTTGCAGCAGCCGGTGGTCTTCCAGGAGGACCACCTGGGGGAGGAGTGGTGCCCGGCGTTGCTGTGGGAGGCGTGATGGCGAACCTGGCGCCGAGCCCTGTTGCTGTCGGCGTGGACACGACGGAACGCGGTCAGCTGGGTTACCACATGGGAACGGCTGTTGGCGGTGCACTCGCGCAGTACCTCTTTTTGCCGCTGGGCGCGGGAGCCGCGACGGGGTGGTACTCGTTTCACTTGAGCCGCGCGATAGCGAACGGCGGAGTCTTCAATTTCGCAAACGCCATGCGGCCCGACATCGTCATCTTCGCGGTCAACCCGCTGACGTTGGTGGTGCATCGATTCGTCGTTTGGGAAAACAAGGGACACTGCGTGAACTTCGGCGGTCTCGCTGCAATTGGTCCGGCTCTGTTGCAAGCTCAGTCTCTCACCGCGGTAACGACCATCCCCGGCAATCCCGGTCTCGGTGGAGGAGCGGGTCCCGTTGTGCTCGGGGGACCTTGGGCGCCCAATTGTCACATCGCTTCACAGGTGGATCTCAACGGCGTTGGTGGCAACTTTCGCGTTCAAACGGTCGATCCGCCCAATGACACCGATCGCACGCCTTCGCTCAGTGCAAAGGACATGAGCAACTTCCTACGGGGATATTACGCTCCCTTCGTCGAAGCCCTACGCACGAGCGCTTCTGCGGTGCGCTACTACGGCGAGCGCGCGTTTCGAACCGTCGAGCTTCCGAAGAACGTTCGGCTTGGCTTGGACGACGAAATCTACAAGGCGTGGCTCTCGGGTGGAGCATCCTTCGCGACGGAGGTCGGCCAAATTCACTCTGCGTCTTACAAGATGCAATCGCGAGAAACCATCTATATTCACGAAACAGGGATTTCGACGGAAGTGCCGGGGAGGTGGGGTGGGTGAGGGGGAAGGTGGTTCGACAGAAAACACGCGTGGGAAGCCGCGCCCTTTCGCAAGCAGTCGTCGTCGTCGCCTAGCTGTCAGCGGCATTCAGTGTGTAGTGGCGTATACAATCGCAGTTCGGCTTGACCCACGAACAATTCTCCGTGTTCGCAACGAGCCTCGAATACATCAATCCCCACGCGGTTCGCCCGAACAGCTTTGCCGTCGGACGGAGGCTTCACCAGCCGTGCCGATGCTTCTTCACCGTCGCCCCCCAACGATCGTCCGAGAGGTACGACCATCGCCTGCGGTGTTCGCCACCGAAGCAGCGGGGCTTTGACGGGCGAAGCAGTCACTCGAAAGGCGCTGCCCTCGACTGTTCCTTCGCGGAGAAAAATTGCCGGCCTGAAATTACGTAAAATATCCAGCAGGTTACATACGAAACCCCCGGAATCTTGATTGCCATCAATTTGCGCGGCCGGCGCTCTGCGGTCACTACTCGAGAGACAGAGGTGAACGCTCAATGAAATCAAAAGACGGAAATAGGCGATACGTAAGACCGGTCAGGCGGACTGTGACTCGCTCCAACGTGGAAGTGCTCCAAATCGTCCATCTGGTCGCGCAGATCATGCTAGCCATCATTTCGCTATGCGCATCATGTCAGGCTGACCGATTTGTTTGCATTTCACCGGGCCGAGCGGTCGACGAAGCCGCTTCCGTCGCGTGAAAGCGACGGCTCCATTGAAGCTGATTCCATTGTGCGTTTCTGCACGAGCTAGCGATTTCTGGCTTCGTCGACCGCTCGGCCCGGCGACATTCCCCCGATTCAGGTCGGCCGAGGCGTTGAGTTGACAGTTGCGCATCGCACTTCCGATCGTCGGGACGCTCGAGAGCGAAAAACACGGTCTCAAGTGTCCGCGCAGGAGGCACGCAGGTCGTCTGCTTGAGTCCCAATGGGACGAACATGTTTCATTCGACACATCGACTTGCGAGGCCGAGCTTCGGCAGAACCTTAACACGTGGTGCGGTGAGCGCGCACGATTGGGGGCATGTGCGAACTATTGCAGTCGTGTGGTCGACTCTGCCGTATGAAGAGTGGATGAGTGATGTAGACGTGCGAAGCGTCATTGCGAAGACGCGTGCGGTTCACGCGTTGGTCGCGATCAGGTGGACTCGGCAACGCAAACCCGAGAGTAGCGGGCGTGACACGTCGCCACGGTAGACATGATTGAGAACGAGCCTAGGCTCTGCTTGTGCGCAAAAGTGAAGGATGAAGTCTGACTACTTCTTGGGCGTCGCATGCAGGCACGAGCACAACTCCTGCGCGGCGATACAGGGCGGCTTCAGTAGCAGTCGCCGCGTCAGGCGCGGACACCTGAGTAATTCGTCTTGACGATGCTCAACTACTATTGAGTCGAACATCGTGATTGGTTAGGATGTGCGATTGGAGTGACATGCGGTTGCTAGACGAACGCCTACTCAAACAGGAGCAAGGATGCCTAACGAGGTTCTGACCTGCAAAGAGGTCGCCCCGCTGCGCGAGCTTGCGGAAATGAGCGTCGATGTCTGGTTCGAGGTGGGCGATGGCCTTCCGTTAAGAAGCGGACAGGGCAATGACAGGTATGTTGGACGCGGCTGGAGAAGCGGCGAGTGGACGGGGACGGAGAGGGCACGTGATGGCGAGTAGTACGCAGAGCCAGTTTTCCAGATGGTTTGCGCGCTTCGCGCCGGTTGCTGCTGGTGGTGCCCTGACGCCGCGAGAATGGCAGGAGGCGCTTGCTCGAGACCAGGTGCCGCGTTCCCGGGTGATCCGGATCCCCACGGGCTACGGCAAGACGCTCGGCGTGCTCGGCGCATGGCTCTACAATCGAGTGGAGCGGAAAGATGACCGCTGGCCTCGACGTCTTGTCTGGACATTGCCAATGCGTGTGCTCGTCGAGCAGACCGCTGACGAGGTTCGGCAGTGCCTTGAACGGCTGCAGCTGCTCTGGCAGCCCGGCACGGATCATCGCGGTAAAGTCGGCGTGCATCTGCTGATGGGCGGCGTTGACCAAGGTGGAGAGTGGAACCTCTATCCGGAAGAGGACGCTGTCTTCATTGCGACCCAGGACATGGCACTCTCACGCGCTCTCAATCGCGGCTATGCGGCACCCCGAGCCCGCTGGCCGATGGAGTTCGGGCTGCTTAGCCATGACGTGCTTTGGGTGCTCGACGAGGTGCAGCTGATGGACGTCGGACTCGCCACGAGCGCCCAACTCCAAGCGTTCTTCGATGAGGATTTGCGGGCTAGTCGCTCGTTACGTCCGCGGCTGAGCTGGTGGATGAGCGCGACGCTACAGTCCGATTGGCTGAAGAGCGTGGATACTGCAGCGCAACACGCCGTGTGGACGACGAGCCCGACGACTCTCACATCCGACGCGCTTGGCTCTGGTCTTGCCACCATCAAGAAGGAACTCGACGTTAAGGAAATTGCGGCGAGTGATCACGGGGTATTCGCGAAGACCATCCAGGAGGCGCACGAAAAGTCGCCAAAGGACGGCGATCACGGACGGATCACTTTGGTCGTTTGCAACACGGTCGAACGAGCCGTGCGCACCTATGAGGCACTCGAGAAGCTCGGTGGGTCTAGGGAGCTACGGCTTGTACACAGCCGCTATCGCCCCCACGAGCGGATCGGATGGAAGACGGAGTTTCTTGGCAAAGATACATGCAAGCCGGGCGTCGACCGAATCATTGTAGCGACCCAGGTCGTTGAGGCGGGCGTAGACATCAGCGCAACTACGCTGATTAGCGAACTCTCGCCCTGGTCGAGCCTCGTTCAGCGCTTTGGGCGTTGCGCGCGATACGGTGGCTCTGGAAGTGTCACAGTGGTTGATCGTGGTCGTGACGACAAAACGGCGCCGCCATATTCCGTTGAGGAGCTCGACGCCGCGAGGTGGGCAATCGACAGCCTTGCAACCAAGTTGAAGGATGTCGGCATTGCAAGTATCGAGGCATTCGAGCAAGGGTTGACCGATAGTGAGCGCAGGCAGCTCTATCCCTACCAACCCAAACAGCTACTTTTGCGTCGTGAGTTCGAAGAGCTTTTTGATACGACACCCGATCTGACCGGTGCGGACATCGATGTGAGCCCCTTCATTCGCAGCGGTGACGAACGAGATCTGTCTGTGTTCTGGATCGACGTGCCATCGGTGAAGAAAGGAGAGCGCACTCCACCGCCTCCAGCGACTCGAAAGCCCTCGCGGGAGGAGCTTTGCAGTGTAAAATTTCTTGCGGCACGCGATTGGCTCTGCGGCAAAGCAACAAAGGACAAACCTGCACCTCGTCTCTTGCCCTCACGTCGTGCGTGGGTTTGGGACTGGATTGACGGCAAGTGGATAGTTGCGGAGCGCTCGTCGCTCATTCCTGGTGCCGTCGTTTGCGTGGCGGCCGATACCGGCGGCTATCTACAGGAGCGAGGGTTCGATCCCGAGTCCAAGGTGCCGGTGAAAGTCTTGCCTGCCCCCCAGCAATCGGCGCAGGACGCTGCGGATGATTTGGAAGACACTGAGGAGCTAAGCGCAGCAGCTTATAAGACGATCGCGACCCACAACACTGAAGTTGGCCAGCTCGTGGCGCAGATTGCGCCTGGCCTCGTTCCGAAGCGGCTCGCGGAACTGATTGTGCTCGCGGGTCGCTGGCACGATCTGGGCAAGGCGCATCCCGCGTTCCAGGCAGCGATCAAGGAGCGAGGCACTTACCACGAGCGCGTCGACCTTGCGAAAGCACCTGATGGCGCTTGGCACTCGCCATGCGTGTATCGGATTCGGAAAGACGATGAGCGCCGGGGGTTCCGTCATGAGCTAGCGAGCTGTCTCGCACTCTTTGCCGTGCTACGGAGATACGAGCCGATGCATTCGGCGTTACTCGGCCCATGGCACGAGGCGTTCGCTCTCACGGGCGACCGTGAGTCAATGGCGTCTGAGCCGAGCTCATCGGACCCTACGAGCCTCGAAAAGGAGGTGCTCGCGTGCACTGCCGAAGAGTTCGATCTACTCGCATATCTGGTGCTCGCGCATCACGGGAAGGTGCGCGTCGCATTGCATGCCGGGCCGAAGGATCAAGAATACGTTCCGTGTGACGATCGCGGCCTGCCGATCCGAGGGGTAAGGGAGGGAGACGCGCTTCCGTCAATTCCTCTCGATGAGGTGACCTCGCTTCCGGCACTTGCCCTGACCCTTGCGCCTGCCTCGCTGGGGCTTTCGACAGTCACTGGGCGGAGTTGGCGTGAGCGAACAGCGGCGCTTCAGCGCATTCACGGCCCTGGCTCGCTTGCCTACCTGGAGGCCCTCCTCATTGCGGCTGACCGCCGAGCCTCCAAGTTCAAGACGGTCGATCCTCTGCTCGTCTCGGAAACGACGGAAGGCACAACATGACGGTCCATCTTCACCGCCTTAGGGGTTGTGCTCCGACCCCGCTTGCTCACTATCTCAAGGCGATTGGCATCCTGCGTCTCATAGCGCAGCAGAAAGACCCAAACGTCCGCGGTTTTTGGAACGAACAACACTTCTGTTTGCTGACGACGCTCGACGAGTCCTCGCTCGAAACGTTCTTCCTTGAGGAGTACGCGCCGACCCCATTTGTGTCGCCTTGGAACAAGGGCTCCGGATTCTACGCTGTGAACGACAAAGGCCTTGCTCCCGTCGAAGCGTCGAAGGCTGCCCGATTCGAGCCATTCCGCAAAGGGATCGCGGCCGCCCGTGCGCAGCTAGACAACATCACCAGAGCGGACGCCGAGGTGAGACGTCTCAAGGACGAGACCAAGGCGAAGAAGGGGGCAAAGCCAACCCGCTCCAAGGATGATCCCGATTACAAGAGGGAGCTCGCCGCGGCGGAGCGTGAGTTCAAGAGGCTCAAGGCGGATCTCTATCAACCTTTTGCCCTAGCGTGGCGTGGGGCTCATCGCGACTGGATGGACGCAGCCATGGTGCTGTCTTCCGACGGAGAGCCATCTTGGCCGGCACTCCTTGGGACGGGTGGCAATGATGGTCGCCTCGACTTCACCAACACCGCCATGCAGCGTCTTCGAGATCTCTTCGATCTCTCGTCTGAGGCAGGGTCTCCCGTCTCGACGGCAAGAGCGTTGCTAAGGACTGCACTCTTCGAGAAGCCAACGGCCGCGTTACTAGACGCAGCCGTTGGCCAATTCTTGCCAGGCAGTGCGGGAGGCGCAAATGGCACGACGGGGCCTGATGCGGGAAGCCAAATCAATCCGTGGGACTTCGTTCTTCTTCTCGAAGGTGCCATTGCCTTTCGAGGACAGGCCACGCGTCGGTTGGGCGCACGTGACGATGTGCGCGCCGCAATCCCTTTCGCGGTTGCGGCGCAAGCCATAGGGCACGCGACGCCTGGGAAGGAGAAGGACGCACGCGGTGAACAGTGGATGCCCCTCTGGGAGCGTCCTGCGAGCTGGACGGACTTGAGCACGCTGCTCGGTGAAGGTCGGGCGCAACTCGGACGTTCGTCCGCACGGCGTCCGCTCGATTTCGCGAGAGCGATAGCGAGGCTCGGCGTTGCGCGCGGGCTCAGTGGCTTCGTCCGCTACGGTTACCTCGAGCGCAACGGCCAGAGCAACCTCGCGGTCCCGCTTGGACGAATTGCTGTCGCTGCACACCCGCGCGCTCGGTTGATCGATGACATTAGCGGCTGGCTCGATCGACTCCGCCGCGAAGCGGAGGACGGTCCCTCGCGGCTTTCTGCCGCCGTGGGCGTGCTCTCGGATGCCGTGTTCGATGTGCTTACCCGTGAGGCGGAGCCAACGAGATGGCGCTCGGTGCTCGTGGCCATCGACGACCTCGAGCGGATCCAGGCGAGCGGGACGGCATTCAAGGTTGGGCCTTGCCCAAAACTAACTCCAGGCTGGCTCGATGCTGCGGGGGAAGACTCTCCGGAGTGGCGACTTGCCCTTTCACTTGGGAGCGCCGCGCGTGGCTATTCCAAGGGAACTCCTTTCGATCCCGTGCGGGTGCACGCTCTACCGATTGATCCGAAAAAGGGTTGGGCCTACGCGGTCGGTGCCGACAAACGTCTGATAAACGATCCTCGCGTCGTAATGACAGGCCGAGATCCTTTGGGCGATCTCATTGCGCTTGTCGAACGTCGTTTGGTCGAAGCTTCGCAGCAAGCAAGTCGAGCCCTCCCGTTGGTGGCTCATTGGCATGCTGGCGCACGCCTCGACGACCTTGCTCGTTTTATTGCTGGCGAAGTTGACGTGGAGCGCGTCGTCGCGCTCGGTCGCGCGCTGATGGCACTCGATTGGAAGCAGGTGGAGCAGGTCAAGTCGCTGCCTCGGGTAGGTGCAGCGCTTCGCGGTGAACGTCCAGACGAAGGATGGGAGGCCGTGCGTCTGTGCGTGCTTCCGTTTGCCGTCGGCGATCGGAACATCATGTCAGAGCCCGCAATGTTCAGGCGTCTGGCCTCCGGCGATGTGCCGGGAGCCGTCGCGCTCGCGCTGCGTCGACTGCGCGCGTCCGGTATCCGTCCGCCGTTGGTTGCCGCTATTGCCGATCCAACGACGGCGCGTCGTTGGGCCGCAGCGCTCGCTTTCCCGATTTCTCCGACCGTCGCAGGCGCGATGGTCCGCCACTTTGAGAACGTTACTGTCACGGAGACCGCATGACCATCGACCTCAGCAAACTCGATAACGTCACCCGACTGCTCTTCTCGATCGACCTGCAGCCGGTGCAGGGAGATCGCTTTCAGCCGACTGGCTTTCCGAGCCTCGGCGCCGCCACGTACCAGACGAAGGGCGGTCAGAAACTCCTCGTGGAGTCTGCTCAAAGCATGGCTAACCGTCTCGAAGCGACCGTGTGGGACGCTGTGAACGAGCAGCCTGTCGCTGCTCTTGCCGGGATCAGCCACGTGAAGGTTGTCACGAAGGAGAAGAAATTCCTAACGGACACGATGCTCGAGGCTCATCGACTGAACAGTCCTTACATCTTGGAAGCTCCGGGGTCGAAATTCGTAGGGCAGCTCAAGAGTGACCTCGGAGCGCTCGAGAATGGACCGATCAATCGCAAGTTGCTCGCGCAGGTGCTTCTCAAATACGACGTCGGAAGTCTCCTTCATGGCGTCTTCATCGCGAAAAGTGACCTCGCGGGGGGAAGGTTGAGGATTGCCCGCGCGCTTTCGGCCTTTATTGAGGCAAGTGGAGTGCATGTGGCTGCATCGGGGGGCGTGAAGAACGACCATGTGAACCCGGCTGGCGACACGAAGAAGGGCTTCGGTAATGTTCCCTTCGCGCGGGACGAGTTTACCGCAAAGACGATCGTCCTTCACGTCAACTTCGACCTGGCTCAGGTTCGCGGATATGGACTTGGCGCTGATGCGGAGCGGCTGCTCGTTCTCCTCGGTCTGTATCGCCTGCGCAAGCTCATCGACGGAGATCTGCGCCTGCGCACCGCGTGTGACCTCGAGCCTGTGACGCGTGAAGCCACAGCGACGCGTCCGGATGGGTTCGTGTTGCCGAGCCTGGGTGAGCTCGAGTCCGATCTGCGTGCATCTCATCGAGAAGAACAAATCTGCGATGGTCCAAACCGTAACGAGTTACGACGCCAAGATTGAACCGGCGAAGAAGAAGAACGACAACGAAGACAGCCACGACAGTGGGGATGACGAGACAGACGGGGACAGCTGATGCCGACAATGGTCTTGCGTTTCCCCGGTGGTCGCTACCATGCGACTCCCGGTGGCCATCACGTGAACGAGGGTCTCGTTGAGTGGCCGCCGAGCCCGTGGCGGCTCGTGCGCGCGCTTATTGCGACCGGATACGCAACACAACACTGGGATGAGGTTCCGCCGGAAGGTCGACGCCTAGTTGAAGCCTTGAGTAGTGTCCTGCCGGAGTACCGTCTTCCTCGAGCGGCGCTCGGTCATTCTCGCCATTACACGCCGACGACAAAGCTGAAGGGTGCGCGTGAGGACACGACTCTGGTGCTCGACTCCTTCGCAGACGTTGGGGAGGGAAGGTGCTGTTCGGATTCATCGTGTTTCCCGATCAACCTT